>JANRJV010000063.1:0-69030 GCA_033763795.1 Planctomycetota bacterium
CCACCCCCACCCCCGCCGCCTCCGCCGCCGCCGCCGGCAGGCCCACCAGGAGCGCAATCGGGAGGCTTCGCCCCGCCGGTATTCGTCGGAGACACCATCAGCCCCCCGACGCCGCCCAACTTCATCCCCAACGCCCCGCAGCCCGTCTACACGGCCACCGGACGCGGCGCCGAGCGCGACCACTTCGCCGCAACGCCGACGCAAGGCTACCGCCAGATCGGCGCATGGACCGCGGGACCCGTCGGCCTTGTCTGCGCTTCGATGCCAGGCGTCGGCCCCGCCGCGCTCGTCTACGGTCGCCCGATGACGGATGCACTCGTCACCGTCCGCGCCCTCTGGTCAAGTTCGCCCCTCATCGGGATCGGCATCAGATGCAGCGTCACCGCGGCCGGGCGCCTCAACGGCTACGCCTTCATCTACGACGGCTCGGACTACAGTTTGGTCCGCTACACCAACTCATCCCCCCTCACGTCCGTTCTGTCAATGAGCCCGCCATCAGACGGGATACCCGTGACGCTTGAGGCTGTCGGCTCGACAATCCGCGTACTCGTCGAGGGCGTCGAAGCCGGCAGCATCACGGACACGACCTACGCGGACGGGAACCCCGCCGTACTCGCGCTGGACATCAACGGCACCTTTTCCCTCTTCGAGCATTCGCCGATCTAGCGCGACTCCGCCGCCTCGGCCCGGCGCCGCCAGTGCTCGGCCAGCGCCAGCGCCGCCGCGGCCCAGCTACCGCAGACAATCGCGCCGACGACGTTCTCGCCAAGCTCAACGCCCAGGAGCGCGACCGCCGGCACGATGACGAACGGCGTTCCGAGCAGCCCCGCGGCCAAGCCCGTATACACATCACGCCGCGCCGCCAGGAGAACGCGCATCATCGTATGGGCCTCCAGCCCGGCCACTCAGGCGCCGGCGCGTTCGCCCCAGGCACGCCGCTATAGACGCTCAGCGCGTCCGCGGCCTCGACCGTTCCATCGGACCACCCCCGATACACCTTTCCCCCATAGGCCGCAACGCCGACCAAGACGCGCCCCGAGCCATCAACGAGCCCGGACGACGCGACGACTTGACCATCACGGACGACGAGCGCCCCCGTCTGCGCCTCCGCGCTCCGCCCCACGTGCGGAATAAGCAGGCCGAGAACGACCCCAGCCAGGACAAAGGCCGTAGCACGCATACCGAATCTGTCAACCATACACAGCCCCTCAATCTGCTGGAGGGATCGGGACATCCGATCCGCCGCCACAGTCTACCGGCCAAACGGCCCCGCGCGGCAACCGCCCGCCGAGGGAAGGCCCTCGGGGGGTTTCGAGCGGTCGCGCGGGTAGATGAGGATTCATTCGGCGGGCTTGCAACCCGCCGAACCGATGATAGTATACCGCCACGCCGGGCCGGTACAAGGGTCAGGGGTGACTCAGCAGCCGGCCTCAACGGGTAGACGAGTCTATGCGCATGGTCGCGCTCGACACGCTCCACGACATCACCGAAAAAACAGGCCCAGACGCCGCCGCGCTCTACGTGCGGCTCGCGCTCGACTCCGCGGACGACGGCACAATAACCGTCTGCCTACCGGACCTCGCCGCCAAGACCTCGACGAGCGTACGCCAGCTCTCGCGGCTCATCTCGCGGCTCATCGATGCCGGCACCATCGCCCCAGAGCGCCGCACCCAACGAGGCGTCACATATTCACTCCGCGCGTTTGGGTCGCAAAGGGATCTAGATGACTCTCACTGTTATGTAAAACTCGATGGCGTCGGGCCGTGTTGGGGCGAGGTTCACGGGTCGAGCGGGCGGGATTCCGCCCGAGATGGAAGCCCGTCGATCGAGGGCGATTCTACCGCGATGCGCACGCTGTCGGCTGCCCAACCGACGTTGCACGCCCGTCAGCTACGCGCGGTTCCGCAATATTGCGAGGAAAATGCGGATTCGGACACATTCCTCCGAATAAATGACTTGCAGCGGTTGCACCGGAAGATTTCCGATTGCATGGTGTAGGTGTTCACCCGCCAGGGGGTGGACATTCTGAGGCGAGTTCGCGGCGCCTCAGGAGGGAATTGAGACTGTCGCGCGTCAAATAGCGTGAGACGCGCACCTGCGTGGCGGGTGCGATTCAAGAGAGTCCGGGGTGACTCTGCGCCGGGTGTTCCGGTTCGGAGGAGGTACCGCCCGGGGGGACCGTCGGCGTCTGCCGGCGTCTCGGGCGGTCGTGTGGGGTTGGTTCGAGCTGCACAGAGAGAAAGGAACGAAGCATGTCGAAGTTCATGGGTATCGCTGTCGTTGTCGCGTTCGCCGGGACCGCTTTCGCCGGCATCGGCAACGTTAACGACGCGTACATCAACGGTGACAGCACGGGAGACGTGTATCAGGTCCGTCTGGACGGCACCTACGTGCCCGGCAACTACGCCAACATGGGCGGCAACTCGTACGTTCCGCAGAACGTGTTCACGAGCCGCAATCAGGGCACCGCGTTCCCCTACCTGACGGCCTTCGGCGGCCCGACCAACAACTTCTTCGTGTTCGACTTCAGCGCGGGCATCCAGGAAGTTGACGGCAACACCGGCGCCGCCGTGTTCAACTACGCGAGCATCGTCGGCTCGACCTCGCTGGACGGCGACTTCGGCGGCGACGGCTTCCTGTACGCCGCGGGCAACGGCGGCATCTGGCAGGTCGACCCCGTCAACCACACCGGCTCGCTGATCCACAGCACCCCCTGGGGCGGCAACACGATCGTCGAGATCAACGGCGACGACATGTTCGTCTCCGGCTGGAACGCTTCGGAGATCCGCCGGTACTCGGTGTCGAACCCCGGCGCCGGCTTTACGGTTCTCTCGGCCAACACGGGCTTCCCCGTGCAGGACATCGAGGCGCGCCTGACCAGCAACGGGCAGGAGATCTTCGCCTCAGCTCTGTACCTGACCCCCTCCACCAACGGCATCTACAAGTACGACAACATGGGCGGCTTCACGATGTTCTCCCCCGCCGACTCGACCACGACCCCCGGCGTGACCGGTCCTCACGGCTTTGCCTTCGGTCCCGACGGCAAGATGTACGCCGCTTACCAGACCGGCACCGTCGAGGTGTTCGACGCGGTCTCCGGCGCCTTCCTCTACACCCTGACCAACTCGGGCGCGAAGCTGACCGACGTGACCTTCAAGCCGATCCCGGCTCCGGGCGCCGCCGCCCTGCTGGGCCTGGCGGGTCTGGTCGCCGGCCGTCGCCGCCGCACCGCCTGATCGTTCTGACCGCACGTTCGGTCGGACATTCCGAATGACGTGAAGCGGCTCGGGCGTAGGCCCGGGCCGCTTTTTTTCGCGGTGCCGCCCGTGAATACGGGGGGCGGCGGCGTGTGCGAGTTGACTCAAGCGCGCGTCGCAGGGATGATCCGCTCTGCCGGACAGGTGGCCGAGCGGCTGAAGGCGACGGTTTGCTAAACCGTTATACGGCAATTGCGCTGTATCGCGGGTTCGAATCCCGCCCTGTCCGCTTTTTCTTGCGCTGAGTTTCCGAGGTTTTCGTCGGCGCTTCGGCGCGTGTCAGGCGCGCGGCGCCGCGAGCATCGGGCCGATGAACGGGATCGTCGCGCGGCGGATGGCGATCACGCCCGCCGAGCACGCGAAGACGACGCACGCGAGACCGAAGAGCAGCCCGCCATCGTCCTTCACGGATATGCCCAGCACCGTGAGGTGGCTCATGAGGGCGCCGGAGATCAGTCCCAGCGCGAGGATGGCGCCGTAGACGATCGTCCGCGGCGTGAGGATCAGCGCGACGGCGATGAGTTCCATGACGCCGGTGGCGATGCGGCCCACGGGTTCGGCGCCGACTTTCTCGAAGATGTAGCGCGACTCTTCGGCGCCCGTGAACTTGAAGAAGAGCGTCTGGAAGAGGATGGCGGCGGTGATGACCTGGAGAACCCAGGAGACGGTCTTGAGTCTGGGAGACATGAGTGGACGGCTCCAAGTGAGGCCGCGGTATCGCGGCACGGATCTTGGATGCCGAGGGGCCGGTCAGGGTCGCTGAATGCCGGTCGCGGCGAGGTCCGGAGGGATGGGCTGGTCGTGCGGGTCGACGAGGCGGCCCGTGCCGTCGGGCATGAGTCGTGGACCTCGGGGATCTCGTGCGTGCTCGAGGAGGGTGGCGGTGTCGTGGACGTGGTCGGGCCTGAGGCCGGCCTGATCGACGAGGTAGCTCTCCCACAGGCGGTGGGCGCGGATGAGCTGTGCGGCTCGTTCGCGGCCGCGGTCCGTGAGAGCGAGTCGGTCGTCCGCGAGGGGAGCGATCTCGCCCTGGGCGATGGCGGATCGCAGGCCGCGGCGCGCGGGGCGCGCGTGACCGAGGGCGGCGCGGAGCGCTTGCTGCGTGACGGCGGACTCGCCGGCTTCGTGTCGGCGGTAGAGCCATCCCAGCGCGTCTTCGCGCGCGATGGTGGCGGCGAGATCGGCGCGGCGGAGGAGGCGTGCGATGACGCCGTGGCGCGGGGCGGCGAGGACGGCGATCGCGAGGGAAGCGCCGCAGACGACCGCGATCATCCCCGGCGCGCTGACGGCGTGTTCGGAGCCGAGCAGTCGCGGGCCGAAGGCGGCGAGCAGGTATCCGGCGGCGGCGGAGAGGGCCGCGATGATTCCCGAGAGGGCAACGTGCATCGAGAGGCGGTCGGTGAGCAGGCGTGCGGTCGCGGCCGGACAGATGAGCATGGCGATGACGAGGATCGAGCCCACGGCTTCGAAGCTCGCGACGGTGGCGGCGGCGACGAAGGCCATCAGCGCGGCGTTCAGCGCCCCGGCGCGGAAACCCAGCGCGGAGGAGAGCCCGGGATCGAAGGACGAGAGGCGGAGCTCCTTGAAGAAGGCGGCGATGAAGAGGCACGTGAGCGCGGCCATGCCGCCGGCGACCCATAGCTGGCGGGGCAGGTCGGCGAGGGCGCTCCACGTGAGCAGCTCTTCCCAGCGCTGGGGCGGGAGCCAGAAGATGGTCTCGAGCATGCCGTTGAGCACGCAGTCGGGGTCGAGGTCGACCTGCCGCGCGGCGGCGCGCTCGATGAGCAGCACACCCAGCGCGAAGAAGACGGAGAAGACGACGCCCATCGCGGCGCCGGACTCCATCCTGCCCAGGCGGCGGACAAGCTCGATCAGGAAGACGCTGAGGCCCGCGGCGGCGGCGGCGCCGAGGAACATCGGGAGCGGGGCGCGCGTGCCCGTCAGCAGGAAGGCGAGGACGAGCCCGGGCAGGACTGCGTGCGAGATGGCGTCGCCCATCAGGCTGACGCGGCGCAGAACGAGGAAGCTGCCCAGCAGGCCGCAGGCGACGGAGGCGGCGACGGCGGTGAGGAGCGCGGGGGCGTCGATCGAGATGAACTGGTAGATGGGGGTCGGGATCACGCGGCGTGCTCTCTCGGTGGGTCGACTCCCGCGCGGGCCAGCTCGCGCTCGAGCTCGCGGACGAGTTCGGCGGAGAGGACGTGCTCCACGGCGTCTGCGGACCAGTCGACGTGCGAGGCGGCGACGTCGGCGTGCGTGATGAGGTAGAGCTCCCAGAGCTGATGGTTGCGTTCGAGTCGGCGGGCTTCGATGAGGCCTCGCTGCGTGAGCCTGAGGGCGTCGTTGTCTCGTACGACGAGGCCCCGGCGGAGCGCGGAGCTGAGGACGAGCCTGGCGATGATGGGATGGTTGCCCAGGTCGCGGAGGATGGTGCGGCGGCTGTGGGCGCGGTCGGGGCCGCGTTCGAGGAGGTCGCGGAGGAGGTGGTCGCGCGTGACGCTGACGGCGATGCGCCAGCGGCGTGCGGCTTCTGCGAGGGCGCCGCGGCGCGGGGCGGCGATCAGGCTGAGGAGGAAGATGGCGCCGGCGGTGAGAACGATGACGGCGCCGGCGGGGCTGCGGGGAAGGACGGCGGAGACGGCCGAGCCGAGATAGCCGCTGACGCCGCCGATGACTCCCGCGATGAGGAGCATCGAGCGGAGGCGGTCTGTCCAAAGGCGGGCGGCGGCGGCGGGGACGATGAGCATCGCGATGACGAGGATGAGCCCGACGGCGTGGAGGCCGGCGACGGTGACGAGGACGACACCGGCCATGATGACGGCGTCGAGCAGGTCGACGGGCCACCCCCCCACTCTCGCGAACGAGTCGTCGAAGCAGATCAGGGCGAGCTCTTTGAGCAGGGCGACGGCGCCGATGATGACGAGCAGCGCGATGGCGCCGAGGAGCGCGGCGTCGGCGAACTGGAGGGCGGCCGTCTGGCCGTAGATGAAGCTCTTGAGTCCGCCCTGCGAGCCGGTCTGCATGGTCTGGATGACGCTAAGCAGGACGATCCCCGCGCCGAAGAAGACGCTGAGGACGGCGCCGATGGCGGCGTCTTCGGGGAGGCGCGTGCCGCGTTTGATGGCGTGAACGGTGAGGACGCCCAGGACGCCTGAGAGGGCGGCGCCGGTGAGGAGCCAGGGGAGGCTGCGCCCCTCGAAGCCCAGGACGACGGCGAGGATGAAGGCGAGGGCGACGCCGGGGAGCGTGGCGTGGCTGAGAGCGTCGCTCATCAGGGCGCGCTTGCGGAGGAGGGCAAAGGAACCGGCGACTCCTCCCGCGATGCCCAGGAGCGTTGTGCCGATGAGGACGGTCGTGGTGTTGATTCCGGCGCGGAGGGTGAGGACGCGCCAGACTTCGGCGGCGAGAGATGAGGTGTCGCCGAGGATCGCGGCGGCGGGGCTCGTCATTGGCCGCGCCCAGCGCGTGCGACGGCTTCGCTGGCCTCGACGAGGAGGGTGAGCCGGCCGCCGAAGGTCTTCTGGAGGTTGTGCTGTGTGAAGGCTTGTGCAACCGGGCCCGCGGCGACGACACGCATGTTGATGAGCATGGCGTGATCGAAGTACTGCGGGACGGTCTGGAGATCGTGGTGGACGCAGATGACGGTCTTGCCGGCGTCCTTCATGCCGCGGAGGACCTCGACGATGGAGCGCTCGGTGGCGGCGTCGACGCCCGCGAAGGGCTCGTCCATGAAGTAGAGGTCGGCCTCCTGCGCGAGGGCGCGGGCGAGGAAGACGCGCTGCTGCTGGCCGCCCGAGAGCTGCGCGATCTGGCGCGAGGCCAGGTGGTCCATGCCGACGCGGGCGAGGCAGTCGAGCGCGGCTTTCTTATGAGCGCGCGAGACGGGCCGGCACCAGCCGATCTTGCCGTACCGCCCCATGCAGACGACGTCGAGCGCGGAGACGGGGAAGTCCCAGTCGACGCTCTCGCGCTGGGGGACGTAGCCGATGCGGCTGCGGACAGCGCGGTACGGCTCGCCCCAGAAGGCGACCTTGCCGGCGGCGAGGGGCACGAGGCCCAGGGCCGCCTTGATGAAGGTGCTCTTGCCCGCGCCGTTGGGGCCGACGATCGCGACGAGCGCCCGGGGCGGGGCGTCGTAGTCGACGTCCCAGAGGACGGGCTTGCGGTCGTAGGCGACGGTCATGGCGTGGACCGAGAGCGGGCTGGAGGGCGAGTGCTCCGGCTGGGAGGCGAGGATGCCGCGGGAGGTGGCGGGGTCGGGGGTCACGCGGGATCAGCGCCTCTCGGTGGGCTGGTTGGTATCGGATGATGGAGCGGCGAGCGCGCCCTGCATGCCGCGGTCGGGGGCCTCGCCGCCGAGCGCGCGGGCGATGGCGGTGACGTTGTGATCGATCATTCCGATGTAGGTTCCCTCGTAGGTGCCGGGGGGCCCCATGGCGTCGGAGTAGAGCGAGCCGCCTATGCGGACCTCGTGGCCTCGGGCGCGGGCCCCGGCGATGAGGGCGCGGATGTTCTTCTCCCCCACTGTCGATTCGACGAAGACGGCGGGGATCTGGCGCGAGACGAGCAGATCGACGAGCGTCTCGATGTCGCGGACGCCGGCCTCGGACTCGGTGGAGATGCCCTGGATGCCGACGACCTCGAAGCCGAAGCGGCGGCCGAAGTAGTTGAAGGCGTCGTGGGCGGTGACGAGGACGCGGCGCTGGGCGGGGACGGTCTCGAGGACGCGCTGGGCGTAGGACTGGAGCTGGTCGATGCGGGCGCGGTACGCGGCGGCGCTCGCGGCGTAGAGCTCGCGGCTCGGGGGGTCGATCTCGGCGAGCTTGTCGCGGACGACATCGACAGTGTGCGACCAGGCCTGCGGGTCCATCCAGACGTGCGGGTCGGGGTGGGCCTCGAAGCCTTCGGGATGAAGCAGCTGGTCTTCGGCGATGAGCTCGGTGACCGGCCAGACCTTCCGGCCCGAGGAGGCGACGCGGATCAGGGCGTCGCTCATCTTTCCTTCGAGGAGGAGGCCGCTGTAGAACACCGCGTCCGCGGAGGTGAGCAGCGCGACGTCGGAGCGCGTGGGCTTGAAGAGGTGCGGGTCGACGCCTTCCTTCATGAGGGCGGTGACGGCGGCGCGGTCGCCCGCGACGTTGCGGACGAGGTCGGCAACGATGCCGGTGGTGGCGACGATGCGGAGCTTGGGCGCCTGGGCGGGGGTCTCGGCGTTGCGCGCGATGAGGGGAGCCGAGGCGGCGCAGAGGGCGGTGAAGAGGATGAGAGATGCGGCGGCGCGGCGGAGGATGGTCCGCCGGGTGAGCGGCGCGCGGACGCCGCGGGACTGTCGAGGGGACGTGTGCATCAGGGGGTCTCCGTCGAATTTGTAGCGTATGCTACATCCTCTGTGGAGAGGATAGGCGGGGCGGAATCCCCAGGTCAAGCCGGATGAAATGGCCCGGCAATCCGGCTTGACTGGCGGCGGAGCGTGGCTATGTTTCCGGCGTCATGTTGCTCACGCCGACCCATTCGCATCATCATCTGCACCACGTTCCCGTGGCCGGGTGATGGTCCGTCGGCGAGTTTTCCCGCTCGAATAGACCACCAGACGCCGGCCCCTGAGGGTCGGCGTTTCGCTTTGGTGAGCGGAAGGCGACTCTCTGAGCCGGCGGAGGAGACTCCGCTTGCCGCAGTCATCGAACTCTGAGTCGGGCGATCCGGTCCTGCGTCTGGCGCTGCCCAAGGGGCGGATGCAGGCGGGTGTGTTCGCGCTCCTTGCGGAGGCGGGGATCAGCGTGCGCAGCAGCGAGCGGGGGTATCGCCCGTCGGTGTCGCTGCCCGGGGTGGACGCGAAGATCCTCAAGCCGCAGACGATCGTCGAGATGCTGCACGCGGGCTCGCGGGACGTTGGGTTCGCGGGCGCAGACTGGGTGAGCGAGCTGGGGGCGGAGCTTGTCGAGGTGCTGGACACGGGGCTCGACCGCGTGACGCTGGTGGCGGCGGCGCCGGCGGGTCTGGTCGCGGGCGGTCGGCTGCCCGACCGGCCGGTGGTGGTCGCGTCGGAGTACGAGCGGCTGACGAAGCGGTGGATCGGCGAGCGCGGGCTGGCGGCGAGCTTCGTGCGGTCGTACGGGGCAACGGAGGTGTTTCCGCCGGAGGATGCCGACTGCATCGTCGACATCGCGGCGACGGGCGAGACGCTGCGGGCGCAGGGGCTGCAGGTGTTCGACGAGCTGATGGCGTCGTCGACGCGGCTGTACGCGAGCCGGCGGGCGGCGAGCGATCCGACGAAGCGGGCGGCGGTCGACCGGCTGGCGCTGCTGCTGCGCTCGGTGCTGGACGCGCGCAAGCGGGTGATGCTGGAGGTGAACGTTGCGAAGGGGGATCTGGAGCGGCTGGTCGAGGTGCTGCCCTGCATGCGTGAGCCGACGGTGTCGGCGCTGCACGGGGGCGGGGCGTACGCGGTGAAGGCGGCCGTGCCCCGGGACCGGTTGCCGCTGCTGATCCCGGAGATCAAGGCGCGGGGCGGGACGGACATCGTGGTCTCTCAGCTTTCGCAGATCATCCCATGAGCACGACGATGAACGATGCGATGACTGAGTTTGCGCGGGGCGGGCCGCGGCTGCGCGACGGGGCGGAGAGCTTCGAGCCCTACGCGCCCGCGGCTGCGGGGCCCTTCATCGATCTCTATCTCGATGCGAACGAGGGGCCCGACTGGCGAGACGATCCGGCGCTCGACGACGACGGCGACGGCCCGACGAGCGAGCGGGCGCGGCGGTATCCGTCGGCGGCGGAGCTGGAGAGGCGGATCGCATCGGACCTGGGCGTCGACGCGTCGTGCGTGCTGTTGACGGCGGGGGGCGACGACGCGATCGACCGGCTGTGCCGGGTGACGCTGCAGCCCGGGCGGACGCTGCTGTATCCGTCGCCGAGCTTCGAGATGATCCGGCGCTCGGCGCTGCTGGCGGGGGCGGCGGTCGAGACGGTCGATTGGCCGATCGGGGGCGGGTTTCCGGCGAGCGAGGTGATCGGGAGAGTGAAGCCTTCGGTGGGGCTGATCTCGATGGTCTCGCCCAACAATCCGACGGGCGCGGTGATCGAGGCGGAGGAGCTGGCGCGGGTCGCACGGGCGGCGGAGCGGACGACGCTGCTGGTCGACCTGGCGTACGCGGAGTTTGCGGAGGAGGACCTGACGCGGGCGGCGCTGTCGCTGCCCAACGCGGTGGTTGTGCGGACGTTCTCAAAGGCGTGGTCGATGGCGGGTCTGCGCGTGGGGTACGCGGCGGGGCCGGCGGCGATCATCCGGGCGATGCGGGCGGCGGGGTCGCCTTTCCCGTGCGCGGGGCCGTCGATCGCGACGGTGTCGCGGCGGTACCTGAGCGGGATAGGGCGGGTGCGGGCGGTGGTGGAGCGCGTGAAGGCAGAGCGTGAGCTGCTGACGCGGCGGCTGCGCGAGCTCGGAGCGGAGGCGACGCCGTCGCAGGCGAACTTCGTGCTGGCCCGGTTCGAGCGGGCCGAGCTGGTGTGGCGGATGCTGGGATCGCTGGGGGTGGCGGTGCGGCGGTTCGAGTCCGAGCGGCTGGCGTCGTGGCTGCGGATCACGTGTCCGGGCGACGAGCGGCAGTTCAGGCGGCTGCTGCGGGCGCTGGAGTGCGTGCTGAAGCCGGGGGCGCTGCTGTTCGACATGGACGGCGTGCTGGCGGACACTTCGCGGTCGTACCGGCGGGCGATCATCGAGACGGCGGCGGGCTTCGGCGTGCGCGTGAGCGAAGAGGAGCTGGCGGCGCAGGTGCGCGCGGGGGACGCGAACAACGACTGGATCACGACGCGGCGTCTGCTTGCGGCGCGGGGTGTGGACGTTTCGCTTGAAGCGGTGACGGAGCGGTTCGAGCGGCTGTATCAGGGGGCGGCGGGGGCCCCCGGGCTGCGTGAGACGGAGACGTTGCTGATCGGGCCGGAGGTGCTGCGCCGGCTGGCGGAGCGCCGGCCGCTGGCGGTGGTGACGGGCCGGCCGAGGGCGGACGCGGAGCACTTTCTGAGGCGGTTCGGGATCGCGGAGGTGTTCACGACGATGGTGTGCATGGGGGAGACGGAGCGCAAGCCAAGCCCGGCGCCGGTGCAGCGGGTGCTGCGGACGCTGGGGGTTTCGGGCGCGTGGATGATCGGCGACACGCCGGACGACGTGCGCGCGGCGCGGGCGGCGGGGGTTGTGCCGCTGGGCGTCGTTGCGCCCGGCGAGGCGGAGGACGGGCGGGCGCGGGAAGCGATGAAGGCGTGCGGGGCGGCGATGGTGGCGAACGATGCGGCGGAACTTGTTTCCGTGCTGGAGGCGGCGCGATGAGCGATACGGCGTGGCGAGTGGCGGTGGCGGGTTCGCGGCGCGCGACCGTCGAGCGGGCGACGCGGGAGACGCGGGTTCGCGTCGAGCTTGCGCTGGACGGGACGGGCGAGTCGGCGGTGCGGACGGGCATCGGGTTCCTGGATCACATGCTGGATGCGCTGGCGCGGCACGGGCGGTTCGATCTGCGTGTGGAATGCGAGGGGGACCTGGTGATCGACGATCACCACACGGTGGAGGACTGCGGGCTGGCGCTGGGGAGGGCGTTCGAGCTGGCGCTGGGCGATCGGCGGGGGATCGCGCGGTTCGGATCGGCGTATGCGCCGCTGGACGAGGCGCTGTGCCGGGCGGTGGTGGATTTCTCGGGGCGCGGGTTCGGGCGCGCGGATCTGAAGCTGGGGCCCGGGTCGCTGGGCGGTCTCGCGAAGGAGAACGTGCCGCACTTCATGCGGTCCCTGGCGAGCGAAGCGCGGGCGGCGGTGCACGTCGACGTGCTGCACGGGGAGAACGATCACCACAAGGCGGAGGCGGCGTTCAAGGCGCTGGCGCTGGCGCTGCGGCAGGCGACGCGCGTGGACGGCGGCGGGGCCGTGCCCAGCACGAAGGGGGTGCTGTGATGGCGTTTGGGGACGAGGGGGCCGCGCGCGGGCTGGGCGGGCTCGAGGTCACGATCATCGCGACGGGAGTGGCGAACGTCGCGTCGGTGCGGTCGGCGTTCGAGCGGCTGGGCGTGCGGACGCGGCTGAGCGCGGCGCCGCAAGATGCGGCGCGAGCGCCGCTGGTGGTGCTGCCGGGCGTGGGATCGTTCGGGGCGGCGATGGCGGCGCTGCGCGGGGCGGGGCTTGCGGGGCCGCTGGCGGCGCGGATCGGAGAGGGGCGGCCGACGCTGGCGATCTGCCTCGGGCTGCAATTGCTTGCCGCGTCCAGCGAGGAGAGCCCGGGGGCGGAGGGACTTGGGGTTATTGCCGGGCGTGTGACGCGGTTTCGAGGTGGCGCGCGCGTGCCGCACATGGGCTGGAACGTGGTTCGGCCGGCGGAGGGAGGAACGCGCGTCGAGGCGGGCGAGGCGTACTACGCGAACTCGTTCAAGCTTGATGACGGGCCCGAGGGGTGGGCCGTTTCGACGAGCGAGTACGGCGAGCGGTTCGTGGCGGCGGTAGAGCGGGGCGACGTGCTGGCGTGCCAGTTTCACCCGGAATTGTCGGGCGAATGGGGCTTGCGGCTCATCGGCCGGTGGCTCGCGACGAGCGCGCGGCGCGCGGAAGGGCGGGTGGCGGCGTGCTGACGACGCGGATCATTCCATGCCTGGATGTGCGCGGCGGGCGGGTGGTGAAGGGGGTGCGGTTCGCCGGGCTGCGCGACGCGGGGGACCCCGCGGAGCTGGCGGCGGAGTATGAGCGCCAGGGGGCCGACGAGCTGGTGATGCTGGACGTTTCGGCGACGCTGGAGGAGCGGCGCACGGCGGCGGAGACGGTGGCGCGGCTGCGGGCGGTGCTGTCCGTGCCGCTGACGGTGGGCGGGGGCGTGGGCGGGGTGGGTGACGCGGCGCGGCTGCTGGAGGCGGGGGCGGACAAGGTCGGCGTGAACTCGGCGGCGGTGCGCGATCCGGAGCTTGTGGCGCGGCTGAGCGAACGGTTCGGCGCGCAGTGCGTGGTGGTGGCGATCGATGCCGCGCGGCGCGCGGAGGGTGGGTGGCGCGTGCTGGTGCGGTCGGGGTCGGAGGCGACGGAGCTGGACGCGACGGGGTGGGCGCGGCGGTGCGGGGAACTTGGCGCGGGGGAAGTGCTGCTGACGAGCTGGGACCGGGACGGGACGCGGGCGGGGTACGACCTCGAGCTGTTGCGGGCGGTGTCGGGAGCGGTGCGCGTGCCGGTGATCGCGTCGGGGGGCGCGGCGCACGCGGCGCACATGAGCGAAGCGATCGAGGCCGGGGCGGACGCGGTGCTGGCGGCGTCGATCTTTCACGACGGGCAGGAGACGGTGGGCTCGATCAAGCGGGCGCTGGCGGAGCACGGCGTGCGGGTCCGGCTGCGCGAGGGCGGCGGGCGCGAGAGGAAGGAGCAGCGGCGATGATCGTTCCATCGATCGACCTGATGGGGGGAAAGACGGTGCAACTGGTGGGCGGGCGCGAGCTGGCGCTGGAGGCGGGCGACCCGGCTCCGATCGCCGATCGGTTCGCGGTGGCGGGCGAGATCGCGGTGATCGACCTGGACGCGGCGCTGGGGCGCGGGTCGAACGCGGAGCTGATCCGGCCGCTGCTGGCAGGGGCGTCGTGCCGGGTGGGCGGCGGGATCCGCGACGTGCGCACGGCGGTTTCATGGCTGGACGCGGGGGCGGCGCGGGTGATCCTGGGCACGGCGGCGACGCCCGAGGTGCTGCGTGAGCTACCGAGGGAGCGCGTGATCGCGGCGCTGGATGCCGACGGCGGCGAGGTCGTCGTGAAGGGGTGGCGCGAGCGGACGGGTCGGGGGATCGTGGAGCGGATCGGCGAGCTACGCGAGCACGTGAGCGGGTTCCTGGTGACGTTCGTGGAGCGCGAGGGGCGGATGCAGGGGACGGACCTGGAGCTGGCGCGGGCGGTGATCGCGGCGGCGGGGCCGGCGCGCGTGACGATCGCGGGGGGCGTGACGACGGCGGAGGACATCGCGGAGTTGGATGCGCTGGGGGCGGCTGCGCAGGTGGGCATGGCGCTGTACACGGGGCGGCTGGAGCTGGCGGACGCGGTGGCGGCGCCGCTGCGGAGCGACCGGGCGGACGGGCTGTGGCCGACGGTCGTGACGGACGAGCGGGGCGTGGCGCTGGGGCTGGCGTATTCGTCGCGCGAGAGCTTGCGTGAGGCGGTGCGGCGGCGGCGCGGCGTGTATCACTCGCGGTCGCGCGGGGGGCTGTGGGTGAAGGGCGAGTCGTCGGGCGCGACGCAGGAGCTGCTGCGAGTTGATCTCGACTGCGACCGCGATGCGCTGCGTTTCACGGTGCGGCAGGCGGGGGGCGGGTTCTGTCACACGGGGTCGCGCACGTGCTGGGGGACGGCGCGGGGGCTGGACGCGCTGGAGTCGAAGCTCGCGCGGATCGCTGCGGAGGGAGCGGACGCCGGGAGCCCGAGCTACACGGCGCGGCTGCTGCGGGAGGAGGGTCTGCTGGGGGCGAAGCTGGCCGAGGAAGCGCGGGAGCTGGCGGAGGCGCTGCAGCGGGGCGACGCGGGGGACATCGCGCATGAGGCGGCGGATCTGCTGTACTTCGCGCTGGCCGGTCTGGCGAAGGCGGGCGTGCCGCTGGCGGAGGTCGAGAGGGTGCTTGACCGGCGCGCTCTGCGCGTGACGAGGCGGGGCGGCGACGCGAAAGCGAGCGTGCGATCATGAGCGCCCGGACGACTCCCCCACTGCTGCGGCGCGTGGCGCCCGACGAGGTGCGCGGCGCGGGCGGGCGGGAGATTCCCGCGGAGATTCTCGAGGAAGCGGCGCGGCTGGTTGATGATGTCGCGACGGGCGGCGCGGCGCGGCTGCGGTTCCATGCGGAGCGGCTGGGCGATGTGGAGCCCGGGGGCGCGCTGGTCTTCGAGCGGGCGGAGCTGGTGCGGGCGCTGGAGTCGCTGCCGGGCGACCAGCGGGGCGTGCTGGAGCGCGCGGCGGAGCGCATCCGGGCGTTTGCGGAGGCGCAGCGCGGGGCGCTGCGGCCGCTGCGGGTGGAGATCCCGGGGGGCGAGGCGGGGCATGACATCGTGCCGATGGAGTCGGCGGGGTGTTACGTGCCGGGCGGGCGCTTTCCGTTGCCTTCGTCGGCGCTGATGACGGTGATCACGGCGCGGGCGGCGGGGGTGCGGAACGTGTGGGCGGCGTCGCCGCGGCCTCGGCCCGTCACTCTGGCGGCGGCGGGGCTCGCGGGAGCGGACGGGCTGCTGGCGGCGGGCGGCGCGCACGGCGTGGCGGCGCTGGCGTTCGGCGCGGGCGTGCTTCCCGGGTCGGACATCGTGGTGGGCCCGGGGAACGCGTGGGTGACGGCGGCCAAGCGGGCGATCATGGGGAGACGGAGCATCGACATGCTCGCGGGGCCTTCGGAGCTGCTGGTGCTGGCGGACGATTCGGCGGACCCGGAGACGATCGCGGCGGACCTGCTCGCGCAGGCGGAGCACGATTCGGACGCGTCGCCGATGCTCGTGAGCCTTTCGGCGGGACTGTGCGAGCGGGTCGAGGCGGCGCTCTCGCGGCGGCTGCCGGAGCTGCCGGCGGGGACGGCGGCGGGCGCGGCGCTGGCGAATGGATTCGCGTGCGTGTGCGGGACGATGGAGGAGGCGATCGCGGTGTGTGATCGGGCGGCGCCGGAGCATCTGCAGGTGATGACGCGGGATGCGGAGCGCGTGGCGGCGCGGCTGGGGCACTGCGGGGCCGTTTTCATCGGCACGGCGGCGGCTGAGGTCGTGGGGGATTATGGAGCGGGGCCGAACCACACGCTGCCGACGGCCGGGGCGGCGCGGCGGCACGGGGGGCTGTCGGTCTTCAACTTCCTGCGCGTGCGGACGTGGATGCGGATCGACGACGCCGCAGCGGCGCGGGGGCTGTACGAGGACGCGGCGGCGTTCGCGCGGATGGAAGGGCTTGAGGCCCACGCGCGCGCGGCGGAGCGTCGGCTCGTCTGAGCTGGTGACGGGAGCGTGCGCGAGCCTGCGCGATTACTCGGCGCGGCCGGCGGCGGCGCCGCTGCGCGGGGCGCGGTAGCTCTTGCGGCGGGCGCCGTTGACGAGAAGTTCGGCGGGCGTGGGGCGCACGCCTTCATCCTGGTAGCGGCGGCGGAATTCTTCGAGCGTGGTGTTGCGGAGGAGGTCGGCGAGGGCGGCCTGGATGGCGACGAGCTTGTCATGGATGGCGCAGGGGTCGCCCACGCCGCAGATCCCGCCGCCGAAGGGGCAGGCGTCGCTGGTGTCCTCGCGCTCGAAGAGTGAGTAGACGTCGTAGAGCTTGATCTTGGAAGGTGAGCGTGCGAGGGCGTAGCCGCCGCCGGGCCCTGGCGTGCCGTCGACGAGGCCGGCCTGCGAGAGGACGGTGAGGAGCTTGGCGACGAAGGGACCTTGCAGGCCCCTGTCTCGGGCGATGTCGCTGGCGGAGAGCCGGGTTTTGCCGGCGTCGTAGACCTCGGCGAGTCTGCTGAGAGCCGCGATGGCGGTTTCGGTCTGCTTGCCGTACATGCGAACTCCTCCGGCCGGTGCGGGCGTCGCTTTGAGCGATTGCGGGCTTGTCCGTTCGGCCTCTTTCCGGGCTTCACCTCGGCCCCGAAGACGGTACCGCGGATCGGGCCCGAAATCCAGAGCAAGAATTCCAGAATAATGACGAATTCTTTGTCCGGGATTCTTGAACTCTGTCCGATTCGGATTATCGTGCGAGCACGGCTCTGACTGGCGGGCGGCCCGCCGGTGTTCGTCTCGGCGACCAGAAGCCGAACTCGTATCGGGACCGCACCAATGACATCGCTTGCAGCACCGGAACGCTGGGACGACGCCGCTCGCTCGGGCCTTGAACAGACGTTTACGTACGACGACGCGATCGTGCGCCAATTCATGTGGGTGACCGTTCTGTGGGGCGTGGTGGCGATGGCGGCTGGTCTGTTCATCGCGCTGCAGTTGGTCTTGCCCGAGCTGAACCTGGGGATCGAGTATTTGAGCTTCGGGCGGTTGCGGCCCCTGCACACGAACGCGGCGATCTTCGCGTTCGTGGGGAACGGGATGTTCGCGGGGGTGTACTACTCGACGCAGCGTCTGTGCAAGGCGCGGATGTGGAGCGACGCCCTGAGCAACCTGCACTTCTGGGGGTGGCAGGCGATCATCGTGGCGGCGGCGGTGACGCTGCCCCTGGGGTACACGCAGGGGAAGGAGTACGCGGAGCTGGAGTGGCCGATCGACATCGCGATCGCGCTGGTGTGGGCGGGGTGCTTCGGGGTGAACTTCTTCATGACGCTGGTGAAGCGTCGCGAGCCGCACATGTACGTGGCGCTGTGGTTCTACATCGCGACGATCGTGACGGTGTCGGTGCTGCACATCTTCAACAGCCTGTCGGTGGTGGCGGCGCCGCTGAAGAGCTACTCGGTGTACGCGGGGGTTCAGGACGCGCTGGTGCAGTGGTGGTACGGGCACAACGCGGTGGCGTTCTTCCTGACGACGCCGATCCTGGGGCTGATGTACTACTTCATGCCCAAGGCGGCCGAGCGGCCGGTGTTCTCGTACAAGCTGTCGATCGTTCACTTCTGGTCGCTGGTGTTCATCTACATCTGGGCGGGCCCCCACCACCTGCACTACACGGCGCTGCCCGAGTGGGCGTCGACGCTTGGGATGCTCTTCTCGCTGATGCTGTGGATGCCGAGCTGGGGCGGGATGATCAACGGTCTGATGACGCTGCGGGGGGCGTGGCACAAGGTGACGGTCGACCCGGTGCTGAAGTTCTTCGTGGTGGCGGTGACGTTCTACGGGATGTCGACGTTCGAGGGGCCTCTGCTGTCGGTCAAGAGCGTGAACGCGCTGTCGCACTACACGGACTGGACGATCGGCCACGTGCACGGCGGGGCGCTGGGCTGGAACGCGATGCTGTTCTTCGGGATGGCGTACTGGCTGATGCCCCGGCTGTACGGGACGACGCTGTGGTCGCGGAAGCTGGCCGAGTGGCACTTCTGGATCTCGACGCTGGGGATCTGCGCCTACTGGCTGAGCATGCAGTGGGCGGGGATCACGCAGGGGCTGATGTGGCGGGCGTTCGACGAGGCGGGGGCGCTGGCGTACCCCGACTTCGTCGAGACGGTGACGAAGCTGGCGCCGATGTACTGGATCCGCGCGGCGGGTGGCGGGCTGTTCGTCGTGGGCATGTTCATGTGCGCCCTGAACCTGATCCTGACGTGGAGGGCGGCTCCCAAGGAGGTCCCCGAGGTCGTGTACAGCGCGGCCCCGCTGGGGTCGAACGGGCACGCCGACCCGGTCTACAAGTCCGACCTCGAGAACGTGATCCCGCTGGGCAAGCTGACGGACGAGATCACGGAGCTCTCGTGGCACCGGCGCTGGGAGCGGTTCCCGCTGCGGTTCGCGGCGTTCGTGCTGGCGGCGATCAGCGTGGGGACGCTGCTGGAGGCGGTGCCCATGTTCGCGATCAGGTCGAACATCCCGACGATCGAGACGGTGACCCCGTACACGCCTCTGGAGCTGATCGGGCGCGACATCTACCGGGCCGAGGGGTGCTACAACTGCCACTCGCAGATGATCCGTCCGATCTGGGCGGAGGTGCGCCGCTACGGCGAGTATTCCAAGCCCGGCGAGTTCGTGTACGACCATCCGTTCCAGTGGGGCTCGCGGCGGATCGGCCCGGACCTGCACCGCGTGGGCGGCAAGTACTCGCACGACTGGCACGTGCGGCACTTCGAGAACCCCAGGCAAGTGGTGCAGGGGTCGATCATGCCCACGTACGGGCACCTGCTGGAGCAGGCGGTGCCGTGGCATGAGGTGAAGCCCACGATGAAGGCGATGCGCCTGCTGGGCGTGCCCTACACGCCCGAGGAGATCGACCGGGGCACGGAGGCCGCGCAGCTGCAGGCGGCGACGATGGCCAGGGAGCTCGAGACGCAGGGCGGGTACCAGGGCATGGGCGACAAGAAGGTCATCGCGCTGATCGCGTACCTGCAGCGTCTGGGGACGGACATTTCGAAGGCGCCCGCGGACGCCGCGGCCGGTGAGGAGCCCAAGCCGTGAGCATGACGGACATCGTGAGCGCGATGAACTCGACGCTGGGCACGCAGATCGGCCTGGTGCTGTTCGTGTCGGTGTTTCTCGTGGTTGTGGTCCGGATGTTCCGCAGGGGGAACTCGGTGGCGCACAGGCGGTTTGCGAGCCTGCCGCTGAGCGAGGCGCGGGTGGTGAGCACCGGGGCCGCCCAGAAGGGAGCGAGCAATGGCGGGACGTAAAGAAAAGCTGATGGGGCACGAGTACGACGGGATCAGCGAGTACGACAACCCGACTCCCGGGTGGTGGCACATGTTCTTCATCGCGTCGGTGTTCTACAGCGCGGTGTACATCGCCTTCTGGCATTTCTCTCCGGTGGCGTGGTCGACGCCGCAGGCGCTGGCGAGCGATGAGCGGGCGTACTACGGGCGTCTGTTCGCGGACCTGGGCGAGCTGGACCACGACGCTCCGACGATGGTGCGTCTGATGCAGGACCAGAAGTGGATGGCGTTCGGCCAGTCGATCTTCGTGGCCAACTGCGCGCAGTGCCACGCGGCGGACGGCAGCGGGATCAACGGGGCGAACCTGACGGACGACCGCTGGATCAACGTTCGGAAGATCGAGGACATCTTCGGGATCGTGAGCGAGGGGGTAGCGGCGAAGGGGATGCCCGCGTGGAAGAACCGGCTGGGCGAGAACGAGCGTGTGCTGGTGGCGAGCTACGTGGCGAGCCTGCGGAACACGCCGCGTCAGGGGCGTGCCGCGGAGGGCGAGCCGATCGGTCCCTGGCCGGCGCCCGACGCCGGGGCGTCCGCCGGGCCCGGCGAGGTTGATCTGGCGTCGCGTTGAACAGCGTGTCTTTGCAGGAGCTCCCGCGTGACTGCCTACAGCAAGCATGCAAGCGCCGCCGAAGCGCCCGACCGTGTGCTGGCCACGCTGAACGCCGACGGTTCGCGGCACTGGATCAACCCGAAGCTGTCGATCGGGAGGTTCCTGCACGGGCGGCGCGTGGTGGCGTACGTGCTGATCGCGGTGTTCGCCGTGCTGCCCTACATCACGATCAACGGGAAGCCGGCGATGCTGATCGACATCGCGCACCGCCGGTTCACGCTCTTCGGCGTGACGTTCTTCCCGACCGACACGGTGCTGATGGCGGTGCTGATGCTGTGCATCTTCCTGAGCATCTTCCTGATCACGGCCATGTTCGGGCGGGTGTGGTGCGGGTGGGCGTGCCCGCAGACGGTGTACATGGAGTTCCTGTACCGGCCCATCGAGAGGCTGTTCGACGGGGCGCCGGGGTCGGTGCGGTCGAAGCGGCCGGCGGCGCCGGCGCTGCGCGTGCTGAAATATCTGGTGTTCTTCGTCTTCTCGTGCTACCTGGCGCACGTGTTCCTGGCGTACTTCGTGGGGATCGAGCGGCTGGCGACGTGGGTGACGCGCTCGCCCTTCGAGCATCCGGCGTCGTTCGCGATCATGGCGGTCGTGACAGGGCTGATGATGTTCGACTTCGTGTTCTTCCGGGAGCAGACGTGCCTGGTGGCGTGCCCCTATGGGCGGCTGCAGTCGGTGATGCTCGATCGCGACACGCTGATCGTGGCGTACGACTACAACCGGGGCGAGCCCCGGGGGAAGAAGCAGCGCAAGGGGTCGGGGACGGGGGCGACGCCGTCGGGCGTGTCGCTCCGCGTCGTGGACAATCCGCATCAGAAGAAGGCGTGCGGCTGCGGACCCGGCGGGAGCTGCAAGCGCGAGAGCGCGGAGGCGGCGGCGGCCGCGCTGCCTGAGCCGGAAGAGATCCGGCGCGGCGACTGTGTCGACTGCAATCTGTGCGTCACGACGTGCCCCACGGGGATCGACATCCGCAACGGGCTGCAGATGGAGTGCATCGGGTGCGCGCAGTGCATCGACGCGTGCGATGCCGTCATGAGCAAGATCGGGAAGCCCACTGGGCTGATCCGCTATTCCTCGCGTGCGATCCTGGAGGGCAAGGCGCGGCACATCCTTCGGCCGCGGCTGGTGCTGTACCCCACGATCCTGCTGGGGCTGATGGCGCTGTTCGTGTATCTGCTCGTGACGCGGGCGCCGGCGGAGGCGGCGGTGCTGCCCAGGCAGGGCGCACCGTTCTACACGCTGCCGACGGGAGAGGTCGCGAACCAGGTCCGCTTGCGGCTGGTGAACCGGACGGACGAGCCGGCGCAGATGTCGGTGTCGCTGCCCCCCGAGGCGCTCGGGGCGGGCGCGCGGCTGGTGATCGACGAGGCGACGGTGTCGATGGGCGCGCTGGAATCGTCGACGGTGGGGTTCATCCTGACGGCGCCGCCCGAGTTGTTCTCGGGGCGCGGCGCGTACATGACGGAGCTGGTGGTCACGGGCGGCGACGGCTTCTCGAAGCGTCTGCCCTTCCGGATGCTGGGGCCCGCGCGGCGGGCCGAGGCGCCGGATGAATGGGCGCCCGCGCCGACCGAGGAGGCGAAGCCATGAGGCGCGGAGCGGTGGCGCTCGTGCTGATCGGCGTGATCACGCTGCTGAGCCTGGCGGGGGCCGGCGCGCTGATCTATTACGCGCACAGCGACGGCGGGTTCGCGGTCGAGCCCGACTACTACGCGCAGGCGCTCAAGTGGGACGAGAAGTCCCGGCAGCGCGAGCGCAGCGCGCAGCTCGGCTGGCGGGCGCGGATCGCGTCCGCGCCGTCGGGTTCCCGCGTAGGAGCCGTGCGGCTGGAGCTGCGGCTGGTCGACTCTGCGGAGAGCGCGGTGACGGGCGCACTGGTGACGGCGGAGGTGTTCGCCAACGCGCGGGCCTCGGAGCGGAGCGAGCTGCGCTTTGCCGAGGTGGAGTCGGGCGTGTACGTGGCGGACTTCGTGCCGGGCGGACCGGGCTCGTGGCACGTCCGTCTGCGTGCGGAGCGCGGGACGGAGCTTTTTCTTGACGAGCGGGATGTGCTGCTGGGCGGGCCGGCCGACTGAGCCATGATCACGCTGATCGTCTCCATCTTTCTCGCGAGCCTGACGGGCAGCCTGCACTGCGCGGGGATGTGCGGCGCGTTCCTGGCGTTCGCAGTGGGTCTTGACGGATCGCGGAGCGTGCGCGCCCGGGCCGCGCTGCAGTCGGCGTATCACGTCGGCCGGCTGGCGACGTACACGGCGCTGGGGGTTGTCGCGGGGGGGCTGGGAGCGGCCTTCAACACGGGGGGCGAGCTGCTGGGCGTGCAGCGTGTGGCGGTGGTGTGCGCGGGGTCGCTGATGGTGGGGTTCGGCGTGATCACGGTGCTGCGCCTGAACGGCGTGAAGCTGCCGGCGGCGCCGGTGCCACAGGCCGCGCGGCGGCTGGCAGAGCGCACGCTGCGCTCGTCACTGTCGCTCCCCCCACTGCTGCGTGCGGCGAGCACGGGGCTCGCGACGACGCTGCTGCCCTGCGGGTGGCTGTACGCGTTCGTGATCACGGCTGCGGGGACGGGCCGGCCGGGGCTCGGCGCGCTGACGATGGCGGTCTTCTGGCTGGGGACGCTGCCGGCGCTAGTGGCGGTCGGCGCGGGGGTGCAGTCGATCGCGGCGCGGCTGCCGGCGATCGGTCGGCGCGTGCCGCTGATCACGGCGACGATCATTGTGGCGGTGGGACTCTTGACCGTGTTCGGGCGCGGGGCGGGCGAGCTGCCGGTGCCGATCGCGGGGCCCCGGCCCACGCTGGACGCGCTCGTGCAGCGCGTGCGCACCATCGACCAGACAGGACCGACGTGCCATGACGACGCTGCCCGCTGACCTCCTGCTGCGAGCTGCGACGGGTGCGGGGCCGCGGCCGGCCTCGGGGCTCGACGTGCGCTGCGCGCACTGCGCGCTGCCCGTTCCGCAGGCGTTCATCCGCGAGGGGCGCGAGCGGCAGTTCTGCTGCGCGGCGTGCGAGACGGCGCGGGGAGCGATCGAGGCGTGCGGCCTGGACCGGTACTACGAGTATGTGGGCCGCGATCCGGCGGCGGCGGGCGCGCCGGCGCGCTCGTCGGGCGCCAGCTACGAGGAGTTCGACGATCCGGCGTTCCTCGCGACGTACGCGCAGGGGCTGGCGGGCGGGGCGAGTTCGATCCGGCTGGTGGTGGAAGGTTTGCACTGCGCGGCGTGCGTTTGGCTGCTGGAGCGTGTGCCGCAAGTGGTGAAGTCGGCGGTGCAGACCCGGGTCGACTACGCGCGGGGGTTGCTGACGATCACGTGGAGGCCCGAGGCCGGGCCGCTGAGCGAGATCGCGCGGTTCGTCGACCGGCTGGGCTACCGGCTGTTCCCGGTGCGGGAGCGGGCGGCGCAGGAGGCGCGGCTGCGCGAGGACCGCGCAATGATCGTGCGGATCGCGGTCGCCGGGGCGCTGATGGGCAACACGATGCTCATCGCGTTCGGGCTGTACGGCGGGTCGTTCACGGGGATGGAGGAGCGGTACACGCTGCTGTTCCGCGCGGTGAGCGCGGTGATGGGGCTGGTGTCGCTGGCGTGGCCCGGCGCGGTGTTCTTCCGCGGCGCGGCGGCGTCGCTGCGCGTGCGCAGCCTGCACATGGACGTGCCGATCGCGCTGGCGCTGGCGGTGGGCATGATCCACGGGCTGGTCAACACGGCGCGGGGCACGGGCGAGGTCTACTTCGACACGCTGACGACGCTGGTCTTTCTCCTGCTGATCGGGCGGTGGGTGCAGCACCGCCAGCAGCGGCGCGCGGCGGACGCGGTCGAGCTGCTGTACGCGCTCTCGCCCTCGGCGGCGACGCTGGTCGAGGAATCGGGGACGCGGCGCGTGTCGGCGGAATCGCTGGCGTCGGGGCAGATCGTGGAGGTCGGGGTCGGCGAGTCGGTGCCGGTCGACGGGTCGGTGGTGGCGGGCCAGTCGATGCTGGACCTGTCGCTGATGACGGGCGAATCGAGGCCGGTGGACGCGGGGGTCGGCGACGCGGTTGTTGCCGGGTCGGTGAACCTCGGAGCGCCGCTGCGGGTGCGGGTGGAGGCGGCGGGGCGTGCGACGCGGCTGGGCCGGCTGATGGCGCTCGTGGAAGAGAGCTCGCGCGACAAGGCGCCGATCGTGCGGCTGGCGGACCGCGTGTCGGCTTGGTTCGTGGCGGCGGTGGTGGCGCTGGCGGGCGTGACGTTCGCCGCGTGGTGGACGGTGGACGCGGCGGCGGCGGTCGAGCACACAGTGTCGCTGCTGATCATCACGTGTCCCTGCGCGCTGGGGCTTGCGACGCCGCTGGCGGTGGTCGTGAGCATCGGCCGGGCGGCGCGGCGGGGGATCCTCGTTCGCGGCGGGGCGGCGCTGGAGGCGCTGGCGGGGCGCGGGACGGTGATCTTCGACAAGACGGGCACGCTGACGACGGGGCGGATGCGCGTGGTCAGCTACGACGGGCCCGAGGAGCTGAAAGGGTTGATCGCGTCGGCGGAGCGCGGCAGCACGCATCCCGCGGCGCGGGCGATCCGGGAGGCGTTCGCGGGGTCTGATGGAGATGTCGAGCCGCGTGCGGAGGTCGAGCACGCGCTGGGGGGCGGCGTGCGGGCGACGGTCGGCGGGCGGGAGCTGACGATCGGCTCGGCGCGGTTCGTGCGCGGGGCGATCGGTGACGGTCCGCTGCCCGGACGGGTGGAGGCGGCGCTGGCGCGGGCCGCGGAGGCGGGCTGCTCGCCCGTGGTGGTCGCGTGCGACGGCGTGGCGTGCGGCGTGATCGCGCTGGGGGATTCCGTGCGGCCCGAGGCGGCGCGCTGTGTGCGGGCGCTGCGGGACTGGGGATGGAACGCGGTGGTGCTGTCGGGAGATGACCCGCGCATCGCGCGGGGCGTGGCGCGGGCCCTTGGGATCGCGGAAGAGTCGGTGATCGGCGGGGCTTCACCCGAGGACAAGGTCGCGTTCGTCAAGGCGTGGGCCGGCGAGGGCCCCACCATCATGGTCGGCGACGGTGTGAACGATGCGGCGGCGCTCTCGGCGGCGACGGTGGGCGTCGCGGTCGAGGGCGGGACCGAGGCGGCGCTGACTGCATCGGACGTCTCGCTGGCGCGGGCGGGGCTGTCGCCGCTGGTCGAGCTGATGGACGGTGCGCGGCGGACGACGGCGGTAATCCGGCGCAACCTGGCGGTGTCGCTGGCGTACAACGTTCTCTTCGGCGGTCTGGCGGTGGCGGGTCTTGTGAGCCCGCTGGTCGCGGCGGTGCTGATGCCGCTGAGCGGGATCAGTGTGGTCGTTCTCTCGCACAGGACGGGCGCGTTCGCCGCGCCCGGCGCGTCCCAGGGGGCCGGATCGTGAACATCGTGTACCTGCTGCTGCCGGCGTCGCTCCTGATCGGTGCGGGGTTCGTGGTGGCGTTCGCCTGGGCGGCGCGGCGCGGGCAGTTCGACGACCTTTCGACTCCGGGTTTCCGCGTGCTGTTCGGGGACGAAGAGCCGGTCCGGCGGCGCGCGCCGGCGGCGTCCGAGCCGGGCTCCGGGGGCTGAAGGCTTCCCTTGCCGCTGCACTCTGTGTAGTCTGAGCGCTCGTGCGGTCGGGCTCCGGTCGGGCCGCTCAGGGAGTGGCCACCGTGCAGAGCAACCGGATCATGCTTCTGATCTCCGTGCTCGCGGGGATCATCGCGATGGCGACCGCGTTTCTCTACCTGAGGTCGGCGAGCGGCGCGCTGACGAAGGATCAGGCGGAGCCCCCGGTTTCGATCCTTGTCACGCGGTCGGACCTGAACGCGGACCATATTCTCGATTCGAGCCAGGACCTCGCGGAGCAGAAGGTGCCCTCGCGGACGTTCGCGTTCCTGGCGCGGGCGGCGGTGAAGGCAGACGAGCGGGCGGCGCTGCGCGGGCGACGCATCAACACGGCGCTCCCGGCGGGGTCTCCCCTGCTGTACTCGCACCTTGTGGGCATCGCGACGCTGGACATGCCGGCGGATGCGCGGGCGATGACCATCCGCGTGGACGACACGGGGACGATCGGCGGGATCCTCGTCCCGGGCGACCGCGTGGACCTTCTGGTGTCCTGGCGACTGGCGGCGGAGAAGCAGGAGTCGTCGCCCATCGCCTTCGACATGAACAACCCTCAGGCGGCGATCACGGCCGCCCTCGAGAAGGCGATGGAGGGCGCGCAGGCGCCCGAAGAGGTCGGGGCGGCGCAGGTGCTCTCGAACGTGCGGGTGCTGGCGGTGGGCGACCGGCTCAACCGCAGCCGGGAGCAGTTCTCTTTCGGCGAGGGTGCGGCGAAGCAAAAGAGCGAGAAGGCGAGCACGATCACCGTCGAGGTGACCCCCGAGGAAGCGCTCAAGCTGATCAAGGCGACGGCGGGCGGGCGGAACAAGGTGACGGTGCTGCTGAGGGCGACGCCCAAGGCCACGCCGGCCACCGGCGAGAGCGTGCTGGAGTAAGAGCACGGAGCCAGCGGGGAGACCGATGCGCGTCGTCGTCCAAGACACCCTCCGCAACGAGCAATGGGTCGCGTACGACGGGAGCGCGGGCTTCACCGTGGGCCGCGACCCCGAGTGCAACATCAGTCTGTCGGCGTCGCGGTTCGTGTCGCGGGTGCACCTGCAGATCGACCGCGGCGAGGCGGGGTGGGAGATCCGCGTCGATCCGAAGGCCCGGGAGGTCCGCCTGGACGACCGGGCGATCCCGGCGGGCGGCAGCGCGGCGCTGAAACCCGTGAGCCAGCTCCGGCTGGCGGAGTACGTGCTGACCTTCTTCCAGGAGGAGCAGCAGGTCCGGGCCCGCGAGACCGAGACGGACATTAACGAGCTGCAGCGCGAGATCCACACGGCGGTGCTGCGCCGGCTCGAGCTGCGCCGGGGGGCGGCGGCGACCGCCGTCGAGGCCAGCACGGAGGCGCTGGAGCGCATCAACGCGATCATCGACGACCTGCTGCACACGGAGTTCGAGTCGCGGGTGTTCGGGTCCGCCATGACGCGGCGCCGGCTCATGTCGAGCGTGTACGAGGACCGGCTGATCGCGGCGCTGTCGGCCGTCGACCAGAAGCAGTCGCTGGAGATCCAGCGGATCGAGACGCCGGGGGTGAACATCGCGCTGGAAGAGGCGGCGGACGAGTTCGTCCGGCGGCTGGCGCGGCGCATGCAGCTGGGGATGACCGGGGAGACGGCCCAGGGCGACGTCGAGAAGGTCAACACGCGGCTGCGCGACTTCCTGCCCGCCATCATCGAGGAAACGCCCGACAACGTGCAGTTCTACCTGCTGGGCCGGCTCGTCAAGAAGACCATCTGCGACATGATCTTCGGGCTGGGGCCCCTGCAGGACCTGCTGGACACGCCCAGCATCAGCGAGATCATGATCGTCAGCCCGGAGCTCGTGTACGTCGAGCGCGGCGGGAAGATCATCAAGAGCAACCGCACGTTCCTGGGCGACGAGGCGCTGGTCAGCGTCATCGAGCGGATCGTCGCGCCGCTGGGCCGGCGGATCGACCGCTCCTCGCCGCTGGTCGACGCGCGGCTCAAGGACGGCTCGCGCGTCAACGCGGTGATCCCGCCGCTGGCGCTCAAGGGCTCGTGCCTGACGATCCGCCGCTTCAGCAAGCGGCGCCTCACGCACGAGGACCTGATCCGCTTCGGCGCGGCGACGCCCGCGGCGTTCGCGCTGCTGGAGGCGTGCGTCCGCAACTACAAGAACGTGGTCGTCGCGGGGGGAACGGGCTCGGGCAAGACGACGCTCCTGAACGTGCTCTCCAGCTTCATCCCCGAGGAGGACCGCGTCATCACCATCGAGGACGCGGCGGAGCTGCAGCTCGACCAGGAGCACGTGGTCAGCCTCGAGACGCGCCCCCCCAACGTCGAGGGCAAGGGGGCCTACACGATCCGCGACCTGGTGAAGAACGCGCTGCGCATGCGGCCCGACCGGATCATCGTCGGCGAGTGCCGCGGCGCGGAGACCTTCGACATGCTGCAGGCGATGAACACGGGCCACGCCGGTTCGATGACGACGCTGCACGCCAACAGCGCGCAGGACGCCATCGCCCGCGTCGAGACCATGTGCCTCATGGCGATCGAGATCCCCCTGCAGGCGCTGCGGCGGCAGGTCTCGCAGGCGATCGACGTGCTCGTCTACGTCCAGCGGCTCAAGAGCGGGGCGCGCAAGATCACGCAGATCACGGAGGTCCTGGGGCTGCACCCCCTGACGGGCGAGATCGAGTCGCGCGACGTGATGGCGCTCGCGGGCCCGCCCGGGAAGGAGTCCATCAAGCCCACGGGCTACATGCCCACGTTCATGGGCGACCTGGTCGACCGCAACCTGATCGACCTGGACCGCTGGTTCGGGGACGCCGCCTGATGGACGCGGACCTGCCCATCGCGCTGCTGATCTCGTCGCTGGCGGGCGTGGCGCTGGCGCTGTTCGCCTTCGCCGCGCGGGGGCCGCTGCAGCGGAAGTTCCAGCGGGACGTGGAGTGGCTGCAGAACGCGATGTGGCGTTTCTCGCCCGATCCGTTCGATGCGCGGCCCTGGGTCCTGGGCAACTATGTCGGCGCGGTGGTGATCACGGTGATCGCGGCGCTGGTGATCCCGGTGAAGCCGCTGGTCCCGGTGATCGCGCTGGCGGCGTGGTTCGGGCCCCGGCTGGCGGTCGAGCGCGCCTGGGAGAAGCGCCGGCGGAAGATCGACCTGCAGCTCCCGGCGGCGATCCTGCAGATGTCCCAGAGCGTCGCCGCGGGCATGACGCTGGCGCAGGCGGTCGAGCGGCTGAGCGAGCGGGCCGAGGAGCCCGTGCGGACGGAGTTCCGCGTGATGGCGAACTACTGGAGGCACGGCGCGGACCTGGCCGCGACCTTCGAGGACGCCAAGCGGCGGCTGCGTCTTCCCAACTTCACGCTGTTCGCCTCCGCGCTGATGGTCAACCAGAAGATGGGCGGCAACGTGGTGGACACGCTCGACAAGCTGGGGCGCTCGCTGGAGCAGATCGAGCGCATGCGGGCCGAGGTGTACGCGGCGACCGCGGAAGGCCGCACGAACATCAAGGTGCTGGCGGTCGCGCCGGTCCTGATGCTGGGGCTGGTCTCGTTCATGGACTGGACGGCGGTGCAGATGCTCTTCACGAAGCCCCTGGGCTGGGCGCTGCTGGGGGTGTGCACGGCCCTGACGGTGACGGGGACGTTCTTCGCGTGGAGGATCGTCAATGCTGATGTTTAGCGGCCCCGTCCCGGGAAGCCCCGCGCTGCTGGGCGCCGCGGCGGTGTCGCTGGGGATCGCGGCGTCGGCGCTCATGTACCTCTTGTCGCGGGCGATCCCCAAGAGCGTCGAGCCGGTCGCGGGCATGATCTCCGAGGCGCAGCTCCGCCTGCGGCGGGACCGGTCGACGACGGACTCGGCGCTCTTCCGGTACGTGCTGGCGGCGCTGCCCGCGGTGTCGCGGCTGACGAGCAAGCTCCCGCTCAAGTCGGTGCAGGATTCGCTGGCCGAGCGCTACAGCCGCGCCGGCTGGCCCGGGGGGCTCAGCTACGAGGAGCTGCTGGCGCTCTCGCTGCTGATCGGCGTGGCGATCGTGCCCGTCATCGCGCTGCCGGCGCTGCTGATCTCGCCCCTGCTGGTCCCCGTGGCGCTCATCGGGCTGCTCATCGGCCCGGGGCTCGTCTCGTCCAAGCTGGACGGGCAGGCCAAGGAGCGGGACAAGCTGATCATCAAGGTCATGCCCTTCGTCCTCGACCTGCTGGCGCTGACGATGCGCGCGGGCGCGTCGCTGATGATCGCGATGGAGCGCGTCGCGGTGGATTACGCCGGGCACCCGGTGGGCGAGGAGTTCAAGGCGACGCTCAAGGACATCGAGATGGGGACGACGACGCGCCAGGCGTTCAAGAACCTGGGGCTGCGCGTGCCCAGCGAGGTGATCCGCGGGTTCGTCGACGACGTCGTGCAGGCGGAGGAGCTGGGCCGGCCCATGGCCGAGACGCTGGACCGCCTCTCCGAACGGGTCCGGATCAAGCGTGTTCAGGACGCCATGGCCAAGGCCGGATCGGCCAAGGTCATGGTGCTGATCCCCGGTATGCTCGTGTTCATCGCGGTGCTGATTCTGCTGTTCAGCCCGTTCGTGGTGAAGTTCTACTACGGCGGGTTCTCTCTGGAGTAGCGCCCTCGAGGGCTCTGGCGCAATGGCGTACTACCTGACCGTCGCCTCGGGCCCCGACCAGGGCCGATCCATCCTCGTCAGCGAGGGCGAGGTGCTCATCGGTCGCTCGCCCTCTGCGCATCTGCAGCTCAAGGACCCCGCCATCTCCTGGGAGCACGCCGTCGCCCGCATCGAGGACGGGCGGCTGGTGCTGCGGAACCTGTCGGCGCTGGGCACCAAGATCCGCGGCAAGCGCATCTCCACCGACACGCGCCTGGCGGCGGAGGACGAGGTCGAGCTCACCGAGGCGACCCGGCTGCTGGTGGTCGCCGAGCAGGCCGAGTCCGGGGCGACGCTCTCGCCGCTGGCGATCGTGCTGATCGCGCTGCTGCTGCTGGGCGTCTCGGGCGGCGGCGTGGCGGCGGTGCTCATGATGGAGAGCTCGTCGGACCCCCCCGTGACGGCGCGGCACTGGCGCCAGGGCTACGTCCGTCTGCTGGAGCGGATGGAGCAGTGGCAGGTGCAGGGCTCGATGCCCCAGCGGGCCGTGGAGCTGTTCCGCAACGCGTGGCGCCTGGAGCAAGTGAGCATCAACACGCGGGCGGCCCGCCAGTGGGAGGAGCTGAACTCGATGTTCCTCACGCTGACGGCCCCCGAGCTGACGGGCGACCAGCTGACGCTCGCCGAGAGCGCGGGGTCGACCTCCAAGGCGCTCAACGTCATCATGGGCTGGGACCAGAAGGCCAACGCCTCCGACTTCGAGTTCAACACGACGGACGCGTACGCCGACGCGCTCGTGTGGTTCGTCCGCAAGCGAGCCGAGATCACCCGCAAGGCCGCCGCCGCCGCGGAAGCCGGCAAGGGAAGCAAGTGATGAAACAGCGCCTGGGCAACTTCGAGCTTCTCGAGCAGATCGACCCGGGCGGATACACCATCGTCTGGCGCGCGGTGGAGCACATGGGCCACGGGATCACGCGCCCCGCGGCCGTCAAGATCCTGCAGAACTGGAACGCGGCGGACCCCGAGAAGCTGCAGGAGCTGCGCAACGAGGTCGGCGTCCTGGCCGAGCTCGGCACGTGCCCCAACATCGTCACGATCTACGCCTTCGACGTCGACCCGGACCTGGGCCCGTGGATCGCGATGGAGCTGGGCGGGCGGAACCTCCGCCACTACATAGGCGAGGAGCCCTCGCCCGTCGACACAGTGCGGCAGCTCATGCGCGACTCGCTCCGCGCCCTGCACGCCGTCCACAGCGCCAAGCCCCAGATCCTGCACCGCGACCTCAAGCCCAACAACATCCTGGCCACCGAGTTCGGCTCGTGGAAGCTCGCTGACTTCGGGCTCGCCAAGCGCGGCGAGGGCGACAGCACGCTGAACGTCCTGACGGTGCAGTACACCGCGCCGGAGCTCCTGGACGGCACGCTCGGGCCCGAGTGCCCGGCGACGGACCTGTACTCGCTGGGGCTGGTGATCTACGAGTTCGCGCTGGGGCGCAGGCTCTACCGCGCGCAGTTCCCCTCGGTCTTCGACCCCTTCGCCGACGCCGACGCCAAGGGCGGGGACGATCGGCCCAAGTGGATGTACTGGCACACGTCGCGGCAGATGACGCTGAAGCCGCTGGTCGACCTGCTGCCCGATTTCCCCAAGGACATCTCGGACCTGGTGGCGGCGATGACGGCCAAGCCGGTCGACGAGCGCATCCAGACCGCCGCGGAGGCGCTGAGCCGGCTGGGCGAGGCGAGCGGCTCGCCGCGCCGCGCCGCCGCCGCCGCGCCGCTCGAAGAGACGGTGGTGAAGAAGAAGCGCAGCTTCCCGATCGCCTGGGTCGCGCTGCCGCTGCTGGCGCTGGCGGTGCTGGCGATCGGCGGCTGGGTGGTCGTCGAGATCCTGTCGCGCCCGTCGATCGAGCTCGCCAGCGAGGGCAAGTTCAAGTCCAACGCGCCGACGGTGAACGTGACGGGCCGCATCAACCGCTTCCCCAAGGGGGGCACCGCGATCATCGCCACGGGCGACGGCGGGCGGCACCCCGTCGTCGTCGACAGCACCGGGAAGTTCACCTCCGAGGTGCGCGTCGACAAGGTGGGCCGCGTGACCGGCGACCTGCGCGTCACCGTCGGGAACGTGCGCGTGCTGACGCGGCTGATCGAGCTGGAGCGCCAGCCGCCGGCGTCGGTGCGCATGTCGCTGATCCCCGAGCCGAACGCCGAGGCCGCGACGATCACCATCACGCCCAGCGGCGCGCCCGACCCCATCGTCGTCAAGACCGGGGCCGACGGGAAGGCGGACGTGGAGGTGCCCTACGGCCGGTTCGACATCAAGATCGAGCACCCGCGTTTCGAGCCCTTCGAGCGCGCCGCCGAGACCGGCGCCGACCCGGAACGGACCAGCCGGCCCCGCCTGCGCCCGCTCTCGGAGCAGGCCCTGGCGCAGAAGCGTCAGCAGCTGCTGAGCGATCTCAACAACCTGGCGGAGCGCGCCGCGGCGGGCGACCCTGAGGCCGTCGCGCAGCTCGAGGCCGTGCAGCAGCAGCTCGCGGCGCTCGACGGCGGGTCGGACACCGAGCAGTCGCGCCGGACGCGCTCGCTCGTGGCGGACGTGGTCGACACGGCGCGCCGGGCCGCGGCGGGCGACGAGCGCGCCGCCGAGCGCCTCCGCACCCTCCGGGGAGAGATCGAGGACACGGCCCGGGGCGTGCAGGCCGCTCAGGGGAGCGAGAAGCGCCAGCGACTCATGAACGAGCTGCGGGAGCTCTCGGATCGGGCTGCGGCGGGCGACCCCGCCGCGCTCGCCCGGCTCAAGCAGGTGACGGCTGAGCTGCGCGAGCTCGACGCGGAGGAAGGCGTCGACCCCGCGGAAGCGGCCCAGCGCTCGCGGATGCTCGCCGAGATGACCTCTCTGGCGGAGCGCGCCGCCCGAGGCGATCAGCAGGCCGCGGCGGCGCTGCGCTCCACGCGGCAGCAGTTCGAGCAGCTGGGGGCTCCCGCGGCGGTCGGTGGCCCGTCGGCGCGCCGTCAACAGCTGACGGCGGAGCTGGAGGAAGCGGTCCGCGCCGCGGCGCGCGGGGACCCGCAGGCCGCCGCCCGCGTGCGCGAGCTCACGCAGAAGCTGCAGGATCTCGACCGTGACGAGCGCGTGCCTGCCCGTGTGGCCCGCGAGCGCGCCCAGAAGCTCGCCGAGATGGCCGACCTCGCGACCCGCGCCGCCAGCGGGGACATCAACGCCGCCCGCCGGCTCCAGCCCATGATGGACCAGTTCAAGGGCGAGTCGCAGCAGGCGGGCGCCGAGCCCAGGCCCCGCTGCAAGGAGGTGGAAGACCGCCGCGCCGCCCTGGTGCGCGAGCTGGGCGAGCTCACGGCCCGCGGCCTGACCAACGACCCCGCCGCCGTCGAGCGCATGAAGAAGATCCGCAGCGAGCTCCAGGCGATCGAGCTGGCCGAGGGCGCCCCGACGACCGAGGTCGCGCGCCGCCGGACGGAGCTGCTGGGCCAGCTCGCCGCGCTGACGGAGCTGGCCGCCAGCGGCGACCCCGAGGCCGCGGCCCAGATCAAGGCCATCCAGAAAGAGCTCGCCGTGCTCACGGCGATCGAGTCGTCCGACGGGTCGGCGGAGAACTTCGCCGCCGTCGTCTCGCAGATGATCGGCGGCGCCCCGTCGCTCGACCTGCTCGACCGCGCCACGCTGCTCAAGCTCTCGGAAGAGCAGTTCCGCGCCTTCATCGAGGTGGTCGTCCCGCGCGGGGCGCTGGACGTCGAGACCGTCCCGAACCTCAAGCGGCTCCGCGTGCGCGGCTCCGTCCTGCACGACAGCGAGCTCGTGCTGCTGATGGCCCGCCTCGATCCCGCCATGCCGCGACTCATGCTGGAGGTGCGGACGGACGCGTGGGCGCTGGTCCGCCGCCTGACCGACCGGCTGCTGGACGAGGGGTACGCGGGCGTGCGCGTGCACCCGTTCATCTTCCCGGTCGAGAAGCTCCTGCTCGTCCAGTTTCGCCGGCAGGCGGGCCGCGACGCGGAAGACGCCGTGCGGACCATCGCCGAGGAGTACCTCGTCGACAAGACGCTGCTGATTGTGCAGGGCTTCGACAGCGAGCCCCCGCGCTCGCCCAAGGCTCCGTCGAGCGAGCCGGGCCAGGCGCAGACCTCGGCGTCGGCCGCGGAGATCAAGCCGCCGAGCGGCCGCTGAAGCCTCCGAGCCCGTTCAATCGCCCAGCCCCAGCGCTTCCTTGACGTCGTCGTCGAGCGTCTCGCCCAGCCCGTCGTCGTACCAGCCGGTGATCTCGCCCCGCTCGAGCATGTCCTGCGTGTGCACGAACGGGAAGCCCTGCCAGGTCCAGGAGGGGCGCAGCACCGTCCCATAGCGGCGGAAGGTGCCCTGCCTCTCGAGAATGTTGTAAGGCGAGTCGACCCTGTACGCGGACTCCGCCTCGCCCACGACGGCGGTCTGCGGAAAATCCCCGAAGCCGTCGAGCCCCGCGGGGAAGGCGTTGGGGAACGGCGGCAGCTCGGGGGCATCCACGTCCGGAGCGTCCGACCACCACGCGTCCCACGCGGAAAGGTCGAGGAACGTCGAGGTCTTGGCGAAGGTGCTGCGGTGCGCCTCGGCGCGGGTCCGGTGCTCCCACATCCAGTACTGCCACATGGCCGGCGCGATGAACAGCAGCAGCGCGAGGATCATCATCACGAGCATCGCCTCGGTGATGACGACGCCGCGCCGCTGGCGCCCGCGTTCAGTGATGGCTGAGGTGGTGGATGAGGGCATGGTAAGGCTCCGGCACTCCGCCCGCGACGATGGCTTCGCGCATCGCGTCGTCGTTCTCGAAAGCTTCGTTGAGCAGGTCGCCGCGCGTCAGACGGGGCTGCCACTGCCAACCCCACGTGGTCCAGACGCGGAAGGGCCAGGGGAGCGGGATGCCCGTTGACGCGAGACGTTCGTCGATGCCGTTGCACGTTTCCGCCTGAGCGTACGCGACGACGGTGTTCGAAGGGCTGACCGCGTGGCTGAACAGGCCCGAGGCCATGAACGACGGGCCGGCGACGTCCTCCGCCGCCGCGACGGCGACGACCGTGAACTTCTCGCGTCCCTCGTCCGCCGGGCTCAGCTCGAGCGGCCCCAGCTGCGATTCCAGCACGTAGTGGTCGCCCCCGTGCACCGCGGCCATGATCGCGAGCGTTGCGAGCGTGGTGATGTTCCACATCATGTTCGCCCGGCCCACGGAGTTGAAGCTGTTGAAATCCGCATCGCCCGGCAGGTTGTTGTCCGACAGCACCCAGCGGAGCATCACCACGGGCAGGAACGAGAGGAAGTCCCCGCCGCGCACCGGCGCGCGGACAAGCCCGTCGCCGTCCCCGGGCCTGGCGACCCAGAGCCGCACGCCGTACTGCTGCTCGTATGCCTGGCGCTGGGTCTCGATCGCGTCGTAGGTCGCGTCGAAGAGCTCGTTCTGGAAGCGGTGGATCTCGCTGATGCGGTCGGGGAACGTGTTGGAGAAGACCGCCTCGAACGCGTCGGGGGCCGAGTCAGCGACGAACTGCGCGTAGCTGGGGATCTCGGCGGCCACGCGCGCGACCGCGGCGATGATGCACGGGATGTTGAAGGGCGGCGGGGCGCACCCGATGGCGCGCACGATCTCGACCGCCCACCAGATGGGCACGCCGATCGTCACCGCGACGACCCCGGACGCCGCGGCCTGAGCCGTGGTGTTGCGCAGGATCATCATGTTCGTGCCCGTCATCAGGTTGACGCAGCGGCTGGTCCACGTCGCCGCGGAATACGCCATCGCGTCGGCCGCCGTCTGGACCTGCATCTTCCGCGTGGTCACGAGGCCAACGTTCCAAACGAGCGCCGCGCTGCAGTAGAACAGGATGCCGATCAGCAGGAAGAAGATGCCGATGTCGCCTCGGTCGGAGCGGTGCAGCCGGAGCAGCGGCCTCCCCACGCCGCGCGAGAGCGCCGGGCCCGAGGAGCGTTCCTCGGCGGCGAGCGCGAGCAATCGGGGGCCCGGGCCTCTCATAGCAGCGGCAGCCCTCCCGCGAGGGCCGCGGGGCTCGAGATCCGACCGCCCGTCGACTGCAGTCTCACGGTCTGGCGGATCGGGAACGCACGCCCGGGAAGGCCCGACCGCGCGGGAACGGTCGCCCACGGCACGAGGTTGATCCCCGGGAAGATGATGTAGTAATCGTACGAGACGCGCACCTCCACCTCCTTGGGAGCGAAGAGGTTCGGCAGATCAAAGAAGAATAGATCGGCGGGAGGATACGAGCTCGAGTAGCTGACGCTCGCGCCCTCGAGCGTGTACGCCTTGCGCAGGCCCGCCGAGCGGGAGCCGTGCGGCCGGCCGGCGCGCGAAACGATGTCGTTCATCACGCTGGCTGAAGGGTCGTACCCCAGGTTCCGCGGCGACTGCGGCGAGATCGGGCTGAGCACGAGGCGCACCGCGTCGACGATCCGCTGAGGCTCGTTCTCGAAGTCCTCCTCGATGCCGATGACGCCGTCGCGGTCAAGCGTCACGCACCCCGTCCGCGCTCCGACAAACGCGGCGTAGCGGACGACCAGCGACGCCGCCGCCAGCATCGCCACCTGCACGATGCAGACCATGATCAGCAGCACCAGCGGGAAGACCAGCGTGAACTCGACCATCACCGTCCCCCGCGCGCAGCCGCCCAGCTCGCGCGCCGCCCGCGCCGCCCCGAGGCCCTCCAGCAGCAGCCGCGAGCCGGATATCGAGAGCGCCGCGATGGTCAGCGCCGCCCCCAGCAGGAAGACCAGCCCCCCCGCCGTGACCGGCATCGTCAGCGCTTGCGCCACTTCCTCGTTGAAACGCATGGCGTAGACGCCCAGCGCCGCCGCCGCCAGGCCGCCCGCGAAGCGGCCCCATCGGATCCGGCGCCGGCGGGGAGTCGAGTTCACTCGCCACCTCCCAGCGCCACGCGTAGCAGCAGGTCGTGCACCTGCACGAAGTGCGCGGACACCATGCCCAGGAGCAAAGACAGGCCGAACGGCGCCTCGGACCTCTGGAAGGGGTAGACCTCCGTGATCCCCCGCCGCGTCCCGGCGACGGTCATCAGGTTGAGCGCCACGACCTGGACTCTGGCGATCAGCTCGCCCCGCAGGCCCCAGTTCACGACCCCGACGATCGCGGCGATGATCAGCGTGTTCAGCAGCACGGGCATCACCTGCGTGAACCCGATCAGTACGCCCAGCGCGCCCAGCAGCTTCACGTCGCCGCCGCCCAGCCCCCGCGCCATGAAGCTGATGATGCCCACCGCGGCGGTGAGCGCCAGCCCGCCCGCGGCCTCGCCCGCCCCGGGCCCGCCCAGCCAGCGCAGCGGGACGTCGAGCCCCAGCCCGGCGAAGATCGGTGCGATCACGAGGTTCAGCGCCACGCCGATCAGCAGCGCCGGATAGGTCAGAACGTTGGGGATGCGGCGCGTGGCGGCGTCGAGCCACGCCCCGACCACGAGCACGCCATAGCAAAGCACGATCAGGAAGAGTCCCTGATCGTGCATCGAGAGTGCGATCTGGAGAGCGGACGCGACCACCGCCGCGGCGCTCACACCGACGATCCAGTACCCGATCCACGCCCGGCCTGCGCCGGCTCGGGGTGGAGGCTGGTCCTGGGCCGTGACGGCGTCGCTCACGGCGCGGGGTTCGGCGCCATGCTCCGTCTGGGAGCCGGACATCAACGTCCCTCAGAGGTGAGCGCGAGCCGGGAGCCGGCGAGCCCCCGCGATCTCAGGCCACGCTCCAAGCAAGGCGATTACGGGCCGAGGTTGTTCCGCTCGCCTTCGAGCAGGCCGGTCTGTTCTTCGGCGGCCGTCTGGTTCTGGCCCATGCGACCCACCGCCCAGCGGGCGAACAGGAAGATGCCGATCAGGATGATCAGGCCCACGATGATCAGGAGGATCCACTCGACCGTGTTCGGGCCGGTTTCGTCCTCGTGGAGCCGTACAAAGAACTTACGCGTCTTGTTCAACATGGCCATCCACTCCCTAATAGATCGGCCCCCTTGATCGGCGGGCCCGCTTCTCAGACTCTACAGTATCGATTACGGGAAAGGTAGCGCGAGATAAAACGCGATCCTGTAAAAGTACAGGTACATCTGCTCCAGCAGATAGGGCATGGTCATCGCCAGCGGCAGGATGATCAGCCCCGCCAGCAACAGGTACTCCATGATCATCTGCCCCGACTCGTCGCCGGGCAGTTCGCGCAACTCTCGCGTCTCGCTCGCGTGCATGGGCGGAATCCCTAGAGCCCGAACACCTGCTTCGTCAGGTTCACTTTGTCCAGCAGCCCCAGCCACTTGAGATCCTTGGCCATTGTGGGCCGCTCCCCGGTCCAGCGCAGCGTCGGCTCCTCAGCCGACGTATCGAGGTTAAAGATGTCCCGGACCTTGTAGGTGCCGCTGGGCTCGTCGAACTCGACCTCGCTCAGGTGCGTGACCAGGCGGCGGCCCGAGTGCAGCCGCGACGTCTGGATGAACAGGTCGACCGCCAGGGCGATCTGCCGCCGCAGCGCGATCATCGGGAGCCCCAGGTCCGCCATCAGGCACATGGTCTCCAGCCGGCCGCAGGCCTGCGAGGGGTTGTCGGCATGCAGCGTGGCCAGCGAGCCGCGGTGCCCCGAGGTCATGGCCTGCACCATGTCCAGGGCCTCGCCCCGGCGCACCTCGCCCACCACGATCCGGTCGGGCCGCATGCGCAGCGACGCCACGAACAGGTCGCGGACGGTGATGGCCCCTTTCCCGTACGCGTCGGCGGGCCGCGCCTCCAGCTGCACCACGTGCTGCTTCTGGATCTGCAGCTCGCGCGTGTCCTCGATGACGACCACGCGGTCGGAATCCGAGAACGCCGTCGAGATGATGTTGAGCAGCGTCGTCTTGCCCGAGCCTGTGCCGCCGCTCACCACGATGTTCAGCGCGGCCTCCACCGCGATGAGCACGAACTCCAGCGCCTCCGCGGTGATCGCGTTCCGCTTGAGGAGGAACTCGGGCGTCACCGCCGAGCGGCTGAACCTGCGGATATTGACCGAAGTCCCCGCCCCCGAGATCGGCTCCAGGATGATGCAGACGCGCGAGCCGTCGGGCAGGCGCCCGTCGAGGATCGGCTCCTTCTCCGTGATCGTCTTGCCCACGAACTGGGCGATGTTGTTCGCCGCGGCGCGGAGCTCGGCTTCGCTCTGGAAACGGGCCTCCGTGCGCACGACCTTGCCGCCCCGCTCGATGTAGATCTGGTCGTGACCGTTGACCATGACCTCCGAGACGGTCTCGTCATCCAGAAACTGGACGAGCGGCCCCAGGAAATACCGGATGCCCGCCTGGTACGCCTGCCGCGCCCCGGACTCGCGGGGCTGAGACGGTGCGGCGACGCCGTTGCTGGCGACCGAGGGCGCTGGGTTCGCGGACATCACACCTCCGGCACGGACGACTTGGCACGGAGTATCGCATGATCCGAGTCCCGGCGAAAGCCCCGGCCCGCCGCTTGCCTGCTTGAAGCCTTCCCGGGCAACCGGTAGCGTTAGCCCCGTGGAGCGGTCAATCACACGTGGGCGGGCCGCACGCGGCGAAGCATGGAGCGCTCGCTCGCTCACGTGCTGCATCGCGTGCTGGGTCGCGGGGCCGGCGATCGCACAGACGGAACTGCCGCCTATCCCGGCCATCCCCGCCATCCCGCAGACGACCACAACCACGGCTCAGCCCGTGACACCCGCCAACACCGCCGCCGTCATCCAGGGCATCACGGGCCAGCAGGACAAATCCGGCGGCGGCGGCGGCAAGGACGACGAGGTCGAGCTCCCCTCCTTCTCCGAGGTCCGCGTCTCGGAGTTCCTCACCGTCGACCTGATCGCCCAGAACGAGGACATCCGCACGGTCCTCCAGAAGCTCGCCGTCCAGTCGCGCCGCAACATCGTCCCCTCGCTGAACGTCCGCAACCGCGTCACGTGCACGGTCTACGGCGCCGCGTTCTACGACGCGCTCGACGCCCTGCTCACCGCCAACGGGCTGGGCTACCTCGAGAAGGGCGACTTCATCTACGTCTACACGGCCCTCGAGCTGGCCGCGATCAAGAACGAGGAGCGGCGCCGCGAGTCGCGCCGCATCAACCTCGACTACCTGAGGCCCGACGACGCCAAGCGCTTCGCCGACTCGATCCGCTCGGAGAAGGGCGTCATCGAGGTCACGACCGACGAGAGCGGCGGGAGCGGAGGAGGCGGCGGGGGCGGCGGCAACCAGAACGCCGACGCGGCCGCCGGCGTCTACACCCCGGACAAGGACGAGTTCTCCGTCTACGCCGCCCTGATCGTCCACGACTACCCCGAGAACATCGCCGAGATCGAGGAGCTCATCAAGACCCTCGACACAAAGCCCGCCCAGGTCCTCCTCGAGTCGACCATCATGTCGGCCTCGCTCGAAGAGGCCAACGGCTTCGGCGTCGACTTCGCCGTCCTCAAGGAAGTCCAGTTCACCGACTTCTTCAACTTCCCCGACAGCTTCAACCCCATCGACTTCAAGGGCGATATCGACGGCCCGCCCCAGGCAAGCGACCCCGTCACCAGGGACCAGCGCGACTTCGTCGCCTCGACCCCGGGGAACACGGGGCTCGGACGCGCCACCATCCGCGGCGGCTACGTGCAGGACGACATAGGCGTCTTCATCCGCGCCCTCGACGAGGTCTCCGACGTCACGCTCCTCTCCAACCCCAAGGTCCTCACGCTCAACCGCCAGCGCGCCCGCGTCCTCGTCGGCACGCGCGTTGGGTACCTCGAGACCAGCGTCGTCGAGAACCAGGTCCTCCAGACCGTCAAGTTCATCGACACGGGCATCGAGCTCGACATCCGCCCCTTCGTCCTGCGCGACAACGTCATCCGCCTCGAGCTGGCCCCCAAGGTCTCGGACGTCGACTTCCGCACCGTCACCGGCGCGGGCGGCCAGTCGCAGCAGATCCCCGACGAGAACCTCCAGACCGTCAACACCAACGTCCAGGTCCCCGCGGGCTACACCGCCGTGCTGGGGGGCCTCTTCCGCGAGGACATCCAGCGGGACCGCTCGCAGGTACCGGTCGTGGGCGACATCCCGATCCTGGGCGCCGCCTTCCAGGGCCGCGACGACATCACGCAGCGCAGCGAGATCATCTTCATGATCAAGCCCACGATCATGCAGGACAACATCCTGATCACGCAGGGTGACCGCGCCAATGAATGGGGCAGGGCGCTGCTCGTGGGCTCGCGCGAGGGCCTCCTGCCCTGGAGCCGCGAGCGCCAGAGCGCCCGGCTGAACCTCGACGCCGAGCGTCAGGCCGCCGAGGGCGACATCAACGCGGCCCTCTGGTCCGTCCGCCGATCGCTGTCGCTCAACCCGATCCAGCCCGACGCCGTCCGCATCCGGGAGAAGCTCGTCAGCTCCCCCACCGTCTGGCCCAGCCGCAGCTTCCTCGATCAGATCATCGCGGGCGAGGCCGGAGAGAACGTCTCCGTCCGTCAGCCCCCGGCCGCGGCCCCCGCCCCCGCCGCGCCCCCGGCGCTCGCCCCGCCGCCTCCCGTTTTCGACGAGCCCGAGGCGGAGCTCGAGCCCCCCTCCGACCCCGAGCCCGAATCGGTCGATCAGCCCTGAGCGCCCCATGATCCCGCTCGCCACGCTCATCCGTCGCGTCCCGGCCCTCGCGCTCGTCTGGGCGGGCGTGCTCGCCGGCTGCGGCCACGGCACCTACACCACCAAGGCCATCGGCGAAGCCGAGCAGCGCATGAAGGAGATCAAGTCCGCCACGGAGTGGGACCTCGCGCAGCAGCGCTTCGAAGCGGGCGACCTGGAGTCCGCCATCCAGAGCGTCGACCGCTCCATCGCGCTCAACCCGGACGTCGCCAAGTCACACCTGCTCCGCGGCCGAATCCTGCACGAGATGGGCCGGCCCGAGGATGCGCTCGCCGCGCTCGAGACCGGCCGCAAGCTCGACGAGAAGAACGCCGACTTCCTGTACTACCGCGGCGTCATCCTCGAGAGCGTGGGCCAGGAGGAGAGGGCCCTCGAGGCCTACACCGCCGCCGCCGCCCTCGCGCCCGACGAGATCCGTCACACGCTCGCCGCCGCCGAGGTCCTCGTCCAGCAGGAACGCATCTCCGAGGCCCGCGCCCTGCTCGGCGCCCAGCTCGAGAAGTTCGAGTTCAGCCCGGGCGTCCACCAGCTGCTCGGGCACATCTGCATGCTCGAGAACGACCCCTCCGCCGCCGCCGAGCACTTCCGCCAGGCGTCGGTGCTGGGCGTCGAGAGCCCCGCGATCCTCGAGGACCTGGCGCGGGCCGAGATCGCCGCCTCACGCTTCGCGGACGCCGACGCGACCCTCGCCAGGCTCACCCGGCTCAAGGGCTACGAGACGCGCCGCGACCTCCAGCACATGCGGGCCCGCTGCCTCATCGAGCTGCGCCGGCCCGTCGAGGCCCGGCAGATCCTCACGGGCCTGACCAAAGGCGCCGAGGGCGCCTCCGACGTCGAGGCTTGGGCGCGCCTGGCCGACATCGCCGTCATGATCGGGGACGACCGCCAGCTCCGCGCCGCCGCCCAGCGCCTCATCGCCGTCGCCCCGGACCGCTACGAGGGCTATCTCGCCCTGGCCGTCTGGCAACGCAAGTCGGGCGACCTCGCCGCAGCCCTCCGCAGCGCCGAGCGCGCCGCCGAGCTCGCCCCGAGCGAGCGAGCGCCGCTCCAGCTCAAGGACCTGCTGACCCGTCAGCTTCGCGGCGGGCAGGCCGCGGGCATCTGACCCGTCCAAAAACCTCCATCCGCCCTCCGCGCCCGGTCGATATGTGACTTCTGGGCGGTCCGGGCTTGTTTCGACCCTGTCCATAACGTACTGGTTACATGGCCGAACTTTCGCCGACCCCGCACTCGTGAGAGGGGCTCTCATGTCGACCGATCGCAGAGTGATCACCGTCCAGCCCCCCTCACACCACGAGGCGGAAACCACCCCGGCCCTCTCGCGCCCCTCCGCGGCCGCAGAGGCAATCAGCCGGCTGCTGGGCGAAGAACGCCCCGAACGCATCGGGCCCTACCGCATCCTCCAGACCCTGGGCCAGGGCGGCATGGGCCTCGTCTACCTCGCCCAGCGCGACGACACCACATACGCGCAGCGCGTGGCCCTCAAGGTCATCCGCCGCGGCATGGACACCGACGACATCCTCCGCCGGTTCGAGCTCGAGCGCAAGCTCCTCTCCGCCCTCAATCACCCCAACATCGCACGCCTCGTCGACGGCGGCCAGACCGAGGACGGCCGGCCCTACTTCGCCCTCGAATACATCGAGGGCATGCCCATCGAGAAGTACTGCGACACCCACCAGCTTGGCCTGCGCGAGCGCCTGGCGCTCTTCCAGAAGGTCTGCTCCGCCGTCCACTACGCCCACCAGAACCTGATCGTTCACCGCGACCTCAAGCCCGGCAACGTCCTCGTCACCAGCAAGGGCGAGCCCAAGCTCCTCGACTTCGGCATCGCCAAGCTCCTCAACCCCGCGCTCTTCGAGGTCGAAGCCGTCACGGGCCCCGCCGTCCGCCTCATGACCCCCGAGTACGCGAGCCCCGAGCAGGTCCGCGGCGACGCCATCACCACCGCCAGCGACATCTACTCGCTGGGCGTCATGCTCTACGAGCTGCTCACGGGCCGCCGACCCTACAAGTTCAAGACCCGCCTGCAGCACGAGATTATGCGCATCGTCTGCGAGCAGTCGCCCGAGAAGCCCAGCACCGTCATCAGCCGCATCGACGAGGAGCCCGTGGGCGAGGGCAAGACGCGCCGCGTGGACCCCGAGTCCGTCGCCGTCACGCGCGGCGCCGACATCGACAAGCTCCGCCGCCGCCTTCGGGGCGACATCGACGACATCGTCCTCAAGGCCCTCGAGAAGACGCCCACACGCCGCTACACCTCCGCCGAGCAGCTCTCGGAGGACATCTCCAGACACCTGGCGGGCGAGCCCGTCATCGCGCGCCCGCCCAGCCTGGGCTACCGCGTGGGCAAGTTCGTCAGCCGCAACAAGGGCCCCGTCGCCGCCGCCGCGAGCATCAGCGTGGCGCTCATCCTGGGCGTCGCCGGCACGTCGATCCAGTGGCGCCGCGCCGAGGCCGCCCGCGGCGAAGCGGTCATCCTCGCCGCCGCCGAGCGCCGCGAGCGCCAGCGCGCCGACGAGAACGCCGACGCCGAGCGCCTGCAGCGCGCCGCCGCCGAGGAGGCCAAGGAGAAGACCGACGCCGCCTACGCGGACATGTGGAAGCTGGCCGTGCAGTTCATCGATCAGATCCACCCCGCCATCGTCAAGCTGCCCGGCGCCGTCGCCGCCCGCGACGTCCTCGTGACCACCGCCGCCGACTATCTCACCAAGCTCGAGCCCCTGTCTCTCAACGATCCCGACCGCCGCCTCGAGCTCAGCGGCCTCTACGAGCGCCTCGGCACGCTCCACTCCGACGCCCGCAGCGGAAACAAGGGCGACGTCACCCGCGCCCTCGAGTTCCAGCGCACGGGCCTCAAGATGCGCCAGGCGCTCGCCGACGCCGAGCCCGCCAACCAGCTCTACAAGCTCGCCCTCGCCAGCAGCCACATCCGCATCGCCGACATGCTCCGCAAGCAGCGCGACCTCACCGCCGCGGGCGAGAGCTACACCCAGGCCCGCACCATCCTGGAGACGCTCGACGGCGACAAGCCCGAGAACTCGGGCGCACGCCTGCGACTGGCCGCCACGCTCGCCGCGCTCGCCGACCTCGAAGTTGCGAACGGCCGCCTCGCCGCGGCCCGCCCCATGCTCGAAAAGGCCGATCAGCTCCGCGCCGCCCTCGTCGCTCTCGACGCGTCGCAGCAGGCCCGCCGCAACCGCAGCGTCGGGCTCATCGATCTCGCGAGCCTCAGCTCCGAGCTGGGCGATCACGCCGCCGCCGAGGCCGGCTTCAAGGACGCCCTCGCCATCCGCCGCCAGCTCCTCTCTGAAGCCCCCGAAGAGTCCCGCACGCGCCGCGACCTCTCCGTCGCTCTCACCTACGGCTCGCAGATCGCGCGCCACGCGGGCGACCCGGCCCTCGCACTCCAGCGCGCCACCGAAGCCCGCGACCTGATGCAGAAGCTCACCGCTCAGGAGAAGGACAGCCCGGACGACCGCAGCCTCCAGTCGCTCGCCCGCGCCGCCCTGGCAATGGGCGAGGCGCTGCTGGCGGCGCAGAACCCGCCCGCCGACACCCTCGACTCCGCGGGCCGCGTCTTCGCCTCCGCCGGCGAGCTCCTGGCCACCATCTCCGCCGCCGCCCCCGACGACGCGGGCAAGGCCATCAGCACCGTCCGCGCGCACATCGGCGCGGGCCGCGTGCAGCTCGCCCGCGGCGCCGCCGCGGAAGCCGTCGAGTCCTTCGACCGCGCGGCAAAGGCCGCCGCCCGCGTCCTGGACGAAGCCCCGGGCGACCTCATCACGCTCCGCCTCTCGGCTCTCGCCGCGCGACTGCTGGGAGACGCGCACGCCGCGCTCAACGCGGCCGACCCCGCGCGGCAGGCCTACGAACGCGCCCTGACCGCCGCCCGCGCCGTCGCCGCCACCGAGCTCCCCCCCGCCGAGCCCGAAGCCGCCCCGGGCGCCATCACCGCCGCGCTGAACGCGCTGCCCAGGCCCTGATCCCCGCGCCGCTCTACAGCACCGCCAGCATCACCATCACCTGCGCACACACCACGCGCAGGATCATCGCAAGCGGGTACACCGTCGCGTACGCCACCGCCGGCGCGTCCGAATCCGCCTGACTCGTCGCGAACGCCAGCGATGGCGGGTCCGTCATGCTCCCGGCGAGCAGGCCGCTCACCGTCAGATAAGGGATCCGCAGCACCGCGATCGCGATCCCGCCCACCACCATCGGCGGCAGCAGCGTCACCACCGCGCCCAGCAACAGCCACAGCGGGCCGTCGCCCTGCGCCAGCGATTGCACGAACCGGTCGCCCGACGAGAGCCCGACGCTCGCCAGAAACAGCACGATCCCCACGTCCTTCAGCACCAGGTTCGCCGAGCGCGGCACGTACCACACCAGCGGACCGATGCGCTGCAGCCGCGAGAGCACCATCGCCGTCAGCAGAGGCCCGCCCGCAAGCCCCAGCTTCAGACCCGCCGGCAGCCCCGGCGCCGCCAGCGGGATGCTCCCCACGATCACGCCCAGCACGATCCCGATGAAGATCGGCGCCAGCTCCGTGTGCTCCAGCCGCCGCGGCGAGTCCCCCGCCTCGCGCACCGCCTGCTGGATGCTCGACTCCGTCCCCACAACGAGCACCTGATCGCCCAGCCCCAGCGTCACGGGCGCCGCGCCCGACATCTCGACCCCCGCGCGCCGCACGCGCGTCACGCGCACGCCGAACCGCGCGCCCCATCCCAGCTGCTCCACCGTCCGGCCCACAACATGCCGCCGGCTGATCGTCAGCCACCGGAACAGCACGTCGCCACCCGCCTCCATCGGATCCTCGACCGACACCTCCCCCACCACCACCCGCAGCTGCTCCAGCGCCGCCGGCTCGCCGACCGCCAGCAGCACGTCCCCCAGCCGCAGCGGCGTCGACGCGCCGGGCACACTCACGTCCGCCCCGCGCACCAGCCGGCTCACGACGACCCCCGAGCCGCGCAGCCCCGGCAGGTGCGACAGCCCGAGCCCGTCCAGGTTCGGATTCGTCACCCGCAGCGACATCCGCCTGAGCGTGGGCTGCGTCGCCTCCGCCTCGGCCCGCAGCCGCGCCGCCTCCGCCTGCGGATCGCACGCGAACGCCCGCCGCAGCACCACCATCGTCAGCAGCACCCCCGCCACGCCGAACGGGTACGTCACCGCGTACGCCAGCCACGGGATCTTCGTCACCTCGCCGCCGGCGTGCTCCGCGGGCGGCGTCGCGGCCGCTTCACCGTGCGCTCCCGCCGCGTCCGCGCCCGGCACCGCCGTCCCGGCCTGCTCGGCCGCCAGTCGCTCGCGCAGCACCTGCCCGGCCGCGGCCAGTGCGGGCGTGTTCGTCGTCGACCCGCAGAACATCCCCGCCGTCGCGGGCCCGCCGAGCCCCGCCAGCGCACCCAACCCGACCGCCAGCACACCCCCCGACAGCACGATCGCCGCGGCCAGCGCGTTCAGCCGCGCGCCGCCCCGCTTGAAGCTGTTGAAGAACCCGGGCCCCACCGTCAGCCCGACCGCATACACGAACAGGATGAGCCCGAACTCGCGCGCAAACTCCAGCACCGGGGGCGACGCCTTGACGCCGAAATGCCCCAGGATCAGCCCCGCGAACAGCACGCCCGCGACACCAAGCTGCAGCCGCCGCACCCGCGCCGACCCCAGCGCCAGCCCCAGCGAGATCGTCACCGCCAGCGCGAGCACGCCGCCCGCCGCCGTCGTCCCCTCGGTCATCGACTGCCACAGCCCGCTCACGCCGCCTCCGACGAAGTCCCGCCCGTCCGTCCACCGCTCGCGGCGCGAGAAATAGCCCGGCTCGGATTCGAACCGAGGACCAAGGGATTATGAGTCCCCTGCTCTAACCGCTGAGCTACCGGGCCACGGACGTCCAGTGTATCCGCGGCCCGGAACGCCCAACATTTTCGCGCCGCCCGCCGCCCGCGACCCGCCGGGCTCACTTCACGAACAGCATCTCGCGATAGCCCGGCAGCGGCCACAGGTCCTCCGCCACGCGACGCTCCAGCTCGTCGCCCGCCTCGCGCAGATCCATCATCCGGGGGAGGACATCGTCGCGCAGGTACGCCGCGTGCTTCGACTCGTCCTTGTGCCCGTCGTGCCCCAGCGCCTTCTCGAGCGCCTGGAGCGCGTCGCGGAACCGGGCCGCCAGCTCGACGAAGCTCTCCAGCTCCTCGCGCACGGGCTCCGCGTCCACGTCCGCCCCCTGCGTCGCCGCGACCGTCTGGGCGAGCTCGGCCTGATGCCGCAGCGCCGCGGGCAGGATCTGCGTCCGCGCCATGCTCAGCATCGTCCGCGCCTCGATGGACACGATCTTGATGTACTGCTCAACGTAGATGTGGAACCGCGACTCGAGCTCGACCTTGCTCAGCACGCCGTACTTCTTGAACAGGTCGACGGCCTTCTTGCTCTTGAGCGCCTGCAGCGCGGAGACGGTGTCCCGCGCGTTGGGCAGCCCGCGGCGTTCCGCCTCGTGGTGCCACGCCGAGTCGTACCCGTCCCCGTTGAACAGGACGCGCTTGTGCTCCTTCACGATCCGCTGCAGCAGCTTGGCGACCGTCGTCTTGAGCTTCTCCTCGCTGGGCTGCTTGCCCAGCGTCTTCTCCAGCTCCGTCGCGATCGCGTCCAGGCTCTCCGCAACGATCGTGTTCAGAACGACGTTGGGCCACGCGATCGACTGGCTGCTGCCCACCGCGCGGAACTCGAACTTGTTGCCCGTGAACGCGAAGGGGCTCGTGCGGTTGCGGTCGCCCGTGTGCCGCGGGAGCTGGGGCAGCGTCCGCGCGCCCAGGTCCAGCTTGCCGCCCTTGAGCGTGCTCCGCGGGCTGCCCTTCTCGAGCTGATCGATGATGTCCTGCAGCATGTCGCCCAGGAAGATCGAGATGATCGCCGGCGGCGCCTCGTTCGCGCCCAGGCGGTGGTCGTTCCCCGCGTGCGCCACGCTCGCGCGGAGGATGTCCGCGTGCATGTCCACCGCGCGGATCACCGCGCACAGGAACACCAGGAACTGCATGTTCGTGTGCGTCTCGTCGCGCGGGTCCAGCAGGTTCACACCCGTGTCCGTCGCGATCGACCAGTTGTTGTGCTTGCCCGAGCCGTTCACGCCCGCGAAGGGCTTCTCGTGCAGCAGGCACTGCAGCCCGAACTTCGGCGCCACCTTCCGCAGCACCTGCATCACGAGCTGCTGGTGGTCCGCCGCCACGTTCGCCGTCTCGAACACCGGCGCGATCTCGTACTGCGCGGGCGCCACCTCGTTGTGCCGCGTCTTGATCGGCACGCCCAGCGCGTACAGCTCGGCCTCGCACGCCGCCATGTAGCTCAGCACACGCTCGGGCACCGAGCCGAAGTAGTGATCCTCGAGCTGCTGGTCCTTGGGCGGCTTGCTCCCGAACAGCGTCCGGCTGCACAGCAGCAGGTCGGGCCGCGACACGTAGTACCGCCGGTCGATCAGGAAGTACTCCTGCTCCGCCCCGCACGTCGTGAACACCCGCGACACGCCCTTGTCCGTCCCGAAGAACCGCAGCACCCGCATCGCCTGCTCGCTCACCGCGTCCATCGACCGCAGCAGCGGCGTCTTCTTGTCCAGCGCCTCGCCCGTGTAGCTCACGAACGCCGTCGGGATGCACAGCGTCACGCTGTTGGTCCCGCGCGACAGGAACACCGGGCTCGTCGGGTCCCACGCCGTGTACCCGCGCGCCTCGAACGTCGCGCGCACCCCGCCCGAGGGGAAGCTCGACGCGTCGGGCTCGCCCTGCACCAGCTGGTTCCCCGAGAACTCCGTGATCACCCCGCCCCGCCCGTCAGGCGCGATGAAGCTGTCGTGCTTCTCCGCCGTCTGGCCCGTCAGCGGCTGGAACCAGTGCGTGTAGTGCGTCGCCCCGTTCTCGATCGCCCAGTCCTTCATCGCATTGGCGACCGTGTCCGCCACCGACGGGTCCAGCGGCTCGCCCAGCGTGATCGTCCGCTGCACGCTCTTGAACACGTCCTTGGGCAGACGCTCACGCATCACCCGCTCGCTGAACACGTCCCGCCCGTACAGCGACTGGATCGCGTCCGTCCGCACGCCCTCCTCGTGCGCAAACCCGTTCTCGTGCCATTCAGCAATCGCCCGCAGCGTGTCGGTCCGGTTCATCGCAGATCAGCTCCCGCGTGTCGTCTCTCGCGCCCCCCGCGCTCCGCGGCCCACGGCCGCCGTACGCGAGAAGACCCCGCAAGCATACACCGCAAACGCCCCTGTCGCCTCCTGTTGAAATACGTGCTATTATTTTCAACAGTTATGCCCTCCCCCCTCCGCCCCCCGCCGCGCCTCCCCGCCCTTTTCGTCCACACGGACGAGCAGTGGGACGCCATCACCTCCGCCCCCAGGCTGGAGATCGTGCAGTTCCTGACGGACCTGGGCCCCGCCTCGCTCGCGCAGCTCGCCCTGGCCCTCGCCCGGCCCGCCGACGGCCTCTACCACCACGCCCGCCGGCTCCTCGCCGCCGGCCTCGTGCGGCAACTCGGCGCCCGCCGCGTCGGCCCGCAGCGCGAACGCCTCTACGACGTCGCCGCCGACCGCCTCGTCCTCGACGTCGACGTCGCCACGGGCCGCAACGCCGACCGCTTCGTCCGCCTCGCCCGCGTCCATCTCGAGCACGCCTCGGAGCTCCTCCGCTCGGCCCTCGACGCTCGTCTGCCGCGCCTCGACCCCGAGCTGGGCGACACCTTCGCCTTCACCGAGACCGCGTGGCTCGACGACGCCGCCCTCGCCCAGGTCCGCCATCACCTCGCCGCCATACGCAGGATCACCGCCTCGCGCCGCGCCCGCGGCCCCGGCGCGCTCCACGCGCTCACCATCGTCGCGACCCCCGCCATCCGCTCCCGCAACGAAGACGCCCGCCCCACGCGCCGCATGCGCGCCCTCAAGGCCGCCGGCAAGCCCCGGCCGCGCTGAACGCGCCCGTCACCCATGCGCTCGCAGACGCGCACGCACCACTCTTCGCCCGCTACAGCCCCGCCGCCAGCGCACGCACCAGCGCCGCACCCTCCGCCACGGCGTCCGCCCCGCTCGCCGCCGCCCGCGTCATCCGCTTCACCAGCGCCGAGCCCACGATCGCCGCGTCCGCGCCCGCCCCGCCTTCCTCCGCCGGCCCAACCACCGCGCGCACGTCGTCCGCGCTCGCGATCCCGAACCCGCACGCGACCGGCAGATCCGTCTCCGACCGCAGCACCCGGATCCGCTCCGCCAGCGCCCGCACGTCGACCGCGCCGTCCGTCCCCGTGATCCCCACGCGCGCCAGCACGTACACGAACCCCGTGCACGCCCGCGCGATCCGCGCCACCCGCGCCGCGGGAGTCGTCGGCGCCACCAGCAGCGACATCGTCAGGCCGCGCCCCTTCACCTCCGCCCCGATCTCCTCCGCTTCTTCCACCGGCAGATCCGGAAAAATGAACCCGTCCACCCCCGCCGCCGCCGCACGCTCCACCAGCCGCGCCAGCCCCACGCGGTACACAACCGAATAGCTCACCATCACCACGATCCCGGCACTCGTCTGCTCCCGCGCCCGCGCGATCGACTCCAGCACACCGTCGGGCGTCACGCCCGCCTTCAGCGCCTCGTGCATCGCCGCCGCGATCACCGGCCCGTCCGCGATCGGATCGCTGAAAGGCATCCCCACCTCGATCACCGACGCCCCGGCCCGCGACAGCGCGGGCAGCAGCCGCTCCGTCGCCTGCAGCGAAGGGTGACCCCCGCACACGAACGGCATCAGACCGCGCCGACCCGAACGCCGCAGCGCATCGAACGTCGATCCGATCCGGTTCATCGCCCTAGAACCCTCGGCGCTCAATGCTTGACGCCCTCGATCTTGCCCTTGGTGTACTTCTCGAGCGCCCGCTCCAGGTCCACCCCGTTCACGTTCGCCAGCGTCGTCAGCCACGCGATCACATCCGCGAACTCTTCCTGCAGATTGGCGCGCTGCTCCGCCGTGGGCGTCCGTCCCGGCGCGTTGTCCATCAGCGCCGTCGCCAGCTCCCCCACCTCCTCCATCAGCCACATGAACGTCCCCGGCGTGCCGCGCGCCGCGTCGGTCGCGTGGTACTTCTCGCGGATCAGCTCCTGAAACGCCCTGAAGGTCAGTCCGTCGTGCGCCATAGGGCCCGCGAGCATACAGCCCCGCCCCGCCCCGCCCCGCGCCCCCTCAGTCCCGCAGCGCCTCGGCCCGCTCCCGGGCCGACAGCGGCGCGAACTCCGTGCAGCCCGTCCGGATCATCAGCCTGATGTAAGGCTCGCACAGCCCGCACCCCGAGCAGCAGCCCGTCCGGTCCTTCAGCCCCTCCAGGTCCGCCCCCTCCGTGCGTGCGATCTCGCGCAGCCGCTCGAACGTCACGTTGACGCACACGCACCGATCAACAACAAACGGTCCAGCCATCGGGAGGAGCCTCACGCCGGCCGGGCCGCCGGGGCCCGCTCGCGCGTCATTGATAGTCAAAGTCCGACAGCGAATCCACGTCCCCGAACCACCCTATTCCCAGTGGTCCCGGCTCCAGCGGATAAAACCCCGACCGCTGCGTGTACGCCATCTTCCGCAGGTCCACGTGCCCGTCGAGCCACACCACGCCCGCTCGACCCGAATGACGGAAATGCACCGACGGATCGGGCCGAGCCCCGGGGAAGTCGGGCCAGAAGGGCGGCTCGACGAACGAATACTCGATCAGCCCCGCCCCGGCGAACGCCGTGTCCGCGAAGCCAACCGTCCCCGCCGGGGCCGCGAACTGCGCACGCCGCGAGCCCACGACATCGCTCACCAGCGTCCACACGCCCGGCGTGAACGCGCGCCGCTCCGCACCCACGAACGCCGCGTTGTACCCGTACCCGCCGCACGCCGCCTCGAACCCCGCGCCCTCGTTCGACAGCCGCTTGAGCGTCGGCATGAACTCCGGGCACGCCCGCACCGCACGGCTCAGCCCCTCACCGTCCAGGTAAGGCGTGACCGGCGCCCCGCGCGCCTCGAACGCCGCGCTCGCGATCGACCGCGTCCCGTGCCACCGCCGCAGGTTCCGCGCCGCGAACTCCGACGCCGCCGGCATGTACCGCTCCGCGTGATCCTGCGCGTACAGATCGTTCGCCACCTGCAGCTGCCGCAGGTTCGCCGAGCACTCCGCCGAGCGCGCCGCCTGACGCGCCCCGCGCAGCGCCGGCAGCAGCGTCGCCAGCAGGATGCCGACGGTCGCCACCACGATCAGCAGCTCCAGCAGCGTGAATCCGTCGCGCCGCCGCATCACCGAGCCGTCCCGGCATCGCTCGTCTCGTTGCGCCGCACACATCGCATCATCATCGCACGGTCCGCTTCGTTCGTCACGCCGTCACCGTCAAGATCCGCGCTTGAATCCCCGCTCATCCGCAGCGACTGCCAGCGGTACAGATCCTCGACGTCCGCCGCGCCGTCGCCCGTTCGGTCGAAGAACGCCTCGCGCGGGCGCACATCCGCCACCGCGCTCACCTCCGTCGACACCTCGCCCAGCACCGCGGCCAGAAAGTTCGCCCCCGTCGATATCCGTACGAAATCGAACGAGGCGAGCCCCGCCGCCGCGCCCGTCTCCGGGTCCCGCGCCCAGCGGATGTCGAACGCGTCGCCCCCCCCGCTGCCCGGCGTAACGCCCGCTGCACGCGGATTGTCGGGCGACGTATAGAACGCGCCCGCCGACATGCCCGGCGTATCCACCACGTTGTCGCCGTTGAGATCGCCCAGCACCAGCGTGGGCGAGCAGTCCGCGTAGCCCCACACGCCCTCCAGCGCCGCCCCGACCCCGTTGGGATTCTCCAGCACGAACGTGTCGAAGAGCGCCGGCAGGCCGAACGTCGTCGTAACAAACGACGCCGGCGCGCCCGCGGGATACCAGCCCAGGTTCGCCGGCGGGTCAGGCGTCGCCGCGTTCAGGTCCCACCGCTGCGACTCCAGCACGCTCGCCGGCGACTCCGGCAGATGACTCCCCCGGATCACGAACCACGGATCGTCCGCCACGCCGTTCCCGTTGGCATCGCGGCTGATCTCCACGATCCCCGCCTCGGCCCAGCGCCGCCCCGCCGCGCCCCCGACGTAGAACCCGTTGCCGTACACGACCGCGTCCAGTCCGAAGGGGTTGCACGGATCATCCAGCACGGGCTCGCTGAAACGCAGCACGATCGAGCCGCCGAATCCGCCCAGAGTCACCGCCTTCGAGTTGTCGGGCGCCAGCGTGCCCCCCGCCACGCCCGGCGGCCCCAGCGCCCGCGACGGCTGGTTGAACTGCGCGTTATTCACGAACTGACCGGGCGCCGGCGCATACGCCACCACCCCGTCGGCAAAGTCGCCCGCCCGCGCCCCCGAGAACACCAGCACAGCAGCCCCCGCCGCGATCGCTCCGCGCCCGCGAGCCGCCCTCACGACCCGCGCCCCCGCCGACGCCGCCCCGCCGATCCCGCCGCCGCCAGCAGCAGCGCCGCCGCGCCCGGCGCCGGCACCTCGTACACCAGCACGCGGTCCCCCGCCGCGAACGTCGTGTTGTCGAACCACGTGACGTACACCCGACTCGTCGCCGGATTCACCCGCGCGAAATACGAGTACCCCGCGTCCAGCGGCGTCAGCCGCAGCTCGAACGCATCGGGCACAGGACCCCCGCCCCCCAGCGCAGCGACCAGCGCGTCGCCGTCCACGACCGCCAGCGACCCGAAGTCGCCCGACCCGCCGAAGATATCGCCGCCCCCCACCAGCAGATTCCCCAGCGCATCGAACGCGAGCGCCGCGCCGCTCAGCGCATCCGCCACCGCCACCCCCGACGCCTCGAAGTCGATGCTCGTCCCGGGCGTCAGCGCGTCGATCGCGTCCAGCGCGAACGCCCGCACTTCCCCGACGTCCGACCCGCCCGGCGCGAAGTCGAACCCGTTGCCCGTGAACAGGTAGCCGCCGCGCGTGACGATCCCGCCCGCCGAGCCGCCGATGTTTGACACGACCACCGCCGACGACCCGGGCCCCGCCGTCTCGATCCGCGTCACCACCGAACTGGCCCCGGGCGTGCCCGTCACGAACAGCGTGTCGTTGTCCGCCCACTGCGCGTCCGTGTTGTCGGCCGCGAACGACCGGATCTCGGCGTCCACCCCGGGCGACAGCCCCGCAACATCGAACGTGTGCACCCGCGCCGCCGACCCCAGCAGATTGTTCCCCGCCGCCGCGTGCAGCCCGTCGGGCGACACGCGCAGGAACGAAGCACCGTACGACGCCACCGCCCCTTCGGGCAGCCGACCCGCCTCGACGAACCCGCCCTCCACGCTCACCTGCCGATAGATCGTCCGCCCCGCCAGCGCCAGCACCGTCCCGTCGGGCAGCACGTCGTACGACGCCGTGCCCGTCGGAAGGTCGAAGCCGCCCACCAGCGTGTACGCCGGCAGCCCGGCCCGCGCCGTCCCCGCGGCCCACGCGAGCGCGAGCGCCCCCACCCCCGCCGCCATCGATCGCGCCAGACGCCGTCCATCCGAGCGCGCAGCAGACACTTCAGCCTTCATCTCGATCACCCTTCGTTCACTCCGAGTCGCGCGGAGCGGCTCCCGGTCTCAGGTGACCCTCGGGCCGGTCTGTCGCATCGGAAACGGCCCGCAGGGAGCGCGCGGCGCCGCAACCGACGCCCCGGATCGCGAGGGCGCCACGGTCAACGCTGAGGGCAGGTCTTCCGGCTCCGGGCTCCGCAGGCCGGCCTTCCCGATCGGATCGTTGCGATCCGCTCAGTGGCTCGATTCGGCCCGCTTCAGCACCCGATACGGCGGCGCGTCCGCGGCGGCTTCTCACCGCACTTCCCTTTTCAGCTCCGCGATCCGGCCCGCTCATCGCACGACCGCACCGCGCAGCACCTTCAGCGCGGGCGATCATATCATTCGACATGCGCGCGTCAACGACCGCAGCCGCACTCGCACTCGCACTCGCACTCGCCGCGCCGCCGACCATCGCCGCGCCCAGGGCGGCGCCCAAGCCGCCGACAGCCCCGCGCATCATCACGCGCGACCCCACCACCGTCCGCCACTGGAAGCTCTACACAGAGCTCGTCTTCCACCCCGTCAACCTCGTGATCGATTCCTCGCTCCCCGTCCAGCCCCGCCCAGCCTTCATCCTTCAGGGCTTCGACTTCCTCTATCCAGTGATCCCGGGCTCCGCGGCCACCGACAGCCGCCCCGACCTCTTCTCCGGCGTGCTGCGCGCCGACCGGCGCCTGCTCGACGACACGCCGCAGCTCCTCGCCGACTACCAGGGCCCAAGCTCAGTCGCCACGTGGAACGCCCGCGCCATCGACTCCTTCGACATCCAGTTCGTGGGCGAGCTCTGGATGTCCAGCTGGGAGACGCGCGTCGACGAGGCCGCCGCCCGCCGCCTCCCGCGCATCGACGCTCAGTGGTCGCCGCGCCTGGCGCTCCTCCTTCAGCCGCAGCTCTTCGTTGAAACGGCGGACCCCGCCGTCGTCCGCCTCGCCGAGCGCTGGTCCGCCGAGCTCGACCCGCGGACTCCGCTCTACTTCGTCGCCAAGCACCTGGCCGACCGCGCCATCCGGCACTTCGAGCCCGTCGAGGAGCGCATCGACAGCGGGCCGCGTTTCGGCGTCGGCGCCTCGACCGTCTTCAAGGGCCGGCTCACCCCGGGCTACCGCGTCAGCGGCGCCGCCTCCGCCGCCCGCACGGGCAAAGGCTCGCTCTACGACCTCGCCTGCCTGCTCACCGCCGTCTACCGCGCCGCGGGCATCCCCGCACGACTCGTCATCAGCTTCGACATCGAGCTCTCAGACCGTTACCGGGCACCCATGCTCCGCGCCTCGGTCGAGTTCTTCCTCCCCACGCAGCCCGCGCCCGCCAACCCCGGCGCCGCCGTCCCCGTCGACCTCGAGCAAGGCGAGTGGATCCCCGTCGACATCACCCGCCAGCGCGAGTTCTCCTCTCAGCCCCAGCCCATGGATCAGGTCTGGGAGCACTTCGGCGGCAGCCGCGAGTCCGACTTCCTCTGCCCCATCGCCTACCACTGGCTCCCCCCCGAGCACTGCACCAACGCCGGCTCCCCGGCCCTCTGGGGCTGGAATCCCTCGCCCGTGAATCCCGTCGCCGAAGTTGAAATCAAAATGTGGGCCGAGCAGCGCGCCGCCCCCGACCCCCCTCCCCCCTCGCGCCCGCCGCCGCGTCCCCGCGCCCGCCCCTGAACGACCCACGGAGCTCCGGACACATGAGCAGCATCAAAGAGTACGTCCTCGGCACCGACGCCGCGGAAACCCAGCGACTCGAGCTCCAGCACCGGCTCTGGTCGGACCTCGCCCACCAGACGTGGAAGAACGCCCGCATCGGCCCCGGCGCCACCGTCCTCGACATCGGCTGCGGCCCGGGCTTCGCCACCATCGAGCTCGCCCAGCTCGTGGGCCCCGCGGGCCGTGTCGTCGCCGTCGACGAATCCGAGACCTTCATCGATTACCTCCGCGACCTCGCCCGCGCCCGCGGCCTCTCCAACATCGAGACCCACGTCTGCGACGTGCAGAAGCTCCCCGCTCTCAACCTCCGACCTTCCAGCTTCGATCTGACGTACGCCCGCTGGGTCCTCTGCTTCGTCCCGGACCCCGCCGCCGTCGTCCGCGGAGCCGCCGAACTCCTGAAGCCCGGCGGCCGCTTCTCCGTCAACGACTACTTCAACTACGAATCCATGACCCTCGCCCCCCGCAACCCCGCCTTCTCCCGCGCCATCCTCGCCGTGGGCAAGTCCTGGCGCGACCGGGGCGGCGACTGCGACATCGTGGGCCGTCTCTCGCGCATCTGCTCCTCCGCCGGGCTGCTGCGCACCGCCCTCCGCGTCGAGCAGCGGCTCGCCACGCCGGGCGACTCCATGTGGTTCTGGCCCGACTCGTTCTGGAAGAACTACGTCCCCCGTCTCGTGCAGTCAGGACACCTGACCACCGCCGAGAGCGACGACTTCCACGCCGCCTGGCGCGCCGCCTCCGCCGACCCCGACGCGTTCATGATGCTCCCGCCCGTCTTCGAGTTCATCGCCCAGCGTCACTGAGCCGCTGAGCCGCTCACCCCCGCGCCGGTATCTTCCCCGCGTGCGCTGCCCGTCCTGCCAGGCAACCCTCACCGCCGAAGCCCGGTTCTGCCCGTCCTGTGGCCGCGCCATCAACCCGGCCCCCGACGCCCCGACCGTCGACCCCGGACCCGCCGTCCCCACCGTCAGCTACCGGGCGCCCGAGCCGCCCCCGCGCCGCGACCCCCCCCCGCCACCCGCCAGCGCGCCGCGCCTCGCATCCTCTTCGTTCCAGGGCCGCTTCACACCGGGACAGGTCCTCGCCGGCCGCTACCGCATCCTCAACCTCCTGGGCCAGGGCGGCATGGGCGAGGTCTACCGCGCCGACGACCTGACGCTGGGCCAGCCCGTCGCCCTCAAGTTCCTCCCCGTTCACTTCACCTCCGACCCCCAGCGCCTGCAGCGCTTCCTCGCAGAGGTCCGCACCACCCGGCAGATCAGCCACCCCGCCGTCTGCCGCGTCTACGACGTCGAGCAGATCGACGACGCCTACTGCCTCGCCATGGAGTACATCGACGGCGAAGACCTCGCCTCGCTCCTCCGCCGCATCGGCAGGCTCCCCGAAGACAAGGCCCTCGAGATCGCACGCCAGCTCTGCGCGGGCCTCGCCGCCGCCCACGATCTGGGCGTCATCCACCGCGACCTCAAGCCCGCCAACATCATGATCGACGGCCGAGGCCGCGCCCGCATCGCGGACTTCGGCGTCGCCGGCGTTGCCGCCGCTCTCAACGCCTCGGGCGACATCACCGCCGGCACCCCCGCCTACATGGCCCCCGAGCAGCTCGCCGGAACCGCCGTCACCACCCGCTCAGATCTCTACTCGCTGGGCCTCGTCCTCTACGAGCTCTTCACGGGCCGGCCCGTCTGGGCCGACAAGGCAAGCTCGCTCGCCGAGCTCCGCCGACTCCACGAGTCGCACACTCCCCAGAACCTCTCCTCGCACGTCTCGGGCATAGACCCGCTGATCGAGCGCGTCATCCTCCGCTGCCTGGAGCACGACCCCGACGCGCGCCCGCGCTCGGCCCTCGCCGTCGCCGCCGCGCTGCCCGGCGGAGACCCGCTCGCCGCCGCGCTCGCCGCCGGCGAGACCCCCTCGCCAGAGATGGTCGCCGCATCATCCCGCGACGGCGTGCTCCGCCGAGGCCGCGCCATCGCCTGGCTCGCATCCGTCCTGATCGGCCTCGCCCTCATCCTCGCCATCGAACGATTCCTCTCCGTCCCCCTCGAGAACGTCGCCCCGCTCGCTCCCGGAGTCCTCAAGACAAAGGCCGAGGACATCATCTCCGCACTGGGCGACCCCTCCCGCCCCGCCGACTACGCCTACGGCTTCTCCTACTCCACGGGCTTCTCCAACTACCAGATCAGGCAGGCCCTCGCCCGCAACGACCCGCACTTCTGGGGGAGATTCAGCGACCCCTGGGCACCAGTCATCCGCTTCTTCTATCGCCGCGCGGCGCACTCGCTTCAGTCCTCCACTCCGTGGAGCTCCATCATCCTCCTCGACAACCCCCGCTTCGCGATCGAGGGCGAGGTCCGCGTCGAGCTCGACGCCCGCGCTCGACTTCTCCGCTACGAGCGCATCCCCGATCAGGTCATCAAGCCGAGCGGAGACTCAACCGCCGGCCCTCCCGCGCCGCCCCCGACCGGCACTCTCTTCGATCCCCTCATCCGCGCCGCCGGCTTCGACCCCGCCGCGCTGACATCCACCGAGCCCCGCTGGACGCCCCACGCCTTCGCGGACCACCGCGCCGCCTGGACCGCCGCCGTCCCCAGCGATCCACCCATGCCCGTCCGACTCGAGGCCGCATCGCTCGCCGGCTCGCCCGTGTTCTTCCGCGTCATCAACGAGTGGACCGAGCCCGAGCGCACGCCCCCGGAACTCTGGGGAACAGGCGTCCGCCGCATCTTCAACATCTTCGGCTCGCTCATGTTCGTCTTGGCCATCCTCGGCGCCTCCTTCCTCGCATGGCGCCACGCCCGCCTCGGCCGCACCGACTTCCGCGGCGCAGCCGTCATCGCCACCAGCGTCTTCCTCCCCATGTGGGTCGGCGGCGTCTTCGCCGTCCAGAACCCCGCCACCATCGTCAGCCTCTACTGGCTCGGGCCGCCGCTCTACTACGCCCTCTACAACGCCGCCCTCACCTGTCTCTGCTACCTCGCCATCGAGCCCGTCGTCCGCAGGCTCTGGCCAGACATGCTCGTCTCTTGGGCCCGCGTTCTCACAGGCCAGCTCCGCGATCCCCTCATCGGCCGCGACGTCCTCCTCGGCACCGCCATGGGCATCGCCTTCCAGATCCTGCTCCGCATCTCCCCAAGCATCGGCCGGCCCTTCGGCTCCATCGACGGCCCGCTCGGATTCACGTCGATCGACGACCTCCGAGGCGTCCTCCCCTTCATCGCCGTCAACGCCAGCGGCATCGCAGTCGGCGGGATCCTCATCGCCCTTCTCATCACCATGCTGCTCATCGGCTGCCGCGTCCTCACACGCTCCACCCGCCGCGCCAGCATCGTCTTCTTCCTTGTCCTGCTCCTCATCCAGATGCAGTTCTTCAGCGTCAGCCCCGGTGGCTTCCTCCTCTCCGCCACCGCCGCCGGCCTCCTCACATTCACCCTCACCAGGATCGGCCTGCTCGCGATGATCACCTTCCTGATCATCAACAACGTCATCCTCGAGGTCCCGCTCACACTCGATGCTTCGCACTGGGCCTTCGGCTACACGCTCGCCGCGCTCGGCGCCACCGTCCTGCTCGCGGGCTCTGGGTTCCTCCGCGCGCTGGGCAGCCAGAAGCTCGTCACCGAAGACCCGCTCGCCTGACGTCCCCCGCCCCCCCACCGATCCCCGCCGGTCCGCCGACCCGCCGCTCAGTACCGCGGCACCGCCGGATCCACCCGCAGCGACCACGCGTCGATCCCCCCGGCCATCGACCGCGCCCCCACACCCGCACGCCGCAGCAGCTCCACCGCCGACAGCGACCGCACCCCGTGGTGACAGAACACCACCACCTCGCGCCCCGCCGCCGCTTCGGCAATCTCCTCCGCCCGCGCTTCCATCTCCTGCAGCGTCACCAGCAGGGCCCCCTCGATCCGCGCCACCGCGTGCTCCCGCGCCGTGCGGCAGTCGATCAGCAGCACCGACCCCGCATCTTTCACGAGCAGGTCGCGCGTCGCCTCTGCGCTGATCTCGACCCCCCTCACTCGCCCGCCGGCCCCTCGACCCCGCGCTCGGTCTCGGGAGAGTCCCCGCCCGGTGCGTCCGCCGCGCTGCCGCGCTGGTACGCAACCACCGGGCTCGCGATCACCTTCCCGGGCGGAGTCGCGATCATCCGCGGGATCAGCATGATGACGTCCGTCGCCGCGTGGAAGGGCCCCGCCGCCGCCTCGGCCACCTCCGCGCCGCTCGTGTCCTTCAGCTCCAGCGCCGTCTCCGCAGTGGGGTGGCGGCCCAGCGCCCGCTCCGTCTTCGCGTACCGGGGCGAAGGAGTCGTGTAGTGCGGGTGATGCTCCGTCCCGTCGACCCGCACGATGATCTGCTGCTCCTCCCAGTGCCCGCGCCCGCCCGAAACAAGCGAAGGACCGCCCGCCTGCTCGAGCAGCCCGTGCGCGCCCGCCGGCTCAAGCGAGGGCGACGCCTCGCGCCCCACCGTCAGCCGATCGTTGTCGATCGACTCGCACGACCACATCGACGCACCGCACACAACCAGCCCGGCCGCAAGCAGCTTCTTCATACCCTGATCGTAGCGGACGACACGTCCCCCGGTCGCCCCGCCCGCCTCAGTTCACGTCCAGGTCCCGCAGGAACGCCCGCAGCTCCTCCTCCGCGGCCCGCTTCGTCTGCTCCGCCGCCTGCCACTCCGCCGCCACGCGCTCCAGCTCCGTCTCCTGCTCGGAGAACTTCGCCACGTACCGCCGGTACAGATCGCTGTTGCGGTCCACCGAGTTCATGTTCTGGCGGATCCGCTCCTGATCCTCTCTGATCCCGGCCCGCCGCACGTCCAGCGACTGCTGCACGCGCTGCGCTTCCTGCACGCGCGCCTGGATCGACGCCGCCTTCTTGAACGCGTCCACCACCGCCTGCGACGCCTTCCCCTGCTTGGCGTACACCAGCAGCGTCTCGAGCCCGAACTCCGCCAGCGTCGCCTGCTCGGACCGCACCTGCTCCCACGTCACCGCCAGCTCCGCCGTCTCCCCAGCGCCCAGCTCCTTCTCGAACCGCACCAGCGTCTCCGTCGACTCGGGCGCATCCCGCGGCTCGACCAGCGTCCATCCCTCCATCCGCGGATGCTCGACCAGCAGCAGCCGGCCCCGCTCCCGGTCGTTGTTCGCGAACGTGTACACCGACCCCATCCGCGCCTTCCGCTGCACCAGCAGCAGGCCGTCCACGATCTTGATCCCCACGATCTCCTCGTTCCCCCGCGCCTCCGCCCGCGCCACGACGTCCAGGTCCACCGCGTACGACAGCAGCCGCGTCTGCTCACGCGACGTGTGCGGGATCTGCGCATCGCCCGCGTACGACGCCCCATCCATCACGCTCACCGGCCCCGGCATCAGGTCCGAAGCGTTCGTGAACTCCACGCCCCGCATCGGGTGCCGCGCGAAGCTCTGCTCGTTGTAGATCGACACGCGACGACCCTCGACCGGCGTCGTCACGATCGGCAGCATCGCCGAACGCTGACGCTCCAGCGTCACGGGCGCATCCACCGTGTACATGAACGTCTCGCCCGCCGAACCCGCCGCGGCCTGCGCCTGCGCCGCGTAGTCGATCATGTCCTGGCCGCTCAGCTCGCGGCCAAGCTCCACAATCTCGCCGTCGGAACGAGCCCCCGCACCGTCCGCTTCTTTCCGGAATCGCATGTTCGACGAGTCAGCCGCCGCCGGCGCCGCCGCGGTCGCCGCCATCCGCTGCATCGACATCGCCCCCTCATAGATCCGCGGCCCCACACCCGCCAGCACGGGCACCGGCGCCACCGGTCGCTGCGTGAACAGCGGCTGGTACAGATCCATCGTGAAGCTCACCGGACGCCCCGACGCCAGCGACAGCCGCACGTTCTCCCAGTCCTGGTCCGTCGTGTTCTCCACGACCGCCCACCCCTGCAGCGTGAAGCTCTGCTTCCGGCCCGCCCCCGCCTCGCCCGTGCGCGCCTCGGGCAGAATCAGGCGATAGCTCGTCTTCCACACCGGCATCTCGTGCACATACCCGACGATCACGCGCCGCGCCGCGTTCGCGTCCCCGCCCGCCGAGAACGACAGGTCGACCGTCTTCTCGTGCTCCGACCGCTGCTCCGCCAGCGCGCCCAGCGCACGCGACAGCTCTTCCTGCAGCTCCCCGTCCGTGAACCGGAAGCTCGAGATCGAAGCGATCATCACGCTCCGCACCCCCGCCTCGGTCACGAGGTTCACGAACTGCTGATTCACCGGCGCTTCGGGCTCCGCCCCGCGCATCGCGCCGGGCACAGGCCGCGTCTCCACGCCCAGAATCGTCCCCTCCACCGGCCCGTCCACCGTCGTGATGCTCACGCGCGACCCGCGAAGCTGCATGAACAGGTCCGCGATGGTCGGCGCCCGCGAGATGTCCACCCCGAACGATCGCAGCCGCCGCTCCAGGGGCTCCTTCGAGTTGTAGCGCACCGCGTCGATCCGCCCACCGTCGAGGTCCAGGATCACCATGCTCTTGATGATGTCGTTGATCTGCTCCGTCTCGAAGCTCAGCTCGGCCCGCGCATCGCCCTTCACCTCGCCCCGCCGCTCGAAGTACCCGACCCCCGAGCGGAAAAGCACGATGCTCCGGATGGGCAGCTCCGTCTCAGCCCCGTCCGCCGCGCGCACCAGCGCCGCCGCACGCTCCGCCCCCAGCGCACGCCCGCTCAGCGCCGCGACAACCGCCGGAACCGCCATCAACATCGCCGCCATCATCACGCTGCGCATGTGCATGCTCCTTGTGCCGCCCGCGACCCGGCGCGGGCCCCGCTCCCCGAACTCCGGGCTCCTCCCGGACCCCGCCACGCCTTCGACATCATCTTCTATCATCGTCCCGATTCGCGGTGGCACCGCCAAACCTTCTTTCACCTCGCCGCCGCCCTCCTCTGGACGGAGAACCGCGTGAACGCCGATCCCCACGGAACCACAGCCGCTCCCGCGCGTCCCACCATCATCGCCGGCGTGCCCGCCATCAACATGGCGCTCTATCACCGCATCCGCTTCAAGGCCGGCGATCCCGGCGCCATCCTCTCGGTGCCCCGCGAGCAGGGCGGCCCGCTCGCCGGCGAATCGCTCATCATCCGCGACGTCGAGCTCGAACGCGCCCGCCGCGTCGTCCGCGCCGATCGCTTCTACGCCCCGCGCGACCTCGAGCCGCCCCCGCCCGTCGGCCCGCTCTCGGGAGACCGCCCCACCGCCACCGCGCAGGCCGCCGCCGAGCTCATCGTCCGCGCGGGTCTCCGCGAGATCTGGACCGACCGAACCCTCCCCATGATCTTCGCATGGCACATCCAGCAGCGCGGCGTCTCCCTCCACTACGACCCCGACCTCGGCGTCCGTCAGCGTCGCTCCAAGGACGAGCAGGAAGTCCAGTGGCTCCGCGACGCCCAGCGCGCCACCGAAGACGCCATCCAGATGGCATGCACGCTCATCGCCCGCGCCGCCCCCGATCGACAGGGCCTCCTCATCCACGACAACGCCCCGCTCACGCCCGACCGCGTCCGCGCCGCAATCGACATCTTCCTCATGCAGCGCGGCTACGCCGGCTCCGACTCCATCATCGCCGGCGGGACCGACGGCGGAGACTGCCACAACCGCGGCTCCGCTCCCCTCCGCACCGAACAGCCCATCATCGTCGACGTCTTCCCCCGCTCGCAGGAGACCCTCTACTTCGGCGACTGCACCCGCATGGTCGTCCACGGCCCGCCCGGCAACATCCCGGACCTCGTCCGCTCCATGCACGCCGCAGTTGTCGAAGCCAAGGCCGCCGCCATCGCCGCCACGCACGCCGGAACCACCGGCGAAGCCGTCCACCGCGTCGTCATCGACGTCATGCGCCGCCGCGGCTACCCCATGGGCCTCCCCACACCCGCCGACCCGCCCACGCGCATCGCCATGGTCCACGGCACGGGCCACGGCCTGGGCCTCGACATGAAAGAACAACCACTCCTCGACTTGGGCGGTCCGACTCTCGTCGCCGGCGACGCCGTCACCATCGAGCCCGGCCTCTACGCCCCGGCCGTGGGAGGCATGCGCCTCGAAGACCTCGTCATCGTCCGCGACAAGGGCTGCGAGAACCTCAACACACTCCACGAAGGCCTCACGTGGACCTGAGCCCCCGCGCGCTACACTCCGCGATGCGCCGCCCCGCCTTCACGCTCATCGAGCTCCTCGTCGTCGTCGCCATCGTCGCGATCCTCATAGGCATCCTCCTCCCCGCCCTGGGCAAGGCACGCGAGTCCGCCCGCGCCGCCGCGTGCCTCTCGAACCTCCGCCAGCTGGGCCAGGGACTCACCACCTACCTCGGCGAGTACGAAGAGCGCCTCCCGCAGGTCCGCGTCGAAGGCTTCGCAGGAACACGCGTCGAAGGCGAAGCCGGCGCCAACATCGGCGCACTCTTCGGCGGCCGACAGGGAACCCTCCCTTTCTACGGCATCAACTCCATCGGCCCCCGCGGACGCCCCCTCAACCAGTACGTCTGGGAAGCCGACTTCCCCCCCGACGGCACCGCCGCCGCAGACACCTTCGACATCCCCATCTTTAGCGACCCCGCCGACCGCGGCACCGCCGACCCCTTCATCCCGCCCGGCTTCGACACCACCAGCGTCTACAAGCTCGTCGGCACCAGCTACAACCTCAACGACCACGCCCTCGACACCACACCCGGCGAAGACCAGTACCCCACACTCATCCCGCAGCGCGGCGGCCGAATGCCCAACGTCGCAAACCCCTCCAGAACCTGGGTCCTGGGCGACCAGCCCATCTACAACTACGACGACGGCGGCGACCGCAACCAGGCATGGCACGCCGGACAGGTCCGCGCCAACCTCCTCTTCGTCGACATGCACGCCGCGCCGACGCTCCCCGTCCCGCAGGGCGCCGTCCACGAGACCGCCGACTACTCGTTCCTCCCCGAGCCGCGCTGGCTCGAACGCTTCGCCAACTGACCGACCAGCCACAACCCCCGCGAACTCCGACGCACACGCATGAACCTCAGCCCGCAACCCTTCTCCGACATCCTCGACGCCGTCGCGTCCAAGACCCCGACGCCCGGCGGCGGCGCCGTCACCGGATGCGTCGCCGCACTCGCCGCCGCGCTCGCGCAGATGGTCGTCTCCTTCTCACTGAACAAACGCGATCTCGCGGCTCATCAGCCGACGCTCGAAGCCGCCGCGGCCCAGCTCGAGCGCGCCCGCAAGCTGCTCCTCGAGCTCGCCGCCGAGGACATGGCCGCCTACGAGACTCTCAACGCCGCCTTCAAGATCCCCAAGGACGACCCCGCGCGCCCCCAGGCGCTCCAGGCCGCCGCACGCCAGGCCGTGCAGCCCCCGCTGGCCACCATCGCCGCCTGCGCCGACCTCCTCCGCCTCTACGAGACCCTCGCCGGCATCACCAACCGCCAGCTCCGCTCGGACCTCGCCATCGCCGCGATCCTCACCGAAGCCGTCGCCCGCGCCTCGCGCTGGAACATCTCGATCAACGCGCCCCTGCTCGCTCCCGACGACGCGCACCAGGCCCGCGAACGCACGGCCGAGATGCTCACCGTCGCCGAGGCCCGCGCCCGCGGCATCGAAGCCGCCTGCGCCTGAGAAGCCCCCCCGCGCACCGGGCCTTCCGCCGCTCGTCCGCCACGCTCGCCGGGCCACGCTCATCGCGCCCCGGCCCGCCGGCGTCATTTCGCCGCAAACCCGCCCGCACGCCCCGGCTATCATCCGTGCCCCGAACATAGAGCGACCAGACACACGATGCCCATTCGAAACTTTTCCATCATCGCCCACATCGACCACGGCAAGTCCACCCTCGCCGACCGCCTCCTCCAGTCGACCAACGCCGTCTCCGAACGCGAAGCACGCGAACAGATCCTCGACTCCATGGACCTCGAACGCGAACGCGGCATCACCATCAAGGCCTCCGCCGTCACCGTCTTCCACCAGCATCAGCTCAAGGCCGCCCCCGCGCCCGAGAAGTTCATGCTGAACTTCATCGACACCCCGGGCCACGTCGACTTCTCCTACGAGGTCTCGCGCGCCCTCACCGCCTGCGAGGGCGCCATCCTCGTCGTCGACTCCACCCAGGGCGTCGAGGCCCAGACCGTCGCCAACGCGTACATGGCCGTCGAGAACAACCTCGAGCTCATCCCCGTCGTCAACAAGATCGACCTCCCCAGCGCCCAGCCCGAGAAGGTCGCGATGGAGATCGAGCAGGTCCTGGGCCTCCCCGCCGAGGACTGCATCTTCGTCTCCGCCAAGACCGGCGAAGGCATCCCCGAGCTCCTCGCCGCCATCTGCGACAAGCTGCCCGCGCCCCGCGAGCAGAAGATGCCCCAGACGCGCGCCCTCATCTTCGACTCGCACTACGACGATTACCGCGGCGTCATCATCTACGTCCGCGTCTTCGACGGCCGCCTCCGCGCGGGCGACAAGATCCGCATGATGGGCACCGGCAGAACGTGGCACGTCACCGAGCTCGGCAAGTACACCCCAAAGCCTCTCAAGGTCGGCCCCGAGGGCCTGGGCCCCGGCGAAACCGGCTACCTCGTCGCCAACATCAAGACCCTCAAGGACGTCCGCGTCGGCGACACCATCACCATCGACAACGACCCCGCCCCCGAGCCACTGCCCGGCTACAAAGAGCCGCGACAGATGGTCTTCTGCGACTTCTACCCCACCTCCGGCGCCGACGCCAAGGGCAACGACTTCGAGGAACTCCGCGAGGCCATGGAGAAGCTCTCGCTCAACGACGCCTCCTTCACCTTCCACCCCGTCCACTCCGAGGCCCTGGGCTTCGGCTTCCGCTGCGGCTTCCTGGGCCTCCTCCACATGGACATCATCCAGGAACGCCTCGAACGCGAGGGCGGCGTCGAGATCATCCAGACCGCCCCCACCGTCTCCTACGAACTCGAGACCACCGCCGGCGAAATCAAGGAAATCAACAACCCCGCCGAACTCCCGGACCCCTCCATCTGGAAGGAGCTCCGCGAGCCCATCGTCAGGCTCGAGATCATCGTCCCCAAGGAATACATAGGCGACGTCATGGCACTCTGCGGCAACCGCCGCGGCATCTACAAGTCGCAGACCGTCGTCTCCGAGTCGCGACAGATCCTCGTCTACGAGATCCCCCTCGCCGAGATCATCTACGACTTCTTCGACAAGCTGAAGTCCATGACCCGCGGCTACGGCACCATGGACTACCACCTGCTGGGCTTCAAGAACGACCGACTCGCAAAGGTCGACATCCTCGTCAACGGCGACCCCGTCGAGGCCCTCTCGCTCATCTGCCACCGCGACAACGCCGAACACCGTGGCCGCCAGCTCCTCGTCCGACTCAAGGAAGAGATCCCCCGCCACCAGTTCGAGATCCCCCTCCAGGCCGCCATCGGCGGCAAAGTCGTCGCACGCGAGACCATCAAGTCCATGGGAAAGAACGTCACCGCCAAGTGCTACGGCGGCGACGTCTCACGCAAGCGCAAGCTCCTCGAAAAGCAGAAAGAGGGCAAGAAGCGCATGAAGGCCATCGGCTCCGTCGAGATCCCACAGGAAGCCTTCATGGCCGTCCTCAATCAGGGGGAATAACGCCGTTCCTTTTCGGCCGGTCGCACCTGCCGCGTCGCAAATCACGCGAGCGGAAGGCGCCACTTGGTGCTGCTTGGGTGCCTCGTCGAGCCTCCACCCGTCTCCCGTCCCCCGCCCCCCGCCCCCCATCTTTTCCTCTTTCTCGCGCCGGCCGCCGCGCCGCCCTCGTCGCTCGCCCGCGCCGCCCCCGCGCTCCTACCATCACTCGACCCCTCACCGGAGAAAGAGACATGGCTTCGTTCTCGCTCGCCGTTTC
>JANRJV010000064.1:0-10090 GCA_033763795.1 Planctomycetota bacterium
GCTAGCGCCGGAGCAGCACGATCCACGCCGCCGCGTGCAGGGCGGCGGACGCCCAGGGGATGATGCGGAAGGCGAGCTTGCGCGTCTTGTGCCGGAAGACGTGCATTCCCGCGATGGCCCCGGCGAAGCCGCCGGCGAGAGCGAGCGTGAGCAGCGTTTTCTCGGGGGTGCGGCGGACGCCCAGGGCGGCGGCGCGCTTGTCCACGCCGAAGAGAACGAAGGCGGCGATGGTCAGGAGGCCGTACAGCGCGAGGATGACGGGCGCGGGGCTCACGGCGGGGGCCGATGCTACCGCCCGGCTGGTGGTACCTTGCGCGGCAACATCGAGGGAGCCTCCCGCATGATCCGTCTGCCCGCGCTCGTGTCCATTGTCTGCTTCACGGTGGCCGCCTTCCTGGCGCACGCTCAGACGGGCGGCGAGCAGGCAGAACAACGCGAACCCGAGCGGTGGCAGGTGGTGCAGTGCGGCACGCTGCTGACGCGGGCCGACCGGCCGGCGCGGTCGAACGCGTCGGTGATCGTCAGGAACGACCGGATCGTGGAGGTCCGCGAGGGCTTCGTCGGCGCGGAGCAGGCCGGTGCGCCGGCGGGGTCGGAGGTGACGGTCGTCGATCTGCGTGGGATGCACGTGCTGCCCGGGCTCATCGATTGCCACGTGCATCTGACGTTCGAGACGTCGCCCGAAGGCCGGCTGCGCACCGTAACGGATTCGGAGGCTGACGCGGCGATCAACGGTGTGGTGTACGCGCGCCGGACGGTCGAGGCGGGGTTCACGACGGTGCGCGACGTGGGGTCGCAGGGCGACGCGTGCTTTGCGCTCCGCGATGCGATCAACGACGGGCGGCTGGTGGGGCCGCGGGTGCTGGCGAGCGGTCAGTCGATCACCCCCACGGGCGGCCACGCCGACCGGACGAACAGCTTCCGGCCCGATGTGTTCGGGATTCCGGGGCCGATCCAGGGCGTCGCCGACGGGGTCGAGGCCTGCCGCCAGGCTGTCCGGAACCAGGTCAAGCGCGGCGCCGACTGCATCAAGCTGACGGCAACGGGCGGCGTCCTGTCCAACATCGGCGCGGGCCTCGAGCAGCAGTTCTTCGATGACGAGCTGAAGGCGATCGTCGAGACCGCCCACCTCCTCAAGAAGAAGGTGGCGGCGCACGCGCACGGCGTGCACGGGGTCAACGCGGCGCTCCGCGCGGGAGTGGACTCGATCGAGCACGGGACGTTCCTCGACGATGAGTCGATCGCGCTCTTCAAGCAGACGGGCGCGTACTACGTGCCGACGATCACCGCCGGGAAGGCCGTCGAGACCTATTCCAAGATCCCCGGGTACTACATCGGGCCCGTGGTCGAGAAGGCCCGGACCGTGGGCCCGATGATCCAGAACGCCTTCGAGCGGGCGCACAAGGCCGGGGTGAAGATCGCGTTCGGCACGGACGCGGGCGTCTTCCCGCACGGCGAGAACGCGCGCGAGTTCGTGTACATGACCGAGGCGGGCATGAGCCCGATCGACTGCATCAAGGCGGCGACGCTGAACGCGGCGGAGCTGCTGGATATCGCGGATGAGGTCGGCTCGATCGAGGCCGGCAAGTCCGCGGATCTTGTCGCGGTCGCGGCGGATCCGCTCAAGGACGTGAGCGAGCTGCAGCGCGTGCGGTTTGTCATGCGGGCGGGCGCGGTGGCGCGCGACGAGCGCTGAGGATCCCGTCGCGGCTCGCCTGTTTGAGCGGTATCTGGGGCCGCGACGGCGGCTCGGAGCCGGGGGCGGCGCGCGTCGGGATGCCGCCCGATTCCGCTGGGCCGGCCGCCCGGCGGGCGCTTGGGGCTTGGCGCGGGGGGCGGGGCGGTGTTTACAATATTTGGGCGGTCCCGAGCCGGGCGGCGACGCCCACCTTGAGACGGGTCCGCGAAGGGACCGACGTGGAACATTTCCAGCCCGGGTTCTTCGCACGGTTCGGATCAGGTCTCGGGCGGCGATCGGAGCAGCAATGAAGCTGTACGTCGGGAATCTTCCGTTCAGCGTGACTGACGCCGAGTTGCGGCAAATGTTCGAGGCGCACGGCGCAGTGGCGTCGGCGTCCGTCATCATGGACCGCGACACAGGGCGTTCGCGCGGCTTCGGGTTCGTCGAGATGGCGTCCGCGGAGGACGGCAACAAGGCGATCGCCCAGATGAACGGTCAGTCGATCGGCGGCCGTGCGCTCGTGGTGAACGAGGCCAAGCCCCGCGATGATCGCGGCGGCGGCGGTGGCGGCGGCCGCGGCGGCTGGGGGGGCGGCGGCGGTCGTGGCGGCAGCGGTCGCGGCGGCGGTGGTGGCGGCGGCGGGGGACGCTGGTAAGCGACGCGGGGCGTGCGCACCAGCCTGGAAAGTCATTGCAAGTCGCGCGGCCGGCGCGGCGGCGTTATGGGCTAGGCCGCGGAAGCGGGGATCGGTGTGAGCCCGAACCAGCGGGCGAGGATCCAGCGCCCGAGATAGATCACGGGCGTCAGCACCACTGCGATCACGAACTTAAGGATGTAGCCGGTCAGCGCGGTGGCGATGACGAATCGGAAAGAGGCGGCCTCGCCGCCCGTGAGTGCCTGCGCGACCTGGAAGAACAGGATCGTGATCACGAAGCTGTCGACGAGCTGCGAGACGAGCGTGCTCCCGGTGGCGCGGAGCCAGACGAGCCTGCCGCCCGTGAGCCGCTTGAACGCGCCGAAGATCGCGATGTCGAGCAGCGAGCCCACGAGGAAGGCGCCGAGCGACGCGAGGTACATCAGCGCGGCGGCGCCGAAGACGTTCTCGAAGCTCGCGGCGGTGGCGGTTCCGGGGATCCCTTCGAGCGTGGGGACGCGCCTGGCGATCCAGATCAGCACGAAGGCGATCGCCCCCATGGCGAAGGCGATGTACGTGACGCGGCGCGTGGCCCGCTTGCCGTAGTACTCGTTGAGCAGGTCGGTGAGCAAGAAGGTGATGGGGAACGAGAGCATGCCGACGGTGTGCTCGACGGGGATGGTGAAGCCCGCGATGGGGAGGGTGAAGCTGAAGAGCTTGACTCCCAGGATGTTGGCGGCGAGCAGGGCTGTGACGAAGGCCGCGGTGAGCCAGACGTAGACGCGCTGGGGCACGGTCAGCGCGTGCGGCGAGTGGGGATCCGCGGGAGCGGAGGACGACGCGGACGCCGGGATCGTCGATGGGAATCCGTTCACGTGCGCTGGTGAGTGTATACGGCTGGTGAGCCGGGGCCGCCGGGCGCGCGTACCTGGGGCCGTGGATTCCCCGGCCGCGGGGCGGAACCGGGGAGCGGGGCGTGTGGCCGGTATCCTCTCGCTGATGTCCCAGACGCTGCATGTCGCGACGACGGAGTTCGAGAAGATCGATCGGTGCGCGGGTTTGGACCACCGGCCGCGGGTGCTGCTGGGGAAGATGGGGCTCGACGGCCACGATCGGGGTGTGAAGGTCATCGCGCGGGCCCTGCGCGACAGCGGCGTGCACGTGATCTATTCGGGGTTGTGGCAGACGCCGCGGAGCCTGGCGGTGTCGGCGCGCGACGAAGACTGCGATGTGCTCGCCGCATCGATGATGAGCAACTCCCACCTGGTGCTGGGTCCGCGGCTGCTGGAGGGGCTGCGCGACATGGGGCGGGGCGATCTGCCCGTTCACATGGGGGGCATCCTGCCGCAGAACGATGTGCCGGCGCTGCTGGCGTCGGGCATCAGGCGGTGCTTCACGACGGGCGTCGGCCTGCTGGACATCGTTGAAGCGGTGCGCTCGGAGGTGAAGCCGCTGGAGCAGCGCGTGCCGGGCGGCAACGCGACGGCCCAGCTGGCGCGCGACATCTCGCTGGCGCATCTCCGCCGACCGTTGCGGGGAGACGCTCGGCGGCGCCGGCCCCGGCGCGTGCTGGGCGTGACGGGCTCGCCCGGCGCGGGCAAGAGCACGCTGGTGGCGGCGCTGGTCGCCGAGCATGCGCGGCGTGCGGAAGAGAACCCCGAGCTGGGCCGCGTGGCGGTCGTCGCGTTCGATCCGATGTCGCCGATCACGGGCGGCGCGCTGCTGGGCGACCGGCTCCGCGTTGACTTCAACCGCCTCGAGGACCGCGTCTATTACCGCTCGCTGGCGATCAGCGGCGAGGACTATTCGACGCTGGACGACATCGTGCAGCTCATCGGCGGTGCGTGGGACGAGCCGGCGCGGCGGTACGACACGGTCCTCGTCGAGACGGTGGGGGCCGGGCAGAACGAGACGAAGATCAGGGAGCACGTGGACGCGACGGCGGTCGTGCTGGTCCCGGGGATGGGCGACGCCGTCCAGATGGACAAGGCGGGGATCCTCGAGATCGCGGACGTGTTCGTGTGCAACAAGGCGGACCACCACGGCCAGAACGAGCTGATGCGCGATCTGAAGGAGATCGCCGGGCGCCGCCGCGTGATCGAGACAATTGCGACGCAGGGCAAGGGCATCGTCGAGCTCTTCGACGCGCTGATGGGGTGAGAGGCTTGGCGTTGCGGGCGCGGGCCCGTCAAGGAAAAAGGCACGCCCGGGGGTCAGCCCTGGCGTGCCGAGCGTGTCGCGCTGTCTGCTGCGTCTATCAGATGCGCTCAGCGCTGCGTCACAGGTGAGGGAGGGGGTTCACCAGGTGAGTTCGAGGTCGATGGTCACGCGGTTGTCGAAGATGTCGGCGTTGACGTTGGTGAAGGACTGTTCGTACGCTCCGCCGATCGACATGTGCGGGCTGAGCTTCCAGCGGGCGCCGAAGGAGCCCCAGACGACGGTCGAGCCGTCGACGTCCGTCGAGCCGAGGTTGGCGTAGTCGGCGCCGCCGACGTCCAGGGGGGTGCGTTCGCCGTCGCTGAGATAGTGCAGGCCGTGCACCTCGAAGATCGGGGCGAAGCCCTTGAGGACCTCGGGCCAGATCTCGTAGTCGAAGTGGACGTCCCACTGGAGGATGGAGTTGCCGTCGTCGTCGTCGGTGGGGATTCGGCCCGTGATGTTGGCCATGGTGTGGAATCGGCCGAAGCCCTTGGCGGCGCTGAGGAACGGGCTGAATTCGTTGACGTCGCCCTGCAGGATGCCCGAGTCGCCGTTGTTGAGCATCCAGCGGAAGCCGATGGAGCTGACCAGGTCGGCCTCGCGGTCGACGTACCAGGCGTACTTGCCGCCCAGGGCGATGTCGTTCCACCCTGAGTCTTCGGGGAGGTTGTCGGCGTCGAGGGTGCTCCAGCCGTCCTTGGTCGCGATGAACGCGAGGCGCTCGGTCAGGGCGATGCGCGCCTGCATGGCGTAGACGGTGACGTCACCGCCGCCCAGCACGCTGTCCTCGGCGAAGCTGTGATGGATGAAGAGGAAGCGGACGCCCGTGTTGTTGAGTGGGGTCTCGAAGTAGAGGGGGTTGCCGATGGGGTTGTAGAGGTGCTCGAAGCCGCGGAGGCCGTTGATGAAGCCGTCCCAGCCGATGACGGGGTCGCTGTGAATCCGCTCGTTCCCGAGAAGGAAGGTGGCGGTGGGGGAGACGGATGAGCCGGCGGGGCTCGCTGCGGGAGCCGGGGCGGGCTGGGCGTCCTGAGCTATCAGGAGCGAGGGAGAGCCGAGATCGGTCTGAGCGGCCGCACCCGCGGCCAGGGCCAGCATCGGGATGAGTCCAAGGGCAACACGCATGGTCCACGTCCTTTCTGTATCAAGGAATCACGGACCAATTTATCGTCAATTTGCGGAGCGTCAACCCCCGATTATTCGGGGGAATTTGCAGGTTTTGAGCCGAAGGCGTCTCGGCGGAGGGCCCGCGGACTGGCCGGGAGCCGCGTTCCCCCCCCCAGGGGTCAGGGGGGGACACGGGCGCGAAGGAGCGGGGGAGAGGGAAGGGCGCGCGAAGGAGCGGGGCAGCGGCAGGCGGCGCGCACCCGCTCGGCACGAGATGACCCTCTGGCGCCAGCCGTCAGCCGGCCGTCTTCTCGCCCGAGAGCTTGCTCCACGCGGCGTCGGCCTCACCGGTCAGCTTGGGCTCGTCCTTGTTCCAGTCGTTGAGCGCGTTGCCCAGCAGGCCCTTGTAAAAGAGGAACAGACGGCTGCCCGTGATCTTGAAGTTCCTGGGGTCGATCTCGACCTTGTCGCCGGCGGCCATCGCGGTGGCGCACCATCCGCCGTACTCGGGCTCGTAGGCGTCGGGATCCTTGAGGAAGACGTCGCGGTTGGCGGCGCTGGCGAACCAGTAGGTCACGCCGCGATGCTCGGCCACGAACTGCTTGGAGCCCTTGGCGGGCTTGCCGCCGCCCACGGGGAAGTACGCGACGGGGTCGTAGCCGTTGATGGCGGGCTTGCCCTTCTGGATGTTGAACTGCGAGACGTCGCGCGGCGGCTGGGCCGGGGCCTGCGGGCCCGAGTGATCCTGCGCCCATGCGACCGAGGTTGCGGAGAGTCCGGCGGCGGCCGCTGAGAGCAGCGCCACGAGCGTGAGGGTCTTCATGACCGATTGGATGCCCGTCGCGCCGCGCCGTTACGGCTGGCCGGGGCCGGAGCGCAGATGCCGGAGAATCTCATCGACCAGGGCCGCAGGGGGGCGGGGAGGTTCGCTCCCGTGCCCGCCGTAGTACGCCGCCTTGGCGAGTCTAATGGTCTCCTGATACTGCTTCACGTACTGGCGGCACGGGGGGCAGACCGCCAGGTGGCGCTCGGCCTCCGCCAGACCATCGCCCTCGAGGCGACCGGCCGCGTAATCGTCCAGAAGATCGATAAGGGAGCGACAGGTGATCAAGGGTTGAACATCTCCCGCTCGAGGAGCGTGCGCAGGGCCTGGCGGGCACGATGCAGCCTCGTCTTGACGGCGGGCTGCGAGATCTGCAGCGCCTCCGCGGTCGCCGCCGTGTCCAGTTCTTCGATGTCACGAAGGATCAGAACGGTTCGGTAATCGTCCGGAAGTTCGTCAATCAGTCGGCGGACGAGGCCGCGGGTCTCCTCGCGTTCCAGCTCGTCCGGGCCGATCGGTTTCCAGCCGGGGCCCACGTCGCTGCGGTGCCCGTCTTCGCGGAACGCCGGCAGCAGGTCCTCGATGGACCGCTCCGGCCGGCGGGCCTTTGACCGGCGCTTCATGAGGGCCGCATTGACGACGATCCGGTGCATCCAGGTGGTGAGCTTGGAGCCGCGCTGGAAGGAATGCAGCGAGCGGAAAATCGACAGGAACGCGTCCTGCACCGCTTCGTGCGCGTCCTGCTCGTTGCCGAGCAGCCGCAGCGCCACCGCGAGCATTCTCCCGCCCGCCTCCCGGACGAGCCTCTCCGCGGCGTCGGGATCACCCGCTTCGAGCGCGCGGAGGAACGCCGAGTCATCGAGGGAGAATGGATCGGTCATGCTCGCGCTGCCGGGCATTCGCGGAGTGTACCGGGCGCACGCGGGGAGAAACACCGTCGCCCCATCATCCCGCATCCGGCTTGATCTAGCATGCCGCCCGTGACCTCCCCTCCGACCGACTCATCGCGTCCATCCGCGCCGACGCCGCCCGAGGCGGTGGCGCCCGTCGACGGCGTCCCGGCGGAGCAGCTGCGTCTGGAGGAGGACGCGCGCCGCGAGAAGAACTGGAAGCGGTGGGGGCCTTATCTCTCCGAGAGGCAGTGGGGCACGGTCCGCGAGGATTATTCGGCCGACGGCGACTGCTGGTCCTACTTCCCGCACGAGCAAGCCCGGTCGCGCGCCTACCGCTGGGGCGAGGACGGCCTGCTGGGCTTCACCGACCGCGAGTGCCGCCTGTGTTTCGCCCTGTCGCTCTGGAACGGTCGCGACGGCATCCTCAAGGAGCGGCTCTTCGGGCTCACGGGCCCCGAGGGCAACCACGGCGAGGACGTCAAGGAGCACTACTTCTATCTCGACTCCACGCCCACGCATTCCTACGCGGCGGCGCTCTACAAGTACCCCAAGGCGGAGTTCCCGTACGCGGAGCTCGTCGCGGAGAACGCGCGGCGGACCCGCTACGACCCGGAATACGAGATCGCGGACACCGGAGTCTTCGACGACGGCGCGGGCGGCTACTGGGACGTTCTCGCCGAGTACGCCAAGGACGGGCCGGACGACCTGTGCATCCGCATCACGGTCACGAGCCGCGGGCCCGAGCGCCGCGCGCTGCACGTGCTGCCCACGCTGTGGTACCGCAACACGTGGTCGTGGGGCGCGACGCACGAAGGCGCCGGGGCGCTGGGCGAGCTCGGGCAGGAGACGGAAGGCGCCGCGGGCCCGGGGGCGTCGAGCGTCCTGTGCGATCATCCGTCGCTGGGCGTGTTCCGCTTCCGGGCAGGCCCCGATCCGCGCACGGGGAACGCGCCGCGGCTGGTGTTCACAGAGAACGAGACGAACTTCGAGGCGCTCTTCGAATCCGCTTCGCGCACGCCATACGTGAAGGACGCGTTTCACCGTCTTGTCATCGAGGGGCGCGAGGACGCCGTGAACCCCGAGCGTCGGGGAACCAAGGCGGCGGCGCTCTACGTCGTCGAGCTGGACCCGGGCGCGAGCGCCACGATCAGGCTCCGGCTCACTTCGTCGCAGGAGCCCGCGTTCGCCGGCGGGCCCGAGACGCTGGGCCCCGATTTCGAGAGGGTTTTCGAGCGTCGCCGCCGGGAGGCCGACGAGTTCTTCGCCTTCAAGGGGCTCGGCGCGCTCGAAGGCGACCGGGCCCCCGTCGTCCGGCAGGCGTTCGCGGGACTGCTGTGGTCCAAGCAGTTCTATCACTACTCGGTGCGGCACTGGCTCGACGGCGACCCGGCCCAGCCCGCGCCGCCCTCGCAACGCCGCGGCGGGCGCAACGCCGACTGGACTCACCTGTTTCACCGCGACGTGCTCTCGATGCCCGACAAGTGGGAGTACCCGTGGTACGCCGCGTGGGACCTGGCGTTCCACATGGTCCCGCTGGCGCACATCGATCCGGCTTTCGCCAAGGAGCAACTGCTGCTCCTGCTGCGCGAGTGGTACATGCATCCCAGCGGCCAGCTCCCCGCCTACGAGTTCGCCTTCAGCGACGTGAACCCGCCGGTGCACGCGTGGGCCGTGTGGGAGGTGTATGAGCAGTCCGGCCCGCCGGGCAAGCGCGACCGCGCCTTTCTCGCCCGCGCGTTCCAGAAGCTGCTCATCAACTTCACGTGGTGGGTCAACCGCAAGGACCCCAGCGGGAAGCACCTCTTCTCGGGCGGGTTCCTCGGGCTCGACAACATCGGCGTCTTCGACCGCTCGCGGCCCCTGCCCACGGGCGGCCAGCTCGTCCAGGCAGACGCCACCGCGTGGATGGCGTTCTACTGCGGCACGATGCTCGCCATCTCGCTCGAGCTGGCGCGCGAGGACCCCACCTACGAGGACGTCGCGTCCAAGTTCTTCGAGCACTTCGTCGCCATCACCGACGCGATGAACTCGCTGGGCGGCGCCGGCCTCTGGGACGAAAACGACGGGTTCTACTACGACCAGATCATGACCGACGCGGGGCCCATCCCGCTCAAGCTCCGCTCGCTCGTGGGCATCATCCCCATCCTCGCCAGCATCGTCCTCACCGACGCGATCATCGACCGCCTTCCCGGCTTCAAGAAGCGCATGGAGTGGTTCATTCTCCACCGCGAGGACCTCGCCCGTTCGATCGCGTACATGGCCCGCGAGTCCGACTGCGGCCCCGGCGCGGGGCACGACGACCCGGGCGAGCGGCGGCTGCTGGCCATCCCCTCGCGCGAGAGGCTCCTGCGCGTCCTCTCCTATCTGCTCGACGAGCGCGAGTTCCTCAGCCCCTTCGGCATACGGTCGCTCTCGCGCGTCTACGAGCGCAAGCCCTACATCTTCGAAGCCGGGGACGACCGCTTCAGCGTCCGCTATGTGCCGGGCGAGAGCGACAGCGCGATCTTCGGCGGGAACTCCAACTGGCGCGGGCCCGTCTGGTTCCCCCTCAACTTCCTCATCATCGAGGCGCTCGAGCGGTATCACTCGTTCTACGGCTCGTCGCTTCAGGTCGAGTTCCCGACCGGGTCGGGCCGCAGGCTCACGCTCGCCGAGGTGGCGCTGGAGCTGCGCGGCCGCCTGATCAACCTCTTCCTGCCCGACGCCTCGGGGCGACGCCCCTGCCACGGCGCGGACGAGCGTTTCGCGAAGGA
>JANRJV010000065.1:0-22608 GCA_033763795.1 Planctomycetota bacterium
GCAGATCGCTCTGCCGCTGGTGACCTGGAAGTACGCGCAGCCCTACACGTTCAACCTCTCGTCGCATCCCTCGGTGGTGCGCGACTGCCAGGGCTCGCCCGTCCAGTTCGCTCCGGTGGCGATGGACGACTGGATCTGCACGCGGACCGGCCCGATCGTTCGCGTCGACTGGTGGGGCACGTCCCCCCAGCCCAACCAGCAGCCCGCCAAGCGGTTCTACATCGCGATCTACAACGACGTGCAGTGCCGGCCGGCGAACCTGGTGTACAGCACGTGCGTCAACGCGTCGTTCAAGCCCGTGACCGTCGACTGCGCTCAGCGCCGCGTGTACCGGTTCCGCGCTCCGATCGCGGGCTTCAGCCAGGTCGCCGGGACGCACTATTGGCTGCAGATCTCGGAGGTTGACGGCGTGGCCGGAGCTCCGAGCAGCCCGACCCCGAACGCGATCGACTTCCAGTGGTCGGCTCATCGCGAGATCAAGAACTGCCCGGCCGGTCGGCGGGCCCCGTCGGGCGCGTGGTTCGCGCCGCTGATCGACTCGTGCGATCAGCGCGAGGACGATCTGGCGTTCGTGCTGTTCTCGAGCACGATCCGCGGCACGATCCCCTTCAACCCCGCCGCGCTGAACCCGGCGCTGCCCGCGCATTCGATCACGGTCGAGGTTCGGCGTCCGGGCTCGGGCGAGCTGCTGTGGTCGCAGTCGGTCACTCCCGACGATGACGGCTCGTTCGCGGCTGAGCCCGAGGTTCCCGCGGGCAACTACCGCGTGGGCGTCCGCGTGCCGGGCTGCCTGCCCTCGTACTTCGACGTGACGATCGGCGATGACTCCGACGTGGACCTGGGCGGCATCAACGTCGCGGTGGGCGATGTGAACGGCGACGGCAGGGTCAACTTCCAGGACATCTCGGTCGTTCTCTCCGGCTGGGCTCCCTGAGCGGGGCTTCCTGCCTGAAAGGTGACAGAATCTCTCTCTCCTCGAAGCCCCGGGCCCACGCCCGGGGCTTTCTTGCTTTGATGGAAGCCGGGGGGGGCAGCGAGGGGCGGATCAGTCGGGGTAGCGGACGCGGCCGATGAGTCGGCTGCGGCTCTCGATGCGGCCCGCGTCGGGCACGTCGATGATGGCGGCCATTCCCGTGCGCATCTCGCACTGCTCGCCGTCGAGCCCGGGGACGAGCGCGGGGATCAGGATCTCCATCGTCGGGTTGTGCCCGATGAGCATGAGCGGGGCGTCGTCGCCCGTCTCGGCGGTGCGGGCGATGATGTCGAGGATCTCCTCGGCGGGCTCCCCGATCTGGAGCGCGGGCTCGACACGGAGCGTGCAGCCCACGATGGACTGGATGATGCGGGCGGTCTCGCTGGCGCGGAGGGCGGGGCTCGCGAGGATGAGTCTGGGGGCGTCGGCGCGGGCGCCGCCGGTGAGGGTTTCGCCGAGCCATCTCGACTGGCGCTCGCCGCGGGGCTGGAGCGGACGGTCTTCATCGCGCCCGGTGGGCGACTTCTTCTCAGCTTTGCCGTGGCGGACGAGATAGAGCCGCATGGTCCCAGACTACCAAGGGCACCGGGGGCGCCCCTCAGGCGGCGTCCACGAAGTCGGCCCGCTCGAGCATCGGGATGTTGTAGAGGTCGGCGACGTCGGCGCCGGACTTCTCCGTGAGCCCCGAGAGCTTGGCGATGACGGCGTCGAGCCTGGACGTATCGACGGCGAGCGAGCCCAGCAGGCGGAACTTGTGGGCGAGGATGGAGGCCAGGTCGGCCTCGCGGTTGCGGGCGTGCCCGGCGGGGTACATAACCAGGCCGCTGTCGTGGGCGGCGCCGGCGTGATCGGTGATGACGATCGAGGTGGGGATGCCGTCGGGGTACTTGGCGTCGTACGAGGGCCCGCCGTGGGCGAAGGAGATCTTCTCCATGAGGGCGCGCGTGTGGGGATTGTGGATGGCGCCGGCGTCGTAGTCGAAGGGGGAGAGCATGAGCTGCTTCCAGACGCCGTCGTGCGACCGGGCCGGGTCGGTCGCGAAGGCGCCGGAGGCGGCCCGCTCGCAGGCCTTGCGGAGCATGGTGGCGACGATGTAGACCATCGAGTGGTCGGCGGACTGGCGGGTGCGCGGGTCGCGCTTGGCGGCGTCGCCGATGATGCCGAATGCGGGCTCGTAGGCGACGATCTTGATCTCGCGGATCTTCTCGCCGCCGCCGGCGAGGAGGGCCGGGTTGTCGTTGACGAGGTTGATGAGCCCCTGGAGCGCGCCGGCGGACTGGTGCTCGTAGAGGCCCAGCTTGAAGTGCATGCCCATGATTGCGAAGTCGGCGCCGCTGTGGGCCAGCACGAGGTCGAAGGGGCTGTCGCCCTGGGTCTTGGCGAACTGGCGGAACATGCTCTCGGGGTTGCGGAAGATGTCCTTGGGCCCGACGAAGCCGCGCATGGCGCGCTTCATGGAGAGGACGGCGACTTCCGAGCTGATGGCGGCGGAGGCGCCCTTGGAGTCCGAGAGCTGCTTGCCCGCGCGGATGGCGCGCCAGGGGATGTAGTGGGCGACGGTCATGCCGATGGCGTGCTCGATCTGCTCGGCGGTGGCGCCCATGAGTGCGCCGTAGACGGCGGCGGAGGCGATGGCGCCGTGGACGACGTGGTCGATCTTGTAGGTCTTGAGAGAGAAGACCTCGGCGAGTCGGCCGCGGATCTCGTCGAGGCAGAGCATGCCTCTGAGGGCGGTCTTGCCGTCGAGCCCGCGCTGCTGGCAGGCGGCGGTGACGACGCCGTAGAAGTCGTTGTGCCCGAACTCTCCGGCGGTGTGGCCGCGTGCGGGGTCGTAGCCGAAGTTCGTGCCGTTGGAGTCCCACTCGCGGACGGCGGCGTTGTTGGCGACGACGGCCTTCTCGGGCATGACCCGGCGGGGTGAGCCGAAGACGCAGGCGCCCTGGGCGGGGTCGCGGACTTCGTACTCCAGGGCTTCGGCGCGGAGGAGGGTGGGTGCGTTGGTGCGGCAGGCGAGGGCCGACAGCCCGCACATGACGGCGTCGGTGTGGAAGAGCTCGGTGCGGTCGAGGACGGCGCGGTCGGGGCCTGGGCCGAGCTTCCCGGCGAGGAAGTCGATGGCGTACTGGCCGATGCCGCGCGCCTGGTTGGTATTGCGGGGGAGGTGGAGGAACTGGTCGTTGCTGGCCATCGGCGGCGGTCCTTATGAAGAAAAAAGCGGGGCGGGAGCATACCGCGCGGCGTGCAATTCTCTTGAGGATCCGTGTGTGCCGAGCACGGGACGCGGGGCGGGGCCGGTCCGGGTCAGGACGCGTCGGTGGCGCGAGGGGGCGCGGTGAGGGCGGCCGCCTGACCGTTGGAGGTGTGAGTCTCCGCGAGCTCGAAGACCTCGGCGCGGGAGCGAGGGAGCGCTTCGGGGTGCTCGCGCTTGAGGAAGTCTATGAGTGCTTCGCGGACCCGGCAGTGGAGGTCGAAGAGCTTGCTGGAATCAGCGGCGCTCATGAGAACGCGGAGCTGGATCGTGTCGCGGAGTGCGTCGGTGACCTGCACGGCGCGGACGCGGCCGTCCCAGTCGGGGTCGGCCCGGATCACGCGCTCGGCCTCGGCGCGGACGGCGTTGACGGGCGTCTGATAGTCGGTGTAGAGCTTGACCTCTCCCAGCAACGCTGCGCCCTGGCGGGACCAGTTCTGGAATGGGTTCTCGATGAACCATGTGAGGGGGACGATCATGCGGCGGTCGTCCCAGATGCGCACGACCACGAAGGTCTGGGTGAACTCCTCGACGCGGCCCCACTCGCCCTGCACGATCACGACGTCGTCGAGCGCGACGGGCCTGGTGAAAACGAGCTGGATGCCGGCGATGAGGTTGCTGACGACGGGGCGCGCCGCGAGACCGATGATGATGCCCGCGAGGCCCGCGGAGGCGAGCACGCTGGCGCCGACCTGGCGAACGTTGGGGAAGGTCATGAGAGCCGCGGCCAGACCCACGACTCCCACGATGATGACGGCGGATTTGCTGAGGATGCTGATCTGCGTCTGGAGCTGGCGGGCATGACGCGAGTCGGCGGCGGCGCCAGCCTGCCGACCGGCCAGCTCCCGGCTCGTGATGGATACGGCGCGGATGACGAGCCACGTCGACCCGAGGATCAGGACGAGGGCGGAGGCCTGGCGGAGGAGCGTCTCGGCGCGGGGGGTGAAGCCCGCGGCGGGGAGCGCGAAGATGACGGCCGCGGCGGGGAGGATGAAGCCGGCGGGGCGGGAGAGTCGCTGGACCGCTTGAGAGGCGATCGGCCTGCCCGTGCGTGCGAGCACGCGGCGGGCGATGAAGAAGAGGAGCAGGTGCAGCGCGACGCCGAGGGCGATCGCGCCGAGAAGAACGGCCCAGGGGATGAGCCAAGGTTGCCACCCGTCGGCGCTGATCTGGAGGGGTGTGTTGGCTTCGGTCACGGGTTCCTGCCTGGCGGTCGGCGTGGCCGTCGCCCGGACCGCCCAGACCTATACTCAGCGTGGGCGGCGGCTTCCACGCGGCCCGGCAGATCAACTTTTTTTCAGGAGCCCGGTGAACGTGAACGCCGCCAACATCCCGGTCATTCTGTCAGCCAAGCGCACGCCCATCGGCAAGTTCTTCGGGGGGCTGTCGAAGGTTCCTGCGCCCGTGCTGGGCTCGTACGCGGTGCGGGCGGCGCTGGACGAGATCGGCGGCGCGGCCGCGGTCGGCGCGCAGGTCGATGAGTGCATCATGGGATGCGTGCTGCAGGCGGGGCTGGGGCAGAACCCGGCGCGGCAGGCGGGGCTGAAGGCGGGGCTTCCGGACACGCTGAGCGCGCAGACGGTGAACAAGGTGTGCGGGTCGGGGCTGCAGGCGGTGATGCTGGCTGCGCAGTCGATCAAGGCCGGGGACAACCACCTGGTCGTGGCCGGCGGGTTCGAGAACATGACGGCGGCGCCGCACTTTGCGAAGCTGCGCGACGGCGTGAAGTTCGGGCCGGCGTCGTTCGAGGATCACATGCAGTTCGACGGGCTGCGGTGCGCCTTTGAATGCTGGGGGATGACCAACGGCGCTGACTACATCGCGCAGAAGCACGAGGTCAGCCGGAGCGAGCAGGACCGGTTCTCCGCGCAGAGCCACCAGCGGGCCGCGGCGGCGACCAAGAACGGCTGGTTCAAGAACGAGATCGTGGCGCTGACGGGCGAGCAGTGCATGGACAAGAAGTCGCCGGGCGTTTCGGCCGACGAGGGCATCCGCGCAGAGTCGACCGCCGAGGGGCTGGCGGCGCTGCGGCCCGTGAACAAGGACGGGACCGTCACGGCGGGCAACGCGTCGCAGATCTCGGACGGGGCGGCGGCGCTGGTCGTGTCGTCGGCGGCGAAGGCGGAGCAGCTGGGCGTCAAGCCCGTGGCGCGGATCGTCGCGTATCACACCAGCGGCCTGGCCCCCAAGGACATCTTCCGGGCTCCGGCGCTGGCGATCCCCGCGATTCTCCAGAAGGCGGGGATGTCGGTGAAGGACATCGACCTGTTCGAGGTCAACGAGGCGTTCGCCGCGCAGGTGCTGCAGAACATCAAGGAGGTCGGGATCGGTGAGGACCGACTGAACGTGTGCGGGGGCGGCGTGGCGCTGGGGCATCCGATCGGGGCTTCGGGGGCGCGGGTGCTGACGACGCTGCTGCACCAGATGGTGCGGACCGGGGCCAAGCGCGGGCTGGCGGCGCTGTGCCTGGGCGGGGGGAACTCGGTGGCGATGATCGTGGAGCGATAACCGCTGCTGCGTGGCGGGAAATCCGGCGGTGCGGGTGGAGCGGCGATCGGCCGGGCGAAGTCCCGGGCGTGGCGGGGTGTCACCCTGCAAAGAAAAGTCAGGTAAACCGATTTACTCAGGCCCGTCCCCGTGCCATGATTGAGGGCACGCCCCGAGGATTGCGGAGGCGGAGGAGAAGCAGCGCATGCGTACCCGTCCAGTGGCCCGGCCCGGCTGTCGTCTGTGCACGCCCGCTGCTCTTGTCGCGCTGGCGGGCGTCCTGGGCTCGCCGCTGGTGGAGACGGCGCGGGCCCAGAGCGAAGTGGTCGCCAACCCGGTGATCCTGCAGTGGTTCGAGCTGTCGTGGAACCGGATGGAGCGGCGGATCCCGGACTTCTTCATGGCCGGGTACGGGGCGACGTGGGTCGCTCCGATCTCCAAGGCCAGCGACCCGACCAGCCCCGGCTTTGACGTCTTCGACCGCTTCGACCTGGGCTCGCCCAACGTCAACGGCTCGACGACCAATGAAACGATTTACGGCACGGAAGAGGGCTTCCGCGCGACCGTCGACCAGTTCCACCGGGCGAACGGGCTGGTGTATGTCGACTCGGTGATGAACCACAACTCGGGCCGCAACGGCGACGCGGGGTTCATCGCGGCCGGCGGGTACCCGCAGTTCTGGATGGGCGCGGCGCCCGGCGGGCGCGTGCGCGGCTCGGGCGACTGGGGCGACTTCTTCAACGGCTTCTACCAGTCGCAGGACCCCGACGGCTCGGACGGGCCCTACAACCTCTGGGAGGGCGATCTCGTCGGGCTCATCGACATCAACCAGCAGACGAACCACCGGTTCATCCGTCAGCCGGTCGCTGAGGGCAACCCCAGCAACATCCCGGCGGGCACGATCCGCAACCGCCCGAACCCCGCCAACGCGCGGTTCTACCCCGACCGCGACCTGCCGGGCACCGTGGTGAACAACCCGGGCTTCACGCGCAACGCTTGCTGCGGGTTCCCGCAGATCGTGACCGCGGCGGGCGCGACGACGGTGCATCCCTACAACACCGCCGATCCGATGCAGGGCGACGCGATCGTCGAGAACGCGACGGACGTCCTGACGCGTTGGACGCAGTGGATGATCGATGAGTTCAAGGTGGACGGGTTCCGCCTGGACGCGTCCAAGCACATCTTCCCCTGGTTCTGGGACACGTACTGGGACGTGTACGTGCACAACCGGCGCATCGCGCCGGACGGGACGAGGGTGACGCCTTATTCGTTCGGTGAGAATGTCGACGGGCCGCAGTTCGTCTACAACTACTATGTCCGCAAGGACGGCTTCGGCAACCGCGATGCGCTCGACCTGCCCAACGCGGGCGACATCCGCAACATCATCGGCGCCAAGGGCTCGGGGGCGGCGAGCTCGCTGAACAACAACGCGATCGACACCTTCGACGACGGGCTGAACAACGGGTCGATCGGCGTCCGCCACATCCTGAGCCACGACAACGGCAGCCGGGGCGACGGCGGCTCGGCGCCCGACTTCCCCTTCGAGGACAAGATCGGGTTCTGGGCGCACGCGTACATCCTGCTGCGCCCGGGCTACAACATCGTGTATCACAACGCGCGGGAGATGCACGACCGGTTCACGGTGGCGCGCGGCGGCTTCTGGCCCCGCGAGGGCGTGCCCACGGCGCTGGGCTTCGGCGGGATGTACCGCTTCAATCCGTACACCGTGGCGTCGTGCCCCAGCGCGGCGGGCCCCACCACCAACCAGCTCGTCGTCGCCGCCGACGACCGGATCCCGACGCTGGTGCGGCTGTCGAACCGGTACGGGCGGGGCTGGTTCGTGCCCCGGATCACGGACGGGTCCGTGTACATCTACACGCGGCGCACGCCCAACCTGACGGACAACGTGCTCGTCGCGGTCAACGATGAGTACAACGCGTGCGTCAGCAACTTCGATCAGCGCGTGGTGCAGACGAACTTCCCGGCCGGGACGGTGCTCGTCGAGCTGACGGGCAACGCGGCGAACCCCACGGTCGATCCGGCGGGGCAGATCGACGACACGCTGACGGTGGCGGCGAACGGGACGGTGACGGTGCGTGTGCCGCGCAACACGACGCGCAACGGGACGACGCACACGGAGCACAGCCGCGGGTACGTGGTCTACGGGCCCGCGACGCCCCAGGGCACGCTGACGATCGTCGGGGCCAGCCAGACGCTCCCGCCCGACGGCGCGGGGGTCGCGACCTATGCGCGGCGTCTGACCAGCGTCGACGTGGTGCGGAATGCGACCTTCGAGATCAACCTGCAGACGACCCGGGCGGGGTATCCCGCGGGCGATGCGAACTTCGACGACACCGCGATCTTCCGCATCAACCAGGGCTTCGCGGACTACAACGGGAACGGCGGCTTCGACGTCACGACCGGCGAGTTCCGGGGATACGAGGGCTTCGTGACGCAGCGTGACCCGATCTTCGGCACGGCGCGGACCACGGGCGTCTATCGCCAGACGGTGAACACGGACCTGCTGGAGGAGGGGTACAACTACATCTCGGTGCTGGCGTTCCGCCAGCGCTCGACCGGGGCCGAGGCGGGGGGACTGCCGCTCTCGAACGATTTCCGGCGGGTGATCTACGTGGACCGCGATCAGCCGCCCATGGCGCTGACGTCCAGCTCGTACAACTGCCAGACGAACCGCTCGACGATCACGCTGCGCAACGCGGACCGGACGGTGACGCGCGTGCACGTGTTCGTGAACCAGCCGGTCGGGCCCCTGACGTTTGACAACCGGGCGACGCAGATCGACCGGGCCGACTTCACGTTCCTGACGCCCACGCTGCAGCCCGGGCTGAATACGGTTCACGTGGTGGCGCTCGAGGAGCCCAGCACCGGGATCACCGTGAACCAGTCGGTGACGACGTTCCAGATCCAGGCGGACGACATCACCCGGGGCGACGTCGATCAGAACGGCACGGTCGACTTTGCGGACCTGGTGGCGTTCTGGGGCATCAGCGGGTTCGTGTGCGAGGCCGACGTCGACGCCAGCGGAACGATCGACGGCGTGGACGACCAGCTGCTGCAGGACGCCGTGAGACAAAACGAACTGACGGACATCACGGTTCAGCCGTGAGTCGCGGGCGGTGACGGAAGGCGGTTTTGCTCGGGCAGCGAGCGCGGGCGCGCGGCGGGGCGGCGCGGCCTCGCTTACTTGCCGGCGTAGTCGATCACGCGGGCGATCTCGTTGCGCAGCTCGTGGCGATGAACGACGCGGTCGACCATGCCCGCCTTGAGGAGGAACTCGGCGGTCTGGAAGCCCTCGGGGAGTTCCTGGCGGATGGTCTGCTGGATGACGCGCGGGCCGGCGAAGCCGACGAGCGCCTTGGGCTCGGCGAGGATGATGTCGCCCAGCATGGCGAAGCTTGCGGAGACGCCGCCGGTGGTGGGGTCGGTGAGGACGCTGATGAAGACGCCTCCCGCGTCGTCGAAGCGGGCGAGGGCGGCGGAGGTCTTGGCCATCTGCATGAGCGAGAGGCCCGACTCCTGCATGCGGGCGCCTCCCGAGCAGCTGACGATGATGAGGGGGAGGTCGTTGTCGGTGGCGTGCTCGATGGCGCGGGTGATCTTCTCGCCCACGACGCTGCTGAGGGTGCCCATGAAGAAGGTGAGGTCGAGGCAGCAGAGCATGGCGGGGCGTCCCTTGATGAAGACGCGCCCGGTCTGGACGCCCTCGCGCTGCCCGGTGCGGCGCTGCTCTGCTTCGAGGCGGGCGGTGTAGGGCTTGCTGTCGACGAACTTCAGGGGGTCCGTGGTCTGGAGGTTGTCGAACATGGGCTCGAAGGAGCCGTCGTCTGCGAGCTGGCGGACGCGTTCGACCGCGGAGATGCGGAAGTGGTGCTCGCACTCGGGGCAGACGTGCTTGTTGGCCTCCATCTGCTTGCGGTAGATCATGGCGGCGCAGGCCGGGCAGCGGAGCCAGAGTCCCTCGGGGACCTTGGTGACGCGGGCGGGGGCGGCGTCGATCCAGGACTTGGGCTCGGCGGCGACGGCGGCCGGGGCCGGAGCGGGGCCGGGGCGGGGGGGGTCGCCAACGGAAGCGGCGGCGGGCTGCGTGGTTGCCAGTTCGTTCATGCTTTCGGGCTCCGGCATGCTTCCCGCGGGTGCGCCGGCTGGTGAGAGCCGGGCGTGCGGGTCCTTCCTTGGATGCTCACACGCGAACGCTTGCCTCGTCGATCACGCGCCGCAGCTCCGCCGCGGTAAACCTCAGCCGCGAAGAGAACGGTCCGTCCTTGATGACGGTCCAGATGTCTTTGGTAGGCCGGCCTGTGAGCCAGCAGATGGCCAGTGCGTAGGGCAGAGGCCGCAGGACGAACGCCGTGGGCCTGTCGCCCGCGCGGTCGAGAGCGCGGGCCAGGGCCAGGCGGATGCGCTGCGACGCCGCCTCGAAGGGCTCGCCCTCGGGGGGATGGATGCAGGAGGGCTGGTCCTGCCACTGCTTGCAGGCGGAGGGGAAGCGCTCGGCGATCTCGTCCTCGAGCAGGCCTTCCCAGAGGCCCAGGTGGCAGGTGGCCAGGTCGGGCTCCAGCCGGAGGCGGGCGCCGGCCTCCTGGGCGAGCATGCGGGCGGTCTCGGAGGCGGCTTCGTCCTGCGAAGCATGGACGAGGGCGGGACGCGCGCCGGCGGCCAGGAGGTCGCGGATGACGGCGGCGACCTCGGCCCGGCCGGCCTCGGTCATGGGGAGATCGGTCTGGCCTTGGACCCGGCTGGCTTCGTCCCAGGCGGTTCGGCCGGACCGGAGGAGCAGTATCTCGATGTCGTCGCTCTTGGGCATCGGGGTGGCACAGGACCTATCGGCCGCGGCTGACCGGGCCGCTTGCAAACCGTGAACGATAGCAAGGCGGCGACGCCGGCGGGGCCCTGAGACACCATACATATACCGATTAAATCAGGCTCGGAGGCCCGGTCCGCGCAGTTCTCGGACGATCGACGGCCATTGTTCTCGGGTTTTCCCGAATATCGCGCTGGCGGAGACGAGGACGTCGCAGCCGGCCTGTCGGGCGGCGGTGGCGGAGTCGGGGGCGATGCCGCCGTCCATCTGGAGGCGCTGATCGGGCCTGAGGCGAGCGGAGATGGCGCGGGTCTTTTCGAGGGTGTCGGGGATGAAGGCCTGGCCGCTGAAGCCGGGGTTGACGCTCATGACGAGGATGAGGTCGAAGGCGGGCAGGAGCGGGAGGGCGTGCTGGACCGGGGTGGAGGGGTTGATGGCGAGACCGGCGGTCATTCCGGCCTGGCGGATCTCGTCGGCGAGGGCTTCGGGGTCATACCCCGAGGAGAGCGGGCTCTTGCCGGTGCCGGCGCGAGGGTCGAGGACGGGCTCGATGTGGAAGGTGAGGTGGTTGGCGCCGGCGTCGGCGAAGGGGCGGACGTACTGCTGGGGGTCGGTGACCATGACGTGGACGTCGAGGAAGGCTTCGGGGAGGGCCCGGCGGAGGGAGGCGACGAGCGCCGGCCCCATGGTGAGGTTGGGGACGAAGTGACCGTCCATGACGTCGACGTGGAGCAGGTCGGCGCCGCCGGGGGTCTGGCCGCCGGCGTCGGTGCCGAGGACGGCGCGGCAGTCGTCGGCGAGGGCGGCGAAGTCGGCCGAGAGGATCGACGGCGCCACGAGCGGCAGTCGCGGCGGACTCGTGAAGATGCTCCGCATGCGGTCAGTGTAGAAGAGTTACCCTTTGGGCATGCCACTGACCCGTGAACAACTCGCCCAGCGGGCCGCCCGCGAACTCCGCGACGGATACATCGTCAACCTCGGCATCGGCATCCCGACGCTGGTTGCCAACTACATCCCACAGGGGATGGAGGTGTGGCTGCAGTCGGAGAACGGTCTGCTGGGGATGGGGCCCTTCCCCAAGGCGGAGGCGGTCGATCCGGACCTGATCAACGCGGGCAAGCAGACGGTGACCGCGCTGCCCGGCGCGTCGTTCTTCTCGTCTCCCTCCAGCTTCGCAATGATCCGGGGCGGGCACATCGACCTGTGCATTCTGGGCGCGATGGAGGTGAGCGAGGGCGGCGACATCGCCAACTGGATGATCCCGGGCAAGCTGGTGAAGGGGATGGGCGGGGCGATGGACCTTGTGGCGGGGGTGGAGCGCGTGGTCGTCGTCATGGAGCACTGCAACAAGAAGGGGGAGAGCAAGGTGCTGCCCTCGTGCTCGCTGCCCCTGACGGGCAAGGGCGTGGTCGACCTCTTGATCACCGACCTGTGCGTGATGGAGCGGGACCGGGCGCGGGGCGGCTTCGTGCTCAAGGAGCTGGCGCCGGACGTGAGCGTCGAGGAAGTGAAGGCGAAGACTGTGGCGCGGTTCGAGACGGCGGGCTCGGTGGCTGAGATGAAGCTCTGAGGCCGCCCGGCCGCCGACGGGAGGCGCTGCTCCGATCATGCTGCTCTTTGACGCGCATCTGGACCTGGCGTGCCTGGCGGTGAACCGGCGCGACATGCTGGCGCCGCCCGCGGTGTGCGGGGGTCCCTGGCAGCCGGCGACGATCACGTTGCCCTCGCTGGCCGAGGGGAACGTGCGCGTGGCGCTGGCGACGATCTTCACGGAGGTGGGTGGGCAGGACGCCGAGTCGTACCCCGCGGGGGACTTTGAGCGGGCGCACGCGGTGGGCCGAGCGCAGCTCGAGGTGTACGAGACGTGGCGCGACGCGGGGCATGTCGCGATCGATCTGCGCGAGCTGATGCGGCGGGATCCGCATGTGGGCGAGGTGCGGGCGGGCATGGGCGTAGCGAGCGCGGTCCCGTTCGGGCTGCCGCAGAGGCTCGCGAGGGCGAGCGCGCGGGCGCCGCTGCACATCGGGATTCTCGTGGAGAACGCGGACCCGATCCGCGGGCCGGATGAGCTGCCCTGGTGGAAGGAGCGGGGGGTGGTCGCGGTGGGTCTCGCGTGGGCCAAGAGCTCGCGGTACGCGACGGGCAACGCGCCCGGGCCGAGGTCCGACGGCGGGGCGGACGCGGCGCACGGGCTGACGGACCTGGGGCGCGACATGGTGCGCGCGATGGACCAGCTGCGGATCGTGCACGACGTGTCGCACCTGTCGGACCGGGCGTTCGATGACCTGCTGGCGCTGACGGACCGTCCGGTGATCGCTTCGCACTCCAATTGCCGGTCGATCCTGAAGGGGGACCTGGGCCCCGAGGGTCGGAACCACCGGCTGCTGCGCGACGATCAGATCCGGGCGATCGCGGGGCGCGGGGGCGTGATCGGGCTGAACCTTGTGCGGGCGTTCATCCCGCCGCGGGCCGACAACCCGGGCGATCCCCGGCCGACGATCGCGGAAGCGGTGGACCACGTCGAGCGGATCTGCGAGCTGGCGGGGCACCGCGGCTGCGTCGGGCTGGGGACGGATATGGACGGCGGGATCAGCGGGCTGGAACTGCCGGCGGGGATCGAGCGGCCGGCGGACCTGTCGCTCATCCTGGACGAGCTGCGTAGCCGGGGCTGGAGCGAGCCGGAGGTCGAGGGCTTCGCGTGGCGGAACTGGTCGGCGTTCTTCGAGCGCGCGATCGGCTGAGGGCGGGGCTCAGCGGGAGAGCGTCGGATCCGGACCGACGGGCGCGGAACTGAACGCGGCGACGAGGGCGTCGCGGCGGGCGCAATGCCAGCACCAGCCGGCCGGGTCCGAAAGGTCGAAGCGCGACGAACGCTCCGTGCGTGCGGGGGCGGGGACGGCGCGCAGCCGGGCGAGGAACTCGCTCTGGAAGCGGGCCTCGTTCTCGACGAGGTTTCCCGCGGCGATCTGCTTGCGGTAGCGCTCGCTGTCGAGGCGTTCGCGGATGATGCCGATGCGGGTCTGGGGCGCGGGGTGGGTGCTGAGCCATTCGGGAGGTCCGCCGGCGCCTTCGGTGGCGCGGGCGAGGACCTGCATGACCTCGAGCATTCCCTTGGGGTGATAGCCGGCCTTGGTCATGTAGCGCATGCCGAGCTGGTCGGCCTCGTTCTCCTGTTCGCGGCTGTAGCGGAGGGCGAAGGTGCCCGCGCCGGAGACGAGGACGTTGACGGCGGCCTGCATCGAGGCGCTCTCGCCGGCGACGGCTCCGCCGATGGTCGCGAGCACGGAGGCGGGGAGCTGGTTCTGGATGGAGCGGTCGGCGTGCTCGGCGGTGACGTGGCCGATCTCGTGGCCCAGGACGCCGGCGAGCTGGGCCTCGGTGGTGAACTCCTCGGCGAGGGCGCGGCTGATGAAGACCTTGCCTCCCGGGAGGGCGAAGGCGTTGATCACGTCGGAGTTGAGGAGGGTGAACTGCCAGGGCAGCTCGCGGTAATCGCCCTCGGTGTGCTCGACCATGCTCATCGCGACGCGGGTGATGTAGCTGTTGATGGCGGGGTCGGTTATGGCGCCGCCGTATTCCTGGGTGAGCTGGGGCTGGGATTCCTCGCCGATGGCGATCTCGTCCTCGCGGGAGAGGTAATCGAGCTGCCGGTTGCCGGTGGCGATGTTGGTGGTGCAGCCGGCGGCGAGCGCGGAGCCGGCGATCAGGGCGGCCAGGAGCAGGCGGGTGGTGGCGGCGGCGGCGGTCGAGCGATGCATGGGTCGTGATCCTCCGGCGGAATCATCGCGCGTCCGGGGAGCGTTGTCGAGCGGCCCGGTGCCTGACGGGAGGGTGGGGCGGCGGGGGATCGCCCGCAGGGGGCGGAGCCCCGCGGCCCAGAGGTGTGGGCATACGATCTTCGGCCGATGCCTATTCAGACACATCGATGTGGGGAAGATACCCAAGCCGCGGCCCCCGCCTGGTCCGGCGCCGAGTTAGCGGCGAACCCACACGAGCACGCCCAGAAGGCCGACAAGGTGCGGCGAATGTTCGCGGCGATCGCGGGGCGCTACGACCTCAACAACCGGCTGCACTCATTCGGGCGCGACCAGGCCTGGCGGCGTGCGGCGGTGCGGATGGCGCGGCTCAGGGGCGAAGAGGAAGTTCTCGACGTCGCGTGCGGGACGGGGGACCTGTCGCGGGCGTTTGCGGCCGGGGGGGCGCGGCGCGTTGTGGGCCTGGACTTCACGCCCGAGATGCTGGCGATCGCGCGGCGTGGGCCGCTGAACGGGGCGCGCGGGCCGGCGGTGATTTCATATTTGGATGGAGACGCCACGGCGCTGCCGTTCGGGGACCGGTCGTTCGACGTGGTATCGATCGCGTTCGGGATCCGCAACTTGTCGGAGCCCGCGCGGGCGCTGTCGGAGTTCCGGCGTGTGCTGCGGCCGGGCGGGCGGGTGATCGTGCTGGAGTTCAGCCGTCCGACCTTCGCGCCGATCGCGTGGGCGAGCGATGTGTACACGAACCACATCATGCCCCGGACGGCGACGCTGATTTCGGGCGATCGCTCGGGCGCGTACCACTACCTGCCGCGGTCTGTGAGCACGTTTTTGAGCCGGGAGAAGATGGCGCAGGCGCTGCGCGAGGCGGGATTCAGCGGGATTGAATGGAAGGCGCTGACGTTCGGGATCTGCGTCTGCTACCGGGGCGAGATGCCCGTCTGAGGGGCGCGGCGCTTATCGGGCGGGATGGGCGGAAGTGAGCCCGGAAAGAGCGGCGTCCGGGGGTTCGGGGCGGCGTTTTTATCGGGCGTGGCGCGGGAGCGCCTTTCGGAAGGCGGATTCACCGCGGCGCGGCCCGGGCGTCGATGAGAGTGGCCTCGGCAACAAGCGGCCCGGTGCGGAGCTCGGGCGGAGCAAGACAGGCGATTTCGGCGCGTGGAGCACGCGCCAAAGCGCCCCGCGCATCCGGAGCCGTCTCCGTGAACCTCGAGCCCCATGTCGATCGTCTTTTCGAAATCCTCATCAGCGGCGACCGGCCCTCGGCGCGCCGCTTCATGACCGAGCTGACGGGCGCGGGCGCGACGCCCGAGCGCCTCGTCAGCGAGGTGTTCTGGCCCGTGTACGAGCTGATCGAGCGGCTGTACCGCGAGGATCAGATGACGGCGATCGCGCACAACATGTCGACGCGGCTGCTGCGCGTGCTGGTCGATCAGGCCGCGGCGCAGTTCACCGTCAGCGGCGAGAAGCGGCGGACGGTGTTCGCGGTGTGCGGGCCCACCGATCCCGACGAGCTGGGCGCGCAGATGGCGGTCGACCTCCTGGAGCGCGAGGGGTTCAGCGTCTCCTTCGCGGGCGGTGGCATCGCGGCGGACGAGATCCTGGCGCAGGTGCAGCAGACCCGCCCCGACGTCTTGCTGCTGTTCGCTTCGGCGCCGTGCGACCTGCCGGGGATCCGCGGGATGATCGATCAGATCAACGAGATCGGGGCGGTGCGCCGGCTCCAGGTCGTCGTGGGCGGGGGAGTCTTCAACCGGGCCGAGGGGCTGGCGGAGGAGATCGGGTCGGACGCGTGGGCGTCGACGCCGGCGGAGCTGGTCCGCGTGATGCTTGAGAAGCCCGAGCAGCGGGCCGTTGCCGGGCAGCAGTCCGTCGGCAAGAAGAAGGTCAAGACCCGGGCCGCGGCGTGAGTCGAGCGGGCTTGCGGCGGGTGGTATCGTTCGCCGCGTGACCCGCACCGCAGGCGTCTGGCGCTCGTCCGCTGCGAAGTTCGACGCTTCGGGGCCCACGCTTTGGGACGCGCAGGTGGAGAGCCTGCTGCCCAGCGCGAGCGGCGTCGGGCTGTGCGTGCTCGCGTCGAGCTCGTCGGGCAACTGCTCGGTGATCGTTCACGGTGAGGGGCGGCTGCGGCGTGCGACGCTCGTTGATGCGGGGCTTTCGCCCGCGCGGACGCGGCTGATGCTGGCCTCGATGGGGCTCGATCTGTCGTGCGTCGACGAGGTGCTGCTGACGCACCTGGACGCCGACCATTTCCACGCGGGCTGGGTGAAGGGGCTGCCGACCACGGCGCGGCTGTGCGTCCACCGGGCGCACCGGGGGCGCGCGGAGCGGAGCGGGGCGGCGTGCCGGCCCCTGGAAGTGTTCGAGGGCGAGCTGAAGCTGCGGTGCGGGGCGCGGGTCCGCCCGGTGGTGATGTCGCACGACAGCCTGGGCGTGGTGTCGTTCCGGATCGACTGGTCGGACGCGTCACTGGGGTACGCGACGGACCTTGGGCGGATCACGCCGGGATTTGTCGGCGCCATGTCGGGCGTGGACGTGCTGGCGATCGAATCGAACTATTGCCCCAAGCTGCAGCACGCGAGCGACCGGCCGGAGTTTCTCAAGCGGCGGATCATGGACGGCGCGGGGCACCTCTCAAATGAAGAGTGCGGCCGGGCCGTGCGCTCGATCGGCCCGCGGCGGCACGTCGTGCTGCTGCACCTGTCCCGCGAATGCAACGATCCGGAGCTGGCGGCGTCGCACCATTTGCAGGCGGGGTACCGGCTCACGGTGGCGCGGGCGGACGAGCCGACGCCGGCGGTGATGCTGCTGGACTGAGCGGGCTTGCCCCGCTCCATGCGCGCGCCAGATCGAGCGCCTGCTCCGCGTCGCGGATCAGATCCGTGAGCACGGCGGGCATCTGCGCCCCCCAGGCTTCTGTCAGCGCCCGCCGGTCGCGCACGATGCCGATCTCCGCGAGGTCGAGCGCCACGGCCCGATCGTGGGGCGGCACGCGCGCGATGTCGCCGAGGGCCATCGCGATCGCGTGCAGGCCCAGGGCGGGGGCCACAGAGAGCCGCCAGCGATTTCCCTGTGCGTCTTGGGGAAGAAAGGTGACCGCCTTGGCGACCGTCGTCCAGTGCGCGATGAGGCTGGTCCAGGCGGCGGGGCCGGCGAGAGATTGCGGGCTTCCCCGACCGTCAAGCGGATGAGTAGGGTTATGTTCGGTCATTTCTGAGAGTTGATGAGATGGAATTGGCCGGAGGCGATGCCCAGTGACGTCTGGTGGAGCGGCGTGTTGCGGTTTTCGGGCCGCAACCGGCCGACGATTGAAGCGTACGCTTTCTGGATCGCACCCCCCCACGGGGCCCCATGCATGGACCGGTTTGAAGAACAGCGGGTCATCGAGCGTGCCGCCGCGGGCGACAAAGCCGCGTGCGAGCTTCTGATCAAGACGCACCAGGCGTCCTTGTTCGCGTACATGCTGCGGATGTCGGGGCGGCCCGACATCGCGGAGGACATCGTTCAGGACGCGTTCGTGCGGATCCTGACGAACCTGCAGCGGTTCGATCCCCGGTTCCGGTTCTCGACGTGGCTGTTCACGATCGCCAAGCGGCTGTACGTGAACGCCATGCAGAAGCACCGGCCGGTGTACGACAGCGACATCGTCGGCTCGGTGCGCGGCGGGGCTCACGAGCCCAGCGCCCCGGCGATGGCGGGTGAGGAGCGTCAGAAGACGCGCGAGTGCCTCGACAAGGCGCTGGCGGGGCTGAACGAGGAGCAGCGGCAGATCATGCTGCTGTTCCACCAGCAGGAGTGGTCGATCAGCCAGATCTCGGAATACATGAGCATGCCCGAGGGGACGATCAAGAGCCACCTGCACCGCGGGCGGAAGAAGATGCGTCGGATGTACGAAGCGGTCGAAGCCGATGCTTCGGCGTCGGTTGCTGATGCGGAGCTTGAGTCCTGATGCCGGATGTGTTTGACGAGGGCATGGACCGGTTCGATCAGGGCGCGGCGCACGCCTCGCCCGATGGTCAGGGGCTGGTCCCCGACGAGTGCATCCCGGACGATCTGGTGGACGCGATGCTGGACGGCGAGGTCGAGCCCGGCGAGCACATCAGCGTGCTGGCGCGGATCGCGTCGGACGACGCGGCCCTGGAACGTCTGCAGTCCACGCGCGACATCCTGAACGAGCTTGCGCGGGCCGACCGCGAGGACGGCTGCCCCGATTTCACCAGAGCGATACTGACGAGGGTCGCCCGGGAGCGCGGGCTGCTCTCGCGGCTGGGTCTGCGGCGGGTCATGACGTACCGCTACGCGGCGGCGGCGACGATCGCGCTGGCGATGAGCGGGCTTTTCCTGGCGCAGCGCGTGGCGCCGGGCTCGTTCGGCGAGTCGGTGCAGCCGGCGGTTCTGTCGGGTGTCGCCAGCGCGGTGCCCGCGGAGACGGCGGACGTGGTTTCTTCCGTGCGGTCGGCGCTGGGCTCGATCCGCCAGCTGATGCCGGGGTCTGAGAACCTGCGGCCGCGCACGGTGGTCCGCAGCGCGGGGTACCGCGAGTGGGTCCCAGAGCAGATGAACCCGCCGGTGGCGGCGGTTCTGTGGGCCGATGACGGGCCGACGGTGCAGGTCCGCCGGAGCGAGGTGGACCGGTCGCTCGAGCCTTCGTGCACGTGGCAGTCGCTGCGGAGCGAGGAGTTCGTCTCCTTGCGTTCGTCGCTGATCGATGCCGATCAGGCGTCTTCGATCGAGCGGAGCGTTGCCTACAGCCGGTCTGGCCGGTAAACCCTTCTGATGCACGAGTGGAGACGTGTGTGTGCGGCTGTCGCCGCGCTCGCCGCGGCCTGCGCGGGGGCGCGGGCGGGGGACGTGCGCGCGTCGCTGGCGGCGGCGCCCGCGGACGCGGAGATCGTGGTCGTGCTGGACGGGGCGACGGAGCTGCGCCGCTCGGAGGTGGGGTCGGCGCTGGAGCAGGGGGTGCGGGCGCTGGCGTCGCCCACGGAGCTGGCGCAGGCGTGGCGCGGCCTGGCGGCGCAGCTGCAGCTTGATGAGGAGGTGGCGCTGGACAAGCTTCTGGGCCGGCACGTGATGCTGGTGCAGCGGGGGTCCGGGGCGGAGACGACGTGGGCGCTGGTCAGCGTGGTCGACGGCGGCACGGAGGCGCGGATCCGCGACCGCCTTCGCCCGGCGCCCAGGCGCGTGGAGCAGGGGGCGCCGGTGCTGAGCCTGGAGGACGGGCGGTTCTGGCTGGCGATGGCTCCGGTGAAGGGCGGGGCGCTGGTGCTGCTGGGGCCTTCGGAGAGGCCCGCGATGTTCGAGCAGATGCTGGGGTCGCTGGGGAAGCCGGCGCGTCCGTCGGTTTTGGACACGGCGCTCGGGGAGCGTGTGAAGCGGCTGCCCGCGGACGCAACGGGGCTTGCGGCGGCGCGGCTGGGGCAGGCGGGGTGGATCGCGGCGACGGCGACCTCGGCCGAGCGTCGCCTGCGGGTCGAGGTGTCGATGTCGTCGCGCGAGCTGGACGCGGCGCTGGCGCGGATCGAGCCCTGGTCGCGTGCGGGTTTCGACGTCGTCGCGAAGAACGCGTACGTGGCGCTGGCGGAGTGGGGGGGCGATCCGGCGATTCCCAGCGCGTCGGTGGTGCTGCAGCAGGCGGGCGAGCTGTCGCGCGTGGTCGACGGTTTCGCGGGTCGACCGTGGCTCGGCCCGCGGCGCGCGATCGTCGTGTCGCCCAGCGAGCGCGCGGCGGCGGACATCCTGCTGGCGCTCGAGAGCACGGATCTGCAGCAGCTGGCGCCGGTGGCTGACAAGGCCGCGGCGCAGCTGATCGGCGGGCTGGTGGCCGGCGAGACGGGGCTCGAGTCGAACCAGGCGGCGGACTTCGAGGGGCTGTTCCCGCAGGCGGTGCGCAGGATCGATCTGTCCCGGCCTCTTCGCGCGTGGCTCGGGGCGATCTACGAGGAGGGGCCGGCGCTGTCGTGGGTCTACGGCGTGCCCGGGGCGACATCGGTGCATCGCGGATGGTGGACGATCGTGCTGGGTCCGGGCGACGCGGGCGACGCGGCGACGCTCCTGGGCGGTCCGCTGAGCGATCCCGCTGATCCCTCGGCGGATCGGTGGATCAGCGTTGGTTCGGCCCGTCCGGCGGCGCTGGTTGCGGAGATCGGGCGCCGTGGTGTGCCGCTGCCCGCGACGGCGGGGGTCGCGGCCGAGGCGCTCCGGCTGGTCGAGAGCGTGACGTGGAGCCTTCGGCGGGATGAAACCGGCGGCGCGAGCGGCAAGGCGGAGATCCTGATCGCCCGTCCGGGGCGGAAGCCCGCTCCCTGAAGCGTCGACTTCACGCTCTCTGAGCGCGGGCCCGCTACCATCTCGACCCCTCGTCCTTCGCTCGCCGCCGGCTGTCGCGGCTCACCCATACCGATCAAATCATGAACAACCAGCTCCGCAACATCGCCATCATCGCGCACGTCGACCACGGCAAGACGACGCTTGTCGACCAGATGCTCAAGCAGTCGGGCATGTTCCGGGCCGGCGAGCTGGACAAGCTCGCGGGCGGTCAGCACGGGCTGATCATGGACTCCAACCCGATCGAGCGCGAGCGCGGGATCACGATCCTCTCCAAGAACTGCGCGATCACGTACACGCGTCCGTCCGGGGAATCGGTGCGGATCAACATCGTGGACACGCCGGGCCACGCGGACTTCGGCGGCGAGGTCGAGCGCGTGCTGCGGATGGCGGACGGGTGCGTGCTGCTGGTCGACTCGGCGGAGGGCCCGATGCCCCAGACGCGCTTCGTGCTGAGCAAGGCGCTGGAGGCGGGGCTGAGGCCCGTGGTCGTCATCAACAAGTGCGACCGTCCGGACGCGCGGTCGCAGGAAGTGATCAACGAGGTGTTCGACCTGCTGGTGGAGCTGGGGGCCGAGGAGGACGCGCTGGACTTCCCGGTGGTCTACGCGGCGGGTCGCGACGGCTGGGCGTCGCTCGATCTCAAGAAGAAGACGACGGACCTGCGGGACCTGTTCGAGACGCTGATCGAGCGCGTGCCGCCGGCGCGGGGCGACGCGGGCTCGCCGCTGCAGATGCTGGTGACGTCGATCGACTACAGCGAGTACGTGGGCCGGATCGGGATCGGCCGCGTGTTCAACGGTGTCATCAGGCGGAACCAGCAGGTGGCGGTGCTGGACCGCCACGGCGAGCGGCGCAACGCCAAGGTGACGAAGCTGATGGCCTTCAGCGGGCTGTCCCGGACGGAGACCGAAGAGGTGCAGGCGGGCGACATCTGCGCCGTGATCGGGATCGAGCGGATCGACATCGGGGACACGCTCGCGGACCCGGCGGACCCGCGGCCGCTGCCCCCCGTGAAGGTGGACGAGCCCACGCTGACGATGGTCTTCCGCGTGAACGACTCGCCGTTCGTGGGCCAGGACGGGCAGTACGTGACGAGCCGGCAGATCCGCGAGCGTCTGCTCAAGGAATGCGAGCACAACGTGGCGCTGAAGGTCGAGTTCGGCGCGGGCGACGAGTTCCAGGTCTCGGGTCGCGGTCTGCTGCACCTGGGCATCCTGATCGAGAACATGCGGCGCGAGGGGTTCGAGCTGGCGGTGGGCAAGCCGCGGGTGATCACGCGGGAGATCCACGGCAAGCTGCACGAGCCGATCGAGATCCTGGTGGTCGACGCGCCGAACGAGCACGTGGGCGCGGTGATGGAGCTCACGGGGCAGCGCGGGGCGATCCTCGAGACGATGGAGCCCCGGGGCGACACGCTGACGCACATGGAGTTCGAGATCCCGTCGCGCGGGCTCATCGGGCTTCGCAGCCGGCTGATGACAGCGTCGCAGGGCGAGGCGATCATGCACCACGCGTTCGAGCGGTATGCGCCGGTGACGGGCGAGCTGCCGGGGCGGGGCCAGGGCGTGCTGATCTCGATGGAGGGGGGGACGGCGACGGCGTACTCGATCGAAGGGCTTGCGGACCGGGGCGTCATGTTCGTCCTGCCCCAGGACAAGGTGTACGGCGGGATGATCGTGGGCGAGCACAACCGCGAGAACGACCTGACAGTGAACATCACGCGTGCGAAGCAGCTGACGAACTTCCGCGAGGCGACCAAGGAAGCGTTCGTGAAGCTCAAGCCCGCGCGGAAGATGGGCCTGGAGGCGTGCCTCGAGTACATCGAGGAGGACGAGTTGGTCGAGATCACGCCGACGAGCATCAGGATGCGCAAGCGTCTGCTGAACGAGAGCGACCGCAAGAAGGCCGACCGGGCGAGCCGGGACCGCGAGCGGGCCGGCGCCGAGGCGTGATGCGGCCCGGGGCCGGAACGGATCGCCCGCGCGTCACGGAC
>JANRJV010000066.1:0-10740 GCA_033763795.1 Planctomycetota bacterium
GTTGGAGCTTGCTTACTTGCCGGAGTTTGTTCCGGTGCCTTCGGGGGCGAGCTGCTTGGGCTTGGCGGCGCGTTCCTTCTCGATGGTCTTGAGGACTTCGAGGGCTTCGGTGGGGTCGGCGCGCTTGGTGTAGTCCTGTTCGGCGTGGACGTAGCGGACGATTCCCTCGCTGTCGATGATGATGGTGGCGGGGTGCGGGAGGTTCCAGGTGCCGTCCCAGTTGCGAGCGGCGAGGTTGACGCCGTAGCCCTTGTATTTTTCCTGGAGGTCGAGGGGGAGTGTGAACTGGAGGTTGAAGTTTTTGGCGGCCTGGCCGTTGAAGTCGTGGAGGATCTGGAAGGTTGGGACGTTGCGTTCGAAGATCTGCTCCATGTTGCCCGGTCGGTCGGGTGTGATGCCGATGATGTAGCCGCGCTGTGCGGCGACTTCGTCGACCATGGTCTGCCACTGCTTGATGTGCTTGGTGCAGTAGGGGCACCACTCGCCGCGGAAGAAGACGAGGACGATGGGTCCCTTGTCGTAGATGGAAGAGAGCTCGATGGGGCTCTCGTCGGGCATGGCGACGGTGGCGTCGGGGGCTTTTTCGCCGAGCTTGGGGCCCAGGGGCTCGAGTGCCTGTGCGGGGGCTTCGGGAGCGTTTTCGGCGGGCTTGGCGGGCTCGGCGGCGTGGGCGAGCGGAGCGATGCCTGTGGTGGCGGTCAGGGCGAGGACGGCGGCGAGGGACTGATGCTTCACGTGTTCACTCCGGTGATGCGGCTGGTGGAAATCTTAGGACGATCGGGGATGTCCCGATTGGTGTTGGATGCGGCGGGGTGCTGAAGGGTTCGCATGATGGGAGGCGGGGTCGCGGTCAGTCGCCCAGGGCGCCGGCGCGGATGAGGGCGGTGATGGCGGCGATGTCGGGGGCGGGGGGCCTGTCGGCGGTGAGCGGGGGGACGACGGAGCGGAGCTTCTCGAAGGTTCGTTCGACGCCCCGGCCCGACCTGAGGGGGCGGTGGAGCTCGAGGCCCTGGGCGGCGCAGAGGAGTTCGATCGCGATGACGCTGGTGCAGAGGTCGAGGGCGCGGCGTGCCTTGGCGGCGGAGCGCGGGCCGAAGCTGTTGTAGTCCTCCATGCCGGCGCAGGTGGGGAGATTGATGGGCGAGGCGGGGGCGGCGAGCTGGACGAGCTCGTTGCAGCATGCGGCGGCGGTGTACTGGACGATCATGAGTCCCGAGTGGAGGCCCGGGCGGGGCGAGAGGTGGGGCCTGAGCCTGGCTTCGGGTTCGGCGGCGGCGAGCATGAGGAAGGTGCGTCGTTCGCTGATTCCGGCGAGGTGGGCGAGGGCGATGGCGAGGACGTCGAGGGGGAGTGCGATGGGCATGCCGTGGAAGTTGCCGGCGGAGACGATGAGCTCGGAGCGTTCGCCCGGTGCGGGCTCGTCGGGGAAGACGAGCGGGTTGTCGGTGACGGCGCCGAGCTCGCGTTCGGCGGCGCGGCGGACGAAGTCGGCGGCGTCGAGGGCGCTTCCCATGACGTAGGCGGCGCAGCGGAGTGAGTATGGGTCCTGGACGCGGGGGTCGTTCTCGATGTGGCTTGTGAGGACCTGGCTGCCTTCGAGCATGGAGCGGATGCGTGAGGCGGCGCGTGCGGCGCCGGGGTGCCTTCGGATGTGATAGACGCGGTCGTCGAGGAAGGCGTCGGTGGCGCGGCAGGCGTCGATGGACATTGCGACGGCGCAGAGTGCGGCGTCGAAGAGCCTGTCGAAGTCTGCGAGGAGGAGGGCGGCGTGGGCGGCCATCAGGTGGGTGCCGTTGATGAGGGCGAGGCCTTCCTTGGCGGCGAGTGCGATGGGCTTGAGGCCGGCGCGCTGGAGGGCCTGCGGGCCGGGGACGGGGGTGGGGTCGGCGCCGATGGTTGCGTAGCCCTCGCCTATGAGGAGGAGGGCGGCGTGGGCGAGCGGTGCGAGGTCTCCCGAGGCGCCGACGGAGCCTGTTTCGGGGACGAGGGGCGTCACCTGGGCGTTGAGGAGGGCGACGACGGCTTCGGCGACTTCGGGTCGGACGCCCGAGTGTCCGCGCGCGAGCGAGGCGGCGAGGAGGAGCATCATGCCGCGGACGACGTCGGTGGGGAGGGGCGGGCCTATTCCGGCGGCGTGCGAGCGGAGGAGGTTGTGCTGGACGTCGCTGAGTTCGTTGTCGGGGATTCGGACGCGTGAGAGCGAGCCGAAGCCCGTGTTGACGCCGTAGATCGCGGCGCCCTGGTTCATGGCGGCCTCGAGGGCGGAGCGTGAGCGTGCGAGGCGGTCGCGTGCGGCGGGTGCGAGGGCGACGCGGCGCATCTGGCGTGCGACCTGTTCGAGGCCTACGACGTCGAGTGGTCCGGCGTCGAGGAAGAGGGTGGAAGGCTTCGGGCCGTTCATGGATTCACGGTACCGGGGCAGGGTGCGAAGGGGCGTTCATGCGGCGGGAGGGAGGCGGGGGGGAGGGCGGGTTGTTTGCCGGGCGGGGCCCGGGCGGGTATCAACAGGTGATGAACAGCGGCGTGCTGCGATGGATCCTGCTGGGCGGTGCGTTCTGGGGCGGTGGTCCGCTGGCGGCGTGGCTGACCGAGGGGATCCGCGATCCGCGGGGCGGGTACTGGGCATCGCTGCTGTACTCGGATGATCCTGTGCGTGCGGTGCTGCAGGCGGTGGGCGCGTTCGCGGTGGCGCTGGTGTTCGCGGTGGCGGGTGCGCGTTGGTTCAGCGTGCGGAGCGGTCTTTTCGCGGCGGGGCTGGTGCTGGTGTGGCCGGCGTGGACGGTTGGTTCGATGACGGGGATCATCCGCGGGGCGCGGGAGACGCCCGTGTTCCGTCTGCTGGTGCTGGAGGGGGCGCTGGTGGCGTCGATGTGCGCGCTGGTGGCGTTCGCGGTGGCGCGGGCGGCGGCGATCGGCCGTGGGGCTGACGAGCCTTCGGCGGGGGAGGAGCGTGACGGGGGCAAGCGTGCGCTGGCGTGCGGGGCGGCGCTGGTCGGGGGAGTGGTGGGGGCTTTCGTGGTGGCGCGGACGGCGCTGCCCGGTCAGGCTGTGGCGGCGGGTGTGTGCGCGGGGTTGCTGGGGGCGCTGGGCGGTGGGCTGATCGAGCGGCGGCTGTCGGCGGCGCTGGTGCTGCCTGTGGTTGCGGTTCTGGCGTGCGCGGGGCCGGCGCTTGGGGCGGTGGTGAACGGGACGGATCCGGTGCGCGACCTGTACGCTGGGACGCTGACGCCTCTGGCGCGGCTGACGCCCTTGCACTGGGCGGCGGGGGTGCTTCTGGGCGTGCCGATCGGCTCGTCGTGGGTGGCGGGGCTGGGCAAGCCGGCGGAGGCGGGGAAGGCCTGAGCGGGATCAACTGTCGGGTGTGAGGAGGGCGAGGAACTCGGTGTTCCCGTTCTTTTTTTTGCCTGCGCCGCCCGTGATGGGGGACTGCGTGACTGCTGCGACGCGGACGCCCAGCGGCGGGAGCGCGTCGAGGACCTGCTGGAGGATGCGCTGGGCGTCGGCGGGGTCGAGGACGCCTCGGACGAGGAGGTCTTTCCGGCCGGCGTCGCTGGCTTCGTAGTGCGGCTTGATGAGCGTGACGATGCAGGGGAGCGGCTGGGGGAGGTTGTCCGCGCGGGCGAGCCAGCGGAGTGCGGCGGGGACGCAGAGCCTCTGGGGGGTCCAGGCCATGTCGACGGCGACGAAGTGGACTCCTTCGGGGGGCGGGTCGGCGTGGAGGGCGTTGGTGCGCTCGCGGACGATGACGCGGGGGTCGGTGCGGAGTTTCCAGGCGAGGGAGCCGTAGCCCGTGTCGAGGGCGTGGACGGAGGCGGCGCCGGCGCGGAGCATGCAGTCGGTGAAGCCGCCGACGTTGGCGCCGAAGTCTGCGCAGCGTGCGTTGTGGAGGCTGATGGAGAAGGTGTGGAGCGCGTGTGCGAGCTTCAGCCCGCCGCGGCTGACGAGTGGTGGTGCGGGGTCGTCCACTGTGCGGGGCTCGGGCGGATCAGACCGGGGTGATGCCGACGATGGCGACGCCCAGCGAGTCGGCGAGGCGGATCATCTCGGCCTTGTCGAGCATGATGACGTCTCCGGCGGCGAGGGCGATGCAACGTCCGCCGGCGGCGTGGACGCGGCGGACGGTCTCGGCGCCGACGGTGGGGACGTCGGACCTGCGGTCGTGTCCGGCGCGTGCGGCCTTGATGAGCGTCCATCCGCCGCTGCGGCAGAGCTCGCCCGCGCGGGCGATCATGCGGTCTGTTCCTTCGACGGCCTCGACGGCGATGACGTCGCGTTCGCGGACGGCGATCGACTGGCCTATGTCGAGTCGGAGCATCTCGCGGAGGATGGGCCAGCCGAAGTCGATGTCGGCGCGTGACGCGGAGCCGGGTCGGCGGTCGGTCATGACGCCGGCGTGGGCGAGGTGCTCGGTGATGTGGGCGGTCGAGTCGATGAGTTGCACCCCGTCGTGCTCGAGCTCTCTTGCGATGTGGTCAAGGATAACGTGCGAGCGGCGGTCGGAGCGGAGCTTGATGAAGAGTCGGAGGACGCGGAGATCGGGGACGTTTCGGATGATGGTCCCCCAGCTGTGGAGGAGGCGGGCCTTGTCGACGGAGCCGACCATGACGGCGTAGCGGACGTCCATTCTGCGGAGGAGGCGTCCCCACGAGCCCAGGCGGAGGATTCCGGCTTCGGTGAGGCGGTCGGCGAGGTGGCGGAGGGCTGGGTCGTACTGACCAGTTAGGCCGAGGACGCGGACGGGGTGGCCGCGCTCGCGCATGCCGCGTGCGACGAGGACGGGGAGCTGTCCGCCGCCGGCGACGAGTCCCAGCGGTTCGGGAGGCTGGGGCGGATCGGGGAGGATGGTGAGTGGTATGGCGCGGGTCACGCGTGGGGCTCGCGCGGGAGGAGCGTGTCGAGGTCGGCGATGAGCGCGGCGGGGTCGTCGTGGACGCGGAAGTATGAGCGGAGGTGGGGGGGCGCGAAGCCGCCTTCGACCATGTGATCGCAGAGAGCGAGCAGCGGGTCGTAGTAGCGGCCCGTGGAGCCGAAGGCGGTGGTGCTGAGCATGTGGATGGGCTTGGAGTGTTCGCCCAGGTGCCGGCCGACGAGGATCTCGAAGAATTCTTCGAGGGTGCCGGGCCCGCCCGGGAGCACGACGAAGGCGTCGCCCCGTGATTCGAGGAGGGCCTTGCGCTCGCGCATGGTGGGGACGACGATGTTCTCGTGGTTGTCGGGGTCGAGGAGCTCGGCGTCGCGGAGTCGGGTGGTGATGATGCCGATGGTTCGGCCGCCGGCGGCGCGGGCGGCGCGTGCGATCTCGCCCATGAGTCCGACGCGTCCGCCGCCGAAGACGAGCGTCCTGCCGGAGCGGGCGAGGAGGGTGGCGAAGGCGCGGGCGGCGTGGTGGTAGCCCTCATGGAGGTTCCGGCTTGAGGAGCAGTAGACGGTGACGCTCGCGTGCGCGGGCATGCGGTGATCGTACGTGGTCCGGGGAAGTCCCGGGGATGAGTCGGTTTCGGTTGGCGGCGGATCGGGGGCGGGGGGCGGGAAGCTCCCTAGACTGGGTGCATGCGACTGGTCGACCTCTCGGCGAATCCGCGGATCACCAATTACATCCAGATGCTCCGGGAGGTCAGCCGCGCGACGGAACCGACGGAGGTTCAGAAGCGGTTCGCGGCGCTGCTGCGTGATGACAACCTTGTGAACGGGTTCGTGTCGCTGTCGGTGCGGGGCCTGCCGCGGGGCAAGTTCAAGATCACGCGGCTGAACATCAGCGATGACCTGGGGGTGATCACGTCGAATCCGTGGCGGGATTTCGATCTGCTTCCGACGTACGAGGGGGGCTTCCTGGGCGAGGTGATCAGGACGCCCGAGCCCAAGCTGATGCTCGACCTGGACATCAAGGGCGATCCGGTGCTGGGCGACGGGCTGGCGCGGTTCGGGTCTTGCTTTGCGAACCCCTTGTACGACGAGGGCGAGGCTCTGAACTGGAGCCTGACGTTCAAGTTCGCCAAGGACGGCTACACGCTGTCGGACGCGGAGTCGTTCCTGCTGCGTGGGAACATCATCGGGCGGATGACCAAGTCGCTGGTGGTGGCGAAGCAGGTGCGTGAGCTGAACGAGCGGCTGACGCAGCAGCTTGAGCAGATCGCGCAGATCCAGCGTTCGCTGCTGCCGGACCGCACGCCGCAGGTTCCGGGGCTTGTGGTGGCGACGAGCTACCTGACGTCGAACGAGGCGGGGGGCGATTACTACGACTTTTTCGAGATGGGCGGGGGGAAGGTGGGCGTGCTGGTGGCGGACGTTTCGGGGCACGGGGCGGGTGCGGCGACGATGATGGCGATGCTGCAGACGATCCTGCACGGGTACCAGGAGCGTGGGAACGGGCCGGCGGCGATGCTGGAGCACGCCAACCGCGAGCTGATGACCAAGCGGATCGAGAGCGCGTTCGTGACGGCGTTCATGTCGGTGTACGACCCCGAGACTCGGACGCTGACGTACTCGAACGCGGGGCACAACCGTCCGCAGCAGCGGCTGCGGGACGGGAGGACGGTGGAGGTTGACGGTGCGGCGTCGGTGCCGCTGGGTGTGATCGACCGTCCGGAGTATGAAGAGGCGACGCGGGAGTTCGGCCCGGGCGAGACGGTGCTGCTGTACACGGACGGGATCACGGAGGCGTTCAGCCCCCCGCCGCAGCGCGAGATGTTCGGAGCGCGGCGTCTGGCGAGCGCGCTGGCGTCGGTGGACGGCGAGCCTCTGTGCGTGATCGAGGCGGTGCACGAGAAGCTGTACGAGCACACGCACTCGCGGGACCGCGCGGACGATCAGACGCTGGTTGTGCTGCGGGCGCAGGAATCGTGAGCGGGGGGCCTTGGTACGCGGAAGGGCTGCGGTTTGAGTGCACGATGTGCGGGGCGTGCTGCTCTGGGCCGCCGGGGTACGTGCTGTTCACGGAGGACGAGGCGCGGGCGATGGCGGGGAAGCTGGGCGTGAGCGTGGAGGAGTTTGTGGCGCGGTTCACGCGGGAGATGGACGTGCCCCTGGACGGCCGGCGGCGGCGCTCGCTGCGCGAGGTGGAGACGGAGCACGGGCTGGACTGCGTGTTCCTGGATCGTTCGAGCGTGGCGGGGAAGGCGGTGTGCGTGCTGCACGAGGTGCGGCCCATGCAGTGCCGAACGTTCCCGTTCTGGCCCGAGCATGTGCGGACGCCGGCGACGTGGCGGGAGCTTGGGCGGGTGTGCGAAGGGGTGGACCGCGGGCCGGTGCACGGGCTGGCGCAGATCACGGTTTCGGTGGAGGCGCAGCGCGGGAGCCGCTAGGCGTGGGGCGCGTGGGGCGTGAGGTTGTGGGCCGCTTCGCGGAGGAGCGTGCGCCAGTCGGGCATGGGTCCGAGGCGGGCCTCGGTGCGGGCGATGTCGAGGACGGAGTATGCGGGCCTGGGGGCGGGCCGGCTGGCCTCGGAGGCGGGGATCGGGACGACGCGGGCGGCGCCTCCCTGCGGGAGCGCGGCGGCGATCTCGCAGGCCATGTCGTAGCGCGAGGCGACGCCGCCGTCGGTGACGTGCCAGATGCCCTGGGCGTTGGTGGCGAGCAGGCGGGCGCTGGTGCGGACGAGGTGATCGACGGAGGTGGGCCTGCTGAGCTGGTCGCTGATCATGCGGACCTCGGGCTGTTCGCGGAGGGCGCGGGCGACGGAGCGGAGGAAGCCCTGCGAGGCGGGCGAGTAGACCCAGCTTGTGCGGACGATGAGCCATGAGGCGCCGCTGGTTTCGATGAGTTCTTCGCCGAGGGCCTTGGTGCGGCCGTAGGCGTTGATGGGGGCACGGACGTGGCCCACGCTGTAGGGCTTGCGTGCGCGGCCGTCGAAGACGTAGTCGGTGCTGTAGTGGAGGAAGCGGGCGCCTGAGCGTGCGCAGGCGGCGGCGATTCGGCCCGGCGCGTGGCCGTTGACGGCGGCGGCTTCGTTTTCGGCGGCCTCGGCGGAGTCGACGTTGGCCCAGGCGGCGCAGTTGATGACGGTGCGCCATGGGCCGCGGGCGATGGAGTCGAGGTGTTCGGGCTTTTCGAAGTCGAGTTCGCGCCGGGTGGGAGCGTCGAAGGGTGTGCCGAGGCGTTCGAGCCTGGCGCGCCAGGCGGAGCCAACGAGGCCGCGCGCTCCGAGGAGGAGGACGGGCGAGGCGAGCGCGTGCATGGGGCGAGTATATGAGTGGGCGGCGGGGCGGAGCGGCGGGGCGGAGCGGCTAGCCTGCGGCGATGCGGGCATTGCTGCTGAGCTTCGGCGCGGCGGGGGACGTGCACCCTTTTCTGGCGCTGGGCCAGGCGCTGGTGGCGCGCGGTCACGCGGCGCACCTGGTGATGGAGCCGGCGTACGAGCGGGCCGCGGCGGCGATGGGCGCGGAGTTCACGTCGCTGGGGCCGGGGCCCGGGGCGCCCTCGGGGCGGACGGCGAGGGCGCTGCGCGGGGCCGGGGCGGCGGGGGCGTTCATCAGGCATTACGTGATCGGGCGGATGGAGCGGACGCTGGCGACGCTGGAGCGCGTGCTGGACGAGCGGGCGGTGGACATTGCAGTGGTGCATCACAGCGCGGGGCTGGGCGCGCCGTGGGTTCTGCGGGAGCGGGGCGTGCCGATGGCGATGGGGGCGGTGGCGCCGGCGTCGTGGCCCAGCGTGGATGAGCCTTCGATGTACCCCGGGATGCCCGACCGCGACGCGTACGCGCGTTGGATCGTGCGGCTGGGGACGGCGGTGGGAACGCGCGTGATGTCGGGAATGATTGATCCGTCGCTGAACGCGGTGCGGGCGGGGCGGGGGATGGAGCGGGGGCGGCGGTTCCTGTTCGATGAGATGTTCGCGGGGATCCTGAACATCGGGTTCTGGTCGCCGCGGTTCCGGCGGGCGGCGGCGGATGATCCGGCGCGTTCGGTGATCGTGGGCTTTCCGCGGCTGGCGGAGGCGGAGTCGGGAGTTGATGCGGAGCTCGAGGCGTTCTTGAGCGCGGGCGCGCCGCCCGTGCTGTTCACGCTGGGGACGAGCGTGCCGCACGCTGCGGGATCATTCTTTGAGGCGGCGGTGGGGGCGTGCCGGGCGCTGGGCGTGCGCGGGCTGCTGTTGACGGGGGGACTGGCGGAGGCGCGCGAGGGATCGGAGGGTGTGATGTGCCGGCGGTACGCGGCGTTCGGGGCGGTGATGCCGCGGTGCCGGGCGGTGGTGCATCACGGTGGACTGGGGACGATCGCGTGGGCGCTGCGGTCGCGGCGGGCGATGCTGTGCGTGCCGCACTTGTACGACCAGTTCGACAACAGCAGGCGGGCGCGGCTGATGGGAGTCTCGCGGACGCTGGACCGGCGGCGGGCGAACGCGGCGGGGCTGGCGGCGGCGCTGGGCGGGCTGCTGGAGGCGGAGGGATCGATGCGCGGCGCGCTGGAGGAGGCGGGGCGCGTGGTGGATGCTGAGGATGGGGGCATGAACGCGGCGCTGGCGCTGGAGCGGGCGCTGGAGCTCGGGGCGGGCTGAGCGCGGCGGTTCAGGGGGTGGATGCGGCTTGCGGGGCGGTGGTGCGGCCGCGCCACTGGCGCTTGCCCGAGAGGTGGAGGGCGAAGCTGTGCCACTGGATGGCGGTCATGAGGGCGACGCCCAGCGGGTGGAGGAGCGCGCCGATGAGGCTCTGGGAGAAATGCCGGGCGAGGACGAGCCGCTGTGCGAGGGCGAGCAGCGCGGCGACGGAGGCGAGGATGAGGGCGGGGGTCGTGAGGCGCGCGCCGAGCAGGTGGAGAAGGATGAGGAGGGGGGGGAGGACGTGGCCCACGATGTGAAGGGCGGTGAGAAAGATGAGGAGGGGGAGGCTGCCGAGGCCTTCGTAGGCGTTCTTGGCGAAGCCGCGCCAGGTTTGGGCGAGGCCGCGGTACATGCGGCAGCGGACGAGGTCGCGCGCGTCGAAGAGGTCTGAGTGGAGTCCTGCGGAGCGGACGGCGCGGGGCATGCGTATGCCGTCGTGCATGGAGTCCGGCCAGGCGGCGTGCCCGCCGCAGGCTTCGTAGGCGCGGCGCGAGACGAAGAGGAATTGTCCGCAGCCGGCGGAGGCGGCGGGCGAGTTTGAGCCGCGCATCTGGCCCATGGGGAGGTAGCTGAAGAGGATGAAGTGGATGAGCGGGACGATGAGCCTTTCGGCGAGCGAACCGGTGATCTGTCGGGGGAAGGTGGAGATGAGGTCGGCGTCGAGGCGGCGGGCGGCGTCGAGGGCGGCGGGGATGACGGCGCGGTCGAAGCGGACGTCGGCGTCGGTGAAGAGGAGCCAGTCGGCGCCGCGGTCGAGTGCGGCGCAGCCCAGGCGCTCGCAGGCCCACTGCTTGCCGACCCAGCCGGCGGGGAGGGGACGCGTGTCGGCGCGGATGACGCGCGGGTCGCTCTGCGTGAGCGCGGCGAGGATCTCGGGCGTGCGGTCGGTGCTCTGGTCGTCGTAGACGAGGGCTTCGACGCGCGGATGATCGGAATCGAGGGCGGAGCGGACGCAGGCTTCGATGTTGGTCTCTTCGTTGCGGGCGGGGATGCAGACGGCGACGGTGACGTCGTGCCCTGTGTCGCCGCGGACTGCGGGGCGGCGCGGGGAGGGCTTGGTGCCGCGGTAGTAGCCGAGGTTGACGAGGGTCATGACGAGGGCGGCGGCGGCGATGATGACCGAGAAGACGAGTACGACGTGGAAGGCGGGCGAGGAGAGGAATGTCATGGGGCGGCTTCCGTGCGGCGTGCGGCGCCGAGGCC
>JANRJV010000067.1:0-40380 GCA_033763795.1 Planctomycetota bacterium
ACGTACATCCGCTCGCTCGCCCGCGACATAGGCCGAATGCTCGGGACAGGCGGCATGCTGACCGCGCTCAGGCGGACACAGGTCGGACCGTACGAAGAAGCCGACGCGGTGCTGGCCAGCGATCTGGAAGGCGGGTTCGACCCGGCGGCTCTGCTTCGCCCGGTGCCCTGAGGCCGGGCGACAGCGGGGCAAAACGAAAAACCCCTGCCGACGTGAGCCGACAGGGGTTCGTTGTATTGAAGGAACAGTTGGGAAAGCACGACCGATCGTTGCCGACCGGGCGTTCCGCCGTGCACAAGCACGGAGGAACGAGAATGCACTGACGATCCGGCTGGGGATCGCTCCCCGTCCGACACGAGATTGAAATGTGTCGGCACTGGCCGGTCTAAGGAAATCCCTTAGAAAGGAGGTGATCCAGCCGCAGGTTCTCCTACGGCTACCTTGTTACGACTTAGTCCCAGTCACCGAGCTCGCCGTGGACACCACTGAGATGTGGCGGCTTCGGGCGCTCCCGGCTCCCATGACTTGACGGGCGGTGTGTACAAGGCTCAGGAACTTATTCACCGCGGCGTGGCTGATCCGCGATTACTAGCGATTCCGGCTTCATGCAGTCGGGTTGCAGACTGCAATCTGAACTGGGGTGCGCTTTTTGCGATTTGCTCCATCTCGCGATCTCGCTTCGCTCTGTACGCACCATTGTAGCACGTTTGCCACCCTGGATGTAAGGGCCATGAGGACTTGACGTCATCCCCACCTTCCTCCGGTTTGACACCGGCAGTCTCGCTAGAGTCCCCGCCATTACGCGCTGGCAACTAGCGACAGGGGTTGCGCTCGTTAAGGGACTTAACCCAACACTTCACAGCACGAGCTGACGACAGCCATGCAGCACCTGTGCACGTTCCAACCTTGCGGCTGTGGCTCCACTTTCATGGAGTTAATCCGTGCATGTCAAACCCAGGTAAGGTTCTTCGCGTTGCTTCGAATTAAGCAACATGCTCCACCGCTTGTGTGAGCCCCCGTCAATTCCTTTGAGTTTTAGCCTTGCGACCGTACTTCCCAGGCGGTGCACTTAACAATTTCTCTCCGACCAGCACGGGGTCAGACCCGCACCGATCTAGTGCACATCGTTTACAGCGTGGACTACCAGGGTATCTAATCCTGTTTGATCCCCACGCTTTCGTGCCTCAGCGTCAGGAAAGCCCCAGCCGCCTGTCTTCACCATCGGCGTTCCGCTCGATCTCAACGCATTTCACCGCTCCACCGAGCGTTCCAGCGGCCCCTAGCTTCCTCAAGACCCGCAGTCTGCACCGCAATTCCTCGGTTGAGCCGGGGGATTTCACGATGCACTTGCGGGCCAGCCTACGCACCCTTTAAGCCCAGTGATTCCGATTAACGCTCGGGCCTCCTGTATTACCGCGGCTGCTGGCACAGGATTAGCCGGCCCTTCCTCTGGAGCTCTTCAGTATTAGTAGCTCCTGACAGCAGTTTACACGGCAAAGCCGCTTCATCCTGCACGCGGCGTCGCTCCGTCACGCTTTCGCGCATTGCGGAATATTCGTTACTGCAGCCTCCCGTAGGAGTCCGGGCAGTGTCTCAGTCCCGATGTGGCAGGCCGTGCTCTCACACCTGCTACCCGTCGTAGGCTTGGTGGGCCATTACCCCGCCAACTACCTGATAGGACGTTCGCCGCTCCCGAGGCGCCGAAGCTTTCCTCCGTAGAGCACATGGGGTATTACGCACAGTTTCCCATGCCTATCCCCCACCTCAGGGTACGTTCGAACGTATTCCTCACCCTTCCGCCGGTGCCCATTGCTGGGCCCCGGACTTGCATGTTTTAGCCACGCCGCCAGCGTTCAATCTGAGCCAGGATCAAACTCTTCAATTGAATTTCGGTGTCCGTGAGGCCGAAGCCCCGCGGTTGACTTCAATGAGAAGTTTGCCTGACACTCGACCCACGTTCGTGGATCGCGGTCACCCGGAGCTGTTGCTCCAGGCTGTTTGCTGGCAAAGCAAACAATAATCGCTCATAAGGGTTGACCTTTGCCGGAGCGCGTGCGCTCCGACAGAGGGCACGAGAATATGAGCCCGTTCAAGAGCTGTGAACCCTGAACGGTGCTTCTTGTCGGTGACGTCCGCTTGCAAAGCCTTTCAACCGGCACTCGATTTCGAGCCGATCTAGACGACACCGCACATTCTCGCGATTCCCAACTGTTCACTTGTCAAAGATCGTTCCGACGATGCGGCATCACGCCGGCCGTCGGCCAGCTACGAGAGGGTTCTCGTCGCCGGGAGGGTCAACTATAGCGACCGGAAAACGTCTGTCAAGCCCCAGTGAAAATTCGTCCGTTGTGGACAAGCTGAGGGTTTTTTGGACGCCGCCCGATCACACGCCTTGCCGGGCTGGTTCTGAACCCGCAACCGACAGGACACCCACCCAAACCTCGCCCATCCCTCCGCTGTTTCCTGACCCCGGATTTTCCTTCCGCAAGCCCCGGCAGGCCCCCCGCAGCGTCGCCCCGGTCGTCATCACGTCGTCGACCAGGATGAGCCGCGTCCCGTCCCGCGGCCGCCGCACCCCGAAAAACGCCCCCGAGACGTTCCCCGGCCGGTCGCTCACGGCCACGCTCCGCTGACTCGGTCGATGCCGCCGCGCGATGACACGCACGACGGGCACCCCCAGCTCCCGGGCCGCGCCGCGCGCGATCACCCCCGCATGATCGATTCCCCGGCTGAAACGACGACGCCAGGTCGTCGGCATGGCAACCACCGCAACGCCCCCCGCTCCCCTCCACTCAAGCACGCCCGCTTCCCGCAGCGCCACCCCCAGCAGTCGCCCCAGCTGCAGCCCCAGCACGCGGAACCGCGTGAACTTCACCTCGCACACCCAGTCCGACAGCGGCGTCTCGTACCGCCCCAGACGAACGAACCGGTCCCAAGGCGGCCGAGTGTTCCTGCAGGACGAACACCCGAACTCCGACCTCTCGAACACGCCGATGTCGTGCCCGCACCTGTCGCAGTAGCGAGCGGGCTCATCGGGCGCCCAGCCTGCACGCGCCGCCCGGCGCGCCAGGGGCTCAGCGACAGGATCCAGCCAGGCGCGCTCCACGCGCGTCCACCACGACTCAGTCATCGTGGTCGGCGACGGGGTCTCGACGACGACGGCGTCTGCGCTCCTGGGCCGGGGCCCGTCGATGTCGCGATCGCCCCGGGGCGGCCACACGAACGCGCCGGGGGCGCGCGGGGCCGCGGCTTGATCCGGCGCCGCGCCCGCCGATGCGTCCAGCCGAGGAGTCGGGCCCGATGAGCCGTTCATGCTTTCATTTTCTCACCCGACGCCGATCTCCCGCAAATGCGTGGCGGAAACCGCCGCCGCAACCGTCCAAGCGTCGGCCGGCCGCACGCCCCTCGACCTGCGGCCTGAACTTGACCATCCGCGTGCGCTCTTCACACACGGTCTTCGCACAATCTGAGCATCTGAAAGCAACCATCTCCGAAGCCCAATCAGCCTGCACAGAAGCTCCCGGGCGCTTGCATCTCAGGACCACTTCGGGCCGATGGAACTGGGCCCGGTTTTCACCAAGGACGGCACACGTGCCCCGCATCGGACTCATCTCGGACGTTCACGCCAACCTCGACGCTCTCGCCGCCGTCCTCGCGGACGTGCGCACGCAGAGCGTCGACGCGCTCGCCTCGCTGGGCGATGTCGTGGGCTACGGCCCGGACCCGGGCGAATGCCTCGACCTGATCGCACAGTCCTGCGACGTCATGATCCGCGGCAACCACGACGAAGCCGTCCTCCGCGCGGACCTTCAGCCCCACTTCCGACTGCGCGCCTGGCGCAGCATCGAGGCCTCACGGCAGATGCTCACGCCCGGGCACGAGATGCTGATCGAGTCGATGCGCTCGTCCGCCGAGGTCGCGGGCGTGGCTCTGGCGCACGCGAGCTTCGGGCCGCGCCGCTTCGAGTATCTCTACGACCCGGGCGACGCGGCCGCGGCGTTCCGGCACATGCCGCGCGCTGTCGGCGCGGTCGGGCACACGCACGTGCCGGCGCTGTTCATCCTCGACGAGCCGGGCTCTGCTCCGCGCGCCGTCGCGCTCGAGGCGGATCGTCCCGCGACCATCCCCGAGGGGGCGGCGGCGGTCGTCAACCCGGGATCGGTCGGCCAGCCGCGCGATCGCAACCCCGACGCCTCCTGGGCGATCCTCGACACCGACGCGCGCACGTTCACGGTCCGCCGTGTGAGCTACGACGTCCGCCGCGTGCAGGAACGCATGCAGACGCTGGGCATGCCCGACTATCACTCGCTCCGGCTCAGCGCCGGCGTGTGAGGCGGTCAGCGGCCGCGCATCAGCCGGCGGGCCGCGTCCATCAGCCAGCGCACATGGATGGACAGCCGCAGTCGGCGGAGCGAATGGTCATCGGGCTCCTCGCGGAGCGCCAGCCGCACGAAGCACGCCGCCCCCGTCCAGCGCTTCTCCTCGGCGAAGGCCAGCGCCAGGTTGTGCAGAACGGGAACGCACCGCGGATTGAGCCGGAGCGCTCGCCGGGCAGCTTCGATTCCCCGCGTCCTCTCCTCCATCTGGAAGCGCGCGACGGACAGCAGGTGCCACGCCCACGCGTCGTCCGGGGTTCGCCTCGCGAGCGATTCAAAGACCGCCTCCGCTTCGCGGAACAGCCGGACGTCCATGAGAAGCTCGCCCAGCTCCGCCAGATCGAGCTCGGGAGCCCTCGCCAGATCGCCGCGGACGGCCCGGGCCGTTGACCGCAGCAGCCGGCGCGCCGGGCCCAGCTCGCCCAGACGGATGCGCACGCGGGCCAGCCGCACCGCCGCTTCCGTATCGGTCGCATCAGCCGCCGCCGCCCCGGCGTACATCGTCGCGGCGTCGCGGTAGCGGCGCTGTCGCTCGGCCAGGTCGCCGAGCCGAAGCAGCGCCTCGGGGTGCGCCCGCTCCAACTCAAGAACCCGGCGGAACTTCTCGTCGGCCTCGCTGTATCGCCCCCGGTCCACCAGGAGGCAACCGAGATCCAGCAGCGTCTCGACATCCCCCGGCGCTTCCCGCAGCGCCCGCAGGTACAGCTCGTACGCCTCGTCGTGCCGTCCGAGCGCCGCGCACGCCGCCGCGAGCCGCGCGTGCACGCGGGGCAGGCGAGGATCCAGCCGCGCGGCCTCCCGCAGGCAGTACTCCGCCCGGTCGAACCGCTTGCGCGCCATCAGAGACTCGGCCACGCTCGCGTACGCCAGAGCGTGATCCCCCTCCATCTGCAGCGCCCGGTAGAACATCTCTTCCGCGCGCTCGTGGTCGCCCAGACGGGCGTACGCCTCGATGCGATACGCGAACGCGTCCACCTCCATCGGAGCGGCGGCCTGGGCCTTCTCGAGCCAGCCGATCGCGCGTTCGGCGTCACCCACGCGGAGGCTGTTCACACCCAAAAGCAGCAGCGTCTGCGCGTCGCTGGGGTCCAGCCCGTGCGCAGCCTCGAGCGCCCGCAGCGCATCCTCGAACCGCCCCGCGGCCTCGAGCGTCAGCGCCAGATTCACGTGCCATTCGGCGCGGTAAGGGTTCACCGCCAGCGCACGGCGCAGCTCGCTCTCGGCGAGGTCCCAGCGCCCGGCCTCGTAGTGCTCGTGCGCCCGTTCGACGTGCTGTTCAGCGTCGTGCCATTCGTTCATCGAGCTCGCGCCCCGTGGGACGTGCCGGAATGTAGCGGCTTATACTAGGCCGCAGCTCCGGCCGGTCAGGGCCACCGGATCCATCGAGACAAAAGGTACAAGCGTGCGCGCAGCCGGATCGAAAAGACGGTGGCTGACGGGGACCGCGTCGGGCCCGCGGATCGCCGCGCTCCTCGCGGCGCTCGCCGCCGCGCCCTGCCTCCGGCCCGCTCCGGCTCGGGCGCAGGAACCCGGCGCCGCCGCGGAGATTCTCCCCCTGGCCCAGGCCCTGTCGCTCGTGAGGGGAGAGAACGGGCACGCCGACCGGCCGACGCTGGTGGGCGCCTTCCGCTCGATCGTGCGCGAGCCGCGGGATCTGGTCGCTCGGGGCGTCCTGTTCGAGTCGCTCTGGGCTGATCAGCCCCCGGGAAGCCGGTACGCCGCCGCGACCGCCATCGCCGAGCTTCCCGAGCCCTCTCCCGAACTGGCCCCGGCCCTGGGCGGCGCCCTGCAGGCCGAACTCGACCGCGGCAGCCCGGAGAGCGACCTTCGTCCCATCCTCGCCGCCCTCTCGCACCTGGATACGCCCCTCGCCGCCGCCGCCATCCTCAGCTCCATCACCTTCAGCGATCGGTCGATCGCCCCCGAGATCCGCGACTCCGCATACGCCGCTCTGGTCAGGCTCACCGGCCGGGCGGACCTGGGCCGCGAGCCCGAGCGCTGGCGCAACTGGTGGGCCGACGCCGGCAGCTGGACCACCGATCAGTGGCAGCGCCGCGCCCTGGCCGCGCACGCCCGCAACGCCGAGTCCGCGCGCCTGACGTCGGATCGGCTGGTAGCGACCTATCGGCGACTGCACGCCGTCACACCCGAGGCCGAGCGCGGGGCGCTGCTGGCCGAGATGCTGCGCGGCGAGGACGTCCGCGTGCGCCGGGCTGCGCTCGAGTTGATCCAGCTCGCCCTGGTGAACGCCAAACCCGCGCCCGAGGGCCTCGCCGACCTCGTGACCGCGCAGCTCGCGGAGTCGGACGCCGGAACTCGTGCGGACGCGGCGGAGGTCCTCGAACTGCTCGCGGTTCCCGCGGCCCGGGAGCCCCTGGTCCGAGCGCTCGACGTCGAGCGCGATCCGCGGGCCGCCGGCGCCATGCTCCGTGCGCTTGCCCGCCAGCCGGACGCCGTCCTGTCCGGGATCGCGCTGGGAGTGGCCCGCGCTCAGCCCCTGGCCCGCGAGGCCGCGTGCGCCGCGGTCCTGATCTGCATGCGGCAGAACCTGCTCGCCGGCGACGTCCGCGACGCGTGGACCGCCGAGCTCGCCTCGGCCGACCTGACCCGAGCCGGCGAAGCGGAGCTCCGCCTGGCGGTCCGTCTGGGGCTGCACCAGACCGTCGCATCGCTTCTCGCATCTGACGACGAAACGGCGGTGCAGCGGGCCGCTTCCGCGCTCGAAGCGACGGGGGCCGGCGCCGAGCTGCTTCTCTCGGCCGCCGCGGAGCGTCCGGCCCTCTTCGCCGCCGCGGCCCGCGCCGTGCGCACGCATCTCCCCACTGCTCAGGGCTACGCCGCCGCCGCCGCGCTCCCGGCCCCGACCGAGCCCGAGCGCGCCGCCGCGCTCGACGCCGTGCGCCGCGCCCTGCCCCCCGCAGAGCTGCGCGTCGCCGCGAGCAGCGCCGGGACCCCAGCCGCGCGTGCGGCCCTCCTGGCGCACGTCGCCGAGCCCGATTTCCTCCTCAACCCCGCCGACGCCCCCGAGCGCATCGAGCTCGCGATCATGCTGGCCCGCGCCCTGCTCCGCACCGAGCGGGGCGCCGAGACCCTGGCGCTCCTCGACTCGCTCCCCTCGAGCTGGCAGGGGCCGCGGCTGGCCGCCCTTCGGTTGAGCGCCCTGCTGTGCCTGGCGCGCATCGACGAGGCCGACAACCTGCTCGGCTTCCCCTCCGCTCCGTCCTACTGGAACCTTCCCACCGAGCTGGCCGCCGAAGCGTGGCTCGACGCCATCGCCGCGGGCGGGCCGCCCCAGCGCCTCAGGGACCTGCGCATCGGCTTTCTGCAGCGGTTCGACGGCATCATGACCCAGGCGATCGAAGCACGCTGGAACGAGCTGAGCACAGCCGGCCAACCCTGAAGCTGGCCGCGCGCGGGACCGTCACGAAAGCTTGACTCAGCCCAATCGGCGCGCATCCGGCAGCGCCGCCAGCGCCGCCGCCGCGTCGTCGAACCCGCCGCCCGCGTTGTCGATCGCGCGCTCGAACCACGGCTCCCACGAGCGCGCCCGCCGACCGGCCAGCTCCGACGCGTCGAGAACAGGATTTCCCGGCGGGGCCCCGGTCACCAGCTCGTACACAATGCCCGCCACCGCCCGCACGTCGGCCCGCCGCGCCGCCTCGTCGCACACGCACTCGCCGCGCAGCGCCAGATCGATTCCGAAGAGCTCGAACTCGATCTTCCCGCACCGATCGACGAGCACTTCGTCGATCCGCGGCGCTCCGTGCGAGATGCCCGACTCGTGCGCACAGGAAATGCCCTCCAGCATGTGCAGCGCCGCCCGGTGCGCCTCGCGACCGGAAAACTGCCCGTCCGCCTTCATCGTCAGCAGGCGGCTGAGAGTGAACAGGCCGTCGTACGTCCCGGGATAAGGCCCGAGCAGCCAGAGCGCGTCGGAGTCGTCCAGTTCGACACGGTCGATCGGCAGGATGTGAGCCCCGCGCAGGCGGGCGATCCGGTGCACCGCTCGCACGACCGCCGACCGCTCGCCCACCACGCGGCGACGATCGATCGCGTACAGGATCCCGGCCAGCGCCGTGTCGTCCCGCTCAACCAGCCAGCGCTCGGCCACACGGTGCGCATCGAGCCGACGATGCACCCGGGAGACCAAAGGGGAATCCCCAAGACCCAGAGGCAGGAGCGCCGGCGCGTCGGTCGACGTCCAGCGAGCGGGCTGATGCAGAAGCGTCATTTCGGGCACAGCGTCCTCTCGGCGGGCAAACCCGAACAGAGACCGCCACGATTGTGAGCGCCACCATAACACCCTTCCCGTCCGCCGTCACCCCCGAACTTTCCCCGTCATCATCGTGGACCGGACCTGGACCCCCTTCAGGCGGCTGGAAAGCTGCTCCCGGCTGGGCGCCGACTCCATCGCCGTCGAAAGAGTGACCATTTCGGTCTCGACCAGCTCCGCCAGACTGTCCGTGAAGCTCCGCATGCCGTCGCCCCGGGAGGCGGCGATGATCGCCGGGATGTTCGTGTCCTGGGCCTCACGGATCGATTCGCGCACGGACGCGTTGTTGATCAGGACCTCGGTGGCGGGCACGGCCCCGACGCCGGCCGTCTCACGGTTGGCCGGCAGCAGCCGCTGGGCGCAGATCGCCTTGAGCGAACCGGCGAGCGACGAGCGGATGAAGGCGTGCTCGTGCTGCGGGAAGAACTCGACCAGGCGGCTGAAGCACTGCATCGTGTCCGCCGTGTGCAGCGAGCCGAAGACCAGGTGGCCCGTCTCGGCCGCCTGGATCGCCGCCATGACCGTGTCATGGTCGCGCAGCTCGCCGATGAAGATCACGTCGGGGTCCTGCCGCACGATGTACTTGAGCGCGTCCTTGTAAGACGGCACGTCGATGCCCAGCTCGCGCTGCGAGATCACGCTCCGCAGCGGGTGGAAGTGGTACTCCACGGGGTCCTCGACGGTGATGATGTTCACCGCCTTGGTCTGGTTGATCCGCTCGAGCATGCACGCGAGCGTGGTGCTCTTGCCCGAGCCCGTGACGCCCACGACCAGCACCAGGCCCTCCCCCGTCTCATCGGAGATCTTGCGGTAGACGTCGGGAAGGTGCAGCGACTCGAAGCTGGGGATGTCGGGCTTCACGCGCCGGATCGCCGCGTGCATGCCGCCGCCCGCGCGGAAGACGTTGCAGCGGAAGCGTTCCTGCCGCCGCACGCCCGACGGCTCGCCGTGCGCGCCCTCATCCAGATCCTGGAAGGTGGAGAAGTCCAGGTCGCCCGAGCGGTCGTACCGCTCGCGGAGCGCAGGGGGGATGATCTCCGCCAGCAGGCGCTCGGTGTCTTCCGGCGTGAGCGGCCCGAGCCCCGCCGGGAGCCGCAGCTCGCCCGAGATCCGGTAAATCGGGGGCATGCCGATCTTCAGATGCAGGTCGGACGCCTCGGTTTTCCGCATGTTGTAGAGCAGCGCCCGCATCGACGGCTTCTGAGCCATGCAAACCTCCCGCTGATGTCCCGATCATAGGGGAAGCCGTGCGCCCGCCGCGCGCCGCGCCCTCAGTCTTTCGGCCCGGCGCCAGCCGACGGCACGACGCGCCAGACCTCGACCGGCCGCCGGCTGGCCCGCCACCGAAACAGGGACGTCGTCTGCACGCGCTCCAGCGTGACGCCCGCCGCCGCCAGCGCCGCGTCGAGCTTCTCGTCCCGAATCGCCAGCAGGGTCCACGGACGCGACGCGAGCTCGCCGCCGTTCTCCGCGAGCCACCGCTCGTCCCACCTCGTCACGCGCGTCCCCGCGTAAAAATCCAGCGCGGGCTCGGACAACTTCCACACCGCCAGCGAGCGCCCGGGCCGCTCCCCCTCGCTCAGCGCCATCACCTCCCGCACCAGATCGCGCGGCGAGCGGTCCGCGTACAGCATCTCGCGCCCGTACCCGTACCACCAGCCCTGGAGCAGCGCCGAGACGACGAACACCGCCGTGACGAAGGGTCTGAGCCGCGCCGCCCCGGTCCTGTGGATCATCGCGGCGAGCCACAGCCCGCCCAGCATCGCCACGCCGGGCCACACGGGAGTCAGATACCGGGCCACGCCCTTGCCCAGCGCGCTGAACGCCGCGTACGAAAGCCCCGTCCACACCAGCGGCGTCCACGCGCGCGCCCCGAGCGCGGGCCGCTCGCGCACGAGCCAGACGGCGCCAAGCCACGCCGCGATCGACGCCGGCGCCACGCCGTACAGCATGAACCCCAGGTTCTTCGTCGGGCTGTCCAGCACCAGCATGCGGAGGTTGTCGTCGAGTTCGCGCTCGGCCAGGGCGGCCAGCTGTTCGCCGCCGATACGCGCCGCAACCGCCCGGCTCCAGAGCCAGAAAACCAGCACCGGGACCCCCATCACCAGCAGCGGATGCGTCCGCGCAAGCGCCGCGCCCCACGCACGCCGCCGCGCAACGATCCCCGGCAGCGCCGATCCCATCGCGGCCCCGATCACCGCGAAGAACCCGAGCCCCAGCATGTCCCACGGCAGGCTCACGCGCTCCGCCAGCGAGAACCCCGCCGCCGCCAGCGCCGCGCCTCCCAGCAGAGCCAGACCGACCCTCGCTCCCACCGGGCCGCCGGCCGCGCTCGCGCTCGCCCGCGCACGACCTGCCAGCAGCAAAATCGGCGCATAGCCCGCCAGCGCGACGATGAGCAGCGCGGGTGGGCCTTTCGTCAGCGCAGCTCCCGTCGAAAGCACCGCCGCCAGCCCAACGCACGCCCAGCGCGCCCAGCGATCGCGCCCCTCGTCGGCGGCGCACCACGCCCGCGCGACGAGGCCCACCGCCCCCACCGCGAACGGCACGATCAGCACGTCCAGCTCCCCGATGCGCGACGAGCGCACGTACAGGACGCCCGACGCCAGCCCCAGCGCACTCCACCACGCGGCGTCGTCGCCACTCCACCGCTCGCCGCGGAACAGTTCCCGCGCCGCGAAGAACGTCGCCAGCACGCCCAGCATCCCCGCCAGCGCCACCGCCAGCCGGACCTCCGCCTCGTCGACGAACGCGTCGTATCCCAGCGCTTCGCGCCCGCCCGCGATCAGCATCTGCGCCCAGTAGATCATCGGGGGCTTGGCGAGATAGGGCTCGCCGTGAGCCGTGGGCACCAGCCACTCGCCGGCACGGTGCATCTCGCGGGCCACCAGGGCGCGCTGTCCCTCCTGCCAGTTGGTCAGCCCGTGCGTCGTGAGCCCGATCGTGTACGTCACGGCGCACAGCAGCGCCAGGAACAGGACGCGCACGATGATCCGACGGGACGTCGCGGCGCCGTCGTTCACGCGGGATCAAGAAGGTCGACGCTCTCGAAGCGCTTGCCTTCGAGCATCTCGAGGCCCGCCCCGCCGCCGGTCGAGACGTGGGAGAGTTGCTCGGCGATGCCGAACTCTTCCGCGGCCGCCGCCGAGTCGCCCCCGCCGACGATCGTCGTTGCGCCCGCCGCGGTCGCCGCGACGAGAGCCGCGCCGATCGCCTTCGTCCCCGCCGCGAAGCTCGACCATTCGAACACGCCCATCGGCCCGTTCCAGACGATGGTCCCGGCGCTCCGCAGCACGTCGCCGTACGCCTTGATCGTCGCCGGTCCGATGTCCAGGCCCATCATGCCGTCGAGGATGTCGCCCGAGGCGACGCTCGGCGCCGCCTTCTCCTCAAACGCCGCGGCGCACACGTGGTCCATCGGCAGGTGCACCCTGCACGAGCCGCGCGACGCGTGCTCGAGGATCGCCCGGGCCGCGTCCAGCTTGTCCTCCTCGACGCGGCTGGCGCCCACCTTGCGCCCCTGCGCCTTCAGGAACGTGTAGGCCATCGCGCCGCCGATCAGCACGTGGTCCGCCTTGGGCAGAAGGTTCTCGATCGCCGGCAGCTTGTCCGAGACCTTGGCGCCCCCCAGCACGACGGCGAAGGGCCGCTTGGGCGACGCCAGCGCGCCGCTCAGATAACGGATCTCCTTCTCGACGAGGAAGCCGCAGACCTTGGGCTTGTCGCCCATGGCGCGCGGCGCGGCGACCATGGACACGTCCGCGCGGTGGCACGTGCCGAACGCGTCGTTGCAGTAGATGTCCCCGTGCGCCGCGAGCTTGGTGGCGAACGAGGGATCGCCCTTCTGCTCCGCCTTGTGGAACCGCAGGTTCTCCAGCAGCAGGCACTCGCCGTCGCCCAGCATGTTCACGGCCGCCGTCGCCGCCCCGTCGACGCAGTCGTGCGACGGGAACAGCACGCGTCCGCCCCTGACCTTGGGGCCCAGCAGCTCGCCCAGCCGCGTGGCGCACGGTTCGAGCGTGAACTCCTTCTCGAAGCCCTTCCCGGCGGGGCGGCCCAGGTGCGACATCAGCACCAGCCGCCCGCCGCGCGACAGAACGCTCTCGATCGACGCCATCGCCATGCGGATGCGCCGATCGTCGGTGATCGACCCGTCCTTCAGAGGCACGTTGAAGTCCACTCGCATCAGGACCCGCTTCCCGCGGACGTCCACCTGGTCGATCCGTCGCTTCGACACGGTCTTGCTCCACATGCGGGGCGTGCTGGCGCCGCCGGCGCCCCGCCCTCGATACATTTCCACCACCACCGATCGCGACCGCATGCTACCCCCTTTCCCCGTCATCGTGGGCCCCACCGCGAGCGGCAAATCCGCCCTCGCCGTGAGCCTTGCGCTGGAGCTCGACTCCCGCGGAACAGGGGGCCGCGGGCCCGCCGAGATCGTCTCCGCCGACTCCATGCAGGTGTACAAGGGGATGGACATCGGGACCGCCAAGCCCGACCCCGCCGAACGACGGGGCGTGCCGCATCATCTGATCGACCTCGTGGAGCCCACGGAGTCCTTCAGCGTCGAGCGCTGGCTCGCCGAGGCGCGCCCGATCCTCGCGGGCCTGCGCGACGCCGGTCGGCTTCCGATCGTCGTCGGCGGCACGAACTTCTATGTGCGCGCGCTCATTGAGGGCATCTTCGAGGGCCCCGGCGCCGACGCCGAACTCCGCGCACGCCTCGGCGCCGCGCCGGCTTCCGAGCTGCGCGCCGAACTGGAACGCGTCGACCCCGCCGCCGCCGCACGCATCCATCCCAACGATCTCCGCCGCACGATCCGCGCGCTCGAGGTCTTCCGGCTTACGGGCACGCCCATCAGCGCGCTGCAGGTCCAGTGGGACCGCCCCGCCGCTTCCGCCGACGTCCAGCTCATCGGGCTCACATGGGACCCCGCGGCGCTCAACCGCCGGATCAACGCCCGCGTGAAACAGATGATCGAGCGCGGCCTCGTCGAGGAGGCGCATCAACTCTGGAGCTCAGGCGCCCTGGGCCCGCAGGCCCGCGAGGCGCTGGGCTACAAGCAGCTCGCGGCCCATTTCCGCGGCGAGTGCGCCCTCGAAGACGCCATCGAGGCCATCAAGATCGAGACGCGCCGCTTCGCCAAGAACCAGCGCACATGGCTGAACCGCATGCGCCTGACGCCCGGTTCGGTGTGGTTCGCGGGGGATGATCCCGCGCTGGTCACCAAAGCGGCCGATGCGGTCGAGCGCAACCGCGCGTGCAACTGAGAGGCGGTCTCGTTGTGCGCATTTTGCAGCGTAATTTGAGGCAGCACGCGCCCCATGGTGTACTGTTGATGTGGGCGGGCTCGCTTCGCCACGCTGCTCGCCCGGCGGGCGTGGATTGGCAGAAAGGACGCCCCATGAAGACTCGCATCTCGTCGGTCGTCATCGCGACGCTGCTCGCATGCGCGGGCTCAGCCGCGGCTTCGATCTCGTACATCAACCCGTACCGCTCCGTCGAGGCCTGGTCCGGTCAGGGCGACACCTACGACTGGGTCTGGACCCGCGACGAAGCTCCGTTCAGCGTCACCATCGACCGCCATTCAGACCTCGGCGCCACAGGCTTCATCGCCAGCCAGCAGTCCTACCTCGAAGAACTTCAGGTCCGCTACATGGGCACAACCTGGGCCGGCGGCGGCGAGCGGTCGGGAGGCACCTGGTACCCCGTCACCTCGCGCTCGAACATGCTTTTCGAGTTCACGCTCAGTGAGGCCAGCGCCTACGAGGCGGTCATGTTTTTCTCCGGCGTCGGCGACACGACCATCACGGCCAGCCTGACTCGCGGATCCGAGGTCATCTTCGACACCCCGGGCCCGTACCTGGGCCTCCTCCAGCCCGGCACCTACCAATTCGCCGCCGAGCTGCGCAGCGTGGGGGTGAGGGTCTTCGACCCGGACTCCGGCTATGAGAGCTACTTCCCCAGCACCGGCTCCTTCCAGATCTGGCTCGCTATCCCCAGCCCGGGCACGGCTCTCCTCGTGGGCGCCTCGGGCCTGTTGCTCCTGAGCACACGTCGCCGCGCCTAAACGCGGCAGTCAGGTCATTTCCTTTCGCGCGACCGGACCGGCCCCCGGGCCGGCCCGGTCTTTGCGCTTGAGACAAAAACTTCCAAATGCTTATCAACAAAGCACTTATGGATGATGTCCTCGTCAGGATTCCCCCTGAACCGCGGCCGCTTCACTTGACATTGGTCCTCGCCATCCCTCCACTCACCCTCGATCTCCGACCGACGCGGGGCGAAAACCGCGACCGGAACAAAGACCTCACACCGCGGGTTAACGCTCTTCCGATGGCCAAAAAGCCCACACGAACCACCAAGACCACTCGCAAACCCGCCTCCCGAGGCTCCCGCAAGGGCGTCGGGGCGGCCCTCGCAGAAGGACCCGTCCGCGACGCCAGCGGGAAGAAGCTCGTCATCGTCGAGTCGCCCGCCAAGGCCAAGACCATCAACAAGTACCTGGGTTCGGGCTACATCGTCGAGGCATCGGTGGGCCACGTCCGTGACCTGCCCTCCAAGTCGCCCAAGGGGGTGAAAACCCCGGTCCCCGGCGTCGACCTCGATCATCGCTTTGCGCCCACCTACGAAGTCCTGCCGGGCAAGACCACCGTCATCTCCAAGCTCAAGAAGCTCGCCCGACAGGCGTCCGAGATCTGGTTCGCTACCGACCTTGACCGCGAAGGCGAGGCGATCGCCTGGCACATCGCCGAGGAACTGGGCGTCGACCCCACCGAGGCCCGGCGGGTCATGTTCGCCGCGATCACCAAGGACGAGATCCAGCGCGCCTTCGCCAACCCTCATCCCATCAACATCGAGCGCGTCAACGCCCAGCAGGCGCGGCGGATCCTCGACCGCATCGTCGGGTACATGGTCTCGCCCCTGCTCTGGAAGAAGGTGGCGGGGGGCCTCTCCGCCGGACGCGTGCAGTCAGTGGCGCTCCGGCTTGTCGTGGAACGCGAGCGCGAGATCCGCCAGTTCGTCCCGGACGAACGCTGGGAGATCGAGGCCCGCTTCACGACCGATCTCGCCGCCGCCGGGCCCCTCTCCCGCGAGTGGAACGCCTTCCTCGCCCAGCGCGACGAGAAGAACAACCCGCCCACGCTCAAGTCGCAGAACGCGTGGATGGCCGCCCGCAAGGCGGTCCGCGCCGAACTGGTCGATGTGGGCGGCAAGCCCTTCTCGATCACGCAGCCCGGCGACGCCAGGACCTTCGCCGATCTGGCGCAGCAGGCTTCCGCAATCGCGACCCTCGCGGGCATCCGCTCGGTCCGCTCCGAAGTCCGCGAGGATGAGAAGGCCAGGGGCCCGGCCCGCTACGTGCGCACCGTTACGGGGGAGGTCGACCCCGCCGTCCGCTACCGCGTCGTCTCGATGGAGACCAAGCGCTCCCGCACACGTCCGCCCGCGCCGTTCATCACCTCGACGCTCCAGCAGGCCGCGTCGTCGCGGCTGGGCTTCGGCGCCCAGCGGACCATGCGGGCCGCCCAGCGCCTGTATGAGGGCGTCGAAGTCCCGGGCGAGGGCGCCGTAGGCCTCATCACCTACATGCGTACGGACTCGACCCACCTCTCGGGCGACGCGCTGAACATGGCCCGGGGCTACGTCGAGCGCACCTTCGGCGACCGCTATCTCCCCGAGAAGCCTAACTTCTTCTCCTCCTCCAACAAGGCGGCCCAGGAAGCCCACGAAGCCATCCGCCCCACCAACGTTGACCTCACTCCCGCGCGTCTCAAGAGCGTCCTCGAAGGGGATCTCCTGAAGCTCTACACGATCATCTGGGAGCGCTTCGTCGCGTGCCAGATGGTCTCCGCCGAGTGGGACTCGACCGCCGTGCTCATCCGCGGCGGGACCGATCCCGCCCGCGAGCTGACCTTCCGCGCCACGGGCCGGGTGCTCGCCTTCGACGGCTTCTACAAGGTCGCCGGCGTGCCCACCGCCTCCGACGAGCAGACCCTGCCCGCGCTCAATGAGTCGCAGGCCCTGGCACCCTTCGCGATCCAGCCCGAGCAGAAGTTCTCCAGCCCGCCGCCGCGCTTCAGCGAGGCGTCGCTCATCAAGACGCTCGAAGCCGAGGGCATCGGCCGCCCCTCCACGTACGCCTCGATCATCTCCGTCATCCAGGACCGCGAATACGTCGAGCAGATCGACCGCCGCTTCTACGCGACGTACGTGGGCGAGGTCGTCAACGACTTTCTCATCAAAGCCATCCCCGAGATCATGGAGGTCGGCTACACCCGCGAGATGGAGACCGAGCTCGACCACATCGAGGACGAGCACAAGGACTGGACCGAGGTCCTCGACGCCTTCTATAAGAAGTTCGTCAAGCAGCTCCAGACCGCCGGCACGCTCCCCCACGAGAAGGGCAAAACCACGCCCGCTCCCCAGGAATACGCCTGCGCCACCTGCGGCGCGCCCACGGTCTACCGCCTGGGCAAGGGCGGCCGGTTCCTCTCCTGCTCGCGGTACCCGGACTGCTCGTACGCCGCCCCCGTCGACCGTGACGGCAAGCCACGCACCGTGGAAACCGTCAACGTCGCGTGCTTCAAGTGCGGCCGGCCCATGACCAAGCGCTCCGGACGCTTCGGCGCCTTCCTGGGCTGCTCGGGATACAGCGACAAGGCCAACCCCTGCGACGGCATCATCAAGCTCGACAAGAAGGGCCTGCCCGTCGCCCCCGCCACGCCCCCACTCGAGACGGACCTGCCCTGCCCCAAGTGTCAGTCGCCCCTCTACGTGCGCGGCGGCGTCCGCGGCCCCTGGCTCTCCTGCAGCGCGTTCCCACGCTGCAGGGCCCGCGGCAAGTGGAGCGACGTGCCCGAAGACGTGCAGAAGAAGTGGCTCGCCGCCTTCGAGGCGCACCAGGCCGAGCACCCCACGGTGATCCTCAAGGATTTGCAGGGTCATCCGCTGACCGACAGCAAGGGCAAGCCGCTCGCCAGGCCCGAGGACGGCCGCGCAGGACCGGACGACGCGGCCCCCGGAGAGTCAGACTCCGCCGACATCGCGGACCTGACCGAAGTCGCCTGAGCGGCGCGGCCCAGCCCCCGGGCCTCTCCTATGCTGCAGTTCGTGGAGACCCGCCCGCTCAACTTCCGCGCGCGGCAGCGTCTGACGCACGCGATGCAGTTCCAGCGAGTCTTCGGCGCGCGGGTCCGACGCACCCGCGGGCCCGTCGCGGTGTTCGCCTTTCCCAACGAACTCGCGCACGCCCGGCTGGGCCTCTCGATCGGCAAGCGCTGCGGCCCCGCCGCCACGCGCAACACGCTCAAGCGCCGCCTGCGCGAGGCCTTCCGCCTCGTGCAGCACGACCTTCCCCGCCTGGAATGCGACGCGCCATCAGGAGGCTCCTACGACTTCGTCGTGACGACCGTGGCCCACGAGCCGCTCAGCCCGGCGTCGTACGCGGACATGGTGCTCCGCTGCGCCGCCGAGCTGCACCGCGACTGGCAGAAGCGCCTGGCGGGCTCGCCCGGCGCCGCATCCCCTCAGGACGCGAAGCCTGCCACGCCCGCCACGCCCCCCAGGGACGCACCGCCGTGACCCTCGGACGAAGGCTCGGCAATCTGCCCCTGGTCGCTCTCGTCTGGACCTATCGCGTCACGCTCGGCCCGTTGATGGGCGGTCAGTGTCGCTTTCACCCCTCGTGCAGCCAGTACGCCCTCGAAGCCTCCCGCCTGCACAGCCCGCTCCGCGCCGCCTGGCTCACCGTTCGCCGGCTCGCCCGCTGTCACCCCGCCTGCCGCGGCGGGTACGACCCCGTCCCGCTCCCGGCGACCCAGGACGGTGAAACCCCGAACGCAGGCGCCCCCTCGCGGCCCTGAGCGGGCCTCACCGCCCTCGGCGGAGGGCCGGGTCCGCAAATCGTCCGATGCCCCGCCGGAAACGGGCCGGGCATGCCGGACGTACCGACAAGAACAGTTTCACCAAGTTCACGCAAACCAGCACGAGCACTGGGCAAAAGTTAGTGTACATTCACACCGATCCTGTTCACTAACTTGCGCGCGAGGGACCGCGCCAGCGCCCCCGGAGTGTCCGGGGCCAAGCCCAGTGGGAGCCGCGGATGACCCGACTGCCCGCCGCCAAGCGACGCGAACAGCTCCTCGACACGGCCGTCGCTCTCTTCGCCGACAAGGGCTACGGCGGCGCCACCACCGCCGAACTCGCAAAGGCCGCCGGCGTCACCGAGCCCATCATCTACCGCCACTTCGCCTCCAAGAAAGACCTGTTCATCGCCGCCATCGATCGCACCAGCGAGCACATCACCGCCACGTGGGAGCGCCAGCTCCGCACCGCCCGCGACCCCGCTCACCGGCTCCGACGACTCATCGGCGCCAACCCCATGGTCACCGATAGGGGCCAGGGCTTCTACCGCGTGATCATCCAGGCAATGATGGAGATCAAGGACCCCGACGTCCTCGAAGCCATCCAGCGCCACATCATTGCGCTGCACCGCTTCGTCGCCCGCGAGGTCGCGCATGCGCAAGACGAGGGGCACGTCTCCAAGTACTACTCGCCCGAGATCACCGCGTGGACCCTGCTGCATCTGGGGCTGGGCTACGGCGTGATGGCCCCGCTCAAGATCCAGAGCCACGCCGAGGACGAGCGGGGCGTCCGCGTCAGCGATCTCATCGAGCGCCTCATGCTGGGCGACAAGGCCAAGACCACCGGCGACCGCGCCGAACGCTCGCAGCATCAGGACGACTGAGCCTCCGCCCGCGGCAGAGCCGCCCATCCGGCCGCGAACGCCGACTATCGTTCCCGCGTGCCCGCATATCTGGACAACAACGCCACGACGCGCCCGGATCCGGCGGTGGTCGACGCCGTGCTCGAAGCCCTGCGCGACCAGTGGCACAACCCCTCGTCCGTGCACCGGCCCGGGCAGGCGGCCCGCCACCGCGTGGAACTGGCGCGGGAGAGCGTCGCCCGCCTGCTGGGCGCCGACCCGGCGGAGCTCGTCTTCACCTCGGGAGCGACAGAATCGATCGACCTGGCGATCCGCGGCGTGCTCGCCGCGGCGCCGGCGACGCGCCGGACGATCATCACGACCCCGATCGAGCACGAAGCCGTGCGCGACCTCGCCGCGTCGCTCGCAGCCGAGGGCGTGACCGTCCGCGCGCTGCCGCTGCTCGAGGGCGGGGTCGTCGACGCCGACGCTCTCGACGCCCTGCTGGACCCCTCCGTCGCGCTCGTGAGCGTGCAGTGGGCCAACAACGAGACGGGCGCCATCCAGCCCGTCGAGCGGCTGGCCCGCACGTGCCGCGAACGAGGCGTCTGCTTCCACACCGACGCGACCCAGTGGGTCGGCAAGATGCCAACGGACGTGCGCGCGGCGGGCGTCGACCTCCTCAGCTTCTCAGCCCACAAGCTCCACGGCCCCAAGGGCGCCGGCGCCCTCTACATCCGGCGCGGCGTGCGCCTGCGACCCTCTCTCCGCGGCACGCAGGAGCGCGAGCGCCGCGGCGGAACCGAGAACGTCCCCGGCATCATTGGCATGGGCGTCGCCAGCGAGCTCGCGATGGCCTGGCTCGCCCGCTCGGACGAACGCGACCGCCTCGCGCTGCTCCGCGACCGCCTCGAGCACGCGGTCCTTGAAGCCGTCCCCAATGCGCGCATCAACGGCCCGCGGGGCGCGAACACACGCCTCTGGAACACCACCAACATCGCCTTCCCCACCCTCGAAGCCGAGGCGCTGCTCCTGCTGCTTTCCGAGCGCGGCGTGTGCGCCAGCGCCGGAGCCGCGTGCAGCTCGGGCTCGCTCGATCCCTCTCCCGTGCTCCTGGCGATGGGCGTGCCCCCCGCGCTCGCGCACGGGTCGGTGCGCTTCAGCCTGTCGAGGCATACCACCGAGGACGAGATCGACGAAGCCGCGCGTCAGGTCGCCGCGTGCGTCCGCAGGCTGGCGGCGTCGGGCGTCTAGCCGCTCAGCCGGCCCGCCCCGTCACCAGCGCGACCAGGACGATCAGCCCCGCCAGCGCGATGAACGCGAGGACGGGGATGACCGCGCCCTGGCCTTTGGCCCGCGCCCGGCGGTCCCGCCGCAGACTGGTGGGCGGCTCCGGCGCCGCCGGGGTGATCGGCGCCGCCGCAACGTGCGGCTGCATCGTCGACACGTGATGAGCCGCCCCCGCCGCCGCGCTCGCCGGAGCCGCTGGGCGCTCCGCGGCCCGGCTCATCGTGCTGGACGCCACCTCGTGCGCCGGGGCTTCCCCCGGCAACAGCTTGACGGGGCCCAGGCCCAGGTGCTGCCGATCCGTCGAGCACGACAGCACCACGCCGCACGCCGCGCACAGATACGCACCGGGATCGACCGGCGCATGGCAATGGTGGCACTCGCCCAGCAGCGTCGCGACGCCCGGCGTGTTGCACGCCAGCGACCAGAACTGCCGCGTGCTGGGCCCGCGCACGATCGTGGTGCGCGAGATCTTCCCCCGAGAGACCATCTCGCGCAGCTTCTCGAACGACATCCCGGGCGCGAACGGATTCTTCTCGTTGCGGACCGACCAGGGGCCCATCACGTTCTGAGTCGCCTGTCGCGACAGCGGCTCGAAGAGCCCGCGGCAGCGCTCGCACTGCTCCGTGCCGGGCTGCAGATGACCGCAATAGGGACAGAGTGTCGCCGTCGCGCGCCGCGGTTCGGAGGCGGGACCACCGCCGTGACCGTTCGCGGAAGGGGACTGCCCGGGGGACGCCGGGGACGCGGGGGGCGCTGGGGATGCTGATGCGGGGCGTGCGGTGGCGGGGGTCACGAACAGCGGCTCCGATCGGTATCGCGGGGACGCGGCAGTCGTCTCCACATGCTCCGCCTGCCGCCGGCACGCCCCGGATGTCGGCGGTTGACGCCGAGGGGGCGAATCGGTGTGATCAAGGACGTGCAAGGGTATCCGACATCGCCCGGACGACGGTTCCTTCCAGCGCGGGGGCTCCAGGCCTCCGGCGCTCTGGTCCTGACGGCGCTGCTGCCGGCCTGCGGCCCCGCGCCCTCGATGACCCGCGGGCTCGAGCGCACCGACCGCTACGTCGCCGCGCAGGCTCCCGACCCCGACGCCTCGGAAAGCCGGCCCCCGGCCCGGCCGCTCGCCACGGTCGACGGCGCCGCGCTCACGATCGACATGCTCAGGCCGGCCCTGCTCGAAGCCGCGGGCCCCGCCGTGCTCGAAGAGGCGATGATCGACCTTCTCGCTGCCCGCGAGGCCTCGCGTCGGGGCGTCACCGTCACGCAGGAGATGGTCGACCGCGAGCGCGACCTGCTGCTCGATTCCTTCGTCGACGCCGGCGCCGCCCCCGACCGCGCCCAGGCCGGGCAGATCCTCTCCCGACAACGCGACGCGCGCGGCCTGGGCCCGTCGCGCTACGCCTCGCTGCTCCGCCGGAACGCCACACTCCGCGCGCTCGTGCAGGATGAGGTCTCCGTCACGCAGGAGGCGCTCGACCAGGAATTCGCGTTCCGCTTCGGCCCTCGATACCGCGCCCGCCTCATCAGCGTCCCCAGCGCGCCCGCCGCGACGGACGCGCTCGAACGACTGAACGCCGGCGAAGAGTTCTCCGCACTCGCCGCCCGGGTATCCACCGACGCCAGCGCCGTCCGCGGCGGGGTCCTGGAGCCCGTCAGCCCCGCCGACGCGAGCTACCCGTCGGGCGTCCGCACCGCCCTCCGCGCCATGCAGCCCGGCCAGGTCAGCGACCCGATCCAGCACGAGGGCGCGTTCCTCATCCTGAAGCTCGACGAGATCATCCCCGCGGACGCCGCCGCCCCGGACATGCAGGCCGCCCGGCCCCAAATCGAGCGCCAGGTGCGCATCCGCCAGGAACGACTGCTGATGGACAGGCTCGCGCGCCGCCTGGTCGAAGCCGCGCCCCTCGTGATCTTCGACCGCTCGCTCGAGAACGCCTGGGCCGCCGAAGAGCGGGCCCGGTAGCCCGCCGTCTCTCGCTTCGCCTCGATCAGACTCCCACCCGCGCCCGCCACAGCGCCAGCGCCGCCAGCGTCATCGCGTTCGTCAGGGAGCCATGCAGCGGAACCCCGCCGGGCGCCCCCCACTGCTCCCTCGGCACCAGCACTAGCTCGACGTCCTCCGTCTCCTCCAGCCGCGGCGCCGCCACCCGCCGCGCCGCCTCGACGAGGAACAGGTGGCACCGGTTGTTGAGCAGCGCCGGGTTCGGGTGGATCACGCCCAGGGGCGCGAGCACGCCGTCGTACCCCGTCTCTTCGAGAAGCTCGCGCCGCGCCGCCTCCGCCACGTCGGACTCACCCGGGTCGACCAGTCCGCCGGGAAACTCGAGCGTCGGCGCTTCTACGCCGTGGCGGAACTGTCGGACCATGACCAGCTCCTGCGCCACGGTGCACGCGACCACGTTCACGAAGTCCGCGATGCGGATGGTGTGGAACAGGTGCTCCTTCCCCTCGCCCTCGCGCCGGCGCATCGAGCGCTCGACCCGCCAGCGGCGCGTCGCGAACACCTCTTCTCTCTGCGAGACGACCCAGGGCAGCACGCGCACCTCCCACGACTCTCAGGCCCCGCGAACAAGAAAGGCCCGTGCCGGCGGCGCGGGCCTCTTGCATCATCACACGTGTGAACGCTCCGTGCCGACGCCGCGAGCGGCCTCAGGCGCTGAAGCTCGAGCCGCAGCCGCACGTCGTCGACGCGTTGGGGTTCTGGAACACGAACCCGCGGCCCATGATCTCGTCCTTGAAATCGATGGTGGTGCCGTTGAGGTACAGGTAGCTCTTGGGATCGCAGACGACCTTCACCCCGTGCTGATCAAACGACTCGTCGGTCTCCTTCGCGGCCTCGGTCAGGTCCAGCAGGTACGAGAAGCCGGAGCAGCCTCCCCCCTTGACGCCCACGCGCAGACGGATCGTCTGCGGGTTCAGTTCCTGCTGGTCGATGATGGTCTTGATCTCGCGAGCCGCGGTCTCGGTCAGCGTGATAGGCATGGACGATCTCCTTCAGAATCCGTTCGCAACATGATAGGCCCGTAACGCCGGCGGTCGGCCCCGCCACGCGTTCCGCTCTCCCCAAACAACTCCCTGATGACCCCGCTTGTTCGGCAAAATTCCCTCGGGTCGCATGGGCTCGGCGGGCGGGCCAGGCCTCACCGCAGCCCGTACTCCTTCAACTTCCGATAGAGCGTCCGCTCCCCGATCCCCAGCAGCTTCGCCGCGTGCTCCCGGTTGCCCGCCGTCAGCCGCAGCGTCTCGCGGATCGCGCGCTTCTCGAGCTGCTCGAGGCTCGCCCCCGCCAGTGACCCCGGGCCCCCCGCCGCCCCGGCGTCCGGGACGTCCTCGTCGCTCGTGACGATGTCGTCGGGGATGTGGCGCACGTCCAGCCTGCCCTCGGCGCCCCCCATCACCACCATCGTCTGCACGACGTTGAGAAGCTGCCGCACGTTGCCCGGCCAGTTGAAGCTCGTCAGCCGCATCATCGCGGCGTCCGTGACGTCCGGCACCTCTAGCTTCAGCTGACCGGCGAAGCGCGCCGCGGCGTGACGCACGATCCGGGGAATGTCCTCGCGGCGCTCGCGCAGCGGCGGCAGGTGGATCTCCGCACCCTTGATCCGGAAGTACAGGTCCTCGCGGAAGCGCCCCTCGCCGGCCATCGCCTTGAGATCGCGGTTGGTCGCGCTCACGAAGCGGACGTCCGCCCGACGCGACTCGTTCGACCCAAGACGCACGACCTCCCCGCTCTCCAGAACCCGCAGCAGCTTCGCCTGCATCACCAGCGGCATGTCCCCGATCTCGTCCAGGAACAGCGTCCCCCCGTCGGCGTACTCGAACACGCCCTCCCGATCCCGCTCGGCCCCGGTGAACGCCCCGCGCACGTGCCCGAAAAGCTGATCCTCGAGCAGGCTCTCGCTCTGCCCCGCGCAGTTGAACGCGACGTACCGCTTGTCTTTGCGCAGCGAATTGCGGTGGATCGCCTGGGCGATCAGCTCCTTGCCCGTGCCGCTCTCGCCCGTCACGAGCACGGGGAGGTTCGACGCCGCCACCGCCCGCACCGTCTGCAGGATGCGCCGCATGGGCTCGGAACCCGCGATGATCCCCTCGAACCCGTCGTGCTGCACCAGACCCGAAAGCTCGCCCGCCCCCGTGTGCCGGAGCAGCACCGTCTCCGCCGCCCGGTTGATCAGCGAGCGGAACAGCTCCAGGTCCAGCGGCTTCTCGATGAAGTCGTAGGCCCCGTGCTTGAACGCGGCCCGCGCCGTCGCCACGTCCCCGTGCGCCGTCACCATCACCGTCTCGGCGCTCGACTGCAGCTCCTTCGCGGCGTCCAGCACCCGAAGCCCCGCGTCGCCCCCGTCGGCCGCGACCCCGTTCGCCCCGCCGCTGGAGGGCATCCGGAGGTCCGTCACGATCACGTCGAACGACCCGTGCCGAAGCTCCTCGAGCGCCGAGGGGACGTCGTGCACGATCGTGCACACGTGGCCCGGCTTGCGCAGCGCGTCGGCCATGACCTCTGCGTGGTCAGGCTCGTCGTCGACAATCAGAACTTGGGCTCGCGGCGTCTCGGACATCGCTCTGCAGTCTGCTTCTAGCGCGGAAAGGACGCTGAGTGTAGAGCCTCCGCGGGCGCCCGCCCCGGCGTCCCCGCCGACAACACCGACGCCGCCCAGCGCCGCGAACCGCACAGCGCCGCCGCGATCGCGTCCGCCACATCGGGCGGCTCCGGAACCGACGCCAGTCCCAGCTGCGTCACCACCGCCTGCTGCACCTGCGGCTTGCTCGCCCGGCCGTTGCCCGTCACCGCCTTCTTCACCTCGGCGGGGGGCAACTCGATCAGCTCGATCCCCGATCGGGCCACCGCCAGCAGGATCACCCCCCGTGCGTGCCCCATGATCACGGACGTCCGAGGATGCGCCACGTGGGAGAAGAGCGATTCGACGCAGACGCACACCGGCCGAACCCGCCCCAGCAGGTCGCAGACGTCCCGCTCGAGCTCCACCAGCCGCTCGCTGACAGAACGCCTCCGGTCGAGCCTGAACACCCCCGCTTCAACCAGCTCGGGCTGGCTCAGCGGCTGCTCGGCACACACCCGCACGCAGGCAAACCCGGTCAGCGACAGTCCCGGATCGATCCCCACGAGGTGCATGCCGGGCATGGTAACGGTCCGCATCGGGCGTTTTTCCACAAACCATCCCCCGCCTTCAGTCCCTTGGACAGGGGACCTGATCCGCAATTCTGCCGAGATATCGGCGTTTTTAGTTGCATTTACAGAGTTTTAGCGCATTCGCTCTCCGTCGCCTCGACAATCCTCGAACTTTGCCCTATTCTTCGTCTGTCGGATTCCACTTGCCCCCCGGAAGCCGGATCTGGCGTCGTTTCGGCGCCGATCCGGTTTTTTCTTTTTGTTCACTCGGGCGTGGGCACTCACTGACAGCATGTCTTCACTCGTCGCAACGCATCGACGCTCCGTCGCGCGAGCAAACCGCTCTAGGCGGAACCGCGCTGCTGCTGCCCAGCTTCACGCGCGCAGAACATCTGACTCGAGCTGACCGTCGCGGAAGCGCACAATGCGCTGACACCGTGCGGCGATGCTCTCGTCGTGCGTCACCATGATGATCGTCATGCCCGCCAGATGGAGATCCTCGAACACCTTCAGGATCGCTTGCCCCGTCGCGGAGTCGAGGTTGCCCGTCGGTTCGTCGGCCATCAGCACCACCGGCTGCCCCACGAGCGCACGCGCGATCGCCGCACGCTGCTGCTGGCCGCCCGACAGCTCCTTGGGGCGATGCCCGACGCGATCGCCCAGCCCCACCAGCCGCAGGGCCGCCAGGGCCATCTCGCGGCGTCGCGCCTTGGGAACCGCCTGGTAAAAGAGCGGCACCTCGACGTTCTCCTCCACGCGAAGCTGGCTGATCAGGTTGAATGCCTGGAAGATGAACCCGATCTTTTTTCCGCGATAGAGCGACAGCTCCTCGTCGGACATCCGCGCCACGTCCTTCCCGTCGAGCAGATACTCGCCCGTCGTCGGGCGGTCCAGGCAGCCCAGCAGATTCATGAGCGTGCTCTTGCCCGACCCGGACGGGCCCATGATCGCGACATACTGCCCGCGCGGGATCACCAGATCGACGCTGCGGAGGGCGTGGACCAGGACCTCGCCGCTGGGTTTGAAGTAGGTCTTGGAGATGCCGCGCAGCTCGCAGACGGCGGACCTGTCGAGGGGGAGCGTGCGGCCGAGCGTGGGTGAAAGTGCGGTCATGCCACTGGTGTACCCGGTCGAGAGCGGAACGGCTGCCCGACGCGCAAAGCGGGCCCCTCCCAGTTCCTGCCGACCCGCACTCTAGACTCTGGGCATGGAGCTGCTGCTGATCCTGGTCCTGCTGCTGACCAACGGGGTGCTCGCGATGTCGGAGACCGCCATGGTCTCCTCCCAGAAAATCCGGCTGAGGCAGCGGGCCGCCGAGGGGTCGGCCGGCGCCGCCGCCGCCCTTCAGCTCGCCGAACGCCCGACCCGGTTTCTCTCCACCGTCCAGGTGGGGATCACGCTCATGAGCATCCTGCTGGGGGCCGTGGGCGAGGCCGCCGTCGCCACGGATGTGCGCCGAATCCTGGAAGGGATCCCCGCCGTCGCCCCGTTCGCCCAGCCGGCGTCGCTCGTGATCATCGTCGTGGGGTTCACCCTCGCGTCCGTCGTGCTGGGCGAGCTGGTGCCCAAGCGGCTGGCGCTCATGGCCCCCGAAGCGGTCGCCTCCGCCGGGGCGATCCCCATGCAGTTCCTGTCGCGCATCGCCGCGCCCGTGGTCGGGCTGCTGTCGTTCCTGACGGACCTGATCCTGCTCCCTTTGCGGGGACGGGTCGATACTTCCGCGACGGTGACCAGCCAGGAAATCAACCTGATGGTCAGCGAGGGGGCCGCGGCGGGCGAGTTCACCCCCGAGGAGCAGCGCATGGTCGAGCGCGTGCTGCACCTGGGCGACCAGCGCGTGGGCCAGCTCATGGTCCATCGCACCGAGATGACCTGGCTGGACGTCGCGACGCCCCTGGATCGGGCGCGGCGGGTCGCCCGCTCGTCAGGCCTGCTGCACTTCCCATTGTGCAAGGGAACCGTCGACCGGATCGTCGGCGTCGTCGACCTGCGCGACCTGCTGCCCACCGACTCCGCCGCGACCGACCTGAAGGCCGTCGCCAAGCCCCCCGTCTTCGTCCCCGAGTCCGCGCCGGTGCTGCGCGTGCTGGAGCGCTGCCGGGCGGCCGCGGCGGACGTCGCGTTCGTCGTCGATGAGTACGGGGCGGTGCAGGGGGAGGTCTCGGTCGCGCGGATCCTCGACCAGCTTGTGGGCCGGGTGTTCAGCGCGGCAGAGCCGACGGGCGTGATCCCCGTCCGGGCGGGATCGGGAACGAGCGCCGCCGGCGGGCCGTCCGGTCCGGGCCCCGGAGCCGCTCAACCGCCGCGCGGGTCCTGACCGGCGGCCGCCAGCGCGGCCTCGGTCTGCGACCGCGAGCGGATCGACCGGGCCCCGTCGAGGGAGACCTTCGCCAGGGGCTTGCGCTTGTCCACGTCGCGCATGACCCAGTAGTGCTCGATCATGATGTCGAGCGCCTGGACGAGCAGCGAGAAGTGCAGCTCCGCGCCGCCGCCGTGCGCCGACCGCTGCGCGATGCGCATGAACGCCTCGATGATCTGCTCGCCGTCGTCGGTGCGCTCCAGAACGCTTACGACCGCGCCGTACACGTCCGTGAGGGGCAGCTTGGCCTCGCCGCGCTCGTAGCAATCCACCGGCGTGATCCGCCCGTCCTTGAGCATGCCGATCTTGTTCCGCTCGGCGTTGCGCAGGTTCAGCTTGAAAACGTTGTAGCCCGAGATCATCGAGCCCACGGCCCGCTTGCCCGTGCGGTCGAATCGCTCCAGAAGATGCTTGGCCGAAGCCAGGTCGAACGAGCCGAGCGAGGGGAGCCCCAGGCTCTCGCTGATGAAGCCGCCCTGCGCCAGCCACGCCCACGCCTTCTTCGGATCCAGCTTGAGCCCGGCGGAATCGGCGATCCGCGAGCAGTGCTCCTGCAGGTCCGTGAAGCAGCCGTTGGCGCTGTACCAATACTGACCGAAGCGGATGTGCTGCTCGATGTTCGTGCGGTTGCGCTCGTTGTAGCGCCGGCGGAGCCACTGGCCGTCCAGCTCGCCCCGGTCCAGCTCGAGAATGGTGTACGCGGCGTCCCGGGCCGACGAGTGCGTGAGCGACATGCCCGCCGCCAGGATGGGGTCCGCGAAGCCCGCCGCCTCTCCGACCAGGAACCAGTTGTCCCCGACGATCCGCTCGGCCAGCTGCGACCAGTCCTTGGTCGCCTGCAGCTTCATCTCGCGCTGCGCGCTGCGCGTCAGCCGCGCGATCTGCTCCTGCGAGGCCAGCGCCTCCAGGTAGAGCTCCTCGGGCGTCTTTCCCGTCTTCTTGAAATGCTCCGCCGGGGTGATCAGCCCGATGCTCGTCCGCGTGGGGCCCAGCGGGATGAACCAGATCCAGCCGTAGGGCAGCGAGCGGACCTGCACGCGCGTCCCGCCCACGCCGATCTTGTCCGCCCACTCGGCGTTCTGCCAGTAATCCCAGACCGCGATGTTCTTCAGCTCGTCGGTGACCTTCACCGGCACGTCCAGCGCGCGCCGCAGAAGGCCCACGCTCCCCGACGCGTCGATGTAATACCGCGCGGTGATCGTCTGACCGGACTCCAGCCGCACTCCCGCGACGCGCCCGCCCTCGACGAGCACCTCGCGCACGAGCGTGCCCTCGCGGACCTCCGCCCCCTGCTCCGCCGCGTGATCGAGCAGCAGCTCGTCGTAGATCGCCCGATCGACCTGGAACGCCGTGAAGCGCCGCTGGCCCTCGAACTTCGCGGGCCGGGGCTCGTCCTTCCACTCCTCCACCGGGTAGAAGTCAAAGTCCCACTGGTCCGCGTCCCGACCCCACGTGTACGACGCGCCCAGCTTGATCGGGAAACCCGCCGCTTCGACCTTCTCCCACGCGCCCATCTCATCCAGCACCGCGGAGATCGAGGGAAGCTGGCTCTCGCCGATGTGATCGCGGGGGAAGACCTCCTTCTCGAGCACGAGCACGCGCAGCCGCGGGTCGTACTTGCGGAGCAGGGTCGCCGCTGTCGAGCCGCCGGGCCCACCGCCGATGATCAGCACGTCGTACGAATTCGAGGAGGGCGGCTGCGGAACAAACGGTGCCGTCTCGGCGGAAGCGATCATGTCGGGAGGTCTCCACGAGGCGACCGGAGGGAGAAACACGGGCCGCTCATCGCGAGCGCCCGGACCGATGAGTCGGACCCAATGAAAGTAGATCGAGGTGAGGCGGAAGCAAGCACAACTTGTGTCTCTTCGACCGCTTCCGACGGCTGAAACAGGCCGGAGCCGGTCGGCGGGCCCGTCATCGGCCGCCCCGACAGGCCGCCGTCCGGAAGGTCCACCCCGGTGCAGGCTTTTCGGGCCCGCGACCCCGGCGCCGTCGCCGGATTAAAGCGCCGCGATCCGCCGCGCCGTCTCCTGCTCGGCCAGACCCGCGACCATCGGGTCCAGCTCGCCGGCCAGCACATCGGGCAGGGCGAAGGACGCCTCCAGCCGGTGGTCGACGACCTGGTTCTCCTTGTAGCGGTACGTGCGGATCCGCTCGGAGCGATCCCCCGAGCCGATCTGCGCCAGCCGCTGGGCCGACATCTCCGCCTTCTGCCGCGCAAGCTCCAGCTCATACAGCCTGGCCCGCAACAGCCTCCACGCCTTCTCGCGGTTCTGCGACTGGCTCTTGGTCTCCTGCATCCGGACCTCGATGCCCGTCGGCTTGTGGATCAGGTGCACCGCCGTCGCGACCTTGTTGACGTTCTGCCCGCCCGGGCCCTGTGCCGTGGTGCTGTGCTCGACGACGTCCGCCGGGTCGATGTGCAGCTCGACCTCCTTCGGCTCGGGCATGACGGCCACCGTCGCAGTGCTCGTGTGAATCCTTCCCTGCGCCTCCGTCGCCGGCACACGCTTCACGCAGTGCGTCCCCGCCTCGTGCGCCAGGTCCGACCAGACGTTCTCCCCCGAGACGTTGACGATCGCGGCCCGCACGCCGCCCACCGAAGCCTCGGCCGTGAGCTCGATCGTGTCGAAGCGCCAGCCCCGCCGCGCCGCGAACTTCTGGTACATCGACAGCAGGTCGCCCGCCCACAGCGTCGCTTCGTCCCCGCCCGCCCCGGCCCGGATCTCGAGCATCACCGACCCCACCGCCCGGTCACCCGAGCTGACCAGCAGGCTCATCGCCCGCTGCACGACCGCTTCGATCGACGCTTCCACGCGCGGCAGCTCGTCCGCCGCGATCTCGGCCAGCTCGCGGTCGCCCCCCGCGACCACGGCCCGAAGGTCGGCCGCCTCCGCCCGGAGCTTCACCAGCTCGTCGCTCGCGTCGGCGACCGGGTCGAGCGACGCCTTGCGGATCGACAGGTCACGGACCTTGCGGTGATCCGCGAGCACCAGCGGGTCCTCAAGCTGCCGTGCCAGCTCCCCGCGCTCGGTCGCCGCCGCACGCAGGCGGGCTTCGAAGGCTTCGTTCAGGCGGTGGGTGGTCATCGAGGAGGGAATCCGGCGGCTCGCACGCCCGATAGAGTACGGGCTCCCCTAACCCCGTCCCGCAGGCGACATGAAAGCATGGAGCACCGTCGCCCAACAAGACGCGACGCGTCGCGCGACGGAACGGAGGCAGCCGCATGAACACTCGGGACGAACTTCCCCACGCAGCGTCGGTCCGCCGGACCTTTGCCATGGGGGCGCTGATGGTGGTCCTGCTGCTGCTGGGCTCCGTCCTCGGCGGTCGCGAGAACGTCTGGGGCAGCAAGAACATCACGTTCCTCGACGAGGGTGGCACTGCTGTCGCGCTCGCCCGGCGCGCCGCGGAACTGAACACCGTCGAAGCCGTCAGCGACGAAGAGCTGCGGGCGATCGTCGCGCGGATGCGCGAGAAGGCCGCCGAGGGCGACCCCCGGGCCGCGCTCTTCGTCTTCGAGCTGGCGTCGCGCCAGCGGTCCGCCCGCACCCCCTGAAAACAAACAGCCCGGCGCATGGGCCGGGCTGCCGGGAAGCTGCGTGATGATCCGCCGGAGGGCCGGCGGGGAACTCACTTCTTCTTGTTCTTGAAGTAGTCGCCCGAGAACTTGCGGGTGAACTTCTCGATTCGGCCCGCGGAGTCGACCAGCGTGCTCTTGCCCGTGAAGAACGGGTGCGAACCCGACCAGACGTCGACGTGCAGCTCGGGCACCGTGGCGCCGACGGTCATGACCACTTCACCGTTGAAGTAGACCTTGCAGTTGGGGTGCCAGCGGGGATGGATGTTCTCTTTCATGGCGGCGGCCTTTCCGTGGAGCGCTTCGTGAGTCCGAACGGGGCGGCGCGGGGCCGGCCGACCCGGGTCGAAGACTGTACCGCGCTCAAGCCACGCGATCAATCATGATTGGATTGTGTTCGGGTACACAGGAGCAACAACCGTCCGCGTCAGGCTCCCCCGCCCGTTGCGTCTCGCCGTTGCCCTCAGTTCGAGAACGAGCGGCGCTCAGGCGGCCCGCGGCGGCCAGGTGTCCGACAGCGGCAGGCGGAGCGCCCGGTCCACATCGCGGCGGAGCTCGTCCACCTGCGCATGAATCAGGCTCAGTGTCCGCTCCACGTCAGCAATGACGGCGTCATGGCGACCGCCCGGCAGCTTGGGAGACATGGAGTCGCTCCGCAGCCGGCCGTGCACTCCCCCCTCCGGGAAGGGCAGGGAGGCGACATCGCTGTCGAAGCGTCGGGTCCGGGCATCGTCCTTGATCAGTCGGGGCATGCGCCACCTCCGTGCGCTCATCCGAGAGCGACCAAGGGCTGATCGGCCCGTCTGGCAGCGGACCTGACTTTCCGCAGCACCCCGACGAACTGGCAGGTATCCACCGTCCATGCAGAGTGCATCGGCGGAACAACCAGCAAAAGTTCATGCCTCTTTGAGAGCAGTCTCAGGTCGCGGCGCCTTCCCCCCGATTTTTGGCTCTTTTCCGGCAATCAGCCGCGCGATATTTGCGCGATGGCGCACAATGACCAGAGTTCCGAGAACCGCCGTGATGGCCACAAACGGCCAGCGTTCCGCCACCGCCGCAAGGACCGATACGCCGCGCGACGCCCCCGATGAGGCGGCCAGCAGCACCGTGAAAACGGGGATGCTCGCCGCCGCCAGGATCGACGCGACGCTCACATAACGCGTCACACGCACGCTGATCACCCATATCGCAAGCGCCCCCAGCGCCGGCAGCGTCAGATATCCCCACACGCCCAGCAGCGCGCCGAACCCCGTCGCCACCCCCTTGCCACCCTTGAACCGCAGGAACACCGGGAACACGTGGCCCAGCACGGCCGCCGCCGCGACCCCCAGCCACAGGGCAGCCTCGGTCGCCGTGATGGATGGCTGCTGGATCGTCCGCATCCACCAGCCCGCCAGCGCGACCGGCGCCGCCCCCTTCAGCACGTCCAGCACGAAGCACAGCACGCCCCAGGGTCGCCCCAGCACGCGGCCCGCGTTGGTCGCCCCGATGTTCTTCGAGCCGTGCTGCCGGATGTCCACGCCCCGCGCCAGTCCCAGCAGCAAGCCGAACGGGATCGACCCCGCCAGATACGCCGCCACGATGCACACCGTCCATTGCAGCGTCGCACTCATGCTCCGCGATCCTCAACCGCCGCCGCCCCCGCCGCCTTCGACCGCTCGAGCAGCGCCGCGTGCTTCATTGCGACCGCGCACGCCGACGCCGACGACGCGACCCATCCTCTCCACCCGTCCAGGAACGCCCGCCGGACGAGCATCTGCTTGGCAAACTCGCCCAGCGGTGCCGCGACCATCCGGCCGACGCTCCCGCGCCGTCCCCGCGCGTGCTGCGCGTTCGCCGCGGTCCGCGCGTGCTGCGCCTGCTTGGCGAGAAACTCGCTGATGGAGCTGATCGAATCGTGCCGAAGGTCGCCCGCCAGCCGCTCGGTGCGCAGCGCCGACGCCGCGGCGCCCGGGCCCGGGATGATCCGCATGTAATCGTGCGGATCCTCTCCCGCCCACCGCGCCCACCCCCGGCGCACCAGCCGCAGCCGCCATTCGGGCTGCCACGCGTGATGCAGGAATCCCCCCGCGTACCACACCTTCCGGTTCACTTCGTAGCCCGCGACCGACGGGTCGTCGCGCGCCAGCGCACGCTCGATCGACCCGCGCAGCTCGGGCTCCACGCTCTCGTCGCTGTCCACGTGCAGCACCCAGGGCTGCGCGCACCGCTCCAGCGCCGCCTGCTTCTGCGCCACGTACCCCAGCCAGGGCTGATGCTCCACCCGGGCTCCGGCCCCGCGGAGCAAGCCCAGCGTCCCGTCCGTGGACCCCGAGTCCAGCGCCACGATCTCGCTCCCCAGGCCGCGCACAGATTCCAGCACGCGCGGCAGCGTGCGCTCGTTGTTGCAGCAGACGATGGAGATGGAAAGCGGCAGCGGCAAGGGCGACTCGGGCCGCCATCGTCGCGCACAACCGGGTGCCGCGTCAATCGCGCGCCCCGCGGGTAGTCTCTGTGCGTGAGCGCACCCCCGGGAGAATCCATACGAGTGATCCGCGCGGGGTCGGGGGTGGATCCCGCCCTCGCGACCGAGCTGGGCGGCCCCGGTTGGACCGCGTCGGCGCGGCTGCTCAAGCGCGAGGGAGGCTCCGCCGTCTACGAGGGAGCGTCGTCGGTCGGCCGGCTCGTGGTCAAGGTCATGACGCTCGACCGACCAAAGGACGCACTCTCGCGCCTGGCCGGCGTGACTCGGCTCGGCCGACAGTGGCGCGGCTCAGAGCGCCTCGCCCAGCTCGGGTTCCAGGTCGCGCGCCCGCTCCTCCTGTGGCGCGGCCGCGGCCCGCAGGGCAAACTCGTCGAAGCTCTCGCGATGGAAAGGCTCGAGGGAAACACCGCCCTTGAACTGCTCGCCCAGCGGGGACGGTGCGATCCCGACACGCTGCGCCGCATCGCCCGGCGCATCGGGACGGACGTCGGCAGGATGTCCGCCCTGGGCGTCTACAACCGCGACCACAAGCCGTCGAACCTGCTGGTGATGTCGCTCGACGCGGACCTCCGCGTCGCCGTGCTGGACACGGTCGCGATCCGCCGCGCCCGGCTCGGCTCGCGGGCGCTCGCCAGGCGGCGCATGCTGTTCGCCCTGGCCGTGGAGCCCTTGGGCACCGGGATCCTCCCGGGCGTGGGCGTCCGGCTGACCGTCATGCGCGCCTGTGCGCGGGCCGCCGGGCTGCCGGCGAGCGTGATCGCCGACGACTGGCGCGCCGTCGCCCGCATGCTCGAGCGCCACAAGAGCCCCGTGCCCAGGACCGATCCGCTGGCCCGTCCCACCGACGCCCAGGGGGCTCACTGATCGGCCAGGGGCTGCACGCCCACGACCGCGTCGATGTTGATCGGCCCGTGGACGTGCGGGAAGCGCTCGTCGCGAACGGGCTCCCAGCGCAGAGGCGCCGACAGCAGGCGCGTATCGATCATCAGAGCGATCAGGCCCGTCCGCCCCGCGAAGTGACGCGCGAGCGTGCCGGGGATCTGCTCGATCGTCGAGCAGTGCACGAAGCCCTCGGCTTCGAGCGAGGGGGGCGCGACCCCGCCCGCGGCGCACGCAGCCTCCCACGCCTCGGGCGTCGTGATGTGAAAGACGATCTGCGGCGTCGCGTGAGCGCTCACCGATTCACTCTAGCGGTCGCACGCGGACAATCAGAGTGGGCGCAGCATCTCGATCACGCTGGGGCGGAACCCCTCGGCGGCGAACGCGGCCCGAGCGGCGTCGTTGAACACGCCCGTGTCCAGCCGCACCTGGGCCACGCCCATGCCCGCGAATCGGTCGATCGCGCCCCGCACCAGCGCACGGGCGAGCCCTGAACGGCGCGCCGCGGGCTCGACCCACACGTCGTGAATCCATCCCACCTCGCGCACGCGGAAGATGGGGATCTCTTCCTCGACCGTCGCGACGAGGAACCCGGCCAGCCCCCCCACTGACCCGTGCGTCCCCACCAGGAACACCGAGCGCTTGTCGCGGGCCCGCGCGGGCAGCCAGCGCGCGTAGCGGTCCACCACGTCGGGAAGAGCCGCGAAGCGCTGCGGATCCGCCGACTCGTGCAGCTCACAGATGGCGCGCACCATGGGCAGCACGGCCGGAACGTCGGCCTCGGTCGCGGGGCGCACGGCGCACGCCATCGCCGCTACTCCCCGCCGGCCTTCGCCCACGTGTCCTTGAGCGTCACGGTGCGGTTGAACACCGGCGCGCCGGGGCGGCTGTCGCGGTCCATGCAGAAGTAGCCCAGCCGCTCGAACTGGAACGTGTCTCCCACAGACGCCCCCGCCAGCGCGGGCTCGACATACGCGCGGGCGACCTCGAGCGACGCGGGGTTCAGGTCGTCGAGGAAGTTGCCGGTCGCCTTGCCGGGCGATTCGACCTTGAAGAGACGATCAAACAGCCGGACTTCGACCTCGGCGGCGTGCCGGGCGGACACCCAGTGCAGCGTCGCCTTGACCTTGCGGCCGTCGGGCGAGTCCCCGCCGCGACTGGCCGGGTCGTACGTGCAGCGGAGCTCGCTGATCTCGCCCGTGGCGGGATCCTTGACGACGCCGGTGCACGTGATGAAGTACGCCCAGCGCAGCCGGACCTCGCGGCCCGGGGAGAGCCGGAAGAACTTCTTGGGCGGGTCCTCCATGAAGTCGTCGCGCTCGATGTAGATGACGCGGGAGAAGGGCACCTTCCGCGACCCGGCCCCCGGATCCTCCGGGTTGTTCTGCGCGTCGAGATGATCGACCTGCTCTTCGGGCCAGTTCTCGATGACGACGCGCAGCGGGCGGATCACCGCCATCCGCCGCGGCGCGCGGCGGTTCAGATCGTCGCGGATCGCGTTCTCCATCCTGCCGATGTCGATCACGCTGTCGGTCTTCGTGACGCCCACTTCGTCCATGATGGCCCGCACGGCCTGCGGCGTGTACCCGCGGCGTCGGTAGCCCCGGATCGTGGGCATGCGCGGGTCGTCCCAACCCGACACCACGCCCTGCTCGACCATCTTCAGCAGGTTGCGCTTGCTCAGCACCGTGTAGTTCAGCAGGAACTTGGCGAACTCGATCTGCTGCGGATGATGGATCCGCGCCTCCGGGGGGCGGCCCTGGTTGATCGCGTCGATGAACCAGTCGTACAGCGGGCGGTGATTCTCGAACTCCAGCGTGCAGATGCTGTGCGTCACCCCCTCGAGCGAGTCCTCCAACCCGTGCGCCCAGTCGTACATCGGGTAGATGCACCACTTGTCGCCGGTGTTGTGGTGCGTCTCGTGCAGGATGCGGTACATCACCGGGTCGCGGAGGTTGAAGTTGGGCGAAGCGAGGTCGATCTTGGCCCGCAGCGTCATCGCGCCGTTGGCGTGCTTGCCGTCACGCATCTCGTCGAACAGCCGCAGCGATTCTTCGGCCGGGCGGTCGCGGAAGGGGCTCGTGGCGGGCACGCCCGGCGCGCCGCGCCGCTTCGACACCTCGTCCGCCGAGAGCTCGCACACGTACGCCAGTCGCTTGCGGATCAAATCCACCGCGCAGTCGTACATGAACTGGAAGTAGTCGGACGCCCAGTAGAGGCCGCCGCCGTTGGCCCCGGTGGCGGGGTCAAAGTCCGCGCCCAGCCAGCGGACGTCGTCGATGATGGCGTCGACGTACTCCTGCTCTTCCTTCGCGGGGTTCGTGTCGTCGAAGCGCAGGTTGAACTTCCCGCCGTACTTCGCCGCCAGCCCGTGGTTGAGGCAGATGCTCTTCGCGTGGCCGATGTGGAGATACCCGTTGGGCTCGGGCGGGAAGCGCGTGTGCACCCGCGGGGCGCCGGGCTTCTGCGCGGAAGCCGCGCCCTTGGCGTCCTCGGCGCGCCAGACTCCCCACTTCCCCGAGGCGTTGTCCGCCTCGACGATCTGCTCGATGAAATGGAGCGGACGGGCGGCTTCAGATGAGGCGGCGCCCGCGTGTCCCGGTGCGCCGGGGGCGGGCTTGCTGGCGTCAGACATGGCAAGCTCCTTCGCCTGCGCCGGTCAGCCGTGCCCAGCGGCACGGGTCGGCGGGCGGGTCAAATTGTGCGGCGGATTGTACACGTTGACGTGCGCACGCGCGGCGGCGAACGTAGTGTTCCACATGGAACACTTCCGGAGCGGCGTGCTCGCCGCCCAGTTCATCGAAACACCGCTGGGCACGATGATCGTCGCGGCGAGCGATCGCGGCGTCCGGCTCGTGGAGTTTGCCGACCCGGAACCTGGGAGAGCGCTGGAGACCGTGGCTGCGCGCACGAACGCGGTCATGACGCCCGGGCCCAATGAGCACACGGCGGCGGCGTGCGCGCAGCTCGGTGAGTACTTCGCGGGCGGGCGGCGCGCGTTCGACCTGCCTCTGGACCTTGCGGGGAGCGAGTTTCAGCTGGCGGTCTGGGGCGCGCTGCTCGAGATTCCCTTCGGGCAAACGCTCTCGTACGGGGCGCTGGCGCGGAACCTGGGGCGCGCCGGGAGCGCTCGCGCCGTGGGCAGGGCGAACGGCCTGAATCCGGTCGCGGTCGTCGTGCCGTGCCACCGTGTGATTCAGAGCGACGGCGCGCTGTGCGGCTACGGCGGCGGGCCGTGGCGCAAGCAGTGGCTGCTCGAGCACGAGGGCGTGCGGCTTGCGGGGGCGGAGCACGAGGCGCCGCTGTTCGCCGCCCGGTGAGGGTCAGAGGGCGAGGACGCGCTCGATGCGCCGCAGCGCTGAGGATCGGCCCAGCACGGCGAGGGTCTCGCCCAGCCCCGGGCTCACGCGGGTTCCGGTGAGGGCGACGCGGAGCGGGGGCGCGACCACGCCGATGGTGAGCTGGTGTTCGGCGGCGAAGGCGTCCAGGGCGGCCTGGAGCGTCTCGGGCTCGAACGGACCCGTGCGTTCGAGTGCGGGCGTGAGCCGGCGGAGGAGGTCGGCGCCGGTGGGGCCCGAGCCGTCCTTGTTGACCGGGCCGGCGATGACCTGCTTGACCGCGGCGTCTTCGTGGACGAGGTGGTCGTCTGCGACGAAGGCGAAGGCGGCGGGTCGGATCGCGTCGCGGAGGGTCTTGCAGCGCGGCTTGACGGCGCGGGCGAGCCAGGCGCCACGCTGGGACCCGAGGGCGGCGAGGGCGGCGGCGGCGGCGGGGTCGAAGCGCTGGAGCCACTGGCTCCACGCCGCCAGGAACTGCTCGTCGGTCATGGCGCCCAGCACGTCGGCGTTGAAGGCGAGCAGTTTGCGGCGATCGAAGCGCGAGTTCGACTTGCCGATGCGGGGCAGATCGAAGTTCCGGGCGAGGAACTCCATGTCGAAGCGTTCGAGGTCCGACCCGTCGGGGTTCTTGATGCCGGGGTTCCAGCCCAGGAGGGCGATGAAGTTGTTGATGGCGGGCGGGACGTAGCCCGCCTTGCGGAAGTCCTCCACGCTCACCTCGGGGAGGGCGAGCCCCATGGACTCTGCGAGCGATTCGAGCTGGCCCGTCTCGAGCTGGCGCTTGGTGTCCGCGGCCCAAGCGTCGAAGGCGGCGGCGTCGATCGAGTCGACGGGAGGGGTCTTGATGCCCTTCTGCTTGACGGCGGCGCGGGCGGCCTGGTCGCGCTCGCGCTTGCTCATCTTGGCGCCCTGATCGTTGAAGATGAGGGGCATGTGGGCGTAGACCGGCGTGCGGTATCCGAGCACCTGCTGCAGCACGACGTGCTTGGGTGTGTTCATCAGGTGTTCCTGGCCGCGGAGCACGTGCGTGACGCCCATGAGCTCATCGTCGACGACGACGCCGAAGTGATAGGTGGGGAAGCCGTCGGCCTTGCGGAGGACGAAGTCGTCGACCTCTCCCGCGGCGAAGGCGACCTCGCCCAGCACCTCGTCGGTGACGCTGACCGGCGCTTCGGGGGAGCGGAGGCGGACGACGTGGGGCTCGCCCGCGTGCATGCGGCGGCGCTGCTCGGCGGGCGGGAGGATCTGCGCGGCGTCGGGGCGGTAGCGGAAGGTCTGTTTGGCGGCGGTGGCCGCCTTGCGCATGGCGTCCAGGTCGGCGGCGGCGGAGAAATCGGCGTAGGCGGTCCCGCGGTCGATCATCTCGTCGATGACGCGGTTGTAGATGGGGAGGCGCTGCGACTGGTGGAAGGGTGCGACGCGGCGCGGGTCGCCGCCGATGTCGCCCAGGAGGGGTCCCTCGTCCCAGCGGATGCCGAGCCACGCGAGGTCCTCGAGGATGCCGCGGGCGGATGCTTCGGAGGAGCGGGCCTGGTCGGTGTCTTCGATGCGGAGGAGGAATCGGCCGCCGTGCCGGCGGGCGTAGGCCCAGCAGAAGAGCGCGGTGCGTGCGCCGCCGATGTGGAGATGGCCCGTGGGCGACGGAGCGAAGCGCGTGACGACAAGGTCGCTCATAGATCGGACGAGGATACCGGCGTGGGGAGCGTGCGTGCCGACGGCGGAGTCGTAGAGTGGACGGATGAGCGGACGGCTGCGCTGGGTCGTTGGGTGGCTGGCCCGGTGGCCGGCGCGGGGCTTGGCCGCGGGCTGTCTCGTCGGGCTCGCGGCGGCGGCGATGGGCCGGAGCGCGGGGCTGGTGGCGCCGGTGTTCCCGTTTCTGACGCTGGACATGATGAGCGCGGACGGCCTGATCTCCCTGCACGGGTGCGCGGGGCCCGACGCGTCGATGTATGGATGGGACGTGCAACTGCTGCGCAACCGCTGGC
>JANRJV010000068.1:0-24174 GCA_033763795.1 Planctomycetota bacterium
GCGGCTGGTGCTCACCGTTTCGCCCGTCCCGCTGCGCGCCAGCGTCCACCCGCTGGGCGCCGTCGTCGCCGACGAGGAGAGCAAGTCCACGCTCCGCGTCGCCGCCCGGATCTTCTGCGCGCGGCATCTCGAGGTCGTCTACTTCCCCTCATTCGAGATTGTCCGCAAGCTGGAGCACCGCCCATACCTCGACGACAACCGGCACGTGAAGCCCGAGGTCGTCGCCCGGATCATGCGCACGTTCATGATGCACTTCGGCGACCTGCCGCCGACCGCCGTCGAGGCGCAGGCGCGCGATGATGCGCGGTTCCTGGCGCGGAGCCGGCGGAGCCTGGAGTTCTCGTTCCGGGCCCGCTACGTGCGCGAGCGCATTCTCCGGGCCTTGGAGGGGGCCGAGCACGCCGGGCGCCGGGTCGCGCTGATGGGCGGGGGACGGCACAGCGCCTTCGTCATCGAGCGCTGCGGGCTAGGCCCGGCGGCGCTGGCGCGGCTGGTCGTGCTGGACGACGCCCCCGCCACGGCGTTCATCGGGCCCGTACCTGTCCTGAGGCCCGCCGAGGCCCGGCCCGGCGACTTCGACAGCGTCATCGCCTCGTCGGACTCGATGGAAGCCGCGTTGCTGGCCCGGGCCCGGCAGTGGGCCGGTTCCGTGGGCGAGTCGGGCGGGCCCGAGGTGATCGCGCTGTACGAAGGGCTGCCTGAGGGCCCCTACGCCGCCGCCGACGCCGCCTGAAGCATCGCGTCGATGTTCGGCGTGCGTCAGGGAAGGCTATCATCCGTCTCCCCGTCGGGCGTTGCGCCCTGCGAGCAGGAGCCCGAAGAAGCCAGTGCCCAGCGCCAAGCCGAAGCCAAGCGTGTCCAAACGTCCCAGCAAGTCCAACGCGAGCCGGGGTCCGACCCCGGATGATGTGCCGCACGTCGAGCCCAAGCCGGCCGCCCTGGCCGCGGCGCCCGGCGGGGCGCATGCGCCCGCGGTCCCGGCGCCCGCCGCCGCGGGGCCGCGCGCCGTCGCCGACGCGCCGGACCCGTCGAAATCGATCCGCGTCCGCGGCGCCCGCGAGCACAACCTCAAGAGCCTCTGCGTCGACATCCCGCGCGACCGCCTCGTCGTGATCACGGGGCTGTCGGGGTCCGGCAAGAGCAGCCTCGCGTTCGACACGATCTTCGCCGAGGGGCAGCGCAAGTACATGGAGAGCCTGTCGGCGTACGCCCGGCAGTTCCTCGACCAGCTCAAGAAGCCCGACGTCGAGTCCATCGAGGGCCTCCCCCCCACCATCGCCATCGAGCAGCGCTCCAGCGGCAGCAACCCCCGCTCGACGGTCGCGACCAGCACGGAGATCTTCGACTATCTGCGCCTGCTCTTTGCGCGGGTCGGCGGCCCGACGTGCTGGGCCCCGCTCAAGACGCGCCGAGACGGCAGCGTCTCCGAACGCTGCGGCAAGCCCATCGCCGCCTCGAGCCCGAGCCAGATCGCCGACGCTGTCAGCCGCCTGCCCGAGGGGACGCGACTGATGGTCATCGCGCCCGTCGTGCGCGCCAAGAAGGGCTTCCACAAGGAAGTCATCGAGGGGTTCGTCAAGCAGGGGCTGATCCGCGCCCGCGTGAACGGGCGGATCGTTGACCTGCGCGAGGTCCTGAAGGGCGCGCAGGGTCAGGGCGAGAACCCGCTGGAGCTGGCCCGCTACGAGAAGCACACGATCGAGGCCGTGGTCGACCGCATCTCCGCGGGGCCCGAGTCGCGGCAGCGGATCGCCGAGAGCGTCGAAACGGCGCTGAAGATCGCCGAGGGCTCCGTCGTCGTCAGCGTCGAGGGGGCCGACGGCGCCTGGAGCGACACGCTCTACAGCGAGCGCTACGCCTGCGCGGACCACCCCGAGTGCGCCATGAGCGAGCTCGAGCCCCGCGTCTTCAGCTTCAACTCTCCCTTCGGGGCCTGCCCCCAGTGCGGCGGGCTGGGCACGCTGATGGAGTTCGACGAGGCGCTCGTTATCCCCGACGAGAACCTCTCGCTCGCCGAGGGGGCCGTGGCCGCGTGGAACAAGAACGGCCCGGTCCGCGCCTGGTTCAACCGTCGCCTGCGCCGGTTCTGCAAGGACTTCGGCGTCTCCTTCGAGGCGCCCGTCAAGACCTTCTCCGCCGAGGTCCGCCGCGCGCTGCTGCACGGCTCGGGCGGGGCCGAGTCCGGCCGGGCCCGGTCGCGGTTCGAGGGCGTCATCCCCAACATCACCGAATGGTGGGGCACGACGGAGAACGAGAGCGTCAAGGAGTGGCTCAGCGGGTTCATGAGCCAGACCCCCTGCACGACCTGCATGGGCGACCGGCTCCGCATCGAGAGCCTGGCCGTGCTCGTGAAGCTCGCGGGCCCGGCCCCCGCCGCCGTCATCGCACAGCGCGCCCGTCACGGCCTGACCTCCGACCCGCGGCGCCTCAACATCGCGGACGTCACGCGGCTCAACATCGCCGAGGCCCTCCGCACCTTCGACGCGCTGGAGCTCAGCCCCGAGCAGGCCGTCATCGCCGAGCCCATCCTGAAGGAGGTCCGCGCCCGCCTGGGCTTCCTCGCCAGCGTCGGGCTCGAGTACCTCTCGCTCGACCGCAAGACCAACACCCTCTCGGGCGGCGAGGCCCAGCGCATCCGCCTGGCGACGCAGGTGGGCAGCGGGCTCGTCGGCGCCTGCTACGTCCTCGACGAGCCCACCATCGGCCTCCACCAGCGCGACAACGACCGGCTCATCCGCACGCTCCGCCATCTCACGGACATCGGGAACACCGTCCTCGTCGTCGAGCACGACGAGGACATGATCCGCGCCGCCGACCATCTGCTGGACATCGGGCCCGGCCCGGGGGTCCACGGCGGGACCGTCGTCGCGCAGGGCGCCGTCGCGCAGGTCGCCGCCTCCGGCTCGCTCACCGGGCAGTATCTGTCGGGCGTCCGCTCGATCCCGCTGCCGGAGAAGCGCCGCGCCCTGGCCCCGAAGCGCGCCATCTGCATCAAGGGCGCCCGGCAGAACAACCTCAAGGACGTCGACGTCACCATCCCGCAGGGCGACGCCGGCGCCATCGTGTGCATCACCGGGGTCTCGGGGTCGGGCAAGAGCACGCTGGTCAACGACATCCTCCTGCAGGCCGCCAAGAAGCAGCTCCTGGGCTCGCGCGTCAAGCCCGGCGATCACGACCGCGTCACGGGCCTGCAGCACCTCGACCGCATCGTCGAGGTCGATCAGACGCCCATCGGCCGCACGCCCCGCAGCAACCCCGCCACCTACACGGGGTTCTTCGACGACGTCCGCCGCGTCTTCAGCCAGACCAAGGAGGCCAAGATCCGCGGCTACGAGCCCGGACGCTTCAGCTTCAACGTCCGCGGCGGCCGCTGCGAGGCCTGCCAGGGCCAAGGGGTCAAGAAGATCGAGATGCACTTCCTGCCGGACGTCTTCGTCGAGTGCGAGGTCTGCGCCGGCCGGCGCTTCAACCGCGAGACGCTGGAGGTCCACTACCGCGGCAAGAGCATCGCCGACGTCCTGGACATGACGGTCGAGGAGGCGTGCGCCTTCTTCGAGAACCACCCGAAGATCCTCCGCTTCGTGCGCTGCCTGCACGACGTGGGGCTCGACTACGTCCGGCTGGGTCAGCCCAGCACGCAGCTCTCGGGGGGCGAGGCGCAGCGGATCAAGCTCGCCGCGGAGCTGGGCCAGGCCGCCTCCGCGGGCAAGACGCTCTACATCCTCGACGAGCCCACGACCGGCCTGCACTTCGAGGACATCCGCAAGCTGATGCTCGTCCTGCACCGCCTCGCCGACGCGGGCAACACGCTCGTGATCATCGAGCACAACCTCGACGTCATCAAGCAGGCCGACTGGATCGTGGACCTGGGCCCCGAGGGCGGGGACGCGGGCGGGCGCATCGTCGCCGGCGGGACGCCCGAGCAGGTCGCCGCCGAGCCCGCTTCCTACACCGGGCGGTACCTCAGGCCTCTGCTGGCCCCGTCGCGCCGATAATGTGTGAAGACCGGGCGGGAGATCCCCGCGCCGGCGACCGTGGAGAATGAACGCGTGGCCGGAATCGCGCTGATGGTCCTGCTGGGCGTCGTCCTGGCGCTGATCATCGTGACGAACCTGATGAGCTACATGGGCGGGCACGTGGCGGCTCTCTCGCGCCTCGCCGAGCGCTTCCCGCCCCAGCCGGCGGCCCCCGAAGCGGCGCGCTCCGCGGGTCAGCTCGTCATGCAGGAACTCCCGACGGAAGAGCCCAACCCCCCGGACCCGCGCCGCCCGCCCGCGGGCTCCAGGGTCTACATGTTCCGCGCCCGCGTGGCCCTCGACAGCGACATGCTGCACATCGCCCTCGACAGCGGCCCGCTGGGCCCGCACCGCGAGGCCTCGATCCCGTGGTCGGCGCTGCGGCTGACCTCGGCCCAGACGGCGCGTCACTGGGGGCAGCTCGCCGCCGTCGAAGCGGGCCCGTTCATGCTCGCCCTGCCGGCCCATCTGGTGAAGCCCTTCCTCGAGCCCGAAAAGCACGACGACGCTGTTGACGTGGAGTTCCGCGAAGTGAGCGAGGACCCGCCGCGCTGACGTCCCGTCCGCGCTCACCCTCGCACCCCCCCCCACTCTCACCCTTACCGGAGGCCCGGCAGTGCCACTGAAACGAACGGTTGCGGACATGGCGGCCGACGCACGGCGCCGCATCGACGAGATCGACCCCGACGAGCTGGCCGAGCGCCTCGGCGCGGGCGCCGAGCCGCCGCTGGTCATCGATGTCCGCGAGGAGAGCGAGCGGGCCGCCGGGTTCATCCCCGGGTCGGTGCACGTCTCGCGGGGCGTGCTGGAGCGCGACATCGAGAAGGCGGGCTTCGGCGGGGTCGTCCGCGACGCCGACCTCGCGCGGCCGATCGTCTGCTACTGCAAGGGCGGGCAGCGCAGCCTCCTCGCCGCCGACACGCTCAAGAGCATGGGATTCACGAACGTGCTGTCTCTGCGAGGCGGGTTCACGGGCTGGGCCACCGCCGGCGGTCACGTCGAGCAAGGGAAGAGATCGTGAACAGCCCCGACCCCGCGGCCCCCGCCGCTCCTTCGGCCCCGGCCGCCGCGGCGCCGCCGACGGAGCGCGCCGTGCTGCGGGGCCTTCGGCTGGGCGGACTGCACGCGATCTTCGTCGGCGCCGCCCTGCCGCCCGTCTCGTGGTGGCCGCTGGCGCTCGTCTCGATCCTCCCGCTGATCCTGCTGGCGTCGCGAACGACGCGGCCGCTCCGCGCTGCACTGGGGGCCGGCCTCGCCTCGATCCCCATGTGGGCCTTCCACCACCAGTACATATGGAAGATGTCGGAAGCGGGGCTGTTCCCGCTGGTGGTCTATCTCGCGCTCTATCCCGCGGCGTTCGTGTGGATCGTCGCGTGGCTGCGCGCGCGGCTGCCCGGGACGCCGATGATGTCCCTCGCCCCCGCCGTCTGGACCGGGCTGGAGTTCATCCGCGGCGAGATCGTCTGGGACGGCTACGCGTGGCTCCTGGCCTGTCACCCGCTCATCGAGCTGGGCAGCACCATCTTCTGGGCCTCGATCGTCGGGCAATACGGCGTGAGCGCCTGGCTCGCCGCGATGAACGGCTGGTGCGTCGACTTCGCCCGCGTCATGCGCAGCCCCGAGCGCGACCCCGATCCGCTCATCAAGCGGCTGGGCACGCAGGTGCGCCTGGCGGGCATCGTCCTGGCGCTCGGGTTCATCATCGGCGTCCCCGCCAGCATCCCCGCCGTGAGCGACGCCAAGGCCCCGGCCGTCGAGATCGCCGCCATCCAGACCAACGTCCCGCAGGACAACCGCGGCAACTGGACCTACGAGCAGCGCCGCGCGGACTTCGAGGCTTTCGCCGCGCTGACCCGCGCCGCCGCCGCATCCGCGATCGGGCCGCCCGACGTCATCGTCTGGCCCGAGACCATGTTCCCCGGCAACGCGCTCAACGAGGAGGCCGTCGCCGCCGAACGCGCCGCCGGGCTCGCCTACCGGGGCGGCACGCCCACCACGATCTTCCACGACTCGCTGATGGCGCTGCAGAAGGAGCTGGGCATCCCGTTCGTCGTCGGCGCCGTCTCCATCGACAACTACTCGCTCTCGATCACCGGCGCCGGCGCGATCGAGGAGAAGATGGACGCCTCGTTCAACTCCGCGTTCGTCGTCGACGACGGGCGCGTCCAGCCCACGCACTACCGCAAGGTCCGGCTCACGCCCTTCGGCGAGGTCATGCCGTACATCTCCAACTGGGAGTGGCTCGAAGCGCGGCTGCTGGCGCTGGGAGGCCGGGGCATGAGCTTCGACCTCAGGTCCGGCTCCTCCCCCGAGACTCTGCAACTGCGCATCCCCGCGGCCCGCATGGGCCAGCTTCCGCCCGGCGCGGACGAGCGGTTCGCCACCATCCCCGTCGCGGCCCCCATCTGCTACGAGGTCACGGACGCCCCGCTGTGCCGCTGGCTGACGACGCGGGACGACGCCCGCCGCGCCGGCCTGATGATCAGCATCAGCAACGACGGGTGGTTCGACTGGTTCGACGGCGGGCGGCAGAATCTTCTGCTCATGAGCCGCTGGAGAGCCGCCGAACTCCGAACACCGATGGTCCGGGCGGCGAATACAGGCATCAGCGCCGCGATCGACGATCGGGGCAAGGTCACGCAGCTGGGGCCCAATGAAGCGATCATCAGCACGGATCCCGCATCGTCCGACGCCGGCGCCGCCGAGGGATGCCGGCGGGCCGGGGTCATGCGGGCCCGCGTCCGGCTCGGGACGGGCGTGCCCAGCGTGTACGCTCGCAGCGGCGAGCTGGCCGGGTGGGCGAGCGCCTTCGCCCTCGCCTCGCTCCTCGCTCTTGCAAGCCGAACCGGCCGCACGTCGCGGCCTCATCACGGAGGTTGAGCCCATGCGTCGAGCAACCGCGTTCGCCCCGGCACTTCTCGCCGCCTTCGCCGCGTGCGGCCTCGCGCTGGCCCAGGCGGGAACACCCACCCGCGCGCCCGCGCAGCGCGAAGCGTCGCCGCCCGCGTCCTCCGATCACTCCAGGGAAGTTTCGCGCTCCGCCCTCCGCGAGCAGGCGCTGCAGATGCTCACCGAGGCCGCACTGTCGACCGAGCCGCTCATCCGTGCCAACGCACTCGAAGCCCTCCAGGCCGCCCCGAACCGCGCCGAGAACATCTTCCGCGCGGGCCTGCAGGACGAGAACCCGGGAGTCCGCTTCGTCGCCGCGTACAGCGTGGGGCAGCTGAAGCTGCGCTCATCCGCCACGTTCATCGAGCCCCTGCTCAGCGACCCCGATCCGCGCGTCCGCGCCGCCGCCATCTTCGCCCTCACCGCCCTCAAGAAGACCGTCGACCCCTCCCCGCTGGCGACCATGCTCGACGACGCGGATCCCCTGGTCCGCGGCGAGGCGGCCCGCATCCTGGGCGAACTCAAGAACCCCTCGGCGATCCCCATGCTCAAGGCGGCGACCGCCCGCGCCGACCGCCGCAACGCCACCGTCTACGGCGCCAGCGACGAGCGCGTCTATCAGGCCGAGCGCGTCTTCCAGCTCCAGGTCGCCGAAGCGCTCGTGAAGCTGGGGGACCAGCAGTCGGTGCATGCCCTCCGCGCCGCGCTCTATCCGGCGACGCGCGAGGGCTTCGAGTCGGCGGCGCTCGCCGCCGTCATGCTCGGCAACCTGAACGACCAGAAGGCCTCCAGCCAGCTCGTCGACCTGATCGAGCAGCGCGTCCCGGGGTCACCTGAGTCGAAGGACCCGCGGCAGGCGCAGTACGTCCAGCCCCGCGAAGTCAGGCTCGCCGCCGCCGGTGCGCTGGCGCGCATGGGGTTCCCCGACGGCCTGTACGTCGCCGAGATGTACGCCGGCGACGAAGACCCCGCCGTCCGCGCGCAGGCCGCCTATGTTCAGGGCGAGGCCGGCAAAAAGGCATCGCTGCCCGCGCTGGAGGAGGCGATGCGCGACCCCTCCCCGTTGGTCCGGGTCGCCGCCGCCGCCGCGGTGCTGAAAGCCACCAAGTAATCCGCTTTCACGTTCCCGCCTCGGCCGGCGGCCCGTCCCGTGCGTACAGGCGCTGCCTCCCCCGGGCCCCGTCGCCGGCGCTCAGTTGACAGGGGCCTGTCCGGTGGAGTACCAAACGCCTCGCTGGGTGGGGATCGAGTGCGGCGTTTGCCCGCCTCCGCCGCTGCCTTGAGAGGATGAAAGCGTCGATCCCGCCGCACCGCCGACCGGCGACCTGGAGTTTGAGCCCGTGCACATCGTCACCAAGTTCCTGATTGTTTGCGCCGCCGTGCTCAGCATGCTCCTCGCGGGGCTGACCATCGCGTACACGAGCAACGCGGGCACGCTCCGCTCGGCCGTCCGCCTGTCGGAGAACCGCGCCACGCAGGCCGAGGCCCAGGCCCGCTCCGTCACCGCCGCCGCGGCCCAGGAACGCGAGAGCCTCCAGCAGAAGATCAACGACCTCGAGACCGCCGTCCAGCAGGCCGTCAGCCGCATGGCCGACCTGCAGGGCGAGAACGCCAAGCTCCTCGCCGACAACAACGCCCTCAAGCAGGGAGCCCTCACCCACCAGGCCCAGATCGATCAGTTCACCGCCGTCGTCCAGACCTACGCCGCTCTCAACAAGTCGCAGTCCGACGAGCTGAACCTCCTCCGCAACAAGGAGCTCGAATACGCCCGCAAGGAGATCGACCTCTCCGACCGCATCAACGACCTTATGGGCGAGCTCGAAGTAGCCCGCGAGACCGGCCGCGGCCTCCAGGAGCAGCTCGTCGAAGCCCGCCAGGCCCTCGACCGCGTCCAGCAGGGCGGGACCGCCGCCTCGGCCGGAGTCCTCAGCGCCGAGGACGCCCTTCTCCGCGCCCCCATGAACTTCCGCTCGACCATCACCACCGTGCAGCAGGATCCCGCCGGCAACACGCTCGTCGGCATCCCCGCCGGTTCCAGCGACGGCCTCCGCGAGAACATGAAGCTCAGCGTCGTCCGCGAAGGCTTCCTCGCCACCGTCGTCCTCGAACGCGTCGATCAGAACGAGAGCGTGGGCCGCGTCGACTTCCTGGGCCGCCAGGGCCAGATCGTCGTCCAGCAGGGCGACCGCGTCGTGGCCTCCAGCCTCTGAACCACCGCCGGAAAGGGACCGCTCATGAGCCAGTTCGCGATGCAGATGCCCGGCTCGCAGCGCCGCCGGTCGAGCACCATGAACATCTACACGGGGCTGCTGCTGGGCGCCGTCTTCTGCCTGGCCGCCGCAGTCGGGTTCGTCGCGTACGCGGGGATGCAGGTCGGCCCGGGCGAAGGCCCGCTCGCCGCGCTGAAGTTCCACCCCGAGGGCCGCGTCGAGTTCAAGTGATCGCGGGCGCCGTCGGCCGCTCGAGCCCGGTTCAGCCGCCCCGCACCCCCGGCGCCGCCTCCAGGCCCGGCCGCCGACCCCCTCCCTTTCTGTTGGGCCCACTTGTCCGATAACTCCGATATGCTGGGGGTGTTCTCGGCCCCTCGACCCCTCGACACCGGGGGTTCGTGGTCATCGCCTCCCCGTCGCCACCGCCTGGAAATGGAGCCCCCGTGCTGCTCGACAGCCTCATGAGCTGGTTCAGTGTTGACATGGGCATCGACCTGGGCACGTGCAACACGCTCGTCGCCGTCCGGGGAGAGGGCATCGTTCTGAACGAGCCCAGCGTCGTGGCGGTCAAGAAGGGCACCAACAAGGTCCTGAACAACGGCCTCGCCGTCGGATGGGCCGCCAAGGAAATGCTGGGCAAGACACCCGGCTCCATCACCGCCATCAGGCCCCTCAAGGACGGCGTGATCTCTGACTTCGAGATCACCGAGGCCATGCTCAGCTACTTCATCCGCAAGGTCAACGGGCGCAGCCGCTTCTTCGGCCCGCGCGTCGTCATCGCCGTCCCCTCGGGCATCACCGCCGTCGAGAAGCAGGCGGTTAAGCAGTCGGCCCAGCGGGCCGGCGCCCGCCTCGTCTACCTCGTCGAGGAGCCCATCGCCGCCGCCATCGGCGCGGGCCTCCCCTTCGCCGAGGCCCAGGCCTCCATGATCGTCGACATAGGCGGCGGGACCACCGAGGTCGCCATCATGTCGCTCGCCGACATCGCCACCTGCGAGAGCGTCCGCGTCGCCGGCGACGACCTGGATGAGTCCATCATCCAGCACATGAAGAAGACCTACAACCTCATGATCGGCGAGCAGACCGCCGAGCGCATCAAGATCGAGATCGGCTCCGCCGCACCCGTGGGCGACGAGCGCTCCATGGAGGCCCGCGGCCGCGACACCCTCTCGGGGCTGCCCCGCAAGACCGTCGTCAGCTCCGAAGAGATCCGCGAGGCCCTGCAGGAGCCCATCAACGCCATCACCGAGGCCGTCACACGCACCCTCGAGCGCGCCGAGCCGGAGCTCGCCGCCGACCTCGTCCACAACGGCATCACCCTCGCCGGCGGCGGCGCCCTGCTCAGAGGCCTCGACGTCGTCCTCCAGAACGCCACGGGCCTCGAGGTCAAGATCGCCGACGATCCGCTCACGTGCGTCGCACGCGGCACCGCGATCTTCCTCGACAACTTCGAGACGTGGAAGGACACGCTCGAGAGCGAGATGGACGTCTAAGCCGCGGCCCACGCCCCCGCGCCGGGCCCGGATTCAACCGATGGCCAGACGACGACTCACCCCTGTCAACCTCTTCGGACCCGCCGTCGGGCTCATGCTGCTGCTCGCCTTTCTCCCCATGCGCTGGACGTCGTGGGTCGGGTGGTTCCGCGGGCCCGCCATGACCATCATCGCGCCCATCAGCACGCCCCTCGCCGCCCTCTCCTCGTGGCTCAGGCCCGGCGAGGGACGCCGGGGAGTCGACGACGCCGACGCCTCGCAGCTCCGCGCCCAGCTCGAGTTCTACAAGGCCGAGTACCTCCGCGCCGAGCAGCAGGTCGAGCAGCTCCGCCTGGTCATCGAGGCGCTCCAGGAAGGCGTCGCCTACGGGCCCGCCGTCCGCGTCCGCCGGCTCGAAGCCTCCCGCGTCGGCGCCGATCTCGGGTCGGGAACCATCACCGTCGCCCGAGGCTCGGTCCACGGCGTATCCGTCAACTCCGTCGCCGTCGCCATCCAGGCACCGCAGCACCTCGTCGGACCCGTCACCGACGTCGGCCCCACCGTCTCCACCATCCACACCATCACCGACCGCCGACTCTCGCCCAACCTCGTGGAGACCCTGCTCGTCCCGTCGGGCACCCTCTCGCCCGAGGCCCTCGCCATCGCCCCGCGCTGCCAGTTCCGCCCCGTGGGCGACGGCTCGCTCGCCGGCGAGCTGGGCGCCGAGGACGCCGCCCGCATCAAGCCGGGCGACTCCGCCTTCCTCGACGATCCCTCCTGGCCCAGCAGCGCCCAGCGGCTGATCGTGGGACGCGTCGTCCGCAGCGAAGACACCGAGCGCCCCCTCTTCAAGCGCGTCGTCATCCGCCCCGACTTCGACCCCATGCGCGTCCGGGGCGTCGTCCTCCGCATCCCCTCGACAGACCCGGCTCCCGCCGCCGAAGCGCCGGCCTCGACCCCGGAGGCCCCCCGATGAACTGGCTCATCTTCGCCCTCCTCGCGTGGCTGATGGCCGGGATGGAACTCGGGCTCCGCGACGCGCTGCAGATCGGCAATCTCGCCCTCGCTCCCAGCTTTGTCATGATCCTCCTCGTCTTCGTCGCCCTCTGGGCCCGCCCGCAGACCGCTCTGGGCGTGGGCCTCTCGCTGGGCGCGCTGCTGGACCTGCTCTACGTCCTGCCCACGCAGACGGGAGAGACCGCCGTGCTCATGGGCCCCTGGGCCCTCGGCTGCACGCTCGCGGCGTACACCGTCCTGAACTTCCGCGCGCTCATGTTCCGCAAGAACCCCCTGACGATGGCCTTCCTCTGCGCCGTCGCCACCGCCATCGCCAACGTCATCGTTCTGGCGATCCTCGCGCTCCGCGCCTTTTACGATCCCATACTCCTCCCCTCCGCGACCAGCGAGCTCTGGCAGCGCCTCGGCACGGCGGTGTACACGGGCGTGGTCGCCCTCGCCGTCGGACCCGCCCTGCAGACGCTCGCACCCTGGCTGGGCTTCCGCCGCCAGACCCAGTTGGGCGGCCGGTTCGCCTGAACGGCCCCCCGCCCTTCGGCGTGGCGCCGAATCAGCGGAACGGCCGAAGGCGCCGCGGTCTATAATCCGAACAATCAACCGAGGAGGCCCCGCCGCCATGAAGGACGCTGGGAAAGGAATCATCTACTCCCCCGTGATCGATTCGGACGAAGCCCGCCGCGCTCAGGCCGCCGCCGACGCCTCCGAGAACCTCCCCGCCGAGCTGATCAACATCGACTCGATGAAGATCACCCAGCGGTACGACAAGTACACGCAGGACGATCATCGAGTCTGGGGCGAGCTCTTCGCCAAGCGCATGGAGCAGCTCGTCGAGTTCGGCTCGAACGTCTTCCTCGAAGGCTCCCGCGCCATCAACCTCCAGCCCGACCGCGTCCCGCCCCTCGCCGACGTCAACGCCCGTCTCAAGGCACTCACCGGCTGGTCGAGCCACGGCGTGCCGGGATACCTCCCGCCCAAGGCCTTCTTCGCCTTCCTCGCACAGCGGCAGTTCCCCACCACCGTCACCGTCCGCCCCCGCTCGATGATGAACTATCTCCCCGAGCCGGACATCGTCCACGACGTCTTCGGCCACGTCCCGCTGCACGCCGACCCCGTCTTCGCCGAGTTCCTGCAGACCTACGGCAAGGCCGCCCTCAAAACCAACGACCCCGTCCACACAAAGCGCCTCGCCAGGCTCTTCTGGTTCACCGTCGAGTTCGGCCTCATCAAGGAGTCCGGCAAGATCAAGCTCTACGGCAGCGGGCTCATCTCCTCCGAAGGCGAGGGCCACCACGCACTCGAAAGCAAGGACGTCGACCGACGCCCCTTCGAGATGGAGACCGTCTGCAGCACCGATTTCGAGATCGATCACTACCAGCCCATCCTCTACGTCCTCGATTCCTTCGAGCAGCTTCGCGACGCCATGAACAGCTACGCCGAGCGCATCCTAAACGAGCGCCCCGCCGCAGCCGCCGTCGCCTGATCCTCTCTTCGCCGCCAATGCCGACATACGTCTACGAGATCCTGACCGCGTCCGGCGAGCCCACGGGCCGCACCTTCGAGCTCCACCAGAGCATCAAGGACGAGCCCCTGGCCACGCACCCCGAGACGCGCGAGCCCGTCCGCCGCGTCATCCAGCCCCCCTACCTCCCGGGGCAGTTCTCGGAGGCCGTGTCGCGCAGCGCCATGAAGAACGAGAAGCGCCTGGGCGAGCTGGGCTTCACCAAGTATCAGAAGTCCGGCGACGGCGTCTACGAAAAACGCGTCGGCAAGGGGCCCGACATCATCAAGCGCGGCTGACCGCCCGCGCCCTCACGCGCGCCCGTCCTCGTCCCAGCCGCCGGGCGCATCGCTCGCATACCCGTCCATCCACGCGCAGGCGTTGTTGCAGCCGCGGCCGCGCTCGAAGTCCCCGCGCAGCATCCCCTCGATCGCCTCGTCGATCTTCCGCCGCGCCTTGTCCAGCTTCAGCGCCCGAAGATCGATGGACCCCCGCTTGCCCGTCTGCAGCAGCCAGTACTCCGCGACCCCCGACAGCTCGCTCTCGGACGAGAAGTGCGACCGCGCCAGCGCCATCGCGTAGATGCACATCTGCAGGTCGTCCTCCGCCGGCTCCAGCAGCTTCTTCGACTCTTTGCTCGTCTTGTAGTCGACCAGCCGCAGCCGCCCGTCGGGCAGCTCGTCCACGCGGTCGATCTTCGCCGTCATGACGTGCTCGTGCCCCCCGGCGGGATACGGGAACTGGATCTTCCACTCCAGCTCGCGGAGCTGCGCCCCGTCGTCGAACAGGCCCGCGTTCTCCACCAGCGACAGCAGCACGCTCAGCCGCTCCTCGGAGTACGGTCGGCTGGCGGGCCACCTCTCCCGGTAGAGCTGCCGCGCGATCTGCTTCAGCCGCTCCACGCCAGGCCCGCGCCGCCCCTCGGACTCCGCGTCCCGCCGCTCTTTCCCGAACTTCTCGAGCGCCTCGTGCGTCAGACCGCCCATCTCAAGGTGCGACGAGCGCTGCTCGGGCAGGCGGCGCACGTGCGCCAGGAAGAAGCACCTCGGGCACCTGAGGTACGAATCAACCGCGCTGAAGCTCAGCTTCAGAGGAGGCGTCATCCACGGCGCGGGCGGCCGCGCCCCCAGCGCCAGCGACACCCGCCGCACACGCTCCCCGTCCGCCTCGGGAAACAGCGCCTCCGCCCCGGCCTCTTCCCCCCGCGCCTCCCGCACCCTCCCCAGCCCGGCGATCGTCGCCGCCGTGCGCCGCAGCTCCGCCGCCACCGCGTCCAGCTCGGTCGCGCTGCGCGCCCGCTCCGCCCGCCGCAGGGCGCTCAGCCCCTCCTGCCGCAGCCGGTCGAGCTCGCGCACGAGCACCACGCCCCGCCCCCGCGCGCCCCCCGCCGCGGCCAGCAGCGCGGCCTGCGCCGAGACGTCCACCGCCTCGGGCGCCTGGCGCACCGGAATCGCGCGCCCCGGCTCCGCCAGCTTCGTCAGCTCGTCGAAATAGTCCGTGACCTTGCCGATGTTCTTCTTGGCCTTGGCGACCAGCAGCAGCCGCCGCGCCGCCCGCGTGCTCGCCACGTAGAACAGCCGGCGCTCCTCGTCGGCGCCGTCGCGGCGCACCTCGCCCGTGAACTCCGCAGGCAGTTCCGCCTCGTCGGGCCCGTCGCTGCAGGGGAACCCCGCCCGGCCGGGCCGCACGCGCGCCACGATCACCGTGTCGAACTCCAGCCCCTTGGCGCGATGCGCCGTGATCACACGCACAGCGTCCGTCCCGGGCTCCCCCCCGCCGCCCCGCCTCTCCAGCTCGTCGGAATTCTCCCTCAGCGTGCGGTCCTCTTCGTCCAGGTCATCGAAGTACCGGACGAACGCCCCCACATCCCCCGGCGGCTCCAGCCGGGGCTGCACACGCCGCGCGAACCGCAGCACGCGCACGAATCGCTCGATCCGCCGCGACCGCTGCCCCGCGTCCAGCAGCTCCGACGCCACCAGCCCCGCCTCGCGCAGCACCGTCTCGACGAGCTGCTCGGCCGGCTCGGTCGCCGCCGCGTGCCGCAGCCGCGCCAGCAGCGTCGACCAGTCCCGCACCACGGAGTCGTCAGGGAACGTCCGCACCAGCCACGTCGCGAACCCGCACGCTCGCGCCTCGTCTCCCGCGCGCTCGAACGCGCGGACCCACCCGCTCAGCTCCGACTCGCCCGCCAGAAACGGCGGACGCGACAGCAGTCGGCACGCCTCGCGCTCGCGCGACGGGTCCGCCAGCAGCCGGAGCCACGCCATCAGATCCGCCGCGCCGGGCTCGTCCTCGAACTCCTCCTTGGGCTCGACGTCCGCCGGGACGCCCATCGCCAGCAGCCCCGACGCCACCTCGTCCACCATGTTGTTCGTGCGAACGATGACGCAGAAGTCGCCCCACTTCTGCCCGGGCCGCCGCCCGCGCTCCTCCATGACCAGCGACGCGACCACGCCCGGAATGTCCCCGTCGTCGGCGCACAGCACGCCCTCCACCGCCCCGCGCTCCTCCTGCGACGCCCCGGCCGCCTCGAGCCGCTTGTCCGGCGCGAAGCGGTCGCCCGCCTTCAGGATGATGCTGTTGGCGACCCGCACGACCTCGCGCACGCTGCGGAAGTTCTTCGTCAGCGACACAAGCCGATACCCGGGCCACCCCTCGGCGAACCGGCCGAACGCCCGCGTATCCGACCCGCGGAACCCGTAGATCGCCTGGTCGTCGTCCCCCACCACGCATAGATCCGAGGGCCTCCCCGACTCACGCATCGCGGGCGCGATCTCCCGCAGCAGCGCGATCTGCGCCGCGTTCACGTCCTGGAACTCGTCCACCAGCACGTGTTTCAGCTCCGACCGCAGGATGCTCGCGACGATCGCCTTCTCGCGCATCAACCGCACGGGCCTGGCGATGAAGTCCTCGAACGTGACCACCTTCGCCCTCCGGCACGCCGCGTCGAACAGCTCCCACAGCCGAGCCAACTGAGCGAACCGCGACGCCTCCTCCCGGTCGGCCCGGACCTCGTCGGGCTCGCGGCCCCGCGCCTCGGCCGCGCGCTCCGTCCACAGCGCCGCGTACTCCGCCGCCTCCCGAGGCGTGCGCCCGGCGTTCGACGCACTGCAGATGAAACGCTTGGCCCGGGGGATCAGCTGCTCATAGTCGCCCGCCGCGCACTCCGGGAACAGCTTCTCGCCGATCACCAGCGACCGCAGCAGCCGCTTGGTCTGCGCCGAGTCGAGGATCGTCGACTCCTCATCGCCCGAGCGATAGTCCGCCATGTCCCCGAAGCGCCGCAGCACCGATCGGCCGAAGCTGTGGAACGTCTGCACGTGCAGCGCCCGCGCCACGCGCTCCCCCAGCGCCTCCACCAGCCGACCCCGCATCTCCTCCGTCGCCTTCACGCTGAACGTCAGCGCCAGAACGCTCGTCGGGTCCGCCCCGTCCTCCAGGATCCGACGGATCCGCGCGATGATGACCCGAGTTTTCCCTGTCCCGGGCCCCGCCAGAACCGCCAGCGGGGTCCCCGTGTGCTCCGCGGCCTCACGCTGCTCATCCGTCAGCCCATCACGCCAGTTTCCCGCGTCCGGCATCGGCACACTCTACCCTTCCGTGCATGTCCGCTGACCAGATCTCCGTGCTCTTCGTCTGCCTCGGAAACATCTGCCGCTCGCCCCTCGCCCAGGGCGTCTTCGAGCATCTCGTCCGCGAGAGAGGCCTCGAACCCCGCTTCCGCATCGCTTCCGCCGGCACGGGCCACTGGCACATAGGCCGGCCGCCCGACCCCAGGTCCTGCGCCGTCGCCACGCGCCACGGCATCACCCTCCGCAGCCGCGCTCAGCAGATCGACCCCGCCACTCATTTTGACGATCACTCCGGCGGCTTCCACTGGCTCATCGCAATGGATCGCGCCAACCGTGACGACATGCTGTCAGTCGGCGCCCCCGCGCCGCGCGTCAGACTCTTCCGCAGCTTCGACCCCGACCTCGCCGGCCGCCCCGACGCGGAGCTCGACGTGCCCGACCCCTACTACGGCGGGCCCGAAGGCTTCGACCACGTCTTCGCCATGGTCCGCTCCGCCTCGGCGGGCCTGCTCGATCACCTGCTGAAGAATCCGCGCGCGATGTGAGCCCAGTCCCGGGGCCGCCCCGCTGCGAGATCCGTCCGACCCGCGTCACACGTGGTTGCGCAGGATCTCGCTGGCGGTGAACCCCACCGTCGTCGACGCGCCGATCTCCATGGGCGACTTGGTCGACGGGTTGATCACCGTCCGCGCCTTGCGCGTTCGCTTGCGGAAGGTCCCGAACCCCGCGATCGACACGCGCTCGTGCCGCTGCACGCCGTCCACGATGCTCCCCAGCACCGCGTCGACCATCCGGGCCGCTCCCGCCCGGCTCTCTCCGGTCACTTGCGCCACGGCCTCGATCAGCTCGCCCTTGTTCATGCGCGAACCTCCGCGGACTTGTCCGCCGTCGATGCTGCCCGCGCGTGCTGGAACGCGCGCGAGCCCATGCAAGAGACCCGCCGGCCGCGGATCCGATCACCGATCGTGAACCGCAAACGCTCCCCTGTCAAGCGTTCTCGGGCCCGGACCCGCGCGCCCGCGCCGCGCACCACGCCGCCACCATGCCCCATCAGGCCCCCAACACCCGCCCCCGACACGCCCCCGGACGCCCGGGATATCATCCCTCCACAATGGCTGACACCGTCACCATCACCGCCACCGCCACGCGCCCGCAGCAGCGACCGGAGGTCAAGCAGCCCAGGCTCTGGAACGTCGTGCTGCTCAACGACGACGATCACTCCTACGAGTACGTCATCGAGATGCTCCAGAAGCTCTTCGGCACCCCCATCGAGCGCGCCTTCCTCCTCGCAAAGTGCGTCGACACACAGGGCCGCGCCGTCTGCATGACCACGCACCGCGAGCTCGGAGAGCTCAAGGTCGAGCAGATCCACACCTTCGGCCGCGACGCACGCATCGCCTCCTGCGCCGGCTCCATGTCCGCCGTCCTCGAGCCCGCAGACTCGGGCGATGACGACGACGAGAGCGACGGCCGGACCCCCTGACGTCCCGGCCCCCGCTCCCGACCCGCGAGCACCCGTCATGACCGAACCGCGCGAACCTCTGGTCGTCCAGGCAGAGGAACTCGACCCCGCCTGCGCCGCCTGGCTCGCCGAGCGCTGCCGCGTCGAGGTCTGCCCGGTCGACGACCCGCGCTTCGGCCTCCTCATGAAGGAAGCCCAGGGCCTCGTCGTCCGGACCTACACCCGCGTCGACCGCGCCCTGCTCGACCGCGCCCCGCGCCTCCGCGTCGCCGGCCGCGCCGGAGTCGGCCTCGACAACTTCGACCTCCACGCCTGCCGCGAGCGCGGCGTCGTCGTCGTCAGCACCCCCGACGCCAACACCCGCGCCGTCGTCGAGCTCGTCACCGCATTCATCCTCGACGCCCTCCGCCCCCGACTCTTCCTCGACAAGCCCCTCGACATCAAGGCCTGGAAATCGCTCAGGCAGGAGCTGCTCGCCCCGCGTCAGCTCGCCGACCTCACCCTGGGCATCCTGGGACTGGGCAGGGTCGGCGGCGGCGTCGCACGCGTCGGCGCCGCCTTCAACATGCGCGTCCTCTACAGCGACCTGCGGACCATCCCCGAGGACGCCCGCCACGGCGCCCTCCCCGTCGAGCTCGACGCGCTCCTCGACCAGTCGGACATCCTCAGCGTCCACGTCGACGACCGCCCCACCAACCGCGCCCTCCTCAATCGAAAAAATCTCCGCCTCATGAAGCCCAGCGCCCTGCTCATCAACACCAGCCGCGGCTTCGTCATCGATCCGCCGGGCCTCGCCGACTGGCTCCGCTCAGACCCCGCGGCCCGCGCCGTCCTCGATGTCCACGACCCAGAGCCCTTCGGGCCCGACTACCCGCTGCTGGGCCTCCCCAACGCGCATCTCTCGCCCCACATCGGGGCCGCCACGCGCACCGCCCACCGCAACATGTCCTGGGTCGTCCGCGACGTCTGGCGCGTGCTCTCGGGCGAAGCCCCCGAGTTCCCCGCCGCCCCATCACGCTGAGCCGCCCGCCGCTGGGGCCCCCGCGGCCGAAGCGTCCGCCCCGGCCCGATCCTTCTCAGGACGCACGCTCACGCCGCACTCGGGGCACCGCTCGCCCGCCAGATCCTTCAGGCTGTAGCCGCACGCCCGGCAGCGGCTCAGCCGCATGTCCAGCACGAAGCTCGACCCGCAGCCGCCGCACTCCGTCACCCCCTGCCCCAGCCGCAGCTCGCGCCGGCACGCCGGACACACACCCTCGAAGATCGTCATGGGCTCCGGGTTCTCGCGCTCCCGCGAGGCGATGAACAGCGCGACGTGCGCCCCGCACGCACACACCGCCAGCAGGCAAAACGCCAGACCCATGCGCCCGACCAAGCGATCGTCCATCGTCTCGGCAAGCAGGTGCCAGCTCATCCAGCCCGCCGCAAGAGCCGTCAGCGCCTGCGCCGTCCACTTCATCCAGCGCGGGCTCCGGGGGCCGCTCGCCCACTCGACCGCCGCCACCGCCGCCGCGCCCCCGCACGCGAACCACAGCGCCGCCATCCATCGGGACTCGATCCAGAACACCCGCCACACCGCCAGCAGGGACACCGCCGCCGCCAACGCGCACAGGCACAGTCCCGCCGACGCCACAGCGCGGGCCCGCCCCGCCCGCAACAGACGGAAGGCAGGGTCCGCCGCCCCATAGCCCACCAGCAGCACCACCGTTTGGATCAGCGCTTTATGGAGCTCCTCGGGCCATGCGATCGCCACGCCAAACGCCATCAGGCCGTTCCACGCAAGCAGGCCCATCCCGACCCGGATCGAGAGGTCGAACCCGCGCCGCAAGGACAGCCGCATCAGCGACAGCATCGCCAGCGCGTGGACCGCCGTCGAGAACAGCGCAGTGACCCACTCCCACGCCCAGCGCTCCCGCACGTCCAGCACGAGGAACAGCGTGCCGGCCAGACTGCCCGCGATGAACGCGACCGCCGCGATGGCATAGAGCCAGCGCCGGAAGACCGCCGCCGAAGCGCCCCGTTGAAGCCCCGGACCCGTGCTCATGCGCCGCTCTCCAACGCGCCGGAGCGCCGGCCCCGGCCGTCCCGCCCGCCCGCACGCCGCCGACCAACTCCCGCCCTCAGTCCAGCGTGTGCACCAGCAGCCCGCTCCGCAGCTTGGGCTCGAACCACGTGCTCTTAGGCGGCATGATCGCCCCCGCGTCCGCGATCGCCATCAGCTGCGCGATCGTCGTCGGATGCATGCTGAACGCCACCGCCGCGTCCCCCATGTCCACGCGCCGCTGCAGCTCGCCGGGCCCGCGGATCCCGCCCACGAAGTCGATCCGCTTGTCCGTCCGCACGTCGCCTATGCCCAGGATGGGCGTCAGCACGCGGTCCGCCAGGATCTCGTAGTCCAGGCTCTTGATCGGGTCGTGCGTCGGGATCGACTCGGCGGGGAACTCCAGACCGTGCCAGCCGCCGCGTCCCGTTTCGTCCCGCAGGTACACCGACACGCTCCCGGGCCTCGGGGCCGACGCCGCCGCGCCCGCCGTGACACGCCCCACGCCGGCGAGCTTCTCGAGAAACGTGCGGGCGCTCAGCCCGTTCAGATCCTTCACCAGCCGGTGATACGGCAGGATCGTCAGTCGGCTCGCCGGGAACAGCACCGACAGGAACCAGTTGTACTCCTCGTCGCCCGTATGCCGCGGGTTCTGCGCTCGCCGCTCCGCCCCGGCCCGGGCCGCCGCCGCCGTCCGGTGATGCCCGTCCGCGACGTACACGCTCGCCATCTTCGCGAACGCGCCCACGAAGGGCTCGACGCTCGAGGCCCGCCACACCGTGTGCCGCACGCCGTCGACCGCCTTGAAGTCGTACAGCGGCGCGACCATCGTCCCCGCCTCGATCAGCCCCGCCAAGGCCGCCTCGTCGCGATAGAGAAAGAACACGGGCTCAGCGTTGGCGTTCTGCGCCAGCACATACCGCGTGCGGTCGTCCTCCTTGTCCTGCCGGGTCTTCTCGTGCTTCTTGATCAGCCCCCGCGCGTAGTCATCGATGTGGCAGCACGCCACGATCCCCGTCTGCGAGACCGTCCGCCCGCTCCCGGCGGGCAACTCCGCCTCCTGCCGGTACAGATACACGCCGGGCGTCTCGTCCCGCACGAACACCTCGCGCGCAAAGCGCGTGAACTCCGTCCGCGCCCGCTCGTACACCGCCGGCGCGTGGGGGTCCGCGTCGTCAGGCAGGTTGATCTCGGGCCGGATCGCGTGCAGGAAGCTCAAGGGGTCGCCCCCCGCCAGCGCCCGCGCCTCCACCGTGTTCACGACGTCATAGGGCACGCACGCGACGCGCGCCGCATGCTCCGGGCGGGGCCGGAGCGCGGCGAAGGGCTTGATCCTGATCATGCCGACCAGACTACCCTCGCGCGCCGCCCGCGTCCGCGCGCACCGGGCCGGTGCCCCGCCTCGAGGCCGCCGCTCACTCGCCGACCAGCTGCTTCTCGAAGATCACGACGTTGTGCAGGTTGTCAGAGTCCCAGCGCAGGCCCACGATGTCGTACCCGTTGGCGATCCCGAAGTGCAGGAAGGGGCGCACGTTGTTGTCGCACTCGAAGCGCAGCGTGCGGTACCCCTCGGTCGCGGCCCAGTCCTCCGCCGAGCGCATCAGCTGGCTGGCGATCCCCGCCCGCCGCATCTCGCCCACCACGCCGCACGTCCACGCGTAGTGAACCTCGGGCCGCAGCTCCATGCCGATGTAGAACCCGACGGCGTCGTTGCCGATCCGCGCCACCTGCACCAGCACATTGTGCCGGCCCCGCAGGCGCCGCTTCATATCCTCTTCCGACATCGCCGGACGGAACACGCTGTTGTACAGATGCGTGATCACGCCCATGTCGGTCGGATTGATTCTGTCGATGATGGCGTCGGCCACTGCTGAACTCCCCTGCTGCCCGCCAGGCCGGCCCTCATCGCGGTCGGCACTCTTTCTCCACGCCAAACAGTACGCACCGTCTCGCGCCCGGTTCGCAACGGGCCCCACGGAACAAGCGCCGTGCCGCCCCCCGACCGGCGCGCCAAGGCCGCCGCGGCGCGGCATTCCCCGCACCATGTATTCGGGATGCCGGCCACCGGGATTCAGCGCCGTTCAGCCACAGATTTCACGGAATAAAAACCAACCCCGCCCAGACTCACGCACGCGACATGTACGCGCCGTCCTCCGTCGAGATCTTCACCATCTCCCCAACCCCGATGAACTGGGGAACCCTGGTTTTCAGACCCGTCTCCAGCACGGCTTCCTTCATCACGTTCGTCGCCGTCGCGTTCTTCACGCCGGGCTCCGTCTCCGTCACCTTCAGCTCCACCGCCGGCGGAAGCTCGATCAGCAGCGGGTTGCCCTCGTGCATCAGCACCACCGTCGTCCCGTTGGGACGCAGATAGTTCATCGCCTCCCCGACAACGTCCTTGTGCAGCGGATACTGCTCGAAGCTCTCGCTGTCCATGAACACGTAGCTGTCGCCCTCGGCGTACAGGTACTCCATCTGCCGACGATCGAGGCTCGTCACGTCCACGTCATCGCCCGAGCCCAGCCGGCGCTCGATCGACAGGCCCGTGTTCACGTCGCGCAGCTTCAGCTGGATGAACGCCCGAAGGTTGCCGGGGGTCCGGTGCTCGAACTTGGTGATCACGTAGAGCTTGCCGTCCATGCGGCACGCATACCCGGGGCGGAGATCCGTCGCTTTCATCGCACTATCCTCTGTTCGTGGTCTGGAAGGGGGCAGAGTATAGCGGGGATCGGCCCCGGGTCGAGAGGAACCGGCCGCTCGCCCGATCCGCCCCGACCACGCCGCGCTACCGGGCTCGTCCGGCGGCGACCGCGTCGAACTCCACGCCGCACTCCGGGCAGCCGGCGACCGACCCCGGAAGCCCCTCGCGGGAGTAGCCGCACGCCCAGCACCGCTCCGCGCCCGACCGCCAGGGGCGGCGGCGCAGCCCCCGGCGGAAGCACATGACACCTAGCGGCACACAGACCAAACCGCCCAGCGCAGTCATCGCTTTCTCGGCATCGAACCCGTCCCGTCGGAACACAGGCCGACCCCGGAGAAGCGCGACACGAATCTCGCTTTCCTCAATGCCGATCGGCGTCGGGCCGTGTTCCTCCACCAGCTTCGCGACCAGGAGATGGACCACCTCGCTCCTCTCCGAATCGGAGGGGCAGTCGGTCCACTCTTGAGACATCACGATGCCCCGCCGGCGGAAAAAAATGGAGTCCCTTCGGCTCAAATAGTGCCAGGTCTCGCCGAGCACGAGCGGATCATCGAAGAATGCCGCTTCGTCGTATCCCGGATCGTTCTCCGTGATGAGGCACATCGGTCCGCCGGGCGGCATATAGATCAACGCCCGGCGAGGGGCGGCGCAGAACCGCTGCTCCACGGCAGACGCCAAGAGCAGCCAGAACCCAATCAGGCCGAGCGCCAGCCCGGCCAGAATGAACACCAGCCCGCTCCGGATGCGGCGATCCATGACTTCCCATCCGCACCGGGCCCGCCGCAGTTCCCTCGACAACATCACCCGGACCCCCGGCTCTACCGCCGCTCGATCAGCACGCTCTCGGGCATCCGCACCTTCTTCAGCCCCGCGTACGAATCCGACCCGTCGCGGTAGCCGACCGTGGCCATCACCGTCGACGCGTAGCGACCCCCCTTGAGGCCCAGGATCTCGTCGAACGCCCCAGGGTCGAACCCCTCCATCGGGCACGCGTCGATCCCCATGTTCGCCGCCGCCGACAGCAGGAACCCCAGCGCCAGATACACCTGCCGCGCCGACCACAGCGACAGATCGCGAACGTGCGGCGGGGGATTCTCAACGTACCCCGCCACCATGTTCCGGAACCCGTCCAGGCTCGACACCGGCACGCCCCGGACCTCCGCGATCCGCGCCATGTACGCGTCCACGTCCGCCGCGGAAGGATTCAGCAGCCGGCAGAACACCACCACGTGCGACGCCTCCGTCACCTGCGGCTGGTTCCACGCCGCCGCCTTCAGCTTGGCCCGCACCGCCGCG
>JANRJV010000069.1:0-46604 GCA_033763795.1 Planctomycetota bacterium
GCGTATCAGACGGTGGGTCTGGGGGGCGTGGGGGCGCTGAGCGTGTTCGCGTTCGTGGCGCTGCTGGCGCAGCGGCCGCGGGCGGAGCAGCGGGTTGAGGTGCGGGAGGTGGTGCCTGCGGCGAGCGCGGGGCCTGCGGGACCTGTCGGTCCTGCGCCGGGGACGGGGGCGGGGGCGGGGGCGTGAGACGGGCGCAGGGTGTGAAATCAGCTGCTAGGTCAGGCGATACCCCGGCCTGAATAGAGCAACCAGCGATTGGGGGAATTCATGGGGCCTATACTCGGGTTTTGATCGGTATCATGTTCGCCGCCGGCACTTCGCATTTGACTCACGCTTCACTTTTGAGTAAAGTACATGACAAATGGCTCCGACTTCTGGGAGGTAGAACGACTAAAGTTGCCAGCGAACATCCGAACGAAGAATTCATTGTGCTCGACGCTTACAAAAAGAGTGGACAAAGTTTGAACTCGAGCGAGCGCGATAGAATTGACAGTGTCGCACTTGCTAAAGCGGACAACTTGTGGAGAAAGAAACGCGAGGGCGAGCATGGATGAACTTTATGATAGACTCGCGGCGTTTGACGAAGATCCGAGTTCTGTTGGATTCGAGCTTCGTAATGATCTTGCTTCAATTATCATACAAGAGGTCTCCGCACGCGGCTGGCAGTATCAGGAACTTGCAAACAAAGCCGGCATCCATCCGGCGTACTTGAGCCGTGTCGTCCATAGTGCGCAAAACTGCACGTTTGATGTCGCGGGCCGGCTGTTGTTCGCCTTAGGAATGCGCGGAGTCCTCACAGCATTAAAGATGGACGAAAGTGCGCCACCAAAGGCGGTCAAGACCTCTCATACGGACCTTCCTAGCAAGTTGGATTACAAAACTGAGGCCACAAGTCATGAGTGCAGAACAGACGCCTTCGATGCCAAGTCAGTCGCAGTCTTTCACGCCCCAGCTTCAATTCGACTCACCGACGAGAGCGATGTGGGTGGACGTCATGCGACTGTCCCTGCGCACAGACATTCAAGTTGGCTTCGTAGCGTTCGATATGTTTCTTCCGGAGGCGCGGGCGACGGTCGAGGTGAGTCGGATTTGTACAACTTTGGATCACCTCAAGCAGATGACGAGAGTCCTTTGCAGCGCCCTAGATTACTATCCAACCAAGGAAGAGATCGACAGCCCCCCGCAACCTCCCCGGTCGATCTAAGTACCCCTATGCCGAGCTAGAACAAGTAATGAAAGCTACTTAGGAACTTTGTCCCAAAGAAAAAAAACCGCGGTCATAGACCGCGGGCTTGAGGTGGTGTGGTTGGGCGCCGGTGTGTGGCGCTCGGGTGGATGAGGGGGGATTAGCTGCCGTACTTGACGCTGCAGCCGTAGGCCTTGGTCTCCTTGGTGGAGACGGGCTTGCCGGCGATGACTTCGTCGAGGGCCTGCGCGACGTAGTTGGTCTTCTTATCGGCGGGCTGAGCGTCCTTGGGGTCGTTGTCGATGGCGCCGGCGTAGACGAGGATTCCCTTGGGGTCGATGACGAACATGTGGGGGGTGGTCTTGGCGCCGTAGAGCTTGCCGACCTGTCCGGACTCGTCGAGGAGGACGGGGTAGGCGATCTTCCAATCGGTGCGGGCCTGCGCGTCCTTGCCGTGGCCTTCCTTGCCGGGGGCGCCGCTGTTGATGGCGAGCCAGACGACCTTGTCGCCGTGCTTGGCGGCGGTGTCGCGCATGGTGGTGTACTTGTCGTAGTGGCGCTTGACGTAGGGGCATCCGCTGTTGAACCACTCGAGGACGACGACCTTGCCCTGGGCGGTGTAGTCGCTGAGCTTGTGCTGCTTGCCGTCGGTATCGGTGAGGGTGAAGTCGGGGGCGGCGGAGTCGATCTTTGCCATGGGCTCGGAGGCGGACTTGGCGGCGGTCTTCTCGGCCTTGTCGCCGGCGTAGACGGAGGCGGAGAAGGCGCCGGCGGAAAGGGCGACGATGGCGGTGGTGGCGGCGAGAGTGACCCAGTTCCGTTTCAGCTTCATGTGTTGCTCCTCTATCGGTGTTTGAGGCTGGTACAGGGAAACTGACCGGCGCGCCCACGGCGGCCGGCGCTCGATCATTGTCCTTGATTTGAGGTGTTCGTGCCCGCGGAGACGTCGAGGAGGTAGGCGTGTGAGCCTGTGGGCCGGCTGACGACGAGCAGGCCGCGGATGCGGTCTGAGGGGGCGGCGGCGCTGTAGGCGAGGGTGAGCGAGTCGCCCTGTGCGGCGCCCTGGTCGAGGGGATTGTCGGGCTGGAGCTCGTCTTCGTAGGGGTAAAAGGCGAGTGAGGAGGCGGCCGGGGCGTGGATGCGGAGGGCCATGTCCTGGAAGACGGCGGTGATGCGCTCGGACGGAGCGGCGTCGCGGAGGGGGGCGGGCATGGCAGCGCGGGCGGCGGCGATGTCCGCGGCGGCGGTCGAGGGCGCGGAGGATTGGGCGATGGGGATGGTGAGCTCGACGGCGCGTTCGCCCGGGACGCAGGCCTCTCGGCAGACGAGCCAGTCGATTTTGGCGCGGATGTTGATGGGGCCGGTGACTGAGGGGGCGACTGTGAGGGGGAAGAGGAGGGTGACGCGTTTCTCGTAGATGTAGTCGAGGATGTCGCCCGGGGCGACGGAGCGTTTGGGGGTTGGCCACTGGGGCTGGCCGATGGTGACGCCCTGGGGGAGCTGGAAGTCGAAGCCTATTGCGGCGCCGCTGTCGCCCGGGTTTCGCCAGTAGAGGTGCCAGCCTTCGGCGAGGTCGAAGGAGAGGGCGAGGGTTGTGGAGCCGCCGGGCTGGAGGGGGGCGTGTTCGGCGCGGAGGGAGACGCTGACGGCGCGGGCGGCCTGTTCCTCGATGGACATGCCGCGGGTTCCGGGGGCGGTTCTGGGTGGTTCGGCGGCGCGTGCTGCGGGCGCTGCGAGGATGAGCGCTGCGAGGGCCGCGGAGGCGAGTCGGTGGGTCACAAGCTGCTCCGGCCGGCGTGGGGGTGCGACGCGCGGGTTCTGGGAGGTAGTATCCGCCATCACGATGAACCTCCTGATGACCCGTCGTATTCTCGCGCTGGCGATCGGAACCGCCCTGGCGGTCGCCGGTTGCGTTTCGACTGATGAGAACAAGGTGGACAATGTCCGGCTGTCGCCGACCAAGGCTCGGGAATGGCTGGCGAAGAACCCGGACAGTTACCTACTGGTGGACGCGCGGCTGCCGGAGTCGTTCGCCCGGGAGCGGATTCCGGGAGCGGTGCGGCTGGATACGCGCGACTTTGACGAGAACGACCCGGACCCGAAGTTCAAGGCGTATGACGCGATCATCGTGTACGGCGAGAATCCGTCGTTCGGGCGGGCGAACGTGCTGACGAAGCGGTTCCTGGCCGCGGGGCTGGATGTGTACCTGATCGACGGGGGGCTCAAGGCGTGGCGGGATGCGGGTCTGCCGATCGAACAGCCCAAGTGAGACGGGGCGGGGCGAGCGCAGGACAGATGGGCGGAGGGCGGGGAGTGACGGGGTCTGTCACTGGCCGATTTGTTGGGTCGCCGACTCGGGGCGGAAGATGTCTTCGATCCGTTTATTGAGTACGGCGGCGATCTTGAACGCGAGCGTCAGGCTCGGTTCGTAGCGGCCCGTTTCGATCGAAATGACGGTCTGACGCGAGACGCCGAGTCGCTCGGCGAGCTCGCTCTGGGTCCATGCTCGCTCGGTTCGCAGCTGACGCAGAAGGTTGTTCACTTGTACCGCCTCCATGAGGCGGCCAGACCTATGAAGTAGAAGGCCGGGAGGAAAGCCCAGACATGCCGGTAGCTCAAGTTGTCCCGATCGAGCGAGATCGCCAGTTCCAGAAGCCCGAGCACCCAGAGCATCGCGGTGGTGAGCGTGAAGGCGATGGCGGTTGCTTCGAAGTGCACACGCCGCTGGAGTTCATCGAGTCGGCTGATCGTCGCGAGCACGGCCCAGACCACCACGAGCGTGGGGATCACTGGAGAGAGGGCCACGGTCAGGCGGGCGTTGCCGGAGGGCAACTGGGAAAGGGCGAACCTGGCACCAAAGTATGTGCCGATCCACAAGGCCAAGGCGGCGGGCAGCATCCATTTGGGCGGCGTCTTCAGGGACATTTGCATTCTCCTGGGTGGTCCTTGAGTGTAAAGCATACTTGACATATTGTCAAGCATGCTTTACATTTTTCTTGACGGCGGTATATGGCGGATGCGGTTCAAAGACGGGGAAGAGGTACGTCCCACCTCAATTATCCATTTGCAAATGGGGTAATGGACAATCTCTGATGCGAGGACTAGGTTCCGGTGATCGGAGGACTGAGATGGGTGAGATTGAGAAGCGGGTGTCGAGCAGCGGGGTATCGCGACGCGTTGCGCATCGGCGCGTGGACGAGGCGGTGGGCGAAACGGGGCTTGTGCGGCTGAACCGGGTGGTTCCGGCCGGCGGGGCCGAGGTGTACATCAAGCTGGAGTTTCAGAACCCGGCGGGGTCGGTGAAGGACCGCATCGGGCGCGCCATGATCGACGACGCGGAGGCGCGGGGTGTGCTGACGCGCGAGACGCAGGTGATCGAGCCGACGTCGGGGAACACGGGGATCGCGCTGGCGTTCGTGTGCGCGGCGCGGGGGTACCGGCTGACGCTGTGCATGCCCGAGAGCATGAGCCTGGAGCGGCGGGCGATTCTGAAGCATCTGGGGGCGACGCTGGTGCTGACGCCGGCGGAGCTGGGGATGCGCGGGGCGGTGGCGCGGGCGAACGAGCTGCTGGAGGAGTCGCGGGCGCGGGGGGTTTCGGCGTGGATGCCTCAGCAGTTCGAGAACCCGGCGAACCCGCGGGTGCACGAGACGACGACGGGGCCCGAGATCTGGGAGGCGCTCGAGGGGAACGTTGATGCGCTCGTGGCGGGGGTGGGGACGGGGGGGACGATCACGGGAGTGACGCGATATTGCAGGGCGCGGTCGCGCGGGTTCCGGGCGATCGCGGTGGAGCCGGCGGATTCTGCGGTGCTGTCGGGCGGGGCGCCCGGGCCGCACCGGATCCAGGGGGTTGGGGCGGGGTTTGTGCCGGGGAACCTGGACCGTTCGCTGGTGGACGAGGTGGTGACGGTGACGAACGACGAGGCGTTCGCGTGGTCGCGTCGGCTGGCGCGCGAGGAGGGGATTCTGGGGGGTATCTCGAGCGGCGCGAACGTCTGCGCGGCGGCGAAGGTGGCGGCGCGTCCCGAGATGCGCGGGAAGCGGATCGTGACGGTGGCGTGCTCGCTTGCGGAGCGTTATCTGTCGACGCCCCTGTTCACCGCGTGAAAGGAAAAGACCCGCGGGCGCTTGAGGCCGGCGGGTCCTGAGGAGTGTTCGGGGCTCAGTGGTTGCGGGGGGGGGCGCGGCGGCTGTTCAGTCGTACATGTTGGCGGTGGTTGGCAGCTCCGCGTTCTTGAGGTTGATGGTGGTCTCGATGCGGAAGTTGGACTGCGTGCGGTGGCGCTCGGCGTGGAAGACGCGGAGGGTGTTGGTGCCGTTGGGCACGAGGTTGGCGAGTCGGTCGAGGAAGACGGTCTGGTTGATGGCGGAGTGGACGCCGCCCAGGTCGATGACGAGCTGATCGTTGATGAAGACCCAGACGTCGTCGTCGCCGATGAAGGTGAAGGTCTGGTTGGTGCCGGGCTTGTAGATGAACTCTGTGGCGAGCTCGAAGGTGAAGTGGAAGTTCTTGGACTCGTTGCGGGAGTTGCCGAAGAGCTCATTGTTGACGGGGAAGAAGCCGCCGCGAGCGGAGTAGAGGGGGTCGGAGCGGTCGTCGAAGACGTACATGGGGGAGTTGGGCTGCCTGCGGAGCGTGATGGAGAGGTCCCGGGACATGTTGACTCCCGGGACGTCGCGGTACCACTGTGCGAAGCTGGCGGCGCTGGAGATGGCGCCTGAGTCGGCGCTGCCCGAGTAGCTGCCGGCGGTGTCGCCGGCGTCGCGCTTGAAGGTTGAGGGGTGGATGTTCTTGTTGCCGGAAGTCCGCCACTGGCTGGAGACCTTCTTGCCGCCGCCGGCGAAGACGGGCTTCTTGTCGGAGTCGAGCTGTGGGGCGATGTTTCCCATGTAGTGGCCGAAGCCGCCGGTGGGCTGCCTTTCGAAGTCGGGGTGTCCGCCGGTGACGGATCGTTCCTTGAAGTCCCGGACGACTCCTGTGAGGGTGATTTCAGCCGGGAGTTCGGCGTACTGGTCCTGGGTCTGCGCGCTGGCGACGGAGTCGGGCGCGTAGGCGGAGCCGAGGAGGCCCGCGGCGGCGACGATGCCCGCGGTGAGTGTGGCGTTGGCGAGATGCTGGCGGACAACCATGGGCTTTGCTCCAGCGTCTTCCGGGCGACTCCCACCCCGCTCGGGCTCCCGGGCCGGACGCTCACGACCGGTTGGAAGTTCCAAAGTGGGCGTGTGGCGGGCAACGTGAGCGGGTCGGAAATGTCGGGGCGGGGGCGCGAGTGTGCCGATGAGGCAAGCGGTTTTGGGTGTGCGGGCCGCGGTCGGCGGAGTGCGTGGGGATAGGATGCGCCGTGCGGGCCCGAGCGGCGTTTTTTCGCGGACCTTCTCGGACGGGAGGCGACGGCGTTGGACGCGTTTGTGATTCATGGCGGCCGGCAGCTTCGGGGAACGGTCCGTGTGAACGGTTCCAAGAACGCGTCGCTGCCTCTGATGGCGGCGGCGCTGCTGACGGATCAGCCGGTGACGTTCTCGGGCATTCCGGCGCTGGCGGACATCGCGAACATGCGTCGTCTGCTGGGCGAGCTGGGGTGCGGGTCGACGGACGCGGGGATTTCCGGCGAGGGCGAGCCGCGGGTGACGCTGCGTTGTACGGACGAGAGCGCGGTGTCGGCGCGGTACGACATCGTGCGGACGATGCGGGCGAGCATCTGCGTTCTGGGTCCTCTGCTGGCGCGGCGGGGGATGGCGAAGGTCTCGATGCCGGGCGGGTGCGCGATCGGCGACCGGCCTGTGGACCTGCACCTCCGGGGCATGCAGGCGCTGGGCGCGGAGATCTCGCTGGAGTCGGGCGACATCGTGGCGCGGGTTCCCAAGGGCGGGCGGCTGATCGGGACGCGGATCTTCCTGGGCGGGACGTTCGGGCCCACGGTGCTGGGGACGGCGAACGTGATGTCTGCGGCGGCGCTGGCGCGCGGGACGACGGTGATCGAGTCGGCGGCGTGCGAGCCCGAGATCGCGGACCTCGCGGACCTGCTGAACGCGATGGGCGCGCACATCAAGGGCGCGGGCACGCCGCGGATCGTGATCGAGGGGGTGAAGGAGCTGCACGGGGCGGAGCACCGCGTGATTCCGGACCGGATCGAGGCGGGGACGTACATCATGGCGGCGGGGATCACGAACGGGCAGGTGACGATCGAGAACTGTCCGATCGATGATCTTCTGGCGGCGGCGGAGCATCTGCGGGCGATCGGCGTGAGCGTCGAGGTGAAAGGTCCGGAGACGCTGGAGCGGCGGACGCGGGCGACGGTGGAAGTGCGGAGCGAGCGGCGGCTTCGGCCGGCGCAGATCACGACGCAGCCTCACCCGGGGTTCCCGACGGACCTGCAGGCGCAGGTGATGGCGCTCTTGAGCCTCGCCGACGGGAACAGCATCATCACGGAGCGGATCTATCCGCAGCGGTTCCTACACGTGGCGGAGCTGGGTCGGATGGGGGCGCAGATCTTCCATCAGAGCGGGACGGCGGTGGTGACGGGCGTGCGCGAGCTGATCGGGGCGCCGGTGATGGCGTCGGATCTGCGGGCGTCGGCGTCGCTGGTGCTCGCGGGGCTGGCGGCGCGGGGGAAGACGACGGTGCTGCGGGTGTACCACCTGGACCGCGGGTACGAGAAGATGGAGGAGCGGCTGCGCGGGCTGGGCGCGGAGATCGAACGCGTGGATGACAAGGACCTGCCGACGAACGGCTCGTCGCACGAATGATGAGCGCGGCGCTGCTGGTTGCGCAGGCGGGCGCGGGAGCGATGACGGCGGGGGCTTGGTTGGTTGCGCAGGCGGGCGCGACGGCGGGCGGCGGGTGGCTGCTGGCGGCGGATGTGCTGGGGTGGGCGGGGATGATCATGCTGCTGGGCGCGTTCGCGCTGGGCATCGAGAGGCTCGGTGCGCGGCGGTACTACGCGGCCAATGCGCTGGGGGCGGCGCTGGTGGCGGTCGTGTGCCTGGCGCGCGAGACGTGGCCCGCGCTGGCGCTGGAGGTGGTGTGGGCGAGCGTTGCGGCGGTGAATCTGGCGCGGAAGTGGAGGGCGGGAGGGTGAGGCGGGTTGGCGGGGGCGGAGCCGGCGCGGGCGGGGCCGGTGCGGGCGGGGGTGCGGGCGGGGGTGCGGGCGGGGGTGCGGGCGGGCGAAGGAATGGGGCTCAGCCGCGGGCGGGGTTGGGGTGTGGTAGAATGAGTGAGCCGCGGGCGTAGTTCAGCGGTAGAACGTCAGCTTCCCAAGCTGAATGTCGCCGGTTCGATCCCGGTCGCCCGCTTTGTCTGCCGCCGATGTCACGCCCCGCTGGGCAGATGACGTCGGCGGCTTTTCGTTGCCGAACCCCGCAGAATTCGCGAGTTCTGGCGACGCTTGCGGGGACGGCCGAATCGTGACCGACGGCCGACGATGACAGGGAATGACATAGGTCGAACGCTGGCGCGTGCAAGCGCGTGTGAAGGGTAGATCGAACTTAAAGATGGGCGAGCGGGGCCGTGATCGCGGACTTTGCCGCCGTGTACTCAATTGCCGCGGGTATGTCGGCTGGCCTCCCGAGTCCTGCTCGCTGACCTTCTCTGCAATTCGGCGGTCGCCGGGCTGCGACCTCTCCGAGTAGTTGACGAGGCTGCTTCACGCGGATCCGAACGCGATGTGAAGAACAGCTTCATCTTCGAGAGCGGCGGGCAGGCTAGTCGAAATGCTTACGCATGTACGTTTACATTTGTGCGATCTTCACCGAGTTTGCGCACAAATGATTGGGCGGATGTCCGGGTAAACAGTATGGTTTAAACAGGGGTGTCCGCGCATGTCTGGCTGTTGCCGGACCGGAGCCGACGGCAAGGCCGCCGCAGATAGTCAGCGCAGTCCACCTAGAGGGGTTGACCAATGAAGAAGCTTCCGGCAGCTGCATTGACAGTGGGCGGAACCCTGGGCCTCACCAGTCTGGCTTTGGGGCAGGGTTTGAACACGTTCGTCAACTACGAACCGGCCTTGGTCCCTGACCTCCTCTCCCCGAGCGGCACCGACTACTTGACCGATCTGTCCTGGAGAGACGGATTCCGCAACTCCCGGAATGCTTCATTCCCTCCACCGCCGCGGCCGCCTGCCGCTACAGAGAATCGCTTCTATGTGCTGGGTTTGGCGGAGGATGTCTATACGTCCCCGTTGAGGCTCGCGCTCGGGGCGTCAGCGTTTATCAGATCGGGGTCGAACCCTGTTCCGTTTCCTCAGCCGAGCACGAACGCAACGATCAAGGCGATCTTTGCGGCACGCGGGGACCATGTCCTTGTCGGGCGAGATCTGACCGGGGGCCAGAATCACGGAAAGCTGACCCTCACCGGCATCGATCCGACATTCCTCCCCACGTACAACGGCGTGATTGCCCCGAGCGATTCCTACGGCCTGCTGGTTGACGGATTCGCTTCGATTTTCCTCTCGCCGCCAACCCAAGAAGGCGGTCCCCCGACTGAAACGGCGCCCAGAGACACCAAGCTGACGCTGGACAGCCTCGAGGTCATCAGCCAGAGTCCTGTGGTGGTGAGAGGCTTCGCCGTGAGGTCGGAACTTGTGGTCACCGGCGCGGAGCCTACCGGGCAGCGCAACCTGTTGACCAGCGACCTGACGATCGTAGGCTCTAACGGGCGTGCTGAAGTGTCCGATCAGGCCTGGGTGCAGGCGCCTATCACAGCTGTGCGGTTCGGCGGGGAGCTGAGTATCGACGGAGGTCAGTTCGGTGCAGGCACGCTGGAGCTGGAAGACGGGCAAGTCACGGTCGGTGGAACGGGCGGTGCCATGACTGTCGGCACGCTGAACCTGACAACGCTCGTGCCTTCTTCCTTCCGGATCCTGGCCGGCGGGGCGGTGCAGGCCAACGAAATCATGTTCAGTGTTACCTCTCTCGGCCAATTGCACACGTTGAGTGTGGAGACCGGGGGCAGCCTGACGATGCCCACGGTGCCACCGGATGGGGTCTTGTCCTATCCGATCCGCATGGATGACGGCGGCCTCTTCGAGGTCGCCGGAGGGGAGGCGACGATCCCGCATTTCATCGTTCGGAAGCGCGCATTTGCCAACGCGCAAACCCCGGTGGTCTCCGTCAACTCAGGCGGGCTTTTGTCCAGCGCGAGCATCTTCAGATTGATTGGTGCGAACCTCAATCTCACCAGTGGCGGCAGGCTCGATGCGCCGGGTGAGTTCTACGTCGCGAACACCGGAAGTTCTGAGGCCGACCAATCGGCGTCGGTCCATGTGGGCAGTGGTGCCCAGGTCACCGCCGGCGTCGCTCGGATCCAGAGCGTGTCGAGGGGTCAGGTGAGCATGACCCTGGATGCGGCCACGTCCTTCACCGCAGAGCGGTTGGAGGTCGAGTCGTTCGGTAACTCGTTGGGCAGTATCTCGCAGTTTGAGCTCAACCTCCTTGCCCAAAGCCGGATGGAGCTCGGAGAGCCGAACACGTATGACAATGGTGTGCTCAACGTCAGAACGCCGGGCGATGGGTTCGGGTGGCTCAAGATCAATGTCGATGGGGGCAGGTTGGTGATGAACGGGTCGGCCTCTGCGGACGGCGTGGTGCCGCGGACGGGGGCGGGGGTGCCGCCGTTGCCGCCGGCCGAGATCGCCGTTTCCAACAGCGGGCGGATCGAGGCGAACTTCCTTCAACTGAACAACTTCGAGTTGAAAGTGAAGTCCGGCGGCACCCTGACGACAATGGACATCTTCGACGGTTCCGTCTTCTGGGTGGGCGGCCTGTTCGTAGTAGGTGGGGCACGCTTTCAAGTCGATGCCGGCGGTATCGCAGAGATCAATAATCTCAGTTTCGCTCCGGTCATCGCCGCACCCGCCGAGGGGGTGATCCGCGGACAGGCGTACTTCGGTGAAGCCCGCATCGGCAGTACCTCGTTCGACGCGCCACAACTCAACAGTCGGCTGCTGATCGCCGACTTTGGGAGGGTCAGTGCGAGCAGCGTTTCAGCGGCCGCAGGACCATCCGACGGCCAGACATCCAACGTGATCGTGGAGGGCTTCGCGCGGCTCTTCGTCGGCTTCGATCTTCAGAACAGTGTCGATCAAGGCGGCGTGCCGACAGTCTCGCTCGGCAGAAATGGAAGCCTCAGTGTTGGTCCTAGCGCGGCCGTGTCTATCGGCGGCCAACCTTCGGTGGCGGTGGCGCCCGGCAGGGTGACGTTGTCGGGCCCGGTCACGGACCCTACCGACGGAATTTTCTACCCCGGAGGAATCCTGCAGGGGACGGGGAGGGTTCAGGGCGTCACGATCGGACAGCCCAACTTTGCGGTCATCAACAACGGCGGGCAGATCTTTGCGGGCTCCTCACCCGGGATCCTGACCATCGACGGTGATCTGATCCAGAACATCGGGTCGATTGTCATCGAGATCGGCGGGCCCACTCCTGGTACAGGTTACGACCAACTCATCGTCTTGGGCGATGTCTTCCTCAACGGGGGCACGATCAATCTTGTCCTGGTTGACGGCTATGTGCCGCCTCCGACGCTCGACTTGCAGATCTTCAGCGGGTTTGATTCGCTCACCGTGGGCTCGTCTGTCAGCTTCACTGCCGGGCCGGGCCTCAACTTTGAAGCGTTCGATCCGGCAACTGGTCAGGTCACCGTCGCTCCCGCAGCGCCACCATGCCCAGGCGACGCCGACGGCAGCGGCTCTGTGAATTTCACCGACATCACCTCGGCGCTCGCCAACTTCGGCACCAGCTACGCACCGAGCACGGGCCCCGGCGACGCCGACCTCAACGGCGTCGTGAATTTCACCGACATCACCACCGTGCTCGCCAACTTCGGCACGACCTGCCTGTAAGGCGGTTCACCGGTGGTAGGCGGCCTTACACCACTCGTCCTCTCTGGTGACCGCCCATTGTGCGCCGGCGTTGCGTGTGAAGGTGTTGGCACTGACGCCGGGGGGGGGTGAGCGTGTAGGCGCCGGTCTCGGTGTCGCCGGCGCCTTGGCCGTTGTGCAGCCAGTTGGCGCAGCGCGTGGCGTCCCAGAAGGAGACGTAGTTCACGGGGTTGTTCTCGCGGCCGTTGACGGTCGAGTAGGTGTACGAGCCCGGCGCACCGTGTCGCCTGGGGCGGACAGCCATGAGCGCTGCGTGGGCGTTGTCGTGTCGCCCGGGGCGGGCGCCTTTGAGCGCGGCGCGCGCGCCGCGTGACGCGTTGTTCACGGGCGCGAATGACTGTGCATTCACGGGGGGTTCACTCCTCGGCCGGGGGGGCGCGGCGATTGTGTGTGCATGACTGACGCGCTTGGAAAGCGGTTCTTCGAGAACGGGAAGCGGGCCACGGCCGCGGTGACGATCCAGCGTTCGGCGGAGGAGCTGTACGCGGTGTGGTGCCGATTCGAGGACCTGCCGCGGTTTATCGACGATCTTGAGAGCGTGACGCGGACGGGCGAGGAGTTGCTGTGGAAGGTGAAGGGGCCGGGCGGTCGGTCGTACTCGTGGAACGCGCGGATCATCAACGATGAGCCGGGGCGGATGCTGGCGTGGCGGACGGATGACGAGGGGGTGCCCAACGCGGGCTCGATCCGCTTTGAGGAGCAGCCTTTCCGGCGCGGCACGGAGGTGCATGTGGTGGTTGAGTATCTGCCGCCTGGCGGGACTGTGGGGGATGTGTTTGCCAAGGCAGTGGGGAAGAGTCCTGAAGGGATGTTGCAGCGGGGCCTGTTTCAGTTCCGGCAGATGATGGAGACGGGGGAGGTCGCGACGTCGCACGGGCAGCCGGTGGGCGCGAACGCCCGGCGGACGGATCGTCCGGGCGAAGGCGAGCGCGCGACGGACACGGATCTGCAGGACATCGCACGGAAGGAGAACGGCCGATGAGGGCAGCCTGCTGGCAGGGGAAGCAAGACATCCGTGTGGAGGATGTGCCGGAGCCGCAGATCATCAATCCGCGCGATGCGATCGTGCGGATCACGTCGACGGCGATCTGCGGGTCTGACCTGCACCTGTACAACAACTTTTTTCCGGGGATGCAGCGCGGCGACGTGATGGGCCACGAGTGCATGGGCGAGGTCGTGGCGGTGGGCTCGGCGGTGAAGACGCTGCGCGAGGGGGACCGGGTGGTGATTCCGTGCGTGATCGCGTGCGGGTCGTGCTTCTACTGCAAGAAGCACGAGTACTCGGCGTGCGACAACTCGAATCCGAACCAGGTGGAATCGGCGGCGGTGCTGGGGTACCCGGGGAGCGGGCTTTTCGGGTATTCGTCGGTGACGGGTTCGTACGCGGGCGGGCAGGCGGAGTACATCCGCGTGCCGTTCGCGGACTTCGGGCCGATCCGCGTGCCGAAGGGGATCCCGGACGATCGCGTGCTGTTCCTGTCGGACATTCTGCCGACGGGGTGGATGGGCGCGATGAACTGCGGGGTGCAGCCGGGCGACGTGGTGGCGGTGTGGGGTGCGGGGCCGGTGGGTCAGATGGCGATCCGGTCGCTGCTGATCCAGGGGGCGGAGCGGGTGATCGCGATCGACAGCCTTGATGACCGGCTGAAGCTGGCGGAGCAGGCGGGGGCGGAGACGTTCAACCTCGAGAAGGGCGGCGTGTACGAGTTCCTGCTGGAGGCGACAGGCGGGCGCGGGCCCGACTCGTGTCTCGACGCGGTGGGGATGGAAGCGCACGGTCACGGGGCGGTGAGCATTGTCGACCGCGTGAAGCAGAGCGTGGGGATCGAGACGGACCGGCCGCACGTGCTGCGCGAGGCGATCCGCTGCGTGCGGAAGGCGGGGACGATCTCCTTGCTGGGGGTGTACGCGGGAACGGTGGACACGATCCCGATGGGGATGGCGTTCAACAAGGGCGTCAGCTTCAAGATGGGGCAGGTGCGGGTGCATGCGCTGCAGCACATGCTGCTGGACATGATCCTGAAGGAGGTGATCGACCCTTCGGAGATCATCACGCACCGGCTGGATCTTGAGCAGGCGGCGGAGGGGTACCGCATGTTCAACGAGAAGACGGACAACTGCATGAAAGTGGTCATGAAGCCGGGCCTGGCCGCGAGCGCGGCGTGAGCTTCCGGCGATACTTCCCGCACCTTCTGCGAGCGAACTTCCCATGAGGATTGACACACCGGCGATCTTGTTCGAGCAGATGCTGCAGGGGCTGTACAGCGCCGAGACGCAACTGATTCTTGCGTTGCCGCGGGTGGCGGCGCGGGCGGACTCGCCCGAGCTGCGCGAGGCGATCGAGCGTCACCTGGAGCAGACGCGGGGGCAGGTCTCGCGGATCGAGCGGATCGCGGACATGCTGAAGATGGACTGCTCGGGCAAGTCCTGCCTGGGGATGATGGGGATTCTGAAGGAGGGCGACGAGGACCTGGGCTACGGCGGGGACCCGATGCTCGTCGACTCGGTGATCATCGCGTCGTCGCAGAAGGTCGAGCATTACGAGATCGCGTCGTACATCGGGACGCTCCGGCTGGCGCGCGACCTGGGGAGCCGGTCGGCGGATGTGATGGCGCTGCTCACGGAGACTCTCGAGGAAGAAGAAGAGACCGACGAGATATTGAACGAGCTGGCCGAGTCTCTGCGGGCGGAGGGTCCCGAGGCGCTGACGGGCGGGTGAAGGCGGCGCGCGGCGGTCGGGCGGGGGCTCGAGCTGCGCTCGTGACTGAGACGCGAGCAAGACGACGTCGTGATGCGCGCGAGCGCGGCCCGTCTCCCCCACTGCTCTTGTCTTCTACTGTTCTTTCTCGCCCTGGCCTGACTCGACGGGGTTGCCCAGGAGGGTGCGTTCGATCTGGCGGTCGGCCCAGTAGCGGGTGACTGTGCCGTCGGTGACGATGAAGTAAACGACGGAGACGGTCTTGGGATCGGAGCCTGTGAAGAGTCCGGCGAGGCCGCCCTTGCGCTCGGTGAGGGCGTAGCGGAGGACGCGGGTGTCTTCGACTCCCTCGACGACGCTGACGTGGGTTGGATCGCCCAGGATGGCGCGGACCCAGGCCTCGGTGGTGACGCCGGCGTCGAACTGCTGGAGCGTGGCGTCGCCTATGCGCACGCCGTCGGGAGACGACTGGCAGGCGCCGAGGACGGCGGCGAGGCCCGAGCCGGCGATGAGCAGGACGCGCTTCATTGCCCCTCCGATCCGGAATCGGGGGCGGGCGGCGAGCCGGGCGCGGGGGAATCGCTCTGGTCGCTCGGTGAGCGCGGGGCGTCGGCATCGCTCCTGGGGACGGCGCGCACGGCGTTGTCCGGGCCGGGGAACTCGGTAGCCCGTGTCTGCACGTTGTCGGGTGCGGGCACGCCTTCAATGGAGTCGCTGGGGGCGGCGGGCTCGGGGGGCTGGTCGCTCTGACCTCTTGAGAAGAGTCCGGCGACGACCGGCGAGTATGCGATCGCGACCATGCCGCCCAGCATCAGCAGAACGAAGAGCATGAACAAGATGGCGGACCAGGAGAGAGGTTGGCGGGAGCGCTCGGCCATTGTGATCAAGAGATACGGCGCGGCCGTGAGGCACTCGTGAAGAGGGTGTGAGAGCGGCTCAATGGCGCGGCGGGCAGGGCGCGCGAGCGGCTAGGCTTGGGAGCGATGCGGCGCTGGTTCATGTTTTCCCGAGGTGGCCGATCGGAGGCGGAGCCTCGCGGGGCGCCGGCGTCCCGGCCGCTGCGTGAGGGCCTGGAGGGCGTGGCGCCGCGGGGCGCGCTGCTGCGCGTGGGGGCGGCGCTGGCGGACGGCGCGCTGCAGGGACGGCACGCGAAGCGCAGCCGGGGCACGTCGACGGAGTTTTACGATTACCAGGCGATGCTGCCGGGCGAGCCCGTCGCGGGGATCGACTGGCGGCTGCTGGGCCGATCGGACCGGCTGTACCGGAGGCGCTTTGCGCACGAGGCGCAGGCGTCGCTGATGATCGTGCTGGATGCGGGCGGCTCGATGCGCTTTGCGGCGGTTGATGCGGGCCGGGGCGCGCCCACGAAGCTACGGCGCGCGGAGGAGCTGGCGGCGGGGCTTGCGCTGATCGCGGCGCGGGCCGGCGACCGCGTCGGGCTGGTGACGGCGGGGAGCGCGGCGTCCGCGAGTGTGATCGAGCCGGCGGCGGGATGGCGGGCGGTGCACCGCGTGGTGGACATGCTGGAGCGGCTGGAGGCGGGAGCGGGTCGGGCGGGGCTGGCGGCGGGGGTTGATGCGGCCGCGACGGCGCTGCCCCGGGGCGGGGTGATGGCGGTGGTGACGGACGGGCTGGACGATCAGGGGCCGCTGCTGGCGTCGCTGCGTGCGGCGCGGGGCGGGCGCTCGACGCGGGGACGGGCGGCGGTGCGCGAGGTGATCGTGTTGCAGGTGCTGGCGGCGGACGAGCTGCGGCCGCCGGTCTTGCCTGATGTGCGGCTGGTGGATCCCGCGAGCGGGGCGCGGGCGGCGGGAGCGCGCGACGGATCGGAAGCGGCGGCGTACGGCGTGCTCATCGCGGAGCGGTGCGCGCAGCTGCGGCGGGGCGTGCTGGCGCTGGGCGGGCGGTACGCGCTGCACGTGACCGATGGGCACGCGGCGGAGGCGCTGCGCGCGGTGCTGGAGCGGGGGCGCTGAAGGTGGAGGCCACGGGGCGCGGAGGGCGCGCAGCGGGGCGGCGCGTGGGATCAGCCGGCCTTGGCGAGGCGTGGGCGCTCGGTCGGGCCCGAGAAGGCGACGACGCGGTTGCGTCCTGTCTGCTTCGCTTCGTAGAGGCACTTGTCGGCGGCCTCGACCCAGGCGGCGGGAGCGTCGCTGCCGTCGATTCCCTTGTCGGTGACGCCGAAGGATGCGGTGGCGCGGATGTCGGGGTAGTTGGGCCAGCGGCGTGCTTCGATGGCGGCGCGGATGCGCTCGCAGATCATGTGGGCCTGCGGGGCGGCGGCGTCGGGGAGGATGATGGCGAACTCTTCCCCGCCGTAGCGGCAGGCGATGTCGTAGGAGCGGAGCTCGGCGTTGAGCGTGGCGGCGAAGCCCTGGAGGACGGCGTCGCCGGCGGGGTGGCCGAAGGTGTCGTTGACGCGCTTGAAGTGGTCGAGGTCGCAGACGACGAGCGACATGGTCGACCCGTTTCGTCGCGAGCAGGAGAGCTCCGCGGCGAGGCGGTCGTTGAAGTGGGCGCGGTTCCAGAGTCCGGTGAGCCCGTCGATCTGGGCGCGCTTCTCGAGCATGCTCATCAGCCGGTGGATGCGGAGGGCGGAGGAGATGCGAGCGCGGAGCTCGTGTACGTCGAAGGGCTTGGTGACGAAGTCCATGGCGCCGAGCTCGAAGGCGCGGACCTTGTCCTCGGGCGAGGAGGTTCCCGAGACGACGATGACGGGGATGTTGATGGTGCGCGAGTCGTTCTTGAGCTGGAGGAGGGAGGTGAAGCCGTCGACGTCGGGCATGGCGAGGTCGAGGAGGATGAGCGAGGGCTTGTTGGCGGCGGCGAGCTCGACCCCCTCCGGGCCGCTGAAGGCGCTGAGGAACTCGATGCCCTCGTTCTTGAGCTTGAAGGCGAGGAGGCGGTGGATCGACGGCGAGTCGTCGATGAGCAGCAGCACCGGGGGCGTGTCCTGCGTGTGCACTGGTGGTCCCTCGGGGCGGTGGTGCGCCCTGCGTGGTGTGCGGACGTGTTCAGCAAGCCGCTCGGCTGCACAGATCGACCAGCGCGTCGAATTGGGCGCGGACGGAGCTCAGGTCGTGTTCGGATGATCGGAGTGCCGACTCGAGCTCGGCGGCGGCGTCGCCCACGATGGCGAAGCCGTAGCCGGCGGCGGCGCCCTTGAGCTGGTGCGCGAGGGACTCGATCTGCTTCGAGTGGCTGGCGTCCCACGCGTCGCGTAGGGCGGCGATGCGGGCGGGCATCTCGTCAACGAACATGCGGACCAGCTCGCGCATCTCCTCGTCGGAGGCGAACTGGCTGCGAATCGGGCCCGGGCACATATCAGGGTCGATCATCGAGGGCTCCCCGCGTAGGTCGCCCTTGAAATCGGTTGTCCCCGGAATGGGAATTACCCAAGCTGGCGCATCCCTGGCGGGAAGGAGATTCGGTTCGGGGCGCTGCTGCTTTCGGCGCCCTGGACCGAGGAGTCCGCGCGGTCGGCACACACGGCGCCGTTTGCCAACCGTCAATGAGTCAACATATTGTCCACAATCAACGGTCGTAAACAAAGGACTTACGGGCCTTTGGTTAAGCCGGTGCATCTCGGTCCCTCAAGGCGACGTATAGCCCGCACCCGCTGAATCTGTGAACCCAATCCTTACGCAAGGATAGGATTTTGTTCGCATATCCGCAGGAGACGAGGAAACGCACATGGATAAGGTGTCATTGTTCGTGCCCGGACGCCGCGGGGCCCGCTTGGCAGGCTTTACCCTGATCGAGCTGCTGGTGGTGGTGGCGATCATCGCGATCCTGATCGGGATTCTCCTTCCCGCACTAGGGAAAGCACGGGCCTCGGCGTGGCAGACCAAGGGTCTGGCGATGCAGAAGCAGCTCCTGACGGGCATGCTGGCCTACGCGTCGTCGAACGAGGGGTATTTCCCCGGTCTGAACACGACGGGCATCCGCCTGCGGGACACGTTCCAGCGTTCACCCGAATCGCTCAAGCAGAAGGGCGACCTGCCGGTGCAGACGTGGGACTGGATGACCCCTTCGCTCGAGGGCGAAAACATGCCCATCGACCGGGCTGAGCGTTTTCACTTCCTGCTGCGGGAGTATGGCGATCCGGCTGTCCGGGAAACGATGAATCTGGCCCAGGGCGCGCCCCAGGAGATGCAGGACGTGGCCAACGCCCGCGGGCCTTTCGCGGGGACGAGCTTCATCATGCCCGCGTCGTTCCAGTGGGCTGGGACCGAGCTGCGGAGCGGGAACACGATCCTGCAGTATGCGCACGCGAACGGCACGGATGACGACCACGTGCAGCTGCCGACGAGCTATCTGCCGCGGCTGGAGAACGTGGGTAACGTGGCGCGGAAGGTGGCGATCGCGGACGGCTTCCGCACGCTGACGGCGACGGGACCCGAGCTGGACGGTCGCGTGTGGATCGATCCGTATTCGGGGTCTGATTCGTCGGCGCCTTTCCTGTACGGCGCGTTCGCGGACAGCGGAGCCGTGAAGACGGACTCGCTCGCGTACGGGGACGATGAGAGCGGCAACGCGTCCAACGGTCTGCAGCTGAGGCTGAGCTACCGGCACGGGGACAAGATGAACGCGGCATTCTTCGACGGGCACGCGGCCAGCGTGACGCAGGCCGAGTCGCGCGATCCGGCGTACTGGTATCCGACTGGCTCGACTTTGGGAACGTCGAACGTCCGGAACGATTCGATCCGGCTTGCGGAGCCCCAGGGCGGGTCGGGCGACTGGGATCGGCGGATTCCCTGAGCGGCGATGCCGGGGGAGCGGAGCGCCTTCCATATATAGATGAGTGAGCCGAGACGGGCGGACCTGCGGGTCGCCCGTTTTTCGTTGGGGGTTCGGGAGATGTAGGCGAGCTGGGCGGGCTGACAACATGGGCGATGCGTGGGTGTGAGATGGCGGACGGTCGCCGTAGAAAATGAAGTCAGCGAGTCGGCGGACGGAATGTTCTCCGGCCGAAGTGCGAAGATCTCGTCAAGCGGGAGGCTGATGGGTGCTTTCCCATGTCGGCGTGCTACGCTGGGCGTCCCGGTGAGGCCCGGTTCGTGCCGGAGCGACCCGCCGCAGAGAGACCAGACAAGGGAGAGATGGGATGACGAACGATCTTCGATCGGTGGTGCGAGTCTCCGCCGTGGCCGCGCTGGCCGCGCTTGCGGGTGTGGCGTTTGCGGCCGATCTGGACCCGACGGGCCAGGCCGGTCAGTACCAGACTTCGCGTCCGGCGGTGCTGGTGAAGGGCCCGAACGGGGTGAGCTTCGCGCCCAGCACGGTCTGGGTTCCGTTCATTCTGCAGAACGATGCGACGACTGACGTGAACTCTCAGCAGTCGCTGCTGAACGCCGCGGTGGTCGAGAACATCGGCGGCCGTCCCGTCGGCTCGATCACGACCTTCGGCGCCAACAGCATCAGTGTGCGGGCGCCGCGCGTGGTGGCGATGCTGGACCGCGCTGACGCGGGCTCGGCGCTCTCCTCGGGCGAGTCGAACAACGTGATCCTGAACGAGAACCAGCCGGCCGGGACGCTGCGTCCGCTGAGCAGCTCGCACGGCACGCTGCTCCCCGACGGCACGCTGGTGACGTACGAGCGGTTCTTCGACGGCAACTCGACCGGCGCGGCCCCGGGTCATGCGCAGAACAACCTGGGCTTCTGGAACGCGGCGCACACGCTGGGCGTCGCCGAGGGCATCCAGGCTCCGTTCAAGTCGATCGACCCCTCCACGATCAACGTGGGCAACGCGACCGAGACCGCCATCAATCCCCAGACCGCGACGCTGCGCGGCTCGGTGTTCATCGGCGTTCCCTCGGCGGTGCGTGACCCCAACGTCGCGAACCCCGTGAATGACAACGACCTGCTGGTCGCCGAGACGCACTTCAATGGCAGCCCCGTGCTGACGGCGGCGCAGCGGGCGGCCGTGACCAACGGCGTGGTGGTGTACCGCGGCCGGAACAACGTCCCGACCACGGTGCTGGGCCCCAGCGCCGCCGCCAACTGCGCGACCAACACGGTGTATCCGTACACGATGGCTACGGGCTTTGCGGCGACGTGGCTGCAGGCTTCCGTGCCTACCCCGACGACCCCCGCGGGCGAGTGCCGGACCGACGCTCGGCAGACCAAGCCTGTGATCCAGGCTGTGACGAGCCCGACGGGCCGGAACGTCGTGTACGTGGTGCACGGCGTGGGCTTCTCGGGCGGCTCGCCCTTCAACGGCGGCAGCGCTCGCCCGATCTATCTGGCGGTCGACACGATCGTGAACCCGGACGGCAGCCCCCGGACGAACTTCGTCGGGAGCGACCCGGTTCTGGCGAACAACACGATCCTGATCGAGGCGGACGAGGCCGGCGGCGTGGGCGCGATCCACGGCCGTCCGTACGACGCGGTTGCGCCGCTGAACGCGGGCTACGCGAACCACTTCGTTTCCGATCTGAACAAGAAGTTCGTCGACTCGCAGGCGACGGGCGGCGGCAGCGGCCCCAGCACGACCACGCAGTTCGACATGAACGCCCGCGGGCAGATCGCGGCGCTCTGGGTTGATGAGGGCGCCTCGCCGCAGCGCTACGAGGTCCGCGTCTACAACCCCAACTGGAACGCGACGGGCGAGCGGATCGAGTCGTACACGCTGGCGAACGTCGTGACGTTCAACGGCGACTTCGATAACGGGGGCAGCCCGTTCATCGTGACCGAGTTGACGAACACGATCGAGACGGCGCCGCTGGCCTTCGCGGTGACGCGCCTGTCACCCATCTCGGGCGTGTCGATCGACAACGACGGCCGCGTCGGCTTCACGGCCGTCCGCGAGAAGTTCGAGGAGCTGGGCGACTTTGACAACAACCCCAACACCCCCGACAGCCTCTATCTGAACAACACCACCAACTCGCTGCTGGTCTGGGAGCCCACGACCAACTCGATCCACGAGCTGCTCCGCGGCGGTCAGAATGGCGACGTGCTGGCTGACGCGTTCCCCGCGGACGGCCCCGCGACCAACGAGAGCCTGGCCCTGGGCATTTTCCCGGTCGATGCGGCGTCTGACGGGTTCGCCCGCCAGAGCCTGTCGCGGACGGGCGGCTTCATGGCCGTCAACTTCCGGTCGGGCGGCAACGAGACGGTCAACGGCGTCAACGTCGAGCTCGAACAGCTCCCTGACAGCACCTTCCCCACTCCCGACGACTTCAATGACAACGGCGGCGTGCTGACCCGCGGCTCGGGGGCGACCCTGAACGAGCGCGCGGTGCGCGGCACGGTGATCCTGGCGCTCGGGCAGTTCACGGCCGTCCCCCCCTGCTGCCGCGGCAACGCGTCCAAGACCACCAACGGCTCGCCGGCCGCGGACGTCGACTTCGGCGACATCAACGCGGTCCTGAGCAACTTCAACCAGGTCGTGAACCCCAACGGCACGTCGGTCGGTGACGCCGACTGCAACGGGGTGGTCAACTTCAGCGACATCAGCACCGTGCTGGGCGCGTGGCTGAACAACTGCGACTGAACGACATCCCGCTGAGGCCCCCCGGCGTTCCGATCGTGGAACGGGCGGGTGTGCAAGCGGACGAGAGTTCTCGGGCGGCGGGTCGCTGACGCGGCTCGCCGCCTTTTTCTGGAGTGGTCCCGGCGGGCCCTGGCTGACTCGACAGCGCCGGGGCGCGGGGATAGCGTCAGGGCCTGATGGGGTCTGGCGGTGGTCGGACGATCACCGCTCCTGACAAGCTGAGCACGCCGCCCCCGATGGGCGGCGAGCAACGGAGAGCGAGAGATGGCCGTTCGCCTGATGTCTGTTGCCGCGTGTCTGGTTGCGTCACTGGCCGGTGTTCCGGCGGCGTTCGCGGGCTCGGCGCCCGACTACGTGCCGCTGCGGGTGGTGACATACAACGTCAAGAGCCCGCTGGGGGCGCCGGGTTCTTCCGACGCGCTGGCGGCCGGGGCGTTCATGACGACGCAGGACGTGGACGGGACCGGGCCCAACACGGGGCTGTCGCCCGACATCGTCTGCTTCCAGGAGATCGAGCAGTCGGCGGCGTCGAACCTGGTGAACTTCCGGAACACCTACCTGCCGGGCTACGCGATCTACACGGCAGCGGGTGACGGGTTCAATTTCAATGCGACGCTGGTGCGGCCCGGGATCACGTTCATCAGTCACTCGGGTCTGAACGTGGGCGGGCCCCGGCAGGTCGGGAAGACCCGTCTGCGGGTGCCGGGGACGCTGAAAGACGTGATTGTCTACAACGCGCATTTCAAGTCGGGCAGCGACAGCTCGTCGCGGACGCAACGGACGAACAACGCGACAACGTCGGGGTTCAACGTGGAGTTCGAGCTGCAGCAGAACCCCGGGGCCAACGTGATCTTCGCGGGAGACCTGAACTCGGACAACAACGTTGACGGGACGATCACGCCGCTGTTCTTCACGTCGGTGAATCCGAGCATTCCGAGCGGGATTCTCAACCTTCCGGTGGAGTCGCTGGCGGGGGCGGCGAACCCGAACGTGCTGGCGTACGCGACGTTCCCCTCTTCGGGCGGACGGCTGGACTACATCTGCCTGGACACGCAGCTGGCGGCGTTTTTCGACGCGAACTCCGACGGCGGTTTCAGCGTGTCGGAGCTGAACTCGATGGGGTTCGTCTATTACTCGCCGGATGACGCGGGGCGCCGGTCCAACGGCAACGCGACGGCGACAAACAGCACGAGCGACCACCGGCCGGTGGTTTTCGACGTGCGCCTGCCGCGTGACCCGAATGCTCCCTACTTTGAGCCTTCGGATCTGAATCAGAACGGGAGCGTGGATATCGAGGACCTGGCGCAGTGGGAGAACGGCTTTGCGCTGACGGCCCCGCCGACGCCCTCGCCGGCCCCGGATCTTGATGGTGACCGGAACGTGGACGGCGAGGACCGGCTGCAGCTTCGGTCCCGGGTTCGCTCCGGCGAGCTGGCGGACGTGGCCGGGATGTGAGATTTCGGACCTGAAGCGGGCCGCCCGGGGATTTCGGACCGATAAGTAGGAGTTTGTTTGGTCGTTGCCCTGGCTGACAGCGGCGGAGGTGCTCCATTGGGTGGCGGAAGAGGGAAACGGGGGCAGTCGTAGGGTCAATTTCGGGTAAGTGGCGGGCAAAACTGCGTGAGGGCGCGTTCTTTCGCTTGTGTCGGTGCCGAGGCGCGGTATGTTCATGTCAGAGATTTGGCTTCCAGGCGTCAGCGTGCGGATCGCTGCGCTGGGAGTATGAGGTAGAGATGGAGATGCATGTCATGACCAAGACTGTGTGCGCGATCGGCGTGCTCGTCGCTTCGGCCGGCGCTTACGCTGCGCCGTTCAATGCGCTGAGCTTCGAGGCTGGCGGTGGCGTTCCCGGCATCGCCGGCGAAGGCTTCACCGTTAGCTCTGGTGGCTTCTTCAACACGAACGTGACCGACACCGTCGCCGCTCAGGGCGCCGCCGGCTTCACGGCCGCCAACTTCGGCGAGTTCGACTCGTACTTCGCTCTGGACGGATTCGGCCCCGCGGCCCGCAACCGTTCGGTCGGCACGAGCAACAATTCGACCGCCACGACCAGCTTCTACGGCAACTACGGCGCCCCCGGCACCTCGACCGCCAACTACGACATCGGCGAGTCGATCGCTGGCTACCAGTTCATCGTTGGCCCCGGCTCGCACATCGGTGACTTCGGCAACAGCGGCTCCGCCGCCAGCCCGAACAACCGCGCTCGCGCCGGCATCGGCGTCGCTCCCCCGCCGGTCTCCTCGACCTTCGCCCCCAACGCCTCCGGCGGCCGCTCGGCCTTCGATGGCATCTTCGTCGGTCGTATGACCGTGCAGGCCGGCGCCACCCTCTCGGGCGGCATGCTGTTCAACACTCAGGCTGGCGGCTCTGCCAACCTGAGCCTCGGCGGCCCCGCGGTTGCGATGGCGACCGAGAACGGCCCCCAGCTCCTGGCCCTCCGGGCCTACCGCGTTGCGACGGTTGACATCACCGCCGCCAGCACCACCGGTCCCGCTGAAGATCCCGACACCGGCGAGCCCATCGCCTTCGGTCGCGCCGATGTGTACGACCTCTGGGTCCAGGTCATCCCGACCCCCGGTGCGGTCGCTCTGTTCGGCATGGCCGGCGTCGCCGGTCTCCGCCGCCGTCGCGCCTAATGTGAGTTGAGAAGAGCACGTCCCGGCCACCTCGGGTGGCTGGTCATGCCAGAATCTCCACACCGGCGAACGCCCATGTTCGCCGGTGTTTTTTTATTCGTGTTTCGTTTGGTCCGAGTACAAGCGGGTTGCTGAACTTTTCATCTGATGCTCTTCTTGATTCGCTTGCATTCAACCACGGTGGAGATATCCTCTGTCTTGGAACCGCACCACTCGTCGAGTGCGGGGAGTCAGTCTGCCCGGGTCGTCTAGCGGCGACTCAGGGCTAGAGGGAGACGATAGATGATCCGTGCTATCACTGTTACCGGTCTGCTCGCTTTGACCGCGGGCGCCTTCGCTGCGCCGTTCAACGCCCTCAGCTATGAGGCTGGCGGTGGCGTTCCTGGCATTCAGGGTGAAGGTTTCACCGTCAGCGCGAACGGCTTCTTCAACACGAACGTGACCGACACCGTCGCCGCTCAGGGCTCGGCCGGCTTCACCGCCGCCAACTTCGGCGAGTTCGACTCGTACTTCGCTCTGGACGGATTCGGCCCCGCGGCCCGCAACCGTTCGGTCGGCACGAGCAACAACTCGACCGCCACCACCGGCTTCTACGGCAACTACGGCGCCCCCGGCACCTCGACCGCCAACTACGACGTCGGCGAGTCGATCGCGGGCTACCAGTTCATCGTGGGCCCCGGCTCGCACATCGGTGACTTCGGCAACAGCGGCTCCGCCGCCACCCCGAACAACCGCGCCCGCGCCGGCATCGGCGTCGCCCCCCCGCCGGTCTCCTCGACCTTCGCCCCCAACGCCTCCGGCGGCCGCTCGGCCTTCGACGGCGTGTTCATCGGTCGCATGACCGTGCAGGCCGGCGCCACCCTCTCGGGCGGCATCGTCTTCACGACCCAGGCCGACCCGACCTCCAAGGCGATCAGCCTCGGCGGCCCCGCCGTGTCGTTCCTCACCGAGAACGGCGCTCAGCTCCTGGCCCTCCGGGCCTACCGCGTGACGACGGTTGACATCACCGTCGCCAGCACGACCGGCCCCTCCGAGGATCCCGACACCGGCGAGCCCATCGCCTTCGGTCGCGCCGACGTGTACGACCTCTGGGTCCAGGTCATTCCTGCTCCCGGCGCGGTCGCTCTGTTCGGCCTGGCCGGCGTCGCCGGTCTCCGCCGCCGTCGCGCCTAATCTGGCGTAAACGGATCTGTTCGAGCGTCTCCTTTCGACGACTCGATGAGCTAGCTCTCGACGCCGGCGCGACTCCCTCGCGTCGGCGTTTTTCTTTTCCGGGCGGGCGTGCAGCGTTATTGTGCGAGCGGCGGGCAGAGGTCCGCCTGAGGAGCGCACGCCGTGCCCGATCGCCACGCCACCGGTTCATCGCAGATTGAGTCCGTTCTTCATGAGCATCGCGTGTTTCCGCCGCGGCCCGAGGCGTCGGCGGGGGCGCACGTGCGTTCGCTGGAGCAGTACCGCGAGCTGCACCGACGCTCGATCTCGGACGCGGAGGGGTTCTGGGGGGAGATGGCGCGGGAGCTGACGTGGTTCACGCCCTGGGGGCGGGTGCTGGAGTGGAAGGCGCCGGACGCGCGGTGGTTCGTCGGGGCGAAGACGAACGTGTCGTTCAACTGCCTGGACCGTCAGCTGGAAGCGGGGCTGGGGGACCAGGTGGCGCTGATCTGGGAGGGGGAGCCGGCCTCGGCTCAGCCCGAGGTGCGTCGGCTGACGTACGCGCAGCTTCACCGGGAGGTGTGCAAGCTGGCGAACGTGCTGAGGGCGCTGGGGGTGGGCAAGGGCGACGTGGTCACGATCTACATGCCGATGGTCCCGGAGGCGGCGATCGCGATGCTGGCGTGCGCGCGGATCGGGGCGCCGCACTCGGTGATCTTCGGGGGTTTCAGCGCGCAGGCGATCGCCGACCGGGTGTACGACGCGGGGAGCAAGCTGATCATCACGGCGGACGGCGGGTTCCGGCGGGGCGTGCAGGTTCCCCTGAAGGAGAACGTCGACGCGGCGATGAACCAGATGTCGGTGTCGGGCGCGTGCCCGGTGCGGAACGTGATCGTATTCGAGCGGACGGGGCAGTCGATCGCGTGGCACCACGCGCCGAGCGCCAGCCACGGGAACAAGCGGGACCACTGGTGGCACGACCTGATGCTGGCGGCGAGCGACGTGTGTCCGGCGGAGCCCATGGACAGCGAGGACATGCTGTTCGTGCTGTACACGAGCGGGTCGACGGGGAAGCCCAAGGGGATCATCCACACGACGGGCGGGTACATGGTGCAGGCGTACTGCACGTCCAAGTACACGTTCGACCTGCATCCGGGTACGGGGCAGGTGATGTGGTGCACGGCGGACATCGGCTGGGTGACGGGGCACAGCTACGTGGTGTACGGGATGCTTCCCAACCGCGTGCCGACGCTGATGTACGAGGGCGCGCCGAACTTCCCGACGGCCGCGCGGTTCTGGCAGATGATCGAGCGGCACGGCGTGACGCACTTCTACACGGCGCCGACGGCGATCCGCGCGTTCATGCGCTGGGGCGACGAGCACCCGCGGAGCGCGGACCTGTCGTCGCTGCGGGTGCTGGGGACGGTGGGGGAGCCGATCAATCCGGAGGCTTGGATGTGGTACCACCGGGTGATCGGGGGCGAGCGGTGCCCGATCGTGGACACGTGGTGGCAGACGGAGACGGGCGGGCACATGATCACGCCGCTGCCCGGGGCGACGCCCACGAAGCCCGGTTCGTGCACGCTGCCTTTCTTCGGCGTGGACGCGGCGATCGTGGACGAGAAGGGTCAGGAGATGCCGGCGAACACGGGGGGTCTGCTGGCGATCCGCAAGCCGTGGCCCGGGATGCTGCGGGGCGTGCTCAACGACCGCGACCGGTACATCAAGACGTACTGGTCGGACATCCGCACGCCCTCGGGCGAGGTGTATTACAAGGCCGGCGACGGTGCGCGGCGGGACGAGGACGGGTATTTCTGGGTGATGGGGCGGATCGACGACGTGATCAACGTGTCGGGCCACCGTCTGGGGACGATGGAGATCGAGAGCGCGCTGGTGAGCCACGAGTCGGTGGTGGAGGCGGCAGTGGTGGGCGTGCCGCACGAGCTGAAGGGGACGGGGATCGCGGCGTTCTGCACGCTGGCGCCGGGTCACGCGCCGACGGAGGCCCTGCGCGAATCGCTGCGGGCGCACGTGTCCAAGGAGATCGGCGCCCTTGCGAAGCCCGACACGATCCGCTTCACGGACGCGCTCCCCAAGACGCGGAGCGGGAAGATCATGCGGCGGCTGCTGCGGTCGATCGCTTCGGGCGAGGAGCGCATCGCGCAGGACACGACGACGCTTGAGGACTACTCGATCCTGGCGAAGCTGCGGGAGAGCCAGGAGTAGAGGGCGGGCTCAGGCGGGAGGGCGGGTGATCACTCTTCGATGACGCGGCCCGAGCGGGCGCGGATGGCGTCGCCGCCGCGGTCGATGAGCTGCTCGCGCATGCGGCGGAGGCTGGCGTCGATGGAGGCATCGATGAGCTTGTCGCCCATCTGGAGCCTGACGCCGCCGATCATGGACTCGTCGACATAAGCGTGGACGACGGGTTCGCGGCTGAGGAGCCTGGCGAGTCGATCGCGGAGGCCGTCGAGCTGCTCGGCGGGGATGGGGTAGCGGGTGTAGACGTCCACCTCGACGCGGCCGAAGCGTTCCTGGAGCATGCGGTCGTAGGCGGTGAAGACGCGCCAGATGCGGTCCTGGCGTTCCTTTCGTGCGAGGACGAGGACGAGGTTGAGCACGAGCTCGTTGATGCGTCCCTTGAGAGCGCGTTCGAGGACGGCGGCCTTCTGGACCCCGGTGATGATGCGGGAGCGGAAGAACTCCTGGATCTGGGGGTCGCGTTCGCGTAGCTCGTCGAGCTGCTCCATCTCGTCGGCGATTTCCTCGAGGAGGGGGCGGCCGCCGCGGGCCTCGGCGAGCTCGAAGATGCTCTGAGCGTAGATCTTGTCCACGGCTTCTGGGTGCTGCTGGATCATGTGCTGCACGTCGGCCATCGGTGGTTCCTGCGGGTGGTGAGCCGTGGACGGGGGCGGGGGAAGGGGCGGGGAGCGGGTGGATCAGTTGCGGGCGTACTGGCGGTCCATCTGTCCCACGCTTTCCTCGACGAGGCGGCGCTGATCGTCGGGGTTGACCTCGCGCTGGAGGATCTTGGAGGCGACGTTGGTGGCGAGGGTGGCGGCGTGAGAGTAGATGTCGGAGATGGCGGCGCGCTTGGCGGCGTCGATCGAGAGGCGGGCCTGCTCGCGGAGCTCGGTGAGCTCGGTCTCGGCGCGGGCCTTGAGGTCCGCCGCGAGGCGGAGCTGCTCGGCCTTGGTCTGTTCGATCATGCGCTGGGCCTCGGTGCGGGCCTCGGCGAGGGCGCGCTCGAAGTCTGCCTTTTCCTTCGCGGCGGTCTTGCGGAGCTCCTCGGCGGCGAAGACCTCCGAGCGGATCTTGCCCTCGCGGGCCTCGAGGCCGCCCAGGATCTTGGGCCAGACGGCGGTGCGGAGGATGAAGAAGGCGATGAGGAAGACGGCGATGGCCATGCCGAACTGCAGGAGGTCGAAGGCCATGACGTCGGGCTTGGCGGCCCCGGCCGCGGCGTGCTCGTCGGCGGCGGCGGATGCCAGCGCGGGGAAGGCGGCGAGAACGAGGGTGACGAGTGCGGCGATGGGCGAGCGATTGAGCATGAGGTGAGCCTCGGGCGATCGTGGTGTTGTCGGCGCGCGGGCTCGGGCGACGAGGGTGGTCGTCGCGCGTGCCCCCGCGCCGGGCGCGGGGCGAAGTTGATCAGGAGCCGGTGACGCCGAGGAAGCCGACGACGACGGCGAAGAGGGTGGCGCCTTCGATGAGGGCGGCGGCGATCAGCATGTTGGTGCCGATGGTGCCGGAGGCCTCGGGCTGGCGGGCGATGGCCTCGACGGCGGAGCCGCCGATGCGGCCGATGCCGAGGGCGCCGCCGATGACGGCGAGTCCGGCGGCGAGGCCGCCGCCGATGCCCTTGCCGAGGTTCCCGGTGAAGCCGTTGACGGCGTTCACGGTGTCAGACTGGGCGAGGGCGGGGTTGGTGGCGAAGAAACCGACGACCGCGGCGGCGGTGGCGAAACCGATCAGCGTGCTCATCTTCATGTCAAGGTGCTCCAGGTGTCCTGTCGGGCGCCGCTCGGCGCCGATGTGTCGAGGGTTATGCGAGGCCGGGGCCACGAAGCCTTCGGCCGGGAACGTTCAGTGGGCGTGGGCCGGGGCTGGGTGGGCGTGATGGCCCGCGTGGTCGTGCGCGTGATCGTGGTCGTGGTCGTCGTGCCCGCCGTGGTGGTGCGAGAGCTGGGAGATGAAGAGGGTGGTGAGGAAGGTGAAGATGAAGGCCTGAAGGAGGGCGACGAAGATCTCGAGGAAGAAGATGGCGACGGCGCCGACGAGGGCGACGAGGGAGACTGGGGCGCCGAGCAGGCCGATGGCCTTGGGGGCGGCGGCGGTGAAGATGACGAGGACGCCCAGCAGGATGTGCCCGGCGGTCATGTTGGCGAACAGACGCAGGGCGAGGGCGGTGGGCTTGACGAGCGTGCCCATGATCTCGACGGGGATCATGACGGGGGCGAGGAAGACGGGCCCGCCGCCCAGGAAGTGCTTGAGGAAGCCGCCGAGGCCCAGGGCCTTGATGCCGTTGTAGTTCCACATGAGGAAGGCGATGAGCGCCAGGGCGGCGGTGACGGCGATGCGGCCGGTGGCGGTGCCGCCGATGTAAGCGGTGGCGGCGTGGGAGTCTCCGGCGAGGAGGCTGGTGACGAGGTACTGGATGTCGATGAGGGGGAGCAGGCCGAACATGTTGTTGAAGAGGATGAAGAAGAAGAGGGTGAGCAGGAAGGGGAGGAACTTGTTGGTCTGCTCGCCGAGCTGGGGCCTGATGACCTGATCGCGGAGGTGGAGGACGATGACCTCGACGATCGAGCCCCATGTGCCGCGGGTGATGTAGCGGTCGTTCCCGGGCCGTGAGGGGTCGGTCTGGATGGCCTTGGCGGCCTTCATGAGGGCCCAGACGAGCAGGACGGTGACGACGATGAGGGTGATGGTGTTCATGGACAGCGGCCCGATCTTGTTGGGCTTGTCCAGCACGTGGCTGAGGGGGTCACCGGCGGCGGCAAGAACAGTCTGGAGCAGCATCACGCGCAATACCTCGCAGGGCCCGCCCGGGCCCGGTCTTCCGGCTGGGCCGAGGTCGCTTCCGCAGCGTCAACCTCCACGGGCGGCGGCCTGATGTTTCGCGGCGACGCGCGAGTACACCGAGACCATGCCGAGGAGCGCCGCGAGAAAACCGGCGACCACGACCAGCCCGAAGACCAGCGGATCCGGGCGAAGGGCCGAGTATAGCAAGAGCCCTCCGACGACCACGACGGCGAACATGGCTCCCTGGCAGGCCAGCAGGATCATGGGCCAGACGGTCGCCGGACGGGAAATCCAGGGGCGGATCAGTATCAATCCGGCGACGACGGCGGCGGTCACGGCGGCGGCGGCGGTGGCGACGGCGCTCAGTCCTGCAGGCCGGATCAGAGCGACAACGCCGGCCGACAGGGCGAGCACGGCGGCGGCCTGACCGACGGATCGGACGAGCAGGTCCTGCAGGGGCAGGGTGTACTGAGGCACGGGCCTGAGGGCGGCCTGGTGGACGCCAGCGATCGCGGCGGAGCTAGCGGCGGAGTCGTTCGTCGGCATCTGCGTCGGGTCCATCGCCTGCCTCTTGGCCGGGTTGCCTGGCAAACCAGTCGGCCCGGGGCGGGGTGATCTTGGGAAAGGGCTTGGGCGCGGCTGCGTCGGGGTCGGCTTGGCGGGTTTCATGCCGCTGGCGGCGGTAGTCGGCGGCGGTCTGGCGGTTGAGCCGCTGCGCGGAGCGGACGAAGTTATACCCCCCTCCCAGAATCCCTATACTCAGACAGATGATTGTGCCTTTGGGCTGGGTGCCGATCCATTGGTCGATGAGCCAGCCGACGAGGGCCATGCCGAGGATTGAGCCGGCGAGTTCCATGCCCAGGCCGCTGACTTTCCAGAGGGCGGAGCTGTCTCCCCGTTTGGCGGGGGGCGATGGGCCGGGGTTCGGCATGGGGTGAGTGTAACCCTTCCAAAGCCCTTTCACGGGGAATCGTCGCCCAGCCGCACCCGTGTCGGGCAGGCTTCGTAGAGTCCGGAGGGGGACGGTCCGAAGGATTCGGAGTCGCCTCGGGACAGGGACATGGTCGCACGGATCGAACAAGACCACCAGCGCTTCCGTCAGATCGTGAAGGGCCGGATCCGCAAGGATCTCCGGAAGTTTTTGCAGCGCCGCGAGCTGATCGGCAAGGAAGGCCGGGGGCTGGTCTCGATCCCGATCCATGACATCGACGCGCCGACGTTCCGCTACGGGGACAACTCGGGGGGCGTGGGTCTGGGTGAGGGCGAGGGGTCGGGGCCCGGGTCTACGGGCGGCGAGCAGCCGGGCCAGCATCTGCTGGAGGTGGATGTCACGCTCGAGGAGCTGGCGGACCTGCTGGCGGAGGAGCTGAAGCTGCCGCGGATCGAGCCGCGGGGCGCGAGCCGGTTGACGAGCGTTCGGGACAAGTACACGGGGATCTCGCAGGCGGGCCCGGCGGCGCTGCGGAGCTTCAAGCGTTCGTACCGGGAGGCGCTCAAGCGGCAGCTGATGACGGGGACGTACGACCCGGACGATCCGGTGATCATCCCGATCCGGGCGGATCTGCGGTACCGGTCGTGGAACGAGGTGAAGAAGCCTCAGAACAACGCGGTGATCGTCTACATGATGGACGTTTCGGGGTCGATGGGGGACCAGCAGAAGGAGCTGGTGCGGCTGGAGGCGTTCTGGATCGACACGTGGCTGCGGCGGAACTACGACGGGATCGACAGCCGGTACATCGTGCACGACGTGGGCGCGCGCGAGGTGGACCGGCAGACGTTCTTCTCGATCCGGGAGGACGGGGGGACGCGGATCAGCTCGGCGTACGCGGCGCTGCGGGACCTGCTGGCGCAGCGGTACAGCCCCGGCGAGTGGAACATCTACGCGTTCCATTTCTCCGACGGGGACAACTCGAGCGAGGCGGACAACCGGCTGTGCGTGAAGCTGCTGCGGGAGGACCTGCTCCCCGTGTGCAATCTCTTCGGGTACTGCCAGGTGACGAGCGCGTACGGGAGCGGGAACTTCCTGAACGTGCTGCACGAGTCTTTTCCCCGCTCGGAGGGGGCGCGGGGCGGGCGCGAGACGGACAGCAACCTGGTGACGAGCCGGGTGAACAGCCGGGACGAGATCTACGACTCGCTGCGCACGTTCTTCTCGGCGGGGAAGTGATCCGAGGGGCGGCGGGCGGGGCGAGCGGCGCGGGTATGCTCGCTTTTCTATGAGCAAGCGGAAGTCAGGCGGTGTCGCGTCGGGCAAGCGGTCGCCCGCGCGGGTGGGCGGCGGGGGCCTGACGTACGCGGCGTCCGGGGTGGACATCGACGAGGGCGACCGGTTCGTCGACCTGATCCAGCAGCATGTCCGGCGGACGCACGGGCCGAGGGTGCTGCACAACCCCTGGGGGTTCGCGGGGCTGTTCCGGCTGGACTACAACGAGTCGCTGTTCAAGCGGAACTTCCGGGAGCCCGTGCTGCTGGCGTGCACGGACGGCGTGGGGACGAAGATCGCGCTGGCGGTCGAGATGAACCGGCTGGACACGATCGGAATCGACCTGGTGGCGATGAGCGTGAACGACCTGGTGGTGCAGGGGGGCGAGCCGCTGATCTTCCTGGACTACATCGCGTGCGGGAAGCTTGTGCCGGAGCGTCTGGAGGCGATCGTGCGGGGGATCGCGCAGGCGTGCCGGGAGTGCGGGGCGGCGCTCTTGGGGGGCGAGACGGCGGAGATGCCCGACGTGTACCGGCCCGACGACATCGATCTGGCGGGCTTTGCGGTCGGTGTCGCGGAGCTGTCGCGCGTGACGGATCCGGGGCGAGTGGACCCCGGCGACGTGGTGATCGGCCTGGAGTCCGACGGGGTGCACAGCAACGGGTACTCGCTGGTGCGGCGGATCGTTCGCGAGGCGGGGCTGGACCTCTCGAAGAAGTACCGGGAGCTGGACGCCAAGCGCTCGCTGGGCGAGGTGCTGCTGCAGCCGACGCGTCTGTACGCCAAGCCCGTGGTGAAGCTGCTGCGGCGGTACACGGTGAAGAAGGTGATCACGGGGATGGCGCACATCACGGGTGGGGGCCTCGCGGACAACCTGGCGCGGGCGCTGCACCCCAAGGTTGACGCGGTGCTGAGCCGGAGCGCGTGGACGCCTCACCCGGTGTTCCCGTTCCTGCAGAAGCACGGCAACGTGAGCGCGGAGGAGATGGACCGCGTGTTCAACATGGGGATCGGGTACTGCTTCGTGGTGAAGCCCGCGTTCGCGACGAGCGTGAAGGGCCAGCTCAAGCGCATGGGCGAGCGGGCGATGATCCTGGGGAGGATCGAGCGCGGCTCAGGGCGTGTGCGGATCGAGTGAGGCCGGCGCGGACGCGGACGCGGGCGGGGGCGGGGGCGCCGAGCGGAGGCGCCGGGCGATCCACGCGGCGCAGAGAAGGCCTATGGGGACGGCGAGGATGAGCTCGGCGGCGCGGTTCACGAGATCGGCGGTGAGGCCGGTCTGGAGCGAGAGCGCGGTCTGACGGGTCAGGGCGATGGGGAGGGCGGGGGCGAGGAGCCCGACGGCCCACTCGCGCAGTCCCAGCCCGTTGCCGGCGAGCGGGAGTAGCGTGGCGAGCTGCGTGGCGCATGCGATGGCGAGGGCGGCGCTCCAGCCCAGCGGGGCGCCGACGATGCTGAAGCAGACCCAGTAGCGGGCGGCCCAGATGTGGAGCTCGATGAGGCGGATGGCGAGCGTGAGGGGGAGTCTCCAGAAGGGCGGGTCGCCGGAGGGCGGCCTGAGGCCCGTCTGGAGCGCGAGGGCCGCGGCGGCGGGGATGGGCAGAGCGGCGAGCAGGCCGAGCCCGGCGGAGTCGGGGCCGACGAGCGCGGCGGAGAGTGCGAGGGCGGCGAGCGTGAGCAGGCTCGCGGCGGCGGAGAGAACGTTGGCCCAGACGACGGCGACGGCGCCGCTCTGGAGCGAGATGCCGTTGACGCGTTTGTGATAGGCGAGCCGGCCGATCATCCCGGGCCAGAGCGGGAGGTAGTTGAGGAGCCACGCGGCGCCGATGAGCGCGAGCATCTCGAGGTGGCGCACCTTGCCGTAGCGGGTGGTGAGGATCCAGAAGGTGAGGGAAGTGAGGGCGAGCGAGAGCGCGGGGAGCGCGAGCGCGGCGGCGAGGAGGTGCGGGCGAGCGTCGCGGATGGATTCGAGCGTGGGGCCGAGCGACCCGGCCTGGCGGATGACGACGAAGAGAGCGGCGGCGAGGAGCGCGAGGCCTGCGAGAGAGGCGGCGGTGCGGAATCGGCGGGCGCGTCGTTCGAACGCGGCGGAGTCGACGCCGACCGGGGTCAAGGCTGCTCCAGGCGGTTGAGCAGGTCCTGCTCGCTGCCGGGAGCGGGCTCATCGTCCAGGGCTTCCGGGCTGTCGGGATCGACGGGTTGTTCTTCGGCGGCGGGCTCGCCCGAGGCGAGTCGCTTGCGTGTGAGCTGGGCGAGTTCGCGGATCTCGGGGTCGACGTCCTCGCTGAGGCGGACGAGCCCGGGGTCGTCGGGGTCGGTGTAGCCCACGAGCATGAGGGTGCACCGGACGAAGGGCGAGGTGGAGTCACGGGTGGCGTCGAGGATGGAGGTGTTGTCGAGGAGAAACCCGCCGCGGGATCCGATGGCGATGGCGTAGGTCTGTTCGAACTCGGTCCACTGCGGCATGTTCTGGGCGATGGCGGCGGCCATATCGAGGCGGAGCTGCGTGGTCTGTTCTTCTTCGCCGCGGCGTGTGGCGGCGGCGAGCATCATTCCCTGGAGGAGGGCGTCGAAGAGGGAGCGGCCGCGTGCGGTGGCGAAGGCGGCCTGTATGGCGGCGGGGTCGGTGACCTCGGGGATGGGGTCTCGGGAAAGGACGTCGCTCTGTGCGGTGACGCTGACGAGCCCGGGCTGGAACCTGTTGTCGGCGCCCATGCGGTAGGCCTGGATGAGCCTCCAGCGGACGCTGGCGACGGTGTCGGCGAAGCGTTCGAGCCAGATGCCCAGGCCGGCGCGGGTGGCCCAGACGTCGACTTCGAGGGTCTCGCCGGGCAAGAGGCGGAGGCGGCGGTCCATCTCGATGGGCTCTGGGGGGACGATCGAGGAGATCTCTTCTCCTCGGATGAGCACGCGGGGCGTGAGCAGGATGCGGGAGTTGATGGCGTGCTCGGGGCCCAGGGAGAGGGGGATGCGTGCGGAGTTGCGGAGCGAGACGCGGAGCAGAGGCCTGATGTAACTGTCGACTCGGGAGGGGTCGTGCCGGGCGACGATCTGCATGAAGGAGCTGGGGTTGCCCGTGAGGTCGTCGAGGAAGGGCGCGAAGCGCTGGGACCACTCGTTGAGCGCGGCGGCGGTGGGAGTGGGTGCGAGCGACTTGCCGAGCATGATCTCGATGCGCCGGCGTGCGGCGGCGCCGACGGCGAAGCCGGCGTGTTCGAGGGCGAGCCTGGCGTAGGAGCGGACGGCGGCCTGGCGATCGCCCCGTTCTTCGGCGAGCATGCCCAGGCCCATGAGGGCGAAGCGGTCGAGAGGGGCGACGGGCTCGAGGAGTCGCTGGGCGCGGTCGAGATCGCCCTGCCTCAGTGCGAGCAGGCCCCGGAGGCGCTGCTCGGCGGGGGGCTCGAGCCAGCGGCCGCTGGGTCCCTCGACCATCTGGTTGATAATCGGTTCGACGGCTTCGATGTCGAGGCCGGCCCAGAGGCGGGCCATGACGCCCTGGAGGCGCGATTCGTTCTCGAACCGGACGGCGTCCTGCTCGGTGGTGCGGTCGTAGGGCGGGCGGCGGTTGCGAAGCGCATCGTCCTGCTCTTCGAGGCGCCAGAGCATGCGCTGGGCGGAGTACTGCGCGGCTTCTGAGTCTCCCTGCGCGAAGGCGAGGGCGAGGCGGAGGATCTCGAGCTCCGCGGGGATGAGCGGCTCGGGCATGGGGCCGGGCTCGATGCCCTGGCGCTCCATCTCGGCGCGCTGCTGTGTGATGATGCTGAGGGCGGTGTTCTCGAGCCCGGTGAGGCGGTCGAGGAGGGCGTCGTCGCCCTCGTTGAGCCAGACGAGCAGGTACTGCTCGAAGAGCTCTTCGACGCCGGGGTCGATGCCTGCGGAGGCGGCGATCTGGCCGTAGCGGTCGAGGAAGCGCTTGGCGGCGGTGTAGGCGCCGTGGCGGAGGAGCTCGGCGGAGAGATTGGCGTGGGCGGCGTCGTCGTTCGGATCGGCGAGGACGACGGCGGCGAGAAGGTCAACGCGTTCCTGGGGGTCGCTGGTGCGGTCGAGGAAGATGGTGCAGTAGAGGGCGGCGGCTTCCTTGTTGGTGGGGTCGAGAGTGGCGGCGGTGGTGAGGCGGTCGACGAAGCCCTGTTCGTCGCCGGCCTCGCGCGCGAGCAGGGCGGCGTCGAGGGCGAGCCTGCTGCGGATGGCGGCGTCGAGGGCGGCGCCCTCGGTTCCCAGGAGCTTGTCGTAGGCGGCGAGGCGCTGGTCGGCGTCCTGCAGCTTGGCGAGGCGGGCGGCGATGAGGCGGAGCTGGAGGACGGTGTCGCGCGGGTCGAGCTTGACGAGGCGATAGGCGACCTGGGTGGCGCGGACTTCGTCGCCCGCGGCGAGCCAGGCCTGGTACTCGAAGCGGGCGAGCTCCGGGTCTTCCGGGCGCAATCGCTGGACGACGCGCAGGAGCAGGGCGATGGACCGGTAGTCGTCGGCGGAGGGGTTGGGCCGATCGCGGAGGAGGACGAGGCCGGCGCGGGCGAGGGCGTCGGCGGCGAGGAGCTTCTCATCGATGGCGACCGCCGAGGTGGGCGGCGCGGCGGCGGCCGGGGCGGGGGCGGGGACGGGCTCGGTCTCGGGCGGCGGGGTCTCCTGCCGGCGGGCGTCGGCCTGCAGCGCGAGGACGAGGGCGGCGAACGGGGCAATCGACCGGAGGGGGTGCATCAGGCGGTTGCTCCGAGCCAGATCGAGAGGGCGGCGCCGAGTCCGCCCAGCATGGACAGGGCGGTCAGTGTCTGGACGGCGTCGATGGGCCAGTGGCGGGCGGGCCTGACGATGCGGTCGGCGACGACTTCCATGAAGACGAAGTTGCCCGCGGCGATGGCGGCGATGCCCAGGCAGAGGAGGACGTCGCGGGCCGGGGTCCCTGCGGGGCCTCTGGAGAGGGCGTGGAGCCCGACGAGGACGAGGCAGCCTGACCATGCGAGCCCGAACGCGATGACGGACACAAACGCGACAGCCGGGAGCATCCGCATGCGGCGAGCCTCCTGCCACGAGCCTTCGGGATCCCGAGACGGACCATACCCGCCGCGGCGCGGGCCCGCCATGTCTGGTCGGATTCCGGACGGAACCGGATCGGTCGTTTGACGGTATCGGCGGGCGAGTGATAGGGTCCGGAGTCCAAGACCGACCTGAGCGATGCGGGCGAGGCCGCCCGAACCGGCGCGGTCTGCTAGCGGGAAACAGTCACGAGATGGCCCAGCGATCGCCGCGAGTTCTTGCATGGACGCCGACGTTTGTGCCGCGCCGCGCGCTGGCATGGCTGACAGTGGTGCTGGCGGCCGGCGGGTCGGCGGCGCTGGGTCAGGGGACGGGCGTGGGCGAGGCGTGCTCGCTCTCGGGTCAGCAGTCTTTTTCGGCGGGCGACGAGCAGACGATGCGTCAGCGGATCGACGCGGGCGTGGAGGGGCTGAGCTCCTCGACGCCGGCGGACGCCTCGCGGGCGCGCGAGCAGCTGATGGAGCCCCTGCTGTGCCCGGGCGTGACGGTGGCGTTCCGGCTGAAGTACGGGGACCTGCTGGAGCCGGCGCTGTCGCCGCTGGCCTCGGGCCGGGACGACCGCGTGGCGGTCAATGCGCTGTTCGTGCTGGCGCATCTGAAGACGAGCAACGCCGCGGGCCCTCTGACGCGGGGGCTGGCGAGCGAGCGGGCGCCGGTTCGGTTCGGGGCGGCGGCGGGGATCCGCGCGCTGCTGGGGCTGATCGCGGCTGATGACGCCGGGTTCGCGGACGCGGCGGTCGACCGCCTGCTGGACGACACTGGCGCGGCGCTGGCGAAAGAGGCCGACCCGATCGTGGCGGAGGGGCTGGTGCTGGCGCTGGGCGACGGTCCCAAGGCGGGCATGGCCCTGCGTGCGCGGGCGATGCGGCGTCTGACCTCGGGGCTCACTGCCAGGCTGGTCGCGCTGCGGGCGACGCCCCCGGCGACGCAGGCGGAATGGTCCTCGACGCTGCTCCGGGCGTTCGACCTTGCGCGGCAGAGCCTGTTCGAGCAGGCGGCGTCGGGCGCGGACCGGGAGTTTGCGCGGTCGGCGGCGCTGATGTCGGGGCAGTTGTTCGCGTACGCGCGGGACGTGCTGGCGCGGAGCGGGGAGGCGGACGCGAACCTGGGGGCGACGGTGGCCGCCGCCGAAGGCCTGTCGGTGATCGCCCACAGCACGCTGACGGGTCAGCAGCTGGCCGAGGGGAATCTGCGGGGCGCGTTCGAGGCGGGCGCCGACCGGTTCCGCTCGGCGGTCGAGCCCTGGATCGGTGCGCAGGGCGCGCTGCTGAAGCAGCCCTACGGGGCGGCGGCCGGCGACTTTGCGCCGCGGCCCTGATCCTCGGCGTCCCCGCCCCACTATCCTCTCGACATGACGCGGATTCTGGGAGTGCTCGCTCTCCTGCTGGTGCTGCTCGCGGGAGTCGTCGCGAGCGACCGGCCCGGGGCGCCGGCGGCGCTGGTGGCGATCGAGACGGTCGACATGAACACGCTGGACCCCCAGCGGATGTCGCACAACCAGGACATGCGCGTGGGCTACGCGCTGTTCGAGGGGCTGGTCCGCTGGGACGTGCTCAGCGAGGACATGCGCGTGCTGCCCGGGGCGGCGCGGCGCTGGGAGATCTCCGACGACGGGCTGACGTACACGTTCTTCCTCCATGAGGGCGGCCGGTGGTCCAACGGCGACCCGGTGCGGGCGAGCGACTTCGTGTACGCGTGGAAGCGCGGGATCATGCCCGACTCGGCGTCGGACTACGTGAAGCTCTTCCAGCTGATCGACGGGGCGTCGGAGTTCTTCGCGTTCCGGACCGAGGAGCTGCGGGCGTACGCCGGTCGGCCGGCGGAGGAGCGGACGCCCGAGGCGGCGCTGGCGCTGCGGGCGCGGTGCGACGAGGCATTCGGCGCGATGGTCGGGCTCTCGACTCCCGACGAGCTGACGCTGCGCGTGAGGCTGGAGCGGCCCGCGCCGTACTTCCTGAGCCTGTGCGCGTTCGCGACGTTCCTGCCGGTGCATCCGCCGACGGTCGAGGGCTGGACGAGCGTGGACGCGGCGACGGGGGTGATCGAGCAGAAGCACGGTTGGACCAAGCCGCCTCACCTGGTCTCGAACGGGCCGTTCGTGCTGGAGCGGTGGCGCTTCAAGCGCGAGCTGCGGCTGGGGCGGAACCCGATGTACGCGGGGCCCTTCCCCGCGCGGTCGGAGAGCCTGTCGATCGTCGTGATCGAGGATCAGAACACGTCGGTGCTGGCGTTCGAGAGCGGCGCGGCGGACATCCACATGGATCTGGAGGCGGAGTACATCGGGGATCTGCTGGCGCAGGTGGAGCGGGGTGAGCGCGACGACATCCACAGGCTGGAGACCTTCGGGACGTACTTCTGGAACTTCAACTGCACGCCGAGCGTGGGCGGGGCGAACGCGAACCCGTTCGCCGATGCGCGGGTGCGGCGGGCGTTCGCGCTGGCGCTGGACAAGCGGTCGCTGGTGAATGACGTGCGGCGGAGCCGGGAGCGGGTGGCGCGGACGCTGATCCCGCCGAATTCGCTCGCGGGCTACCGCTCGCCCGAGGGGCTGGGGCACGATGCGGCGCGGGCACGGGCCGAGTTGGCGTCGGCGGGCTGGACGGACCGGGACGGCGACGGCGTGCCCGAGAACGAGCGCGGCGAGCGGTTCCCCGTGGTCGAGCTCCTGTGCACGCCGGTGGGCGGGCACGCGGACCTGGCGCTGGCGATGGCGTCGATGTGGGAGCGGACGCTGGGCGTGCGCTCGAAGCTGGCGATCAAGGAGACGAAGGTCTTCCGCAACACGCTGGACAACCGGGGCTACATGATGAGCCGGGGCGGGTGGTACGGCGACTACCTGGACCCCCTGACGTTCCTCGACCTGCACCGCGAGCGCGACGGCAACAACGACCGCGGGTACGCCGACGCGGCGTACGAGGCGATGCTCGATCGTGCGAACACGGAGCCCGACCCGCTGCGGCGGCTGGACATGCTGGCGGAGGCCGAGCGGTACACGGTTGAAGAGACGATGCCCGTGCTCCCGCTGTACCACTACGACCAGTACTACATGTATCGCCCTGCGCTGCGCCGCGACGGGACGCCCAACCCCGGCGGCGTGCGGGGCGTCAGCAAGCATCCGCGGCTGGTGCAGTACTACTTCCTGTTCGAGAAGGTGCCGGGGGATGCGTCGGAGCCGGCGTCATGATCGGGCTGATCGCCAGGCGTCTGGCGCAGGCGCCGCTGATTCTGCTGGCGATCTACACGATCACGTTCGTGCTGGCGTGGGCGCTGCCGGGGTCCGCGGTGCTGAACGACGAGGGCCGTCGGCCGCCGCCCGAGGTGATCGCGGCGATGGAGGCGCGCTACAACCTCGACGACCCGGCGAGCTTCTACCTGGAGTATCTGTACCGCGCGAGCGGGGCGATGTGGGCGGTCGAGACGGTCCGGGGCGGGGAGCCGCCGGCGTTCATCTTCGACTTCGGCCCGTCGTTCCGCTACGAGGACTGGTCGGTCAACGAGCTGATCGCCTCGTCGCTGCCGGTGTCGGTGACGCTGGGTCTGGCGGCGATCGTGCTGGCGCTGGCGATCGGAGTGACGGCGGGGATCATCGGGGCCTTGAGGCCCAACTCGCCGGCCGACGTGGCGACGCTGGCGGTGGCGCTGATCGGGATCAGCCTGCCCAGCTTCGTGGTGGGCACGCTGCTGCTGATGATCTTTCCGGTGTGGCTGGGGGTGGGGACGGTGGGCGGCTGGGGCCGGCCGCAGGACATGATCCTGCCCGCGGTGACGCTGAGCCTGCCCTTCGCTGCGTACATAGCGCGGCTGACGCGGATGGGCATGATCGACGTGCTGGGCGCGGACTACATCCGCACGGCGCGGGCCAAGGGCGTGCCCGGGATGCGGGTCGTCACGCGGCATGCGCTCAAGAACGCGTTCCTGCCCGTCCTCAGCTACCTGGGCCCGGCGTGCGCGTTCGCGATGACGGGGAGCTTCGTGGTGGAGCGCGTGTTCAACGTGCCGGGCATCGGGCAGCACTTTGTGAACGCGGTGAAGAACAAGGACCTGTTCGTGATCATGGGGATCACGCTGATCTACTCCGGGATGCTGATCCTGCTGAACCTGCTGGTGGACGTGCTGTACCGCTGGGTCGACCCGCGGATCGATCAGTCCTGAAGGGCGGCGGGGCCGCGGCCTTCGCTCGGTTCGGAGTCATCGAGGGGGTCCGGGGCGGGCGCCTCGGGGTCTTCCTGCTCGGCCAGCTCGACGATTCGCTGCTCGAGGCGGTCGAGGCGGCGGGCGAGCCGTTCGATCTGCTCGAAGGCGCGGAGGAGCTCAGCCGAGACCTGGTCGGCGCTGTGCTCGGCGAAGGCCTGGGCCTCCTCGAGCTTGAGCAATCGTTCACGCAGCTCGTCCATCGATGGAGACGTCCTGGGAGGGGCCCGCTTGCGGCCCGTGCGCTCAGCCGCCACACTTGTAGCACGACCCCGGAGCCCTTCCCCGATGACTCATCTCGCCGCTCGTCTCTTGTGTGTTCCTGCCGCGTTCATGATCGCGGCGTGCGCCGCTCGCGCCCAAGAGCCGAGCGGGGCTTCGGGCGCGGAGCTGGGGGGCTCGTCGCTGATGCTGCGGCAGGACGCGCCGGCCGCGGCGGAGCCGGGCTCCGAAGCCCCCGCGGCGAGCGCCCGGGAGCAGCTGCCGCCCTTCGGCTCGCGGGGCTCGCGCTACTGGACGGTGCTGAGCGGCGTGGCGCTGCACCCCGACAGCGTTGATCCGTCGCTCTACGGCGGGCTGGGCTTCTTCCTGACGGACGGGTTCGAGTTCAACTTCGGCCTCTCGGGCTGGTACTTCGTGCAGGAGGGCGACAACGCGGGCGGCGCGAATCCGGCGCTGGGGTTCCGGTACCACTTCATGCCCGAGAAGCGCTTCAACGTGTACCTGGAGGCGGGGATCGGCCTCCTGTTCACGACGGACGATGTTCCCGAGGACGGGACGAGCTTCAACTTCACGCCCCGGGCCGGCGTGGGCACGCTGTGGCAGCTGGGCAACTCGAGCAACCGGCTGGACGTGGGCCTTCGCTGGCACCACATCTCCAACGCGAGCACGGACGGGACGGACGACAATCCCTCGCGCGACAGCGTGATGATCTACGCGGGCATCGTCGTCCCGTTCTGAGGGGGCGTCACGAGCCGCGGTACCCGTCGGGGTTGGCGCGGAACCAGTCCCAGGCGCTGCGGACGATCTGGTCGATGTCCTTGATCGAGGCGGTCCAGCCGAGCTCGCGCGCGATCTTCGAGGGGTCGCAGTAGAGGGTGGGCGGGTCGCCGGGGTGGCGCGGGCCGTCCTTGACGGGGATGGTGCGTCCGGTGACGCGCTCGACCGAGGCGATGATCTCGCGGATCGAGAGCCCCTTGCCGATGCCCAGGTTGTAGGCGCGGAGGTCGTACGCGCCGGGGTTGAGGGCGTTCATGACGGCGACGTGCGCGTCGACGAGGTCTTCGACGTGGATGTAGTCGCGGACGCACGTGCCGTCGGGGGTTGCGTGGTCGGTGCCGAAGATGGTGAGCGCGTCGCGGCGTCCCATCGCGACCTGCAGGATGATGGGGATGAGGTGGGTTTCCGGGGTGTGGTCCTCGCCCAGGACTCCCGTGCGATCGCAGCCGGCGACGTTGAAGTAGCGGAGCATGCCCACGGCGATGGGCCTGCGCGAGCGTCGGCGGACGTCCGAGAGGTCGGTCGCCATGCGCTCGATGAAGAGCTTGGACCAGCCGTAGGGGTTGATGGGGACCTGCGGGCAGTCTTCGCGGATGGGGATGAGGTTCGGCGGGGCCTCGCCGTAGGTCGCGCAGGTGGAGCTGAAGACCAGGCGGGTGACGGCGGAGGTGTCGATGGCTTCCAGCAGGGAGACGGCGGCGGCGGTGTTGGCGCGGTAGTACTCGAGGGGCTGCTCGGTGCTCTCGCGGACGTAGGCGAGGGCGGCGAAGTGGATGACGGTCTCGATGCCGTGGTCGTGCAGGAGCGAGGCGACGAGCTGGCGGTCGCCGACGTCGCCGCGGACGAACGTGAGGTCCTGGGCGCGGACGCCCGGGAGGCGGCGGATCAGTTCGAGGGGTTTCTCGTGGCCGCGGCGGAGGTTGTCGATGACGACGACGCGGTGCCCCTCCGCTAGGAGGCGTTTGCACGCGTGCGAGCCGATGTACCCCGCTCCGCCTGTGACGAGAATGTTCATCGCGAGGCTTCGCTCCCCGTGCGTGCGTTTCCCGGGCTACACGTACTTCAGCAGGACGAAGGCGCCGATCAGCAGGACGGTGAAGACGACGCTGAGCAGGTTGAAGTATCGGTCGATAAAGCCCTTGATCGGAGGGCCGAACCACCACAGGAGGGTCGCGACCAGGAAAAACCGGCCCGCCCGGCCCACCAGAGAGGCGAGGAAGAACATCAGGAGATTAATCCCGAAGACGCCGCCGGCGATGGTGAACACCTTGTACGGGATCGGCGTGAAGGCGGCGATGAAGACGCACCAGAAGTCGTGCTCCTGATAGAGCGATTCGACGCGGGTGAAGACCGCCTGGTCGAAGACGTACCTGAAGAAGAACGGCGAGACCACGGACCACAGGCCCCATCCGATGGCGTATCCCGCCAGGCCGCCCAGCACCGAGCCCACGGTCGACACGGCGGCGTAGAAGAAGGCGCGTGTCCGCCGCTCCAGCGTGAGGGCGATCTGCAGGACGTCGGGCGGGATCGGGAAAAAGCTGGACTCGGCGAAGGCGAGGAGGAACAGGGCGCGCGAGCCGTGGGCCGAGTGAGCGAGGCTCAGCACCCATTCGTAGAGCCGCTTGTGGATGGCCCAGCGCGGGGTCGCGGGCGACGTCGCGGCGGGGAGGGTGGACGCGTCCGGCGGGCCGCTGGTTGGAGTGGTGGCGTCGCTCACGGCCGACAAGGTAGTCGGCATCGCTCACAGTCGCAGGCCGGGGGTGGGCGTCCGGCGCGTCAGCCCCGCGTGGGGACGCGGCTGGGCGCGGGCGTTCGGAGAACGCGGGGCCGCGGGGGGACGGGCGTGTACGGATTGATGATGAGGCCGCATTCGGGGCACAGCCCCGTGGTGTTGCCCGTGACGTCGTAGCGGCATCTGCGGCAGGGAAGCCCGCGCCTTCTGTGCCGGGGCTGAAGAGCGATGACCAGCCCCACGCCCAGGATCAGCAGCTCGTAGGACGAGGCGATGAACCACAGCATCGAGTTTCGCTTGTCGAAGTAGATATTCACCGCTTCGACCGCGCCGAAGGCAACGGGCACGCTCAGCGCCAGCACGAGAAAAGCGGGCCAGCGCCGCCGGAAGGCATGGACCACCAGCCAGATCAGCATGGCGTAGAGAACGAAGAGATACACGGCTGCTCCGGCGTTTCTGGGGCGGTGGGCGTCCGCCCCGAGATGGCGACGGATGGTACGCCTGCGGATGGTGGGAACGCTCCGTGCGTTCGACGGGAATCAGGGCGCGGATGCCGCGGGCGGCGGTGAAGCAGAGCCGGGAGCCCCGGGGTCGCTGGCTTGGGGTCCGGCGGCGGCGGATCCGGGGGGCGGGATGAGCGGCCAGCCGCCCGGGGCCTGCACGACCGGCAGCTCGGCCGCCTCGTGCTGCGTGAGATCGACCGTGACCATGCGCTCGGCGACCTCGTCGTAGACCCAGACGTAGCGCTGGTCCGGGTCCACGCGGTGCGGCTCGACCTTGACCTGGAAATGCCTGACCAGCGCGGAGAGGACGTCGACGCGCGAGCCGCGGACCTCGAAGGGGCCGGCGCTGGCGTCGAGCCCGTCGCGTCCGAAGCGTACGCCGAAGACGGAGCGCTTCATCAGGTTGAACGCGCCGACGAGGTCGGACCATCGCGCGCCGGCGGAGGCGACGCGGAGGTGCAGGTCGTCGTCGGCGTGGCGCTCGAGCCTCCAGAGCAGATCGCCCGTGAGGGGGTGGAAGCGTTCGGCCTTATACGCGCGGTCGCCCCACCAGTAGACCTTGCCCGGCTGCGAGCCCCAGTTGGTGTGCGCGACGCCGTAGAGCCCGTACATCCACTGCCAGAGCTGCCAGTTGTCGAGCGACACGGGGCGCGGGATGACCGAGTGCATGACCCCCACCACCATCAGGAGCGTGAGCATGACGGCCCACGTCACGCGCCGACCGGTGCGCGTGCGCAGCGGCGAGAGCCGGGGCGAGGGGAGCGTCGTGGAGTTGTCGGCGGGGTCGAAGGCCCGCCCGCACTCGGGGCAGACCGTCATGTCGCGGAGCATCAGCTCGTACCGGCAGCCGCGGCAGTAGCGGACGCCGGAG
>JANRJV010000070.1:0-23945 GCA_033763795.1 Planctomycetota bacterium
CCCGAGATCGCCGTCTGGCGCCGCGACGCGCGACGCTGGCTCCATCGCTCTGCCCACGCGCACATCGCCCCCGCCGACCTCGAACGTCTCCGCCAGGCGGGCGAAGGCCCCGTCGCCGTCTACATCCAGCCCGACCGCACCTCGCCCATCATCGAGGCCGAGCTCTACGGCCCGCTCGTCGACATCGCCCCCGGCTCCGCCACCGTCGGCGTCGAAAACTGGCGAATCATCGTCGCCCAGACCCCCGACGCAGCGGCCCTCCCGTGAAGCCCGTCCGCGCCTGCATCGCCATCGGCTCCAACCTGGGTGATCGGCACGCCGCCGTCGCCGCCGCCGTCACAGCGCTCGCCCAACTCGAGAACACCCGCCTCGAAACCGCCTCGAGAGCTATCGAGACCGAGCCCGTGGGCCCGCCCCAGCCCCGCTATCTCAACGCCGCCGCGATCGTCCACACCCGCCTCCCCGCGCGGGTCCTTCTCCATCACCTGCTCGCCATCGAACACTCCGCCGGCCGCGACCGCGCCGCTGAGCAGCGGTGGGGGCCCAGGACCCTCGACCTCGACATCATCTTCTACGGCGACTACGTCATCGACGAGCCCGGGCTCACCGTCCCCCACCCGCGGATGCACGAGCGACTCTTCGTCCTCGAACCGCTCGCCCTCATCGCCCCCGAACTCCTCCACCCGCTCCTCGGCCTGAAGGTCAGCGACCTGCTGACCCGCGCCCGCCTTCTCTGAGCCCCGCCACCGACCTGGCCGGATCCGCCGCCCCCGCCCAGCTCGAATACATTCACGCCATGCTCCCCGTCCCCAGTACGCTCGCCGCCGCGGCGCTCTTCGCCGCAGCCGAGCCCGCCAAAGACCCGGCCGCCGCCGCCGCGCTCGCCCTCGCCCACGCCTACTACCGCAGCGACCCGCCCCCCGAACGCATCTCGATCCAGGTCACCACCGCCGCCCGCACCCGCGGCGACGAGATCATCCTCGACCTCACCCCCCGAGGATTTATCATCCGCGCGGGCGACTACCTCTGCTGGACAGGCCCAGACGCACTACACGTGACGCACGCGCTCGATCAGCGCGGCGTCTTCACCCTCCCCTTCGACGCCCGCACGCAAGGACCCCTCGCCGCACTCCACCAGGCTCTCCCCGCGCTCCCCGCGCCGCAGCTCGCCCTCGCGCTCGACCCCCAGCCCGGCGCCCCGCTCACACCCTTCACCGCCGGCGTGTACTGGACCTCCGCCGCGCCCGCCGACCCCGCCCGCGCCGACACACCGGTTCCGCCCACCACGCCCGACGACGCCCCGCCCCTCGCCGAGCACATCGAACTCCTCGGCACATCCAGCCGCTCCACCGCGCTCCTCCTCCTCGACGCACAGTCGGGCCGCGTCATCTCCATGCGCACCGAGATCGACGGCGGCGCCTCACGCATCGACCTCACCGCCGAGCCCCTCCCCGCGCCCCCCGACACGCTCGCCCTCCCAGACCTCTCGCGCCGCGAGCCCGTCGCGCGCCTCTCAGACCTCCGCCCCAGGCTCGCCGACATCCGCGCGGGCGATCCCCTCCCCGAGCTCACGCTCGCCCGCAAGACCCCCGACGGCGACATCGCCGCCGCCCTCGACGCGCCGGGCGTCCTCATCCTCTTCCGCCGCTGGACCCCGGGCCGCACGCCGCTCGCCGCCGTGCGCGGCTCCGAGCTCGCCGCCCAGCTCCGCCCGGGCCTCTCCGTTCACCCGGTCATCATCCTCGACGCCATGGAGTCAGAGCCGCTCGTGCGCATCGACGCCGCGCAGGCCGCCCTCCGCCCCGCGCAGCTCCTCCACAGCTACGCCCCCCGCGCCACCATCGAACGATTCACCCCCGCTGATCAGGCCCTCATCGTCTACGACGAGACCCGCACCGTCCGCGACGAGATCACACTCGATCCGGACTCGCCCCTCACCGCCCAGGCGATCCGCGACCGCATCCTCGCCGCCCTCAGCACCTCCGCGCCCGCCCCCGCGCCGGCCCCCGCCCCCGCCCCCGCGCCCGCGCCCTGACGCGAGCGCTCACTCCTCCATCTCGTCCAGCGGCACGCCCCGCGCCAGCTTCCGCACCGCCGCCGCCGCGATCCCCGGCGCAAAGCCCCGCCGCGCCAGCGCCCCCAGCACGCGCCGCGCACGCACATGCACCTCCAGCTTCTCCGGCATCGTCCGCCACTTCCGCGCCGCCAGCGCATCCGCCTCCGCCTGCTCATCGCGCCCCGCGCACGCCTCCCGCGCCGCACGGTCCGCCACATCGCCCGCGACCCGCCGCCGCCGCAGCTTCGCCACGATCAGCCGCTTCCCCGCACCCTTCCCCGAGTCCGCCAGGCTCTGCGCATACAGCTTCGCGTACGCCGCGTCATCGACGTGCCCCGACGCCTGAAGCCGATCAACGATCTCCGCCGCCACCTCTTCCCGCACACCGGCCCGCGATAATCTCTCCAGCAGCTCGCCCCGGCTCCGCGGCCGCGCCGCCAGCAGCCGCAGCGCCCGCCCCAGCGCCTCATCCCGCTCCGCCGCCGGCCGAACCTTCGCCGCCAGCCCCGCCGTCCACGCGCGCCCCGCCTCGAGCCCCAGCCGCGCCGCCTCACGCGCCGGCAGCAGACACACGCTCCGCCCGGCAACCACCACCGCCACCCGCTCACGCGACACCGGACGCAGCCGATCGATCGGCGCACCGGGCGGCACGGACGTCAGCTTGTCCGCCACACGCCCGCGCGACGATCGCCGACTACCCTCACCCTCCCGCAACGATCATCCCTCCAGCTCATCGACCAGCGCCGCAAGCTCCGACGCGGCCTTCGCGTTCCCCGCCGCAACCGCCCGCTTCAGGCCCTGCGCCGCCGTCGCCGCCGCCCCCGCAACATCCCCCGCCGCCTGCTGCGACCGCGCCTTGTGAAAGTACGCGTAGTGATACTCAGGGCTCGCCCCCAGGCACCGGTCGTACCACCGCACCGCCTCCGCCTGCGCCCCCGCCTTGGCGTGCTCCTGCGCGATCATGTACAGCACGTCCGCGTCGCCCGGGTCCGCTCCGTGCAGGCTCATCAGCTTGGCAAGCCGCGACATCACCAGAGTCTACTCGCGCCCCCGCCCCGCGCCCGCCCCACGCCCCGCCGCCCCGCGCTTCCCGACCGCGTTCGCGCAGAACCGCCGGCAGATCGCATCCTCCGCGCACAGCGCCCCCCGCGCCCGGCACACACGCCGCCCGTGAAAAATCAGCAGATGAGGCACCAGCCACCACGACTCCCGCGGAAAAAGCCCCATCAGCCGCTTCTCCACCACCGCGACCGTCGCGTCCCTCTTCGCCAGTCCGAACCGCTTCGCCAGCCGCTCCACGTGCGTGTCGACCACCACCCCCTCGTTGATCCCGAACGCGTTGCCCAGCACCACGTTCGCCGTCTTCCGCGCCACACCGCGAAGCTCCAGCAGCTCCTCCATCGTCCGCGGCACCTCGCCTCCGTGACGCTCCACCAGCGTCCGCATCGCGCTCACGATCGACTTCGCCTTGTTCCTGTACAGACCGATCGTCCGGATGAACGGCTCGACCTCCTCCGGCTCCGCCCGCGCCAGCGACTCCGCCGTCGGAAACGCCGCGAACAGCCCCGGAGTCGCCCGGTTCACCCCCGCGTCCGTCGACTGCGCGCTCAGGATCGTCGCGATCAGCAGCTCACGCGCCGACGAGTAGTTCAGCTCGCACCGCGCATCGGGATACCGCTCCCGCAGCGCCCCGAAGATCTCCGCCGCCCGCGCCCGCTGCGCCGCGCCCACCCGCGCCGGCCGAACCGCCCCCTTCAAACCCGCCGCTCCCCGGAAAGCCGCACGCACCCCGCCACCCCCGCCGCAAGCGTGCACGCCAGCGCACCGATCATCATCCGGCTCGCCGCCGGATGCAGCGCGTCAAACGCCTCCTTGTGAGGCAGCGCCGCCGCGTCGTCCCCCGCCCGCGCCGCCGACCAGTACGCCTCCAGCTCCCGCGCCATCGCCGGCTGCAGCACCGCCGCGTGACCCGCCGCCAGCAGGCACGCGCACCCCAGCGCCACCCCGTGCACCGCCATCAGCACGCGCCCGCCGCGCCACCGCGCCCCCACGAACGTCGCCAGCGCCGCCCCCGCCAGCACCGCCTGCCCCACGACCACCGCCGAAAGCAGCGGATTCGCGACATGCCCCGCCGCGATGCTCCAGTGATGCTCCCGCATCCCCGCGAAAACCCCCAGCGTCGGCTCCAGCGCCCGCATCCGCGGAAACGCCAGCGCCGCCGCCAGCCCCGCCGTCAATAGCGTCCCGGCCCACACGCCCAGCACGCCCACGTGCAGCCCCGCCAGCGCGCTCCGCACAGCCCCGCCCGACCCGCTCGTTGACTCTTCCGTTGCCACGCGCCGATCATAGCGCGCACCCCCGCGCGCTTCACCCCCGTCCGCATCACGCACGCGCCGGCATCGCGAACGCCCCCGCACGCTGAATCACCGTCCCGCACGACGTGCACGTCCGCCGCGCCACAGGCCCGTCCCAGAAGTCGTTCATGATGATCTTCAGATCCTCGTCGATCTTCTTGAGGATCCACCGCGCCTCGTGCACCAGCGTGTCGCACGATGGGCAATACCACCGCAGCCCGTCCTGCTGGCCCGCCGGCCGCGGAAACTCCACCACAAGCCCCGCCGTGTCCGCCGGCCGCTGCGGGCGGTGAGGAACCCACTTGGGCAGCAGAAACAGCTCGCCCTCACGCACGATCACGTCCCGCGGCGGCGATCCGTCAAGCGGCCGCACCCGCACCGCGATGTCCCCCTTGAGCTGAAAGAACAGCTCCTCCGTCGGGTTCACGTGATAGTCGTTCCGCGTGTTGGGACCCCCCGACACGAAAACGATCACGTCCTCCGAACCCGAGCAAAGCTGCTTGTTCGACACCGGCGGCCGCAGCTCCTCCCGGTGATCCTCGATCCACTTCCACAGGTTGAACGGCGCGGGAATCACGTTCATCGGTGCCTCCTGTCTCTCAGGGCGTCGCCGGACGGTCCCGGATCTCGGTCCGCACGTCCCACAGCTCGGGGAACAGCCGCAGCTCCACCACCTGCTTCAGGAACGAAACCCCCGAGCTCCCCCCCGTCCCCCGCTTGTGACCGATGATCCGCTCCACAGTCTTCATGTGTCGGAACCGCCACAGGCTGAACTGCTGATCCACGTCGACCAGCTTCTCCGCCATCTCGTACGCATCCCAGTTCCCCTCCTCGGGCCTCTCGTAGATCCGCGTGAACACCGGGATCAGCGCCGGCTCGGGCTCGTAGGGCTGCGTCCAGTCGCGCTCCAGCCGCGACGCGGGCACCGCGTGCCCACGCCGGCCCAGGTACCGCAGGAACTCGTCGTACATCGAGGGCGACCCCAGCGCCTCCCGCAGTTCCGCCAGCTTCAGGGGCTCGTGCTCGAACACGCGCAGCGCGCTCGGATCCTTGTTCCCCAGCAGAAACTCCACCAGCCGGTACTGATGACTCTGGAACCCGCTCGCCGGCCCCAGGAACCCGCGGAACTGCGCGTACTCCGTGGGAGTCAGCGTCTCCAGCACCGCCCACTGCTCGAAAAGCTGCCGCTGCACCTGCTTCACACGCGCCAGGATCTTGAAGCACGGCTCCAGCCGGTCCCTCCGAACATGCTCGATCGCCGCACGCAGCTCGTGCACGATCAGCTTCATCCACAGCTCCGACGTCTGGTGCTGCACGATGAACAGCATCTCGTCGTGATGCACGGGCTTCGACACAGGCCTCTGCAGCGACAGCAGTTCGTCCAGCGCCAGGTACGCGCCGTACGTCAGCCGACCCTTCAGGTCCGTGTGAATGCTCGGCTCGAACTGGCGGTGGGTCATCGGCGCTCCCGCCCCGCACGTCCCGCCGCGCGCCGCACATCTCGGCCGCGCCGCGGAGATCCCCCGCAGGATACCCGGGAGCTTCACTCCGCCGTCGGCCCGGGCATCCCCGCGCTCGTCACCGACGTCACGTTCACCGCCGTCGGATTCAGCACCACAGTGTGCCGCTCCAGCGCCGCGCACGCGCTGGGTGTCCGCACGCAGCCGCCCGCCCCCAGCGTCGCGCACCCCAGCATCATCGCTCCGCACGCCGCGCGCACCACGCGCCCGACTCGCGCACACCGCCCGAACATCACCGCGATCCCATGCCGCATGCCCGGCTCCTGACGCCGCCCGCCCACCGGCGCGACGCCCGGTTCATCGGACGCCCACGCATCCGACACATCACATTCCTCGCGGCACGTCCCAGAACGCGCCGTTGCCGCGCGTCCTTATAATCACTTCACGTCCCGGAGAACACCGCCGTGCGCAAATTCGTCCTCTCGCTTGTTCTGTCCATGTTGGGGATTTCGCCCCTGGCGCACGCGCAGACCGCGGAAGCGCCGCCCGCCCTCCCCAGAATCGGCGAGCCCCAGCCCAAGCCCCGCACCCCCGCCGCCATCCGCCTCGCAACCTACAACGTCGAGAACCTCTTCGACACCAGGGACGACCCCGCCCTCTCCGGAGATCTCGAAGACCTCGACGACGCCAAGCCCGCCGAGCAGCGCCGCGCCGTCGCCCAGGCCATCCGCCGCATCGACGCCGACGTCATCGCTCTTCAGGAAATCGAGTCCTTCGACGCCCTCATCGAGTTCCGCGACAACGAGCTCAAGGGACTGGGCTACGACCACGTCGTCTCCATCGACGCCGGCGACGCCCGCGGCATCGAGAACGCCGTCATCAGCCGCTTCCCGCTCAAGGACCCCAAGGTCTGGCTCAACATGCCCCTCCAGGGCGAACACCCCGAAATGCTCGGCTCGCGCAAAAACCCCGAGTTCGGCTCGCCCTTCGACTTCCGACGCTCGCCCCTCCGCGTCACCGTCGAGGTCCCCCCGCGCGACGCCAGCCCCGCCTACGAACTGACCCTCTTCGTCGTCCATCACAAGAGCGGCGGGGGCTACAGCTACTGGCGCGACGCCGAAGCCGTGAAGGTCGTCCAGCTCGTCCAGCAGCACCTCTCGGAAAACCCCGGCGCCAACCTCGCCGTCCTGGGCGACTTCAACTGCGAAGCCCACGACCCCACCATCCAGACCTACCGCGACGCCGGCCTCTTCAACATCTTCGACGACCGCGACTCCGTCGACACCACCACCCTCACCCACGCCAGCGAACGCGCCATCGACATGATCCTCGTCAGCCCGGGACTCAAGCCGGAGATCGTCATGAACTCCCGCTTCGTCCTCTCGACCGCCCAGCTCCGCGCCGACGAAGACTGGCGCACCGCCCCCAAGCCCGCCGGCTACGCCTCCGATCACCTCCCCGTCGTCATCGACATCACCCCGCGCGACAAGTAGCCCGCGGCCCGCCGCCCCGCCGCGCATATCCTTCGCCTCAAATGCTCGGCTCGACCCAACACGTCGACGTCATCGTCGTCGGCGGCGGACACGCCGGCGTAGAGGCCGCGTGCGCAGCCGCCAACATGGGCGCCCGCGCCGCACTCATCACGCTCGACCCCGCCCGCATAGGCGTCATGTCCTGCAACCCCGCCATCGGCGGACTCGCAAAGGGACAGATCGTCCGCGAGATCGACGCCCTGGGCGGCCTCATGGCCCGCGCCACCGACGCCACGGGCATCATGTTCAAGACCCTCAACACCTCAAAGGGCCCCGCCGTCCGCGGACCGCGCGCCCAGTGCGATAAGCACGCCTACGCACGCTTCGTGCAGCACGCACTCGCCCAACGACCCGAGATCACCATCATCGCCGGCGCCGTCGAAGAGATCCTCCTCGAGCCGGGCTCCGCCGCCTCCCCGAGCGCCGCCGGCGTCATCGTCCGCACCCCGCACGACACACGCACCATCCACGCCCGCGCCATCGTCCTCACCACCGGCACCTTCATGCGCGGCCTCATGCACACCGGAGAAGCCACCACCCAGGGCGGCCGCGTCGGCGAACGCGCCGCCGTCGGCATCTCCCACGCACTCCGAACCCTGGGCTTCGAGCTCGGTCGGCTCAAGACCGGCACGCCACCCCGCCTCCAGCGCGACTCCATCGACTGGGACGCACTCGAACCACAGACCGGCGACCAGCCCCCCGAGCCCTTCAGCGATCTCACCGACCCCGCCCGCTTCCCCTCCCTCCCGCAGGTCGACTGCCGCATCACCTCCACGAACGCGCACATCCACGACCACATCCGCGCCAACCTCCACCGCGCGCCCATGTACAGCGGCCAGATCGACAGCGTCGGCCCGCGCTACTGCCCCAGCATCGAGGACAAGGTCGTCCGCTTCGCCGACCGCACCTCCCACCACGTCTTCCTCGAGCCCGAGAGCCACGAGTCCGACTGGATCTACTGCAACGGCATCTCCACCAGCCTCCCACTCGACGTCCAGACCGCCATCGTCCGCGCCATGCCCGGCTGCGCCCGCGCCCGCATCCTCCAACCCGGATACGCCGTCGAGTACGACATGGTCAGGCCCCACCAGATCAGCGCCACCACCATGACAAAGCTCGTCACGGGCCTCTTCCTCGCCGGGCAGATCAACGGCACCAGCGGCTACGAAGAGGCCGCCGCCCAGGGGCTCCTCGCCGGAGTCAACGCCGTCCGCTTCGCCCGCGGGCTCGACCCCGTCACCCTGGGCCGCGAGCAGGCCTACATAGGCGTCATGATGGACGACCTCGTCACCAAGACCCCCGTCGAGCCCTACCGCATGTTCACCAGCCGCGCCGAGCACCGACTCCTGCTCCGCGCCGACAACGCCGCCGACCGCCTCACGCCCCTGGGCAAGCAGTGGGGGACCATCTCCCCCGACCGCGCCCGCGCCTTCGACAACCGCCGCGCCGACATCGACAGCGTCGACGCCATCATCGACTCCGCCCGCGCCGACAACGAGCCCCTCGCCCTCCGCGTGCGCCGCCCCGCTTACACCATCGACGACCTCCGGCGCGACCTCGCCCGCGCCGCCCCCGCCCCCGATCGGCCCTTCCCGCTCCCCGTCCTCCGCACCGTCCTCGCCGAACGACAGTACGAGGGCTACATCACACGCCAGCGCGCCGAAGCCAGGCGACACGCCGAGATGGAGCACCGCCGCCTCCCACCCGCCCTCGACTACAACCACGTACCCGGACTCCGCACCGAAGCCCGCATCAACCTCGCCCGCTTCCGCCCCGAGACCTACGGCCAGGCCTCGCGCATCGAGGGCGTCTCGCCATCCGACCTCACCCTGCTCATGGTCGCCGCCCGCAGGCTCCGTCACGCCGCCGCGGCCGAAGACTGAATCTTCTCGCACGCACGAATCAGCGCCCGCAGCTCCGGAGCGATCCGCTCCAGGGCCGCGCCCCCGTCCAGCATCCGCGTCAGCTCACGCGCCTTCTCCGCCAGCGCGCCGTGCCCGTACGACCCCGCCGTCCCCTGGATCTCCCGCAGACCCGCCCGGACCTTGTCCCCCTGCGCGTTCTCCAGCGCCGCCGTCATCGCCCCCGCCAGCTTCCCCAGCTGCGCCGCGTACGCCCCCGCCTCGTTCGCCGGCAGACGAAGCTCCGCGTCCCCTGCCGCACGCTCCCGCGCCTCGGGGCTCAGGAACTCCGCCACCGCCCGGTGCAGCAGCTCGGGAGTGATCGGCTTGAACAAGAGCTCGTTCGCCCCGGCCGCGATCGCCGCCATCCGCAGCTCCTTGTCATTCTCCGCCGTGATCAGGATCACCGGCTGACGGTGCCCCATCGCCCGCACCTTCGTCACGAAATCAAGCCCCGTCATGTCCGGCAGGTTGTAGTCCACCAGCACCATGTCGGGCTCGCGACCGAACGCCTCCAGCCCGTCCGCACCGCACTCCTCCGTCTGCAGCTCCAGAGCCGACCCCTTCAGATAGTGCGCCATCAGCCGCTGCACCGGCACGCTGTCGTCGATCAGCAGGATCGTCCCCTTCAGCAGCGAGATGTCCACCCGCTCGCAGTTGAACAGGTACTCATCCCCCGCCTTGATGAAGAAATCCCGCGGATTCGCCGGCTCCGACAGCGCGATCCCCAGCTCGTGCAGCCTCCCCCGCACGTGCCGGCACTGCACCACCGAGCCGCTCAGCACCCGCGCGCTCCCGTTCACCGCACGCAGCGCCACAAGGCACTTCGCCCCCGGGTGCAGGAAACCGCCGAACAGCACCGAAAGCCCCGTCTTGGAGATGTTCCGGGGAGTCACCTGGTGGTGAACCTTGTTCCCGTTCCCGTCAACCAGCGTCAGCACGCCCTTCTGGCTCTGCAGCGTCCACCGCCGCGACGCCCGCTTGGACGCCCCCTTGCCGCCCGACGAGCGGTTCATCTCCGCGAGAATCGCGTCCAGTTCGTGCTGGCTCAGACGGATCGTGTCGTTGACTGGTCCGGTATCCATCGGGCGCGCGACCCCTCCGAGCGGATGTGCTCCACGCACCATCGTCCCGAGCCGCGCCCGTCTTTTCTCCGCCTCCCCAACCCGAAGCACCCCCGGCCCGCCCGCGCCGAATCGGAGATTTCCCTTGTGCCGATAAGCCCGCCCGGCCCCGGCGCCCCTAACGCCACCGCCCCTCACGCCAGCGCCAGCGAGTCCTGCACCCCCAGCGTCGAATAGATCTCGCGCGTCGCCGTCGACTTGTTCAGCGTGTAGAAGTGCAGCCCGCGCACACCACGGTCCAATAGGTCCCGGCACTGCTCCGTCGCCCAGTGCACCCCCACCCGACGGATCGACTCCGCGTTCCCCTTGCAACGGTCGACCGCCTTCATCAGCGGCGCAGGGATCCGCGCCCCAAGCGCCAGCTGCGCGATCGTCTTCATGCCCCCCAGCGACGTGATCGGCATGATCCCCGCGATGATCGGCACCCGGATCCCCGCCAGCTCGCACCGCTCGCGGAAGTCGTAGAAGTCCCTGTTGTCGAAGAACAGCTGCGTCACGATGAAGTCCGCGCCCGAATCGACCTTCGCCTTCAGGTAGTCCATCTCCAGCAGACGGTTGGGCGTGCTCGGATGACCCTCGGGAAACGCCGCCACCCCGATCCCGAACCCCCGCGCGTCGGAGTGCTCCCGCCCCGCGTGCCGATCCTTGAACTCGCGGATGTACGCCACGAGCTGCGACGCATACCGGAACGCGTCCCGCGAACGGTCGTAGTTCTGCATGTCCCGCGGCGGGTCGCCCCCCAGCGCCAGGATGTTCGACACCCCCGCCTTCGTGTACAGCTCCAGGATGTCGTAGATCTCCGCCTCGGTGTGATAGATGCACGTCAGATGCGGCATCGGGTCCTGACGCGTCGTCTGCTTGATCTTCACCACCAGTTCGTGCGTCCGCGCACGCGTACCCCCGCCCGCCCCGTACGTCACGCTCACCCACGCCGGATGCAGCGGCTCGAGCTCCTTGATCGCCTCGAAAAGCTCCGCCGCCGCCTGGTCGGTCTTCGGCGGGAAGAACTCGAAGCTGAACGTCGTCTGCCGCTGCTTGAAAATGTCGTTGATGTGCATCGGGTGCCTTCGCGAGCCTCGTCCGCCGCGTCCCACAACGGGCCGCGACAACGCATGCCAAGCCTAGGAGCCCCGCGCCACGCCCCGCGTGCGCACCCCTCAGCCCGCAGGGACATCGGCCCCCCCGAGCCCGCGCCTTTGCACGCGGCCGCCCCCCGCGCCAACCTTCCACCCCGCGCAACCCCTCCCGCCGGCGCGCCGCAACGCCGCAAACGTCCAGAAAGGGTGGCTAACGGGACTCGAACCCGCGACAACCGGGACCACAACCCGGTGCTCTGCCAACTGAGCTATAGCCACCGTCCCGGGGACAACCCGTCCCCGTCAATTACCAGAGCGTACGACGGCACGCGCCGCACCGTCAACGACCGCACCGCCCGCCGAACCAACATCATGCGCCCGCCACCCCCAAAGGTATACTCGCACACATACCCCGCACCCCTGCGGCGAGGGCCACGGATGGCCTTCGATCATGAGGGAGCCCCGCCATGACCGCCATCGCTTCCGCCCCCGCCCTTGACGTCAATTCCGCCAAGGTGCTCCGCAACCTCCCCGCCTCAATCCTCATCGAGATGGCCCTCGCCCAGAACGAAGGCATCCTCGCCGAGAACGGCACCCTCACCGTCCGCACCGGCGACCGCACCGGCCGCAGCCCCAATGACAAGTACCTCGAAGACACACCCGACATCCACGACAACATCTGGTGGGGAACCGTCAACCAGCCCATCTCGCCCGCCGGCTTCGACTACCTCCAGTCCCTCGCCGACGAACACATGGCCCGACGCGAAAAAGTCTGGGTCTTCGACGGCTTTGTCGGCGCCGACCCCAGCTACCGCCTCGCCGCCCGCACCTTCACCGAGCAGGCCTGGCACGCCCTCTTCGTCAAGACGCTCTTCATCGAGCCCACGACCCGCCAGCTCGCCGACTTCAGGCCCCAGTGGACCATCATCAACTGCGGCCGCCGCCGACTCACCCCCGACGAGCGACGCCGCGCCGGAATCAGGGACACCTCCGACGTCTGCATCGCCCAGTCGCTCACCCGCAGGCGCGTCCTCATCTTCGGCACCGAGTACGCCGGCGAAATGAAGAAGTCGCTCTTCTACGCCATGAACTACGACATGCCCGACGCCGGCGTCTTCCCCATGCACTGCTCCGCAAACGTCGACGCACGCGACGACTCCAACGTCGCTCTCTTCTTCGGCCTCTCCGGAACCGGAAAGACCACCCTCTCCGCCGACCCCGCCCGCGCGCTCATAGGCGACGACGAGCACGGCTGGTCGCCCTCCGGAGTCTTCAACTTCGAGGGAGGCTGCTACGCCAAGTGCATCAAGCTCACCCGCGAGGGAGAGCCGCAGATCTGGGACGCCATCCGCTTCGGCTCCGTACTCGAAAACGTCGACATCGACCCCGCAACCCGGACCATCAACTACGACAGCGCCGCCATCACCGAAAACACCCGCGTCACATACCCCGTCGAGTTCATCCCCGGCGCCCGCATCCCCAGCGTCGGCCTGCATCCAAAGAACGTCATCTTCCTCACCGCTGACGCCTTCGGCGTCCTCCCGCCCGTCTCCAGACTCACCCCCGAGCAGGCCATCTACTACTTCATCAACGGCTACACCTCCAAGCTCGCCGGCACCGAAGCCGGAGTCAAAGAGCCCACCCCCAACTTCTCGCCCTGCTTCGGCGGGCCCTTCCTCCCAAGGCCCCCCAGGGTCTACGGCCAGATGCTCGCCCAACGCCTCAAAGCCCATGGTGCTCAGGTCTGGCTCGTCAACACAGGCTGGTCAGGCGGCGCCTACCCCGTGGGCCATCGCTTCAAGCTCCCCTACACCCGCGCCATGATCACCGCCATCCTCAACGGCTCACTCGCCGAGGCGAGCTTCACGCCCGACCCCGTCTTCGGCCTCCCCATCCCCGACCGCATCCCCGGCGGCGACGTCCCACCGGACCTCCTGAACCCCCGCAACACCTGGGCCGACAAGAACGCCTACGACGCAAAGGCCCGCGACCTCGCCCGCCGCTTCCGCGAGAACGACGCCAAGCTCGACATGGACCAGGCAGTCCGCGCCGCCGGCCCCAAAGGCTGACCCGCGCACTCCCCCGGTGCCCGCGCCACTCATCACCGTCACGCTCCACGCCGCGATGGACGTCATCGTCCGCGCCGCGCGCCACCCCGCCGACGCGCCCGACCTTCCCGCCGAGCTCCCCGCCGGCAAGGGCGTCAACGTCGCCCGCATCCTCTCGCTCCTCGGCTCCGACTGCACCGCACTCGCCCTCGTCGGCGCCCCCGACATCCCCGCCTTCGCTTCTCATCTCGCATCGCTGGGCCCGGGCCGCATCACCCCCTGCCTCATCCCCCTCCCGGGCCCCACACGACGCAACATCACCACCATCGACCCCGCGCGCCGCGCCGAGCATCACGAGCGCACCCAGGGCCCCGCCGTCACGCCCCAGGCACTCTCCATCCTCCGCGCAGCGCTCGCCGAAGTCGCCGCGCCGGGCGCTCTCGTCGCCTTCTCCGGTTCACTGCCCCCCGGCTTCAATCCCGCGCTCCTCCTCGACGTCGTCGACCTCTGCCGCGCCGCCCGCTGCCGCGTCATCATCGACACCAGCGGCCCCGCCCTACTCGCCCTCCGCCGCACACCCCTCTTTCTCCTCAAACTCAACCAGGACGAGCTCGCCGAACTCGCCGGCGCTCCGCTGAGCGACGACGCCGCCTTCCGCGCCGCCGCCCGCGGCCTCTCCGTCCGGCAAGGCGGCCCCGCCGACACGATCATCGCCACCCGCGGCCCCGCCGGCGCGCTCCTCATCTCTCCCGAGCTCGAGCTCGCCGCCCACTCCGACCTCGCACCCCGTCCCATCCTCCGCACCGTCGGCTGCGGCGACGCCCTCCTCGCCGGTTTCCTCCACGAGCACACCCGCGGCTCCGATATCCACGCCGCCTTCCACCGCGCCGTTGCCGTCGCCTGTGCCGCCGCGCTGTCGCCGCACCCCGGCATGGTGACCGCCGACGACATCCACTTCGCCATGCGGAATACCTACGTACAAACCCCACCACCCCGACCCCATGGCTGATCCGAGCACCTATCGAAGGGGATTATCAGCTCGTTTGGTGAATATCGGGGTCATCTGACAGGTTCAAACTCATCGGACGTCCCATTGGTCCGATGCTTGCGACCTCACATCGCAGTACAGGAGATCACCGTCGGGACACGCCCGCCAGCCCTCCATCGGCCCACCGCCTACATGGGTGCTAACATGTTGCCCACAACGGCGGCGGCTGATCGAGGGTTGCGGAACGGACCGCAGGCCGTGACGGGCGGTTGAAAACCGCCCGCTTCGAAACATCCGGAGACGCGACCCACCATGACTAACCGAGTGCAGGCTCGACTCAAGCGCATGATGTTCGCCCGCTTCGCGGTCGAATGCATCGCCTTCCTCGCCGCCGCCGTCGTGGTCACCCACTCCGCCGTCATGGCCAAGCAGCAGGCCGCCGCCCCCGCGCTCGTCGCCCTTCATCCGACCAGGTCATCCCAGCCCCCGGTCCTCCCCGTTGTCCTCGGCGCGCCCGAACCCGCCCCCCCCGGCACCCCCGGCGCCCCCGGAGTCGACCAGGCGACCCTTCCCCCCGCCGACGACCTCGCACCCTTCGCCGCCGACTACCCCGTCCAGACGCCCCCCGAGGGATACCTCCGCTACTTCGACGGCCGGCCCATCCGCCCCGTCAAGACCATCTGGATGACCGTCACCGCCTACAGCCCCGACGAGCGCAGCTGCCCGGGCACCGCCGACGGCTACACCGCCACCAACCACTCCGTCTGGACCAACGCGATGAAGCTCGTCGCCGCCGACCCCAAGCTCCTGCCCTACGGCTCCATCCTCACCGTCCCGGGCTACGCCGACGGCGCCGCCGTCCCCGTCCTCGACTGCGGCGGGGCCATCAAGGGACGCCGACTCGACGTCCTCTACCCCACCCACGAGATCGCACGCCAGTGGGGACGCCGCCGCGTCGCCGTCACCGTCTGGGAATACGCCGACGGCAAGCCCTCAAACCTGGGCCACCGCAAGCGCGGCTGAACCTCCGCCTCACTTCACCTCGACGATATTCTGCACCGTCAGGTTCCACTCGTACTCCGCGTAGGGACCGATGAACCGCAGGCCAGGCATCGTCCCCTCCTCCGCGCGATTGGGGTTCATCAGCGGGTTCGCCCCCGCCGTCCCCGTCATGCGGAACGTCTTCCCCGCCGGATCCGCGAGCACACGCATGAACCGCGCGGGCACCATCTGCGTCACCGCCGCCCCGATCGGCTTGCCCGTGTCGTCCACCACGCTGAACGTCAGCTCGATCCCCCGCGTCGCGTTCGAGCCGTCCATCTTCTCGACGGAGATGTTCCACTCGACCGGCCCGCGGAACTGCCGCGCCGTCTCCGTCGCCCACTGCCGCACCGCCGCCTGATACTTCGTGATCTCGGGCTTGGTCGCCCTCGGCAGGTTCGCCAGCTTCGCCGTGTAGTCCGCCGACACCGCCGCGAACAGCGCATCGGGCGAGTCCATGGGCTCGGCCTTCCGCTCCACCTTCCGCCGCTCGGGCTGCCCGTCCTTGCTCCGCTCGGCGAACCGCTCCTGCAGCGCCTGAAGCTGCTGCTCCAGCTCCTGCGCCCGCCGCTCGGCAAGCTGCAGCTTGTCGCGCGTCCGCCGCAGCTCCTCCTCGCAGTTCGTGGGCGCCCCGCCCTGACCCAGCGCAGGCCCCGCCGACCCGACAAGCGCCACGAACGACATCACCAGCGCCCACAGAGGCAACCCCGCATGCAGCAGCCGCTTCGTCATGTTCAGAGTCTCCCGGGCCCGCGGCCCCGCCGCGCCGCCCGCACAAGCCTACCCGCCGCGCGCCGCCCCAGTTGCCCCCGCGCCCCCGGCGGAGCGCGCCGCACCTCCTACACTCATCCGCCATGCTCATCGGCGCCGGCCCGCAACGACCCAGCAAGCTCGACGATCTCCTCGATCCGGGACTCGCCGCACGCCTGACCCGCCTCGACTACCGAACCCGACGCATCTTCGCCGGCAAGCTCCAGGGCGAACGCCGCAGCAAACGCCGAGGCCAGTCCGTCGAGTTCGACGACTACCGCGACTACGTCCCCGGAGATGACCTCCGCTTCATCGACTGGAACGTCTACGCCCGCTTCGACCGGCTCTTCATCAAGCTCTTCCTCGAGGAAGAGGACCTATCTGTCCACATCGCCGTCGACGCCTCGCCCTCCATGCACGCCGGCGCTCCCCCAAAGCTCCTCCACGCCGCCCGCATCGCCATGGCCCTCGGCGCCGTGGGCCTCGCCGGCAACAACCGTGTCGGCATGACGATCTTCGGCGGCGCCGCCGCCGCCTCCACCGCCGAACGCGCCCCGGCGCCCGACGAGCCCGGCGCTCCCGACCGCGCCCCCGGCTCCGCGCTCCTCCGCCTCCCCGAGCTCCGCGGCTCGCACCATATCCCCCGCCTGGGCCGCTTCCTTCTCGAAGGACTCTGGCCCGACGCCGCCCGCGCCCCGGCCGACGTCTCACGCCGAGGCGACCCCGCACTCGCACGCGCCTTCTCCGACGCCCTCACCGCCATCGCCCGCGGCCGCACCGGCAAGGGCGTCATGATCCTTCTCTCCGACTTCCTCACCCACCCCGAAGAACCCGCCGCCGACCCCTTCGATCAGCCCGGCTACCAGCGCGGCCTGCGCGCCCTCGCGGCCGCCGGCGGATACGACACCATCTGCCTCCAGATCCTCTCCCCCTCCGAGATCGAGCCCGAACGCGACGTCCAGCAGGGAATCACGGGCGACATGCGCCTCGTCGACGTCGAGACCGGCCACGCCGCCGAGGTCACCGTCACCGCCCAGCTCCTGAAGCTCTACAAGCAGCGCCTCGAACGCTACTGCGCCCAGCTCCACGCCTTCTGCATCGCACGCCGCATGACCCACCTGCTCGTCCGCACCGACGAGCCCGTCGACCAGCTCGTCCTGCACACGCTCCGCCGCCTGGGCGTCGTCGGCTGACGCGCCCGCCCCCGCCGGTATTCTCCCCTCATGCTCATGCTGGTCCTCGCGCTGCTCAGCGGCGCGTTCATGCTCTCGACCCTGCTGACCCTCGTGGTCCGCAGCCTGGGCCGCCGACTGCTGCTCCTCGATTCCGCGGGCGTCATCGGCCAGCACAAGCTCCGCCGCACCGTCCCCAACATCGGCGGCGTCGCCGTCTTCTGGACCATCGCCCTCCCGATCGCCGCCGGGCTCCTCGCGGCTCACTTCGCCGCCGAGTCCATCACCGCCTTCGACCCCGAGCTCGCCCAGCACCTCCCGGGCATCCGCGACCAGACCCAGCTGGCCCTCTGCATCCTCATCACGCTTCTCACGCTGCACATCCTGGGACTCGTCGACGATCGCCGGCCGCTGGGCCCGCTGCTCAAGTTCGCCGTGATGATCGCCGCCGCCGCCGCACCGGTCCTCCTCTTCGACGCCCGGCTGCTCACGCTCCTCGACGCCCTCCCCGCCGGCCGCGCACTCTCCGCCGCACTCACGATCCTCTGGCTCGTCGCCGTCACCAACGCTATGAACTTCATGGACAACATGGACGGCCTGTGCGCCGGCGTCGGCGCCGTCGCCGGGGCCTTCTGCCTCGCCGCCGCCATCTTGAGCGGGCAATGGTTCGTCGCGATGTTCCTCGCGATCCTCGTCGGCGCCCTGCTGGGCTTCCTCGTCTTCAACGCGCCCCGCCCAGGCGGCGCCGGCATCTTCCTGGGCGACGGCGGGTCGCTCATCGTCGGATTCCTCCTCGCCTTCCTCACCGTCCGCACCACTTACATCGCCCCGCCCGCCGCGCCCGCAGCCTCTCTCGCGCCGCCCTCGCTCGACACGCCCGGCGTCTACGCCTTCTTCATGCCGCTGTGCTTCCTCGCCATCCCCCTCTACGACATGACCAGCGTCATTCTCATCCGGCTCGCCCAGGGCCGCAGCCCGATGGTGGGCGATCGTCAGCACTTCTCGCACAGGCTGCTCGCCGCCGGGCTCTCCGTCCCCCGCGCCCTGGCCGTGCTCTCTGGCTGCACCGCCATCACCGGCGTCTCGGGGCTCATGCTCGCCTTCGCCTCGGGGTGGCAGGCGCTGCTGATCGCAGCGCAGGTCGCGCTGGTCCTGCTCGTCATCGCGCTCTATGAGCACGGCAAGGGCTGGCCCTTCGATGCCGCGCCGGAGCGCGCCCCGTGAACGCGGGCCCGCCCGACCCGCCGCCGCGCACCACGCTCAGCCGCGTCGGGGCCGGGCTCATCGCCTTCGCCGCTCTCTCCCGCCTGTTCACGGCCGCCAGCCGAGTCCCCTGGTGGGACATCGACCCGCTCACCTCCCTCACCCCCGAGACCACGCGCACACCAGCCACGGGCCTTCTCCTCGACGCGCTCGTCTGGCTCGGCGCCCTGCTCATAGTGCTCGCCGCGCCGCGCGGCCGCGCCTTCCCCTGGCGCACGGGCCTCCTCGCCCTCGCCGGCGCCGCCGGCTGCGCGCTGCACGGCCTGTTGTTCCATCCCATCACCGTCGGCGACCCGCCACCGCCGCGCAGCTTTCCCGCCGACTTTGACTCATTGACGCTGGGCTCCGCGTGGTCCGCCGCGGTGGTGGGGGGGTGGGCCATCGCGCTCGCTGCGCGCGACGCCGCGCTCCGCCGCATGATCGCGGGCGTCCTGCTCGGCGCCGCCGCGCTGCTCGCCGCCAAGGGAGCGCTGCAGGTCTTCGTCGAGCACCCGCGCCTCGTCGACATGTTCCGCCAGAGCCGCGAGGCCATGCTCCGCGCCCAGGGATTCGAGCCCGGCTCCGTCAGCGCGCTCATCTTCGAGCGCCGCCTCGTCCAGCCCGAAGCCACCGGCTGGTTCGGCCTCGCCAACGTCTTCGGCTCGGTCGTCGGCGCCTCCGCCGCCGCGCTGTTCCCCTCGGCACTCGTCGCCTCACGCATCCGCCGAACGACGAGCGCCGGCCGGGGCCCGTTCATCGCGCTCGCCCTCGGCGCGATCCTCGCCGCCGGCGCGCTCGTCATGTCGGGGTCGAAGGGCGCCATCGCCGCCGCACTCGCCGGAGCGTTCATCGCCATCCTCGCGGCCCGCCAGCGTCCGGCCCGCCTTCTCCGCTGGGCGCCCCTCGCGCTGGCCGCCGCCGCCCTCGCCGCCGTGCTCTTCCGCGGCGTCATAGGCCCCGCGCTCAGCGAGCTCAGCCTCTATTTCCGCTGGCAATACCTCATCGCCGCCGTCCGCATCATCCTGCGCTTCCTCCCCTGGGGCGTCGGCCCCGCCGGCTTCAAAGACGCCTACCTCCTCGCCAAGGAGCCCACAAGCCCCGAAGAGATCGAGTCGCCCCATTGCCTCCCCGCCGACTGGCTCGCGACCCTGGGCCTCGCCGGCGCCGCATGGCTCGCGCTCTGGATCATCTGGCTCTGCCGCGCCGGTGCACCTGCCGCGGCCGCCGCCGACGACACCGACCCGCCCGCGCCGCACGCAGGCAGAGCCGACCGGCTCTGGCCCCTCATCGTCATCGCCTCCTCGACGCTGGTCTCGGCGTGGACCGAGCGCGCCGCCTACGCCCCAGAGAATCTCATCGCCGCCGCGCTGGGCGCTCTCACCTGGTACCTCCTCGCCCGCGCGTTCATCTCCCTCCCGGCCGCGCACCCGCGCGCCGTCTCGCCGGCGCTCTTCGCCGCCGCCTGCGTGCTCGCCGCCCACTGCATGATCGAAGTCACGCCCGTCTTCCCGGGCAGCGCCGCCTGGGTCATGGCGATCGTCGCGCTCGCCGCCGCGCCCCCGCCGCACACTCCCGCAACTCCCCGCCGCGCGGGCAGCACGCCCCGCCGCGCCGCGCTGACCATCGCCGCCGCCGCCGCGCTCTTCATCACGTACCTCGGCCTGACCCTCCGCCGCGCCGAGAGTTCGCTCCAGAGCGCCGCCATCGCCGCCAGCGCCATGGCCCAGGCCCCGACCGCCGCCGACACGCGCGCCGCCGCCGACTCCGCCCGCGACCACCTCCGCCTCGCCCGGGCCCGGCTCTGGTCGCCCGTCTCCGCCCGCGAACTCGAAGCCCGAGTCCTCCTCGCCGCGGCCCTTCGACTGCATCCCGTCGAGCCCGCCGCCGCGCATCAGCTCGCCGCCGACGCCCTGGCCCTCCTCCTTGAGAATGTCCGCGCCGAGGAACGCTCGGCCACGCGCTGGGCCCGCCTCGCCGCCGCCGCACAGGCCGCGCTCGCCGCCGGCGTCCCCGCCGCGGAGCTCCCCGCCGGCGCCGACCCGCTCGACGCCTGGGCCCAGGTCGCCCAGCTCGACCCGCACGGGCTTGCGGCTCCCCTCGCCGCCGCCCGCCTCGCGGACCGCCGGGGAGACGCCGCCGCGGCCGCCGGCTTCGCTGGACGCGCCCTGCGCATCGACGCCGCCCTCAGCCTCGACCCCCTCAAGCAGCTCCGCCCCGCCGACCGCACTCAAATGGAGCGCCTGGCCGCCCCGGCGAACGCCCCGAGCGCCCCGCCCCCCGGCGCCTCGCCGCCCCCCGCCCCTTGACTCGCGGCGGGGGTCCGTTAGCATTTCTGGTCCTGCGACGAGGCCCGCCGCCCGCGCGCGGCCTTCCGCGGAGCTCGACCACCATGGATTCGGACGACGACGACAACTGTCCTTCTCGCCACGGGCCGCACATCGCGCCGGCCCGGGTCTGACGGCCCGTCAGCACCGAACCGCACTCCATCCGAATCGAGTCACGCTCGAACCAAGTCCCGTCCCTCGCCCCGCGGCGCTCGCCCCGGGTCGATCGGTCCGACAGCCAGTCCCACCCGGCCTCCCCGGCCACCCCGCCCCGGCGTCCGTCAATGACGCCGGCACCCGACGCGGGACACGCACACACGAACACACTCACCCCGCACCCCTCGCACCGCGACCGGAAGAAAGAACCATGGAACTTAGGAAGATCCGCAACATCGGTATCTGCGCTCACATCGACGCCGGCAAAACCACCGTCTCCGAGCGCATCCTGTTCTACACCGGAAAGAACTACAAGCTGGGCGAGGTCCACGAGGGCACCGCCACCATGGACTTCCTCCAGGAAGAGCAGGAGCGCGGCATCACCATCCAGTCCGCCGCCACCACCTGCCCCTGGACCCGCTTCGGCGAGGACTACCAGATCAACCTGATCGACACACCGGGCCACGTCGACTTCACCATCGAGGTCGAACGCTCGATGCGCGTCCTCGACGGCGCTGTCGCCGTCTTCGACGGCAAGGAAGGCGTCGAGGCCCAGTCGGAGACCGTCTGGCGCCAGGCGGAGCGCTACCGCGTTCCCCGCATCTGCTTCATCAACAAGATGGACAAGATCGGCGCCGACTGGGACTTCTCCTTCAACTCGATCAAGGAGCGCCTGGGCGCCAACGCCATCGCCATGCAGGTCCCCATCGGCAAGGGCCACGACCTCAAGGGGATCATCGACCTGCTCCGCATGCGCGCCATCTACTTCGACGCCAGCGAGCTCGGCGCTGTCATGACCGAGGCCGACATCCCCGATGACATGCGCGACACCGCCGAGCTGCTCAACCAGGAGCTCGTCGAGGCCGCCACACACTTCGACGACGCCCTGCTCGAGAAGGTCCTCAGCGACCAGAAGCCCACGGAGGACGAGATCCGCAACGCCATCCGCAAGGGCGTCTGCACCCGCCAGTGCGTCGCGGTCTTCTGCGGCGCCGCCCTCCGCAACATCGGCGTGCAGCTCCTGCTCGACGCCGTCATCGACTACCTCCCCTCGCCCCCCGAGCGCGAGGACGTTCAGGGCGTCAACCCCAAGGACCCCGACGAGAAGATGAGCCGCCCGCACTCGGAGAAGGCCCCCTTCTCGGGACTCGTCTTCAAGGTCGTCTCCGACACCCACGGCGACCTCACCTACTGCCGCGTCTACTCGGGCAAGCTCACCAAGGGCACACGCGTCCTCAACGCCAACAATGGCAAGCGCGAGATCGTCTCGCGCATGTTCGAGATGCACGCCAACAACCGCATCCCCCTCGAGGAGGCCTCGACCGGCTCCATCATCGCCTGCGTCGGGCTCAAGGACTCCATCACGGGCGACACACTCTGCGACCCCGAGAACCCCATCCAGCTCGAGCGCATGGTCTTCCCCGAGCCCGTCATCAGCATGTCCATCGAGGCCAAGACCGCCGACGACAAGCGCAAGCTGGGCGACGCCCTCACCACCATCAAGCGCGAGGACCCCTCCTTCCGCGCCAACTACGACGAGGAGACCGGCCAGACCATCATCAGCGGCATGGGCGAGCTCCACCTCGAGATCATCAAGAACAAGCTCGTCCGCGACATGAAGATCAACGTCGAGGTCGGCAAGCCCCGAGTCAGCTACCGCGAGGCCATCACCCGCAAGGCCGAGTACATCCGCGGCAAGTTCGTCAAGCAGACCGGCGGCCGCGGCCAGTTCGGCGACTGCATCATCGACCTCGAGCCCTTCACCAAGGAGCAGGCCGAGGAGGCCGGGCTCAACTTCGAGAACAACATCGCCTTCGAGAACAAGATCGTCGGCGGCGCCATCCCCAAGGAGTTCGTCCCCTCCGTCGAGCACGGCATCCGCCAGACCGCCGTCAGCGGCGTCATGGCCGGCTACCCCCTCATCAACATCAAGGCAACCCTCGTCGACGGCTCGTTCCACCCCGTCGACTCCTCGCAGGTCGCCTTCGAGCAGGCCGGCCGACTCGCCCTCATCGACGCCGCTCAGAAGGCGGGCCTCACGCTCCTCGAGCCCATCATGAAGGTCGTCATCACCACCCCCGAGGACTACTTCGGCTCCATCACGGGCGACGTCTCCTCACGCCGCGGCATGATCGTCAACACCGAAGAGCGCGGCAACACCCGCCTCATCACCGCCGAGGTCCCGCTCTCGGAGCTCTTCGGCTACACCACCACCCTGCGCTCCATGAGCCAGGGCCGCGCCAGCTCCGTCATGGAGCCGCTCGAATATCGCCCGCTGCCCCCCAACATGGTCAAGGAAGTCGTCGCCTCGGGCGGCTGAGCCCCGGCCTTCCGGGCACGCGCCCGGGTCAACCTCTCTCGATCTCTCAAGGGTCCGCGCGCCGCCGCGGACCTTTTTCTTTGCGCCCGCGCCGCACCCCGCGGCCGCACGCGCCCGCGCACCCCGCCTCGCTACCATGCCGCCCGATGGTCCGACTCTCGAAGATCTACACGAAGGTCGGCGATGGCGGCATGACCATGCTCGGCGACGGGAAGATGGTCTCCAAGACATCGCCCCGCGTCGCCGCGTACGGCGATGTCGACGAGGCCAACGCCGCCATCGGCGTCGTGCTCGCCGGCCTCGGGCCCCAGCAGGATGGCCCGCCGCTCCTGGCCGCGATCGAGCAGGAACTGCTCCGCGTGCAGCAGGACCTTTTCGACGTCGGCGCCGACCTGTGCGTG
>JANRJV010000071.1:0-18284 GCA_033763795.1 Planctomycetota bacterium
CGTTATGACACAGTCGTCGCGCCGCGCGCCGCCCGGAACCGGATCCCGATCCGCATACACTATCGCCCATCAACCGGGAACGCGATGCCTTCCCCCAGCCGCACCTCATCGCTGCGGCGGCGTGTACTCCAGCGGCGCGTCGACACCCAGCGGCCAGCCCATCGCGTACCACACCAGCAGAAAGCCCGTCCACACGAAGAAGAAGATCACCGAGTAGGGAAGCATCAGCGAAATCAGGCTGCCCAGCCCCGCATCCTTCTTGTACTTCTGCAGCACGGCCAGAATGATCAGCAGGTACGAGTTCAGCGGCGTGATGATGTTCACCACCGAGTCGCCGATGCGGTACGCGGCGGTCGTCAGCTCGGGACTCATCCCCACCATCATGAACATGGGAATGAAGATCGGCGCCAGGACCCCGAACTTGCTCAGCATCCCGCTGAGAGCGAAGTCGCCGAAGATCACGATGAGCACGAACAGCGCCAGCAGAACCATGACCGGCATGTCCGCTTCGACCAGCATCGCGCCGCCCGAGTACGCCAGCATCCGGTCCAGCTTCGTGTACGCGAAGTAGGCCACGAACTGCGACATGAAGAAGGCGATCGCCAGCACCGGCACGATGCTCCGGATGCCGTGGTAGATGCCCTCGATGAAGTCCTTCTGGGTCCGCAGCGCGCCGGTCACCAGCCCGTAGACCATCCCCGGAAACAGGAACACGAAGAAGATGACCGGAACGATCACGTGCGACCAGCGTGAACCGGGCGACTCGACCAACCGCCCGGTCTGCGGCGCCTCGGCGATCATCAGAGGCTCGCGCGCCAGAACATCGCTCGCCGGAACGTTCAGAGTCTCGCCCGCCGCCGCGATGGTCACGGCGTGGTGCATCAGCACGCGCCCGTCCGCCAGCGTCGGCTGCCCGTACCCGTGGAGCGGCGCGCCCGGGATGAGGATCAGCGCCCCGAAGACGCCCAGCACCGCGGCCTTGGTGAGCATCGCCGCCATCAGCGCCCTCTTCTCCACCGCCGTCAGCGACATCTCCGACAGCACGTCGGCGTCCGTCGGTTCGGCGGACGCCCCGCGCGCCTTCACCAGACGCGGCTCGATGATCCGGTCGGTCACGAACCACCCGGCCAGCATCACAATGATCGCCGACCCGCTCTTGAAGTACAGGTTGTGCAGCATGTTGACCGTATAGCCCGGGTCGATGACGCGGGCCGCGTCCTGCGCAAACCCCGTCAGCGCGCCGTCGCCGCCGGTCGGGAAAAAGCCGCCGCCGAACCCGCCCGCCACGCCCGCGAAAGCCGCCGCAAGACCCGCGATCGGCGGTCGCCCCATCGCCGCGTACAGCGCCGCCGCCAGCGGGGGCAGGATGATGTACCCCGCGTCGCTCGCCACACTCGAGTTGGACCCGATCAGCACGATGACCGGCGTCAGCAGCCACCGCGGCGACACGAACGCCAGGAACCGCATCAGCGCACTGAAGAAGCCGAACTTCTCCGCCAGCCCGATCCCGAGCATCGCCACGAAGATCAGCCCCAGCGCCGGCAGATGCGTGAAGTTCCGCAGCATCGACGAGAGCATCCAGTACACGCCCTCGGTGGTCATCAGGCTGCGCGGCGTGATCGGCGCCCCGGTTTCGACGAGCGTCTTCTCGGGCCTGCCGTCCGGGCCCAGCTTCGGAGTCATCAGGGGCTTGCCCGCCTCGTCGAGCACCGGCGCGCCGTCCGGCCCGACCTTCTCGACCATCACCATGCGCGGCTGGACGGGCTGAACGCTCCACTTCATCGCCGAGCCGACGCCCGAAACAACGATGATGATCCCCGCGAGAATCGCGAACAGGATCGCCGGCTCGGGCAGCTTGTTGCCGGCCCACTCGATCCAGTCAAGAACGCCCCGCCTCTGGTGCGGAGCGGCGGGAGCGGGCGTGCGATCGGTGCTCGACATCGCAATCTCCGTGGGGCGCTGTGAACAAGGCACGCTTCAGCGGACGCGTCGCGTGCGCGGAATCATCAGGCAACACGCACCGAATGTACGCGAACACATCCCCTACCCGAACGTCGATAAACCGCGTCGCCATCTCCGCCCCACGATCGGCGAAACCGCGAACATCCCGCGCGGGAATCAGCGCCGCCGCGTCACTTCGCAAGCCAAGCGAACCAGCCCCCGACCGCTCACCACAGCCCGCGCTCGACCTCCACCGGTGCACAGAGCGACGTGTCGTTGTTCCGCGGACTGTTCACCCGCGTCGACACCGCGTGCATGCACATCTCATCCGACGCGATCGGCCGCAGGAGATCCGCCGGCGGCTGCACGGGCCCCAACCAGCGCGCGTAGTCCGAAGCGCGCACAATCACGGGCATCCGGTCGTGCAGCGTTGCCATCGTCTCGTTGGCCTCTGTGGTCAGGATGGCGAACGACGTGACCGCCGCCTCTCCCTCTCCCCACCTCTCCCAGATACCGCCCATCGCGAAGATCTCGCCCTCGCGCGGCCGGACGTAGTACGGCTGTTTCACCGGCCCCTTGGTCGACCACTCGTAGAACCCCGACACAGGCACAAGGCACCGCCGCGCCCGATACGCAGCGCGGAACATCCCGTTCGTCGCCACAGTCTCGCTCCTGGCGTTGATCGGCCCCGGCATCGAAGCCCGGGACCACGCCGGCGTGAAGCCCCAGCGCATCACCGCCAGCTCCCGACCTCCGTCCCCGACGATGCACACCGGTGACGACTGCGAGGGGGCAACGTTCCAGCTCGGCGCCATCTCCTCCGCGCCGGGATAACGCAGGTCCAGCAGTTCGTGCAGCCTCTTCCAGGAATACATGCGTGTGAACCGCCCGCACATGCCTCGCCGCCCTTCCCGTTCCCCGCCCGCTTGCCTGATCTTTGGCGCGCGATCAGTGGAAGTCGCGGGAACCGGGCTCGAACCCCGGCAGCCACGGGTCCAGATTCTTGAACCTTCGCGCGTGCACATGCACAACGTCGCCCTGCCTCTCCACCCTGCCTTCTGCCAGCAGCGCACCGCTCAAGCGGATCGCCCGCCGATGTCGCTCGAACGTGTCCGACCAGATGACCAGGTTCGCGATCCCCGTCTCATCCTCCAGAGTCAGAAACACAACCCCCGACGCCGTCGACGGCCTCTGCCGCACCAGCACCACCCCCGCGACCCGCACCCGCCGTCCGTGGGGCCAGCGCGCCTCATCGCGCAGATCGCCGGCGGCGGTCACGCCCCGTCTTTCCAGCCGCGACCGCAGGAACGAGATCGGATGCCTCCGCAGCGACAGCCCCGTGTACGCGTAGTCGTGCAGCGTCCGGCCCGGCTCATCCAGCGGCGGCAATGACCCGCTCCCTTCCGTCCCGTCGATGCTCCCCGCCCGATCGAACAGCGGCAGAGACTCATCACGCAACGTCCGCACCGCCCACAACGCCGCCTGCCGATCCACTCCCATCGACCCGAACGCATCCGCCCGGGCCAGGCAGCGCATCGCCCGCACGCTCGCGCCGCTCGCACGCCACAGCTCCCCCACTTCTCTGAACGGCTCGCCCCGCTGGGCCACCGCACGCTCGATCTTCCGCGCGTCCTCCTCGGGGAGCGATTTCACCAGCCGCATGCCCAGCCGCAGCGCCGGCGGCGCCCCGCGCGGCCCGGTCGGCCCCGACGACTCGACATCGTGCTCGAGCGAACAGTCCCAGCCGCTCCGGTTCACGTCCACGCCCAGCACACGCACGCCGTGCTCCCGCGCATCCCGCACGATCTGCGCCGGCCTGTAGAACCCCATCGGCTGGCTGTTGATCAGCGCCGCCGCGAACGCCGCAGGCTCGTGGCATTTCAGCCAGCACGACACATACACAAGGATCGCGAAGCTCGCCGCGTGCGACTCCGGGAACCCGTACTCGCTGAACCCCTTGATCTGCTCGAAGCACCGCTCGGCGAAATCCGCCGGGTACCCGCGCTCGATCATCCCCGCCACCAGCTTCTGGCCGAACCGGTAGATCAGGTCGCCCTTGCGCTTCCACGACGCCATCGCACGCCGCAGCTTGTCCGCCTCATCGGGCGTAAAGCCGCCCGCGACGATCGCCAGCTGCATCGCCTGCTCCTGAAAAAGAGGAACCCCAAGCGTCCGCCCCAGCACGGACTCGATCTCGGGATTCGGATAGCTCACCTTCTCCTCGCCCGTCCGGCGGCGAAGATACGGATGCACCATCTTCCCCTGGATCGGCCCCGGACGCACGATCGCCACCTCGATCACAAGGTCGTAGAAGTTCCGGGGCTTCAGCCTGGGCAGCATCGACATCTGCGCGCGGCTCTCGATCTGAAACACCCCCACGGTGTCCGCACGCTGGATCATCGCGTACACCGCAGGATCGTCGTGAGGCACGGCGCTGATCGATAACGACTCGGGCCGCGCTCCACCACCAGCCCCGGCGCCCGACCCGCGCCACCCGTTCACAAGGTCGAAGCACTTCCGAACGCACGTCAGCATCCCCAGCCCCAGCACGTCGACCTTCAGCATCCCCAGCGCGTCGATATCGTCCTTGTCCCACTCGATCACCGTCCGGTCCTGCATCGCCGCGTTCTCGATCGGCACCAGCTCGCTCAGCGCCGAGCGCGTAATCACGAACCCGCCGACGTGCTGCGACAGATGCCGCGGAAATCCCCGGACCTGTCGGCAAAGCTCCATCACCATCCCGATGGTCGGATCCTCGGGATTCAGCCCCGCCTCGCGCACGCGCCGCTCGCACGGCGCCTCGCTCCAAAGGTCCAGCCCCCGGGCCATCACCTCGACCGTGTCAAGCGAAAGACCCAGCGCCCGGCCGATGTCCCGCACCGCGCTCCGACCCCGGTACGTGATCACCTCCGCCGTCAGCGCCGCACGGTCCCGCCCGTAACGCCGATAGATGTACTGGATCACCTCCTCGCGGCGCTCGTGCTCGAAGTCGACGTCGATGTCCGGCGGCTCCTTCCGCTCCCGGCTGACGAACCGCTCGAACAGCAGGCTGAACCGCGACGGATCGACCTCCGTGATCCCCAGGCAGTAGCAGACCGCGGAGTTCGCCGCACCGCCCCGCCCCTGGCACAGGATCCCCCTCGAACGCGCGAACCGCACGATGTCGTGGCACGTCAGGAAGTACGCCTCGTACCCGAGCTCCTCGATCAGCCCCAGCTCGTGGTCCAGCGACGAGCGCACCTTCGCCGGCGTCCCCCGCGGATACCGCTCCGCGGCCCCCTGCTCACACAGATAACGCAGGTACGCCGCCGGCCGCACCCCCGGCGGGCAAGGCTCGTCCGGATACTCGTACTTCAGCTGATCCAGGCCGAAACAGACCGCCCGCGAATGGATCTCCAACGTGCGCTCGACCGCGCCGGGCAGCAGCCGCATCAACCGCGCCATCTCCTCGCCGGACTTCATGCAACGCTCGGCGTTGGCATGCAGCCGATACCCCGCCTGCCGCAGCGTGCACCCGAGCCGCACGCACGTCAGCGCGTCCTGCAGCGCCTGCCGCTCCGGGCTATGCATGTGCGCGTCATTGACCGCAACCACCGGCACGTCCGCGCACGCGCCCAGACGCCCCAGCTCCCGCAGCCGCGCCTCGTCATCCGAGCCGTACCGGCGCACCGCCCCCAGCGATAACCGGTCATCCCCGATCCGACCCCGAAGACCACGCACCACCCCCGCGAACTCCTCCGTCAGCTCCGCCGGCGGCATCACGATCAGCAGCGTGTCTTCCTCGTGCTCCAGCAGATCGTGCAGCGTCAGCCGGCATTCACCCTTGGACGCCCGACGCTTCCCCAGCGTCAGCAGGCGGCACAGCCGCGCATACGCCCCGCGCGTCATCGGGTACGCCAGCAGCTCCAGGCCCGCCGGATCCGCGAGCGCAAGCCGCGAGCCCACCGCCAGCGGAACACCCAGCTCTTTCGCCATCACGTGCGCGCGAACCACCCCCGCCAGCGTGTTGCGGTCCGCGATCGCCGCGCCGGCGTGCCCCAGCGCCGACGCCGCCTCGACCATCTCCTCCGGATGGCTCGCGCCCCGCAGAAAGGAGTAGTTGCTCGTCACCGCCAGCTCGACATATCTCACCGCAGGCCGCGCCCGCGCCGGAGCCGACCCGCCGTGCTCGCGCCGGAAAGGATGGATCACCGCTTTCGCTTGAGCCTGTTCAGGCATCTCTCAGCACCACATCCCGTGCACGAACCAACGACCCGAGACCCCGTCCCGAAACACCCACAGCCACCGACCCAGTCCGTCCTGCACCCGGAAGTAATCCCGCAGCAGCCGCTCCCCCTCCCACCACGCCCCGCGTATCCGCTCCGGCCCGGCGCAGCACCGCACCTCCAGCTCCGCTCCCTCCCACTCCAGGCGACTAACTGGCCCGTCAGGACTCAGCGAGATGACACGCACCAGCCGGGGCGTCTCGAACAGCCGCGTCGGACGATCGCCCGGCGGATGCCTCTGCTCAGGCTCGCCCCCCCCTCCTCCCCGCGTCTCCCAGGCCCGCATCTCGGCCCCACGCCCCTCAGAACCCCTGTCCAGCACGCTCCGGAACCTTGCCGCACGCTCCGGCACGTGCGACTCCACCAGCTGCGCCCACAACACCGCCTCGTGCCCCAGCCGGTTCACCAGCGCATCCAGCATCGGGCTCACGTCGCTTTCGCCGCGTCGCTCCTCCTTCCATAGAAACTGCTGCGCCTCACGCATCCGCCTCGTCCGCCGCGACTCCACCGCGACGCCCTCGACCCCGAAACCCAGCGGCGCCCGCTCCAGCCGCGGCTCCAGCAGACGCCACAGGTGCGCCGCATCCCGGCTCGGTGCGCTCAGCCTCACCAGCAGATGCAGCGGCTCCAGATCCGACCGCGTCAGCGTCACCACCAATTCCTCCGTGCCGGCCGAACGCCGACCAAGCTCAACGCTCATCCGCTCCAGCGCCCGCCGGCACGCCAGCCCGATCGCCTCCACAGAATCGCTCGGCCCGTCAAACACAACCCGCGCCCCGGGCGGGTCCGCGTCCCGCAGCGCATCGATGAACTCCCGCGATCGGCCCGTTATCGCATCCAGAGACCTCAGCGGCTCGGACCCGAACCGCGCCGACACCTCCGCCGGCGAAAGCCCCGCAAGCTCACCCACGGTCCGGACGTTGACCTCCTCCAGGCCTTCCACCACATCCCGCTCCAGCCCCAGCGCCGCCAGCGGGAGAGGCGCCAGCGCCCCAGCAAGCTCTCTCGACCCCACGATCACGCCATCCTCATCGCCGTACCGCGCCAGAGCCCGCGCCCCGGCGTGCGTGGGCGCGATCGCCACACGCGCCGTCAGCCCAAGCCCGGCCAGCCCGCCGCGCACCCGCCGAACCATCGCCGCCTCGCCACCGAACAGGTGCGCGCACCCCCGGATATCCAGCGACAGCCCGTCATCACAAACCAACCCCACGATCGGCGAGAAACGCATCGCCCACAGACCGCACGCCCTCAGAAACCGCCCCACCGCGTGCGCATCATGACGCAGAATCTCGCAAGGCCCACGCACAACCCCACGCGCCGCGCTCAGCGCCATCCCGCGCGTGATCCCCTGCGACCCCGCCGCCCAGCACGCCCCAATCACAACCTCTCGGCCAGACCGCTCCGCAACCACCAGCGTCAAACCCGCCCCACTAGGCACGCCGCAGCCGCAACGCCGACGTCTCCTCGACAGCTCGATCTCCAGCCACGGAAACCACACCGACATCGCCCTTGCCATGCGCGCGTTGCACGGCCCACCGCCGTGCCCTTTCTTCCACAGGCCGCACTCCCTTGCAGCGCAGCAGCTCAACAGTCCATCGTTGGTCAGAGTCCGAGGAAATCTGCGGCATCACGCGCCACCGCGTCCGCGCCGCCGAGGGCTGATCGATCTCCACGCAAGGCCGCACCAGCAGCCCCACCGTGCCCCCCTCCTCCGCCGCCAGCTGCAACCGCCTCGAATCAGCGAACGACAGGCCCGACGCGTCCGCCATCAGCCCCGCCACGCCCGGATGACGCAGCACAAGCTCCATCGCCCACTGACGATCCGCACGCCCCGTCGGGCTCACGAAAATCGAACGCTTCAGCAGATCAGGCCCCGCCTCGTGCAGCGCCAGCGGCGCAGGCCAGCACGCACGCCCGATCCACACGAAGGGCCCCGCGCTCTCGCCCTCCTCCGCAACGCGCCTCAGCACCGCCACCACCGCCGTCAGCGCGGGCGTCCACCGCACGCGCCGCCCCGCCCCACCAACCCGCTCATCCGTGAACCACTCGTGCGTCGCCCCACCCGTGATCACCGCACCGAAAGGACCAAACCCCCGCCGCCCAGCCCTTCCACCAAGGCCGCCCCCAACCGCGTCCAGCGCACGCGTAAGAGCGTCAAGTGCCGCCTGTTGCGCCTTGTTTGATCGCATTTTGTTAGGGTATTGTCGTTCTCCCTCCCTGGCAACACATTCCGGCAAAATATGCCCGGCTCCCGGAATCTCTACGACTGCCTCTGGGATACGTCATTCACCCTAGGGAGCCTTGCCCGCCCGGCCCGCCCACCGGCGTCAAATCCACCGCGGCAGCACCATCCTCATACGCGTCCAGCCCGGCCCGGCGTACTACGCGCGAACGCTCCGCGAGGCCAGGCCCCGCCACGCCAGCCCCACCACCAGCAGCACCAGCCCAGGCCCCGCCAGCACCGCGAACCAGGGCGTCGTGGGAATCTGGCCGTCCCGCACGAACATCAGCCCGTAGAACACGACCAGCGACACCGCCGTGACGACCCCGCCGCCGATCTCATGCCGCCACGCCGCAAGCATGCCGATCACGACCCCGATCGGGAAGCACGCCAGCAGCAACCACTCAAAAGGCCGCGGCATGCCCCCTCCGCTCGTCGCGAACAGCGCCAGCACCCCGATGCTCGCCAGGCTCGCCAGCCGCGCAGCCCATCGCAGCGCGACCAGAGCCAGCCTCGCACCCCGGGGAAACTCTCGAATGGACACGCCGGCGGAAGTCATGTCACAAGCCCGTCAGTGCAACCCAGCCATTCCCGCCCCCGCCCCACCTTCTTGGGCTTCCCGCCCCCGGAATTCCGGCTTGCCCCTCACGCCACGACCATGGCTTCCGTGACCCGGTTCTCGGGCCGCTCCACGCCCCGCTCGTAGTCCGACAGATTCTGGATCGTCGTCTCCGCGATCGCCCGCACCGCCTCCCGCGTGAAGAACGCCTGGTGAGCCGTGATCAGCACATTCGGGAATGTCATCAGCCGGACGAACACGTCGTCCGCGATCACCTGGCTCGACAGATCGCGGAAGAACAGGTCCGACTCCTCCTCGTACACGTCCAGCGCCAGCGACCCCAGCGCCCCGGACTTGAGCGCCGCGATCACCGCCTGCGAGTCCACCACCGCGCCCCGGCTCGTGTTCACCAGCATCATCCCGCGCTTGATCTTCCGCAGCGCCGCCTCGTCGATCAGGTGCCGCGTCGCCGGCGACAGCGGGCAGTGCAGCGTCAGCACGTCGCTCTGCCTCAGCAGCTCCTCCAGCGGCGCGTACACGACCCCCCGCGCCTCGCACTCCGGATCGGGTCGAGGGTCGTACGCCAGCACCCGGCAGCCGAAGCCCCGCAAAATGCCCGCGACGATCGCCCCGATCTTCCCCGTCCCCACCACGCCCGCGGTCTTGTCCACGAGATCAAAGCCCATCAGCCCGTCGAGCGAAAAGTTCTGCTCCCGGACCCGGTTGTACGCGCGATGCGTCTTGCGGTTGAGCGTCAGAATGAGCGCGATGGTGTGCTCGGCGACCGCGTGGGGCGAGTACGCCGGCACGCGCAGAACGGAGATCCCCAGACGCGCCGCCGCGTGCACGTCCACGTGATTGAACCCCGCCGACCGCAGCGCCAGCACACGCGTCCCGCCGTCGCGCAGCGTCCCCAGCACGGCCGCGTTCAGACGATCGTTCACGAACGGGCACACCGCGGGAAATCCCCGCGCCAGCGCCGCCGTGTGCTCGTTCAGCGACAGATCGAAGAACACCAGATCGTGCAGCCCCGCGCTGTTCGCTTCCGTCAGCGACGCGCGGTCGTACTGCCTCGTGTTGAACACCGCGGCTTTCATCAGGATACCCCCTTCCAGCGCACCACAGTCGCCGCCGCGCCAGTGTACCGGCTCCGCCCCCTCTGAGCCCGCTGCGCCGCGTGCAATCTGAACACGGATCGCACCCGTCTGCGCGCTCGCACGCCGCGCTTCCGGGTACGCTGGGAGACGCTCATCCGCGCCGCTCGCGCGCCCCGAGAGAGGCCGCCATCGGCGCCGCACAACGGTGGAGGGTCTCATGAAGACGATGCACGCAGGTTCCGCCTCAATCCCCCCCCACGTGATCAACTCCGAGCTGATCTCGTGGTTCGAATCGATGGTCGCCCTCCTCAAGCCCGACGCCGTCCACTGGTGCGACGGATCGCAGGCCGAGTACGACCGGCTCTGCGAAGAGATGGTCGCCGGCGGCACCTTCATCAGGCTCAACCAGCAGAAGCGCCCGGGATGCTTCCTCGCCCGCAGCCACCCCAGCGACGTCGCCCGCGTCGAGGACCGCACCTACATCTGCTCCCTCAGCAAGGGAGACGCCGGACCCACCAACAACTGGATGGCGCCCCGCGAAATGAAGGCCATCCTCACCCAGAAATTCGACGGCGCCATGCGCGGCCGCACCCTCTACGTCATCCCCTTCAGCATGGGGCCCATCGGCTCACCCATCTCGCACATCGGCGTCCAGATCACCGATTCCCCCTACGTCGTCGTCAACATGCGCATCATGACCCGCATGGGACGACCCGTCCTCGACGCCCTGCGCGACGGGGAGTTCATCAAGTGCCTCCACTCCGTCGGCATGCCCCTCGCAAAGGGACAGCCCGACGTCGCCTGGCCCTGCAGCCCGGACCCCAAGGACAAGTACATCGTCCACTTCCCAGAAGAGCGGTCCATCTGGAGCTACGGGTCGGGCTACGGCGGAAACGCCCTCCTGGGCAAGAAGTGCTTCGCCCTCCGCATCGCCAGCGTCCTCGCCCGGGAGCAGGGATGGCTCGCAGAGCACATGCTCATCACCGGCGTCAAGGACCCCAAGGGACGCAAGACCTACGTCGCCGCCGCCTTCCCCAGCGCCTGCGGCAAGACCAACTTCGCCATGCTCGTGCCCCCCAAGCCCTTCCAGGACGAAGGCTGGGAAGTCACCTGCGTCGGCGACGACATCGCGTGGATCAAGCCCGGAGACGACGGCCAGATCTACGCCATCAACCCCGAGTTCGGGTTCTTCGGCGTCGCCCCGGGAACCAACTACAAGACCAACCCCAACGCCATGCGGGCAATCGAGAAGAACACCATCTTCACAAACGTCGCCCTCACCCCCGACGGCGACGTCTGGTGGGAAGGAATGGACGGCGACCCGCCCGCCCGCGCCATCGACTGGCAGGGAAACGAGTGGACACCAAAGAGCGAGCAGAAGGCCGCCCACGCCAACTCCCGCTTCACCGCGCCGCTCTCGCAGTGCCCCACCGTCGACCCCTCCTACGACGACCCGCGCGGCGTACCCATCTCCGCCTTCATCTTCGGCGGCCGACGCAGCACCGTCGTCCCGCTCGTCTTCCAGGCCTTCAACTGGCCCTTCGGCGTCTATAGCGCCGCCACCATGGGCTCCGAGATGACCGCCGCCGCCTTCGGACAGCTCGGGAAGGTCCGCCGAGACCCCCTCGCCATGCTCCCCTTCATCGGATACCACATGGGCGACTACCTCGGACACTGGCTCGACTTCGGCCGGAACATCCCCAATCCGCCGCGAGTCTTCAACGTCAACTGGTTCCGCCGAGACGCGGAGGGCAAGTTCGTCTGGCCCGGCTTCGGCGACAACATGCGCATCCTCAAGTGGATCATCCAGCGCGTCCACGGCGAGGCCGCCAGCACCGAGAGCCCCCTCGGATGGATGCCCCAGTACAAGGACATCGACTGGCGAGGACTCGACTTCCCACGCGAGAAGTTCGACACCCTCACGTGCATCGAGCGCCACGAGTGGCTCGCCGAGCTCGCCTCACACGACGAGATGTTCTTCGCCCTCTACGACCGGCTCCCCAAGGAACTCACCTTCATCCGCGAACTCCTCGTCAGCGGCCTCTGGCGATCGCCCGAGCACTGGGGCATGAAGCAGGTGCTGCTCAACGGACCACCGGCCAACTGACACGGCCGCGCCGCCGCCGCCCACTCAAGCCGAGGATCTGTCCGCATGCCACACGACGACAGCCGGCCGCCCGCCGGCGCCGCGGTCTCGCACGAAGAGCTCCTCCGGCGCATACATGACGCCGTCACCGCAAACCAGCGGTCGGGGCCCCTCCAGGCGCTCATCGCCGTCACGCTCTCCCTCGCCACGCTCGGCTCGACATGGTGCGGCTATCAGGCCGCCCAGTGGTCCTCACGCCAGTCCACGCTCCAGTCGCACGCCGACACCGCCGAACGTGAAGCCGCGGAGAACACGCTCGCCGGACTCCAGATCAGGACGCAGGACGGCCTGCTCGTCCTCGAATACTGGCGCGCCCGCCGCACGGGCGAGCAGCAGGTCGTCGCCAACCTCCTCGCCCACATGCGCCCCGAGCTCCGCCAGGGCCTCGAGGCCAGCGTCCGCGAAGGCATCCTCGAGAACCCCGCCGTCAAGGGGCCCATGCAGCGGGAGGAGTACGCCCTCGAAGTCGAGAGCCTCGCGCGCCAGCAGCGCGACCTCTCCCGTCAGGCGAGCGCCCAGGCCGACCGCGCCGACAGCGTCTCAGACCGCTACGTGCTCGTCACCCTTCTTCTCGCCTCCACCCTCTTCGTGGGCGGAATCTCCACGACCTTCTCGAGGCCCCTCATCTGCCGCGCGCTCGGACTCGTCGCCGCCGCCGTCTTCACCGTCGCGCTCATCAACATCTGCACGCTGCCGGTCTTCTGGCCATCCTCCGCCGCGCTCGTCCCGACCGCGCCGCCACGCCCCGCCCCCTAGCCGTTCACAGCCGCCGCAGCACCGCGTACACGAACTCCTGCCCCTTCCCCCAGGGCGTCGTGTGCGACTCGACGGCGGACTCGACCAGCCGGAACATCGGGCCGAACACCCCCGCGATCTCCTGGGGCGACGCCCGCCGCACGCCGAGCCCGCTGCACCGCTCGGGCCCCTGCGCCCCGAACCCCGCGATGATCGCGTGCCCCCCGGGCGCAACCGTCCGCCCCGCCAGCGCCGCATACTTCGACCGCTCCCCCTCCTCCGTCAGAAAGTGAAAACACGCCCGGTCGTGCCACAGCTCGAAGCTCCCCAGCTCCGCCCCGTCCAGCACATCCCGCCGGATCCAGCTCACGCGCGACGCCGCCGCGCCCAGTCGCTCCCGGCCGCGCCGCAGCGCCGACTCGGAGATGTCCAGCACCGCCACCCGCTCCACCCCGAGCCGCAGCAGCTCGCCCGCCAGCGCCGACTGACCGCCGCCCACGTCGATCGCCGACACGGGCAGCGCCCCCAGCCGCCCGATCAGCTCGAGCGACCGCGCCGGGCTCGACTGAAACCAGCTCAGCTCGCCGTCGGCCTTCGCCGCGTACACACCCTCCCAGTGCGCCGCGCGATCAGCTTCACGCCCCTCCGCGACGCTCACGCCCGCCCCTTCAGCATCCCGTGCCAGTACAGCCGGGGCAGCACGTGCAGCTTCAGCATGTACATCGACCACAGCTCCCGGTTCTGATCGAACGGGAAAGACTCCTTGGGCTTCAGGTCGTAGTCGAACTCCGCAAGGATCAGCTTCCCGTACCCCGTCACCAGCGGACACGACGTGTACCCGTCGTACGACCCCGACATGGGCCGCCCCTCCAGCATGTCCAGCAGGTTCGCCGCGACCGTCGGCGCCTGCTTCCGCACCGCCGCGCCAGTCTTGCTCGTCGGCAGGCTCGAGCAGTCTCCCAGCGCGAACACATCCGGGTACCGCACGTGCCGGCACGTCTGCTTGTCGACCTCGACCCACCCGCTCGCCGCCGCCAGCGGGCTCTTCTTGATGAAGTCCGGCGCGGACATGGGCGGCGTCACGTGCAGCAGGTCGAACCGCCGCACGACCTCCCGGTTCGCCGCCAGATCGTCGAACACGGCCTCACGCGCATCGGCCCGCACTTCTTTCAGGCTGTGCTTGAAGCACAGCTCCTCGATCCCCTTCTTCTCGATCACCTGCATCAGCGTCTTCGCGTACGCCTCGCACTTGAAGATCGCAGCCTCGCCCGAATAGAAGTGAACCCGGCTCTTCTCCCGCACCCCGCTCCGCCGGAACGCGTCCTCCGCCAGGTACATGATCTTCTGCGGCGCCCCGCCGCACTTGATGGGTGTCGCCGGCTGCGTGAACACCGCGTCCCCCCCCTTGAACGTGCGGATCGCCTCCCACGTCGTGTTCACCGTCTCGTAGCTGTAGTTCGAGCAGATCCCGTTCTTCCCGATCGACCCCTCCAGCCCCTTGATCTTCCCCCAGTCGATCTGGATCCCCGCCGCCACCACCAGCGCGTCATACTCCAGCCGCCTGCCCCCCCGCGTCACGACCGCCCGCCGCTCCGGGTCAAACTCCGTCACCGCGTCCCGCACCCACTCCACGCCCCGCGGCATGACGTCCGACTCACGCCGGCGCGCCGACTCGCGCGACACCACCCCCGCACCAACCAGCGTCCACAGCGGCTGATAGTCGTGCGTCTCGCTCGGATCAACCACCTGCACCGCCAGGCCCCGGTGCTTCACCAGCCGCGCCGCGACCGAGATCCCCGCGCTGCCGCCCCCCACAATCACAACGCGCTTCCGCGCACGCCCCGATCGCTCTTCAGACATGGCACGCTCCTCTTGTGAAAAGAGCCCCACAGTCACTCGCACGTCGCGGAGCCGCGGCGTCTCCAGCCCTCCAACATATCCCACGCGCCCCGCCCCCTCGAACTCCATCCTCTCCGACGCCTCTCGAACCCGGCCGACGGGCCCGCCGGTGCCCCGGTTCCCCCTCGGGTACCTTCAAGGATTCCCGCCCACTCAAAGAGGCTCACCGAAGGAGCGCGCGCATGTTCATGCGGATGGTGTACGACGAAAAACTCGCCCAGGCCGCCTACCTCATCGGCTGCCAGCGCACAGGCGAAGCCATCGTCATCGACCCCGAACGCGACGTCGACCGCTACGAAAAGCTCGCCGCGGCGAACGGCCTCCGCATCGTCGCCGTCGCCGAGACGCACATCCACGCCGACTTCGTCTCAGGAGGCCGGGAGCTCGCCGAGGCCGGCGCAACCGTCTACGTCTCCGACGAGGGCGACGCCGACTGGAAGTCCCACTGGGTCCACAACCCCTCCGCGCCCGCCCCCTACAGGCACCGCCTGCTCAAGGACGGCGACACCTTCATGGTCGGCAACATCGAGTTCAAGGCCCTCCACACGCCCGGCCACACCCCCGAGCACCTCTGCTTCATGGTCACCGACCGCGGCGGCGGCGCCGACAAACCCATGGGCGTCGCCACGGGCGACTTCGTCTTCGTGGGCGACCTGGGCCGCCCCGACCTCCTCGAATCCGCCGCCGGCTTCAAGGGCCAGGCGGACCCCTCCGCCCACCGCCTCTACCACACCGTCCGCAAGTTCATGGACTGGCCCGACTACCTCCAGATCTGGCCCGCCCACGGCGCGGGCAGCGCCTGCGGAAAGGCGCTCGGCGCCGTCCCCACAACCACCGTGGGCTACGAGAAAATGTTCAACGCCTCCATCCGCGCCGCCGCGACCGAGCAGGGCTTCGTCGACTACATCCTCGATTCCCAGCCCGAGCCGCCCCTCTACTTCGCGCGCATGAAACGCGACAACAAGATCGGGCCCAGAGTCCTCCGAATCGCGGGCGCTGGCGTCCCCAGACCCAAGGCGCTCTCCGCGGCCGAGCTCGCCGCGATCGACGGCTCCGGGGCCGCCATCATCGACACGCGCCCCTGGGCCGCCTTCAAAGCGGGCCACATCCCCGGCGCTCTCCATCTCCCCCTCAACAACTCCTTCAACACCGACGCCGGATCGCTCATCTCCGAGAACGAGCCCATCGTCCTCATCATCGAGCCCGCCCGCGTCGAAGAAGCCGTCCGCGATCTCATCCGCGTCGGGCTCGACTCCTTCGCCGGGTGCTTCGAGCCCGCCCAGCTCCCCGCCTACACCGCCGCCGGCGGCCGACTCGTCACAGCCGCCGAACACTCGCCCGACCAGGCCCGCGCCCTCATCGACGACCGCAAACCCTTCCTCCTCGACGTCCGCCGCGCCACCGAGTTCGCCGAAGGACACATCCCCGGCGCCGTCAACATCGCCCACACAAGGCTCCTCAGCCACCTCGACCAGCTCCCCAAAGACCGACTCATCCTCGTCAACTGCCGCAGCGGCGCCCGCTCCGCCCGCGCCTGCTCGCTCCTTCAGAAGCACGGCTTCGACTGCACCAACCTCGCCGGCGGATTCCTCGCATGGCCCCAACCGTCGTCCGCCGTGACCCGCTGAACACCCCGGGCCCCGAAACATGCCACACCACCAACTCATCCGCGCCAACCGCGTGAGTCAGGCGCACGCATGATGATCTGGGCCTGGCTCGGCGCCGCGACCGTCGGCCTGTCGCTGGGCCTGCTCGGATCGGGCGGCGCCATTCTCACGGTCCCCATCCTCGTCTACCTCGTCGGACATTCCGAAAAAAGCGCCATCGCGGAATCCCTCGCGATCGTCGCCGTCATCGCCTTCGTCGGCGTCCTCCGCGCCGCCCTCCAGAAACGCGTTGACTTCCGCAGCGCCGCCCTCCTCGCCGTCCCGGGCATCCTCGGCACCTTCCTCGGCGCCGCCGCCGCCAAGCACATCTCCGGCGCCGTCCAGCTCGTCCTCCTCGCGCTGCTCATGCTCACCTCCGCCGTCCTCATGTTCCGCAGCGGCCGATCACACCCGCCCCCATCCCCGCCCCCCACCGCACCCCCCGACGCGCCCTCGACTCCCCGCGCCCTGGCCGTCATCGCCGCGCAAGGCGTGGGCCTGGGCCTCGCCACAGGGCTCGTCGGCGTCGGCGGCGGCTTCCTCATCGTCCCCGTCCTCGTCCTCCTCCGCCGTCTCGCCATGCCCACCGCCATAGGCACCAGCCTCGCCATCATCGCCGTCAACTCGACCACCGGATTCCTCAAGTACCTCGCCGTCCTCAGCTCCCCCGGCGTTCAGCACGACGCCCACATCAGCTGGCACACCATCGGCATCTTCGCCGCGCTCGGAATCGCCGGAAGCCTCCTGGGCAACTTCCTCGCCGGACGCATCTACCAGAACACACTCAAGCGCATCTTCGCCCTCTTCCTCGTGCTCATGGCCGCCTACATCCTCGTGCGCCAGGCCCCACGCGTCTTCCCCGACCTCTTCCACCCCCCGCCCGCATCCATCTCGAAATAAGCTTCATCGGCCCCACCTATGCGGCCCTCACCGCCCGCCGCATACGCGCCAGCTTCTCACGTTGAGCGACCGCGGTGCACGAATGTCGCGACCCGTCGCAATGCCGCGTGCCGATGACAACATCTCTCCCGGGTGATGATCGTCGCTCGCCCCGCGCAGGGGACACCACGCACATCACCCGGCCGATAACGCCGCACGAACATCGCTCGGCGTGAACCCGTACACCTCCGTGTCATCAGTCGCCCGCCCCGCAGATACACGCCCTTTCTCGGAGCCACCAGCGTGATCCCCGACAACAGACTCGAAGACCGCCGCCTGCTGCTGGGCGTCATGGGCGCCGCCGGCATCGCCGCGTTCGCCCGTTCCGCGAACGCCGGCCAGCTCTCGCCACCCCCCGGCCCGATCAAGCCGACTCCCGGCCCCGAGCCGAGAACACCGCTCTCAGACGAAACCACACCCGGCGACGCCACCGCCCACTTCGTCATCAGCCAGCCCGGGTCCTACTACCTCCAGCGCAGTCTCACGGGCTCCGCCGTCACAAGAAGCGCCATCAGGATCGCCGCCGACAACGTCACCATCGACCTCAACGGCTTTTCGATCGCCGCCGATTCGACCGGCATCCCCGGCGTCCTCACCTTCCAGACCGAGCCCGTCGAGGGACTCGTGATCCGCAACGGCACCATCCGCTCCTGGGGCGGATACGTCACGCTCAACCCCCTGTTCAACTCCGTCTTCGAGGACCTCCGCATCATCGGCCCCTACGCGGGAAACCTCGAGGCCGCCGCCCAGCACTGCCGCTTCAGCCGCATCCTCGTCGACAGCACAGGAGAAGTCGGAATCTCCACCCTCTCCGACTGCATCGTGGAGGACTGCGT
>JANRJV010000072.1:0-19477 GCA_033763795.1 Planctomycetota bacterium
GCGCGCGCCGCGGCCCGCCCGCCCAACAGTGACGGATTCACCGCCGGGAGCGGCCGTCACACGGGGCCGGCCGACTGCAGCGCGCCGGCCCCCGAACCTCCCGGCACGCGCGGCCCGTGCAAGCGGAAGTCCCGCAACGGCCGCACCGATCGCCCATGCATGGGTTTTCCCGCCCCACCGCCTCACCGCCTCACCGCCTCCGGACCCCTGCCTCCGACCCGCTCCGCCCGACCCGGCCCACCTGGCCCACCTGGCCCACCTGACCGCATCCTCACACCCAAAAACGCTCCGACCCGCTGTTCGCGGGTCGGGGCGTGACTCCTCATGTGGCAGTTTGGCGGGCCGGCTCCCCGGCGTGCCGGGGGCGATCCCTTGAATCCCGAGCGACCGGTCTCCCGGCGGCCCGGACAAAGCTCTCTCTCAACCGAGTATTCGGCGAGACCCGGACCGCGGCGGATAACGCGTTCCGGAGCACCAGGGGCGGCGGATATTCGCCCGAGGTCGCCGACGATGTCCCTGTGCGGCATCGTCGACGCACGGAACATACATCGTCCACGCCCCGCGTCAACCTCTCAAACGGCAAAAATCACAACAGCCGACGACTTTCTCGACGGCTGGCGTGATCTCTCGTGCCGGAGAGCTTCCCTCCGACTCTCTCTACCCCATCCCGTTGTGGTACCCACGAGAGTTCCCCCGAACTCTCGTGGGCCCGCTGGGCAGGGCCACTCAACAATCACTTCGCCGATGATTTACCACCGGCGAAGCGAGCACAGGGAATCCGTGGCGTTGGGAGACATGCCGCGCGCACCAGCATTGCACCGGCGCAGTCGCAGCGGCCACGGAGGAGTCAGCAAACGGACATCTACCCGCAACACAGCTCGCGGAAAGACTTCTTCAATTGTCTGGTAGGAATGCTTCCCCTACCCCTGACCGCCGCCCTTCCAGGCAACAGGTCGTTTCACTCAACGAAGAGAACGTACCCCAGAAAGCGAGCCCGTCAACCCTTTCTTTGCCGCGGATTCACGGTTTTTTCGCCGGTTCTCAGACCTGCCTCATCTCCCGGGCCTTTCCCGTCATCGATCTCACATCCCCAGCCGTTCCCGCCACGCCGGCAGCTTCTCGCGCCACGTGCGGACCTCCGCCGCGTCCACCACCGCCGACACCACCTCGTCCCCCCGACCGCCCTCCGCGACCACCTCGCCCCGCGGCGAAAGCACCAGCGACTCGCCCATGTACGCCGCCACGGGGTCCTTCCCGCAGCGGTTCACCGCGACGACGTACGCCTGGTTCTCGATCGCCCGCGCCACCGCCAGAGCCCGCCAGTGCGCGTGCCGATGCTCCAGCCAGTTGGCGATCACCACGAACACTTCCGCCCCCGCGCGCAGCCCCGCCAGAAAGAGCTCCGGAAACCGCAGGTCGTAGCAGATCAGCGGCGCCACCCGCACGCCGTTCCACACGAAGCACCCCACCTCGCCCGGCCCCGCCGAAAACCGCGACGCTTCCGAGGGCGTGCCCAGAGGGAACAGCCGTGTCTTGTCGTAGTGCATCAGCGGCGTGCCCCCCGGGCCGAACACCACCGCCCGGTTCCGCGCGCCCGAACCCTCGCGCACCGTCACGCCCCCCACCACCGTCGCCCCGTGCTCACGCGCCAGTTCCGCCAGGAATCCCCGCGATCGGCCGCTCTCGTCCGCCGTGCGCTCCACCGCGAAGGAGAACCCCGTGTCGAACATCTCGGGCAGCACGATCAGGTCGCCCGGCTCGACCGCCGCGCCCCCGACCAGCCGCCGGACCGCGGCGTAGTTCCGCTCGGGCTCTTCCCACGCGATGTCGAATTGGACGAGGTGAACGCGCATCGGATCGGGCCGCCCCCGCGGCCGCCCTCACTCTACGCGCCGACGCCGCTGGCTTCAGCCGAAGGCCGGCTGCGCCGAATCCTCGGACACGGCCTCGACCACCAGCTGCGTCTCGACCGGCTGCCGGCACGCCTGCATCAGGTGCAGCCGGCTCCGCACGCCCGCGTCGCGGAACAGCCGCTTCAGATGCGCCCGCACGCTGTGATACGACAGCCCCGTGCGCTCGGCGATCTGATCGTCGTCGAAGCCCTGCAGAAGCTGCTCGAGGATCAGGCGGCCCTGGGGCTTCAGCGAGGCCATCCAGCCCGGCTCGCGCCGGTAGCCCGACGCCCAGCAGTGGGCCACGTACGGCGCCAGCGCCCCGGCCCGGGCCAGCATGGCCCGCTGGAACGTGCTGTCGATCGCGCAGATGCCGAACAGGAGCTCGACGCCGTCGCTCCGCCGGAACAGCGCCAGGGCCTGATCCCCCTGCGTCGCCCGCCGGAACTCGCCCTCCAGGCGGGAGGTCCGCGTCTCGCGCTCGGCGATCCCGAGCTCGGGCCGGTGATACAGCCGCCCCCGGCGCATCCCCGCCAGCCGCCGGGCGAGCGCACCGTCGTCGATGCGCAGGCCGGACTGCTCGAAGAAGCGGTCGCGGTCGTTGTCGGTCCACGGGCCGCGCACGCACGAACACGTGCTGGGCGACTCCACGCCGCACTCGAAGACCGACAGCAGCGCGATATCGCTGCCGAGCGTCTCGGCCGTCACCTCGGTCAGTTGGCGGAGGAGCGTGGGATTGGTCAGGCCGCCCGAGGCGCTGATGCGCCCAAGGCGGAAGATCGCGTCATTCAGGCTGCGAAAGGGCATGCACCTACTCCCCTGTCGGCTGTGGCTGCGAGCCCCACCCCCCACACCCAATCAGGTCGAACCTCCGGCACGCCTTGAGAGGCGTGTCGGGCCTTCTCCCCGGAGCACCCCCCCCGGAGCACCCCCGAAACACCCCCGACATGTGAGCTCCGAACCGGCGGCCACGTTCCGCGACGACGGTTGCCTCCAGGCCAGCCGTCCGCCGCGATGAACGCATCGCGACCGCTCGGGGCGTCATCCCTGACGCGCGCATCGGGCCGAACACCCGATGCCGGAACTCTCCCCCCCCAGAATCCCGGAACCCGAGACCTCGAAAGTCCGGGGTCTCGGCCGCCCCGCCGGCGTGCGGAATCCCCGCATCCGGCATGAAGCGGACGTTGATACGACACCAAACGCTCTAGAGATTCGGCCTTTTCGCCGATGTGCTGCAAAAAAGCAGTTTTTGGTATCCGTTTGTACCATGATCGGCCGAGGGGCCGGGTTTTGTCGTAGGAACGGCCCTGCGACCGCCGCGCACGGCGACAGCCGGCGCGCCGCAGCGGACCTTCGGGGCAAACCCTTTAGTAGTGCCCGTCCGAACCGGATTTCACTTCCGCCAGGTTGTCGAGCCGTAGACGGCGGAGGAGCCCAGATCCTCGGCGATGCGGAGCAACTGGTTGTACTTGGCGTTGCGGTCCGAGCGGGCCGGGGCGCCGGTCTTGATCTGGCCGCAGTTGGTGGCGACGGCGATGTCGGCGATGGTGGCGTCTTCCGTCTCGCCCGAGCGGTGGGAGAGGACGGCGGAGTAGCCGTTGCGCATGGCGAGGTTCACGGCTTCGAAGGTCTCGGAGAGCGTGCCGATCTGGTTGACCTTTACGAGGATGGCGTTGGCGCAGCCGCGGTCGAGGCCCTTCTGGAGGAAGGTCTTGTTGGTGACGAAGAGGTCATCGCCCACGAGCTGGACCTTGGAGCCCAGGCGTGCGGTGAGCTTTTTCCAGCCTTCCCAGTCGTTCTCGGCGAGGCCGTCTTCGATGGAGCGGATGGGGTACTTCTGGCACCAGCCGTCCCAGAGGTCGATCATCTGGTCGGAGGTGAGGACTTCCTTGGAGGACTTGAAGAGGCAGTAGCCCTCTTTCTTCAGCTTGGCGGCCTCGTTCCAGCACTCGCTGGCGGCGGGGTCGAGAGCGACGAAGATCTGCTCGCCCCAGGAATAGCCGGCCTTCTTGACGGCCTGCTCGATGATCTGCAGCGCTTCCTCGTTGGACTTGAGATTGGGGGCGAAGCCGCCCTCGTCTCCCACGGCGGTGGAGAGGTGCTTGTCGTGGAGGACGCTCTTGAGGGCGTGATAGATCTCGACGCCCGCGCGGAGCGCTTCGTGGAAGTCGTCGAAGCCCCAGGGCTGGACCATGAACTCCTGGAAGTCGACGGTGTTGTCGGCGTGTTTTCCGCCGTTGAGGATGTTGAGCATCGGGACGGGGAGGACCTTGGCGGCGGTGCCGCCCAGGTAGCGGAAAAGGGGCAGGCCCAGCCCCTCGGCGGCGGCGCGGGCGACGGCCATCGAGACGCCCAGGACGGCGTTGGCGCCCAGCTTGCCCTTGTTCTCGGTGCCGTCGATCTGCCGGAGGACGGCGTCGACCTCCTCCTGATCGCGGGCGTCGAGGCCTTCGAGCTCGGGGGCGATGACCTCGATGACGTTGCGGACGGCCTTTTCGACGCTCTTTCCCATGTAGCGGGACTTGTCGCCGTCGCGGAGTTCGACGGCTTCGTGCTCGCCGGTGGAGGCGCCGGAGGGGACGGCGGCGCGGGCGGCGACGCCTCCTGAAAGGATGATCTCGACCTCGACGGTGGGGTTGCCCCGCGAGTCGAGGATCTGTCGGGCGTGCACGGTGTCGATGTCGAAGGACATGGGGAGCCTCGTCTTTCCGGCGGATGAAAAGGCCGGGGCCCAGGGAGCGCCGGCCGGCGGGTTGCGGGATGGTGCGGGCGGGGGTCCCCGGAGGGCCGCGCGCCCGATGAGCGATGATACATGGAGGCGTCGCGTCGGCTGGTGGTATCGTGCGTGGAACGGAGGCACGTGTTTGCCGGGTCCGATGAGCGAATTTGACGCACGCATCGCGCGGCTGAAGGCCGAGCTGGCGGCTCAGGGCGTTGCGGTCCGCCGGATGATCGAGTCGGCGGTCGACGCCGTGTTCCTGGGCGACGGGGGTCAGGCGCGGCAGACGATGGAGTGTGACGGGGCGATCGACCGCGAGGACGTGCGGATCGAGCGCGAGGCGGTCCGGCTGCTGCAGGAGGCGACGAGCGCCGGCGCCGAGCTGAGCCCCGACGGGGTGCGGCTGGTGCTGACGATCGTGAAGATCAACAACGAGCTGGAGCGCGTGGCGGACTGCGCGGTGCTGATCGCGAGCAAGCACGCGGGGTTCAAGGACGGGGCCGAGCCGCCGCCCCCCCGCTTCCGCGTGATGGCCAACAGCGTCATCGGGATCATGGACACGGCGACCAAGGCGTACGACCAGATGGACCGCGTGGCGGCGGAGCTGGTGCTGGCGTCCGACGACGCGACCGAGGCGTTCAAGCAGGCCCTGCTGCGGGAGACGCTCGATCACCTGGCGCGGGGCGGCAGCACGCCCGGGCGGACGCTGGATCTGCAGATCATCGCGGCGACGCTGGGGCGCATGGCCGACCACTGCACGAACATCGCCGAGCAGGTGATCTACGCGTCGACGGGCAAGGTTGTGCGGAACCAGGGCGACCGTTGGTCGAAGCCCGAAGAGATCGCCTGAGCGCCGTCCCCGGCGCGGCGGAGGAGCACGGAGAGACATGGAGCTGGGTCGCTCGCCACGGCTGGAGGACGTCCGCGCGAAGCTGCGTGCGGCGGGTCAGGAGCACGTGCTCAAGTTCTACGCGGAGCTGGACGCCGCGGCGCAGCGCGACCTGCTGACGCAGGCGCTGGCGCTGCCCCTCGAGAGGCTCGAGCAGCTGGTCGACCGGTACGTGCGTTCCAAGGAGAGCTTCACGCTGCCCCCCGACCTGGAGCCGGCGCCCTACTACCGGCGCGACGGCAAGGGATGGGACCGGGCCGGGGCGCGGGCGCTGGGCGAGGAGCTGTTGCGCGCGGGGAAGATCGCGGCGTTCACGGTCGCCGGGGGGCAGGGGACGCGCCTGGGCTTCGACGGGCCCAAGGGGACGTTCTTCGCGACGGCGCTGACGGGCAAGCCGCTGTTCCGCTGCCTGGCGGAGTGGATCCTGGCGGCGTCGCGGCGCTACGGCCGGGCCGTGCCCTGGTACATCATGACCAGCCCGCTGAACCACGAGGAGACGGTGGCGTTCTTCCGGCACCACGCGTACTTCGGGCTGGCGGAGCGGGACGTAATGTTCTTCTCGCAGGGGGTGCTGCCCTCGCTGGACATGGCGACGGGCAAGCTGCTGCTGGCGGAGAAGGGAGTGATCGCGACGAACCCCGACGGCCACGGCGGGTCGCTGCGGGCGCTCTTTGCCAGCGGCGCGATCGACGACATGCGGGCCCGCGGCGTGGAGCACCTCAGCTACGTGCAGATCGACAACCCGCTGGCGCGCGTCGTCGACCCGGTGTTCATCGGGCTGCACGCCGGGGCGGCGGATTCCTCGGGGCAGATGTCGTCGAAGATGGTCGAGAAGACCGACGCGGGGGAGAAGGTCGGGCTGTTCTGCCGATCGGGCGGCAAGACGCTGGTCGTCGAGTACTCCGACATGCCCAGGGCGCAGACAGAGGCGCGGGCGCCCTCGGGGTCGCTGCGGTTCAACGCGGGCTCGATCGCGATCCACATGATCAGCGTGGAGTTCGTGGCCGAGCTGAACCGGGGCGGGGCGCTGTCGCTGCCGCTGCACCGCGCGGAGAAGAAGGTGCCGCACGTCGACCTGGAGACGGGGCGAACGGTGCAGCCCTCGGCGCCGAACGCGGTGAAGCTGGAGGCGTTCGTGTTCGACGCGCTGCCGCTGTGCCGGGGGTCGATCGTGATGGAGACGGAGCGGATCGACGAGTTCGCGCCGATCAAGAACGCCGAGGGCGGCGACTCGCCCGCGACGTGCCGGGCGATCCAGACCGAGCGTGCGGCGCGGTGGCTCGAGGCGGCGGGGGTGAAGATCCCACGCGACGATTCGGGGCGGGCGCTGTGCACGATCGAGCTGTCGCCCCTGACGGCGATGGACCCGGAGGATCTGCGGCGGGTGTCGCTGCCGCGCGCCCTGGAGCGCGGCGCGGAGCTGGTGCTGTAGCGGCGTGGGGCGCATGAGGCGGGCCGGCGCGGTGATGATGCGCCGTGCTCGCTGCCATGCCGACCTGGCGCGTCTGTCCGGTCGTCGCGCCTCGCGGTGTACTGCGACATTCTTACGGATTGCTCGGTGTTTTTGCGGTATCAATGCCGCACTCGAGCCGGGGGCGAAGCCGTAGATTCACCGGTGATCGCGCTGTACGTTCGGGTCATGAACAACCGGGAGTCGGACGTGGGGGCGTCGTCGCGTTCCCAGATGCGTGCTCAGCGTGACGCGATGACCACCGCCGTGTTTCGCGGCATCATCCGCGCGTGGCTGGTGATCTGCCTGATCGTCGTGTCGCTGGTCGCGATTTCGAGCGTGGTGCGTTCCGTTCAGTAGCGGGGGCGGCGGGCGCGAGCGGCGCGCGGTGCTCAGAAGCGGCGGAGGCGTGCGGTCAGTTCCTGCTGCAGGTCCGTGCGGACGTAGACGCGGTTGACCTCGAGCCAGGCGACCTGCACGTAGGGCTGGGTGCGCATGTAGTTGGCGAGGGCGGGGTTGGCGCCGTGGGTGTTGTCCTCGATGAAGAGGACCTTGGGGCGGTGCTTGTGGAGGTCGAAGCCGTCGAGCAGGGCGAGCTCCCCGCCCTCGACGTCGATGGAAGCGAAGTCGATGTCGCCCGTGTGGTCCTTGAGCAGGTCGTTCATGGTGGTGACGGGGACGGTGACCGAGCGGCGCTGGACCTTGCCCGAATCGAGGTCGCGGACGTGCGAGGGATCCGGGTGGAGATAGGAGAGCATGCCGCCGTAGTGGTCTTCGGCGACGGTGAAGGTGACAGTTCCGGTGGAACCTCGGCGTGAGAGGGCGGCGTGCTCGACGCGGCTATGGGGGCGGCGGGCGCGGCACTGCTCGGCGCGTTCGGGGATGGCCTCGATGAGCAGGCCGTTCCAGCCGATGGCTTCGAGGGCGTAGCTGACGGAGAAGTGGTAGCCGTCGAAGGCGCCGACCTCGATGAAGAATCCCTCGGTCTGGCCGCCCAGCATGTCCCAGAGCATGACGTCCTCGCCGAACTGCGAGCGGAACTCGAGGGGGAGCCTGGGGGCGCGGCCCTGGCGCGCGAGTGCGTCGAGGGCCTCGAGGCGCGCGATCTTCTGCGAGACGCCCACGAGCTTGGTGCTGAGGACCTGGACGATGCGGTAGAGGTCCTGGACCTGACGGTCGAGCGGCTGCGGAGCGTGCATGGCCAAGTCCTCCGAGGGCGGCGTGAGGGCGCGAGCAACTGGGGCGAGGGTATCAGCGGGGCGCGGCGGGTGGTTTGGCGGTCAGGCGGCCGCCGTCGAGCGCGACCTGCCAGAGGGCCGCCGGGACGGACGCGGCGACGAGGCGCCAGCGGAGCATTGCGAGCGCGAGCTTGGCGGCGCGGTCGCGGATGTCTGCGCGGTCGCCCGTGAAGCGGAATCTGCGGACCTCGCCGGGGTCGGCGGGTGCGGTGGAGGCGGCGGCGATGAATACGGTGCCCACGGGCTTGGCGTCGCTTCCGCCGGCGGGGCCGGCGATGCCGGTGATGGCGAGGGCGTGGCGCGGCGGGCCGCCCGGGGTCCGGGCGAGCGCGCCGAGCGCCATGGCGCGGGCCACGGGCTCGCTGACGGCGCCGTGGCGCTCGATGAGGGCGGGGTCGACGGCGAGCTCGCGCTGCTTGAAGTCGTTGGCGTAGGTGATCCAGCCGCCCTGGAAGACGTCGGAGGCTCCGGCGAAGGAGGTGACGAGCGCGCCCAGCCCGCCGGCCGTGCACGACTCGGCGACGACGAGCGTCTGTCCCCGCGCGCGGAGCAGGGCCGCGACGGCGGACTCGATGGTGTCGTCGGCGGCGCCGAAGCAGAAGGGCCCGGCGAGTTCGAGGCAGCGGGCGCGGGTTTCGTCGAGCGCGGCGAGGCCGGCGTCGCCCCCCTCGTAGCGGATGCGGATGGAAACGACCCCGCCGCTGGCGGTGGTGCCGACGAGCGGGTTGCGGTCGCGGCGCATCAGGTCGCCCAGGCGCTGGGCGAGGTCGCCCTCGCCTATGCCCAGGCAGTGGAGGACGGCGGTGCGTACGCGGTGGCCCGGGGCGAGGCGCAGCGCGGGGACGACGTGCTCGTCGAACATGGGGAACATCTCGCGCGGCGGGCCCGGGAGGCAGAAGACGTCGCAGGGGGCGTGCGACGAGGATGTGATGACGCCGTGGATCCCCGGGGCGGTGCCGTTGTTGTTGGCGAGCATGCGGGCCGAGCCGGGGCGCTGGGCCTGCGTGCGCTGGAGCGGAGAGACGTCGCGGCCCCGCGAGCGCATCAGGGCGTCGATGCGGCGGAGGGCTTCGTCGTCGGTGACGAGTTCTTCGCCCATGGCGCGGGCGAGTGCCTGGCGGGTGAGATCGTCGGCTGTGGGTCCCAGGCCGCCCGTCGAGATGATGAGCGGATGTTCCTGGGCGAGGCGTGCGAGGGCGCGCACGTTCTGGTCCAGATCGTCGGCGAGCGTGACGTGCTCGAGGACGCGGACGCCGCGGTCCGTCAGTCGCTCGGAGAGCCAGCGGGAGTTGGTGTCGAGCTTCTGGCCCAATACGAGCTCATCGCCCACTGAGATGAGCGCGGCGGACGTGTGAAAGGGTTGCATGTTCACAGCCTAGTCAGCGGCGCGGGCCCGACATTTCGCCCACGAAGCGGATGGCGGCGGTGTTGGTCGCTCCCGGGTCGTCGATGGGCTTTCCGCCCAGCAGGACGATGGGCTGACCGGGCTTGGCGAGCTCGTTGTCGAGGATGTAGTGGTCGGCGAGCTTTGCGAAGTCGGAGCGGTGCTGGGGGACTTCGGTGACGAGGGCGGGGAACACGCCGTAGAAGAGGTTCATTCGGCGGACGGCGGCGGGGTCGGAGCTGAATGCGAGTATGGGCATCTGGAAGCCGTTGCGTGAGAGATAGCGGGCCGCTTCGCCGTCCTGCGACCAGACGACGGCGAGGACGGCGCCGACGTCCTGGGCCATGTGCCAGAGGCCGTGCGCGAGTGCGGGGACGCGTTCGCGGCTCTCGCGCGGCCGGGAGGGCGGGCGGGGTTCGCGGCGCTGCTCGCGGAGCACTTCCTCGGTGGAGAGAGCGACGCGGCGCATCATCTCGACGGCGAGCATGGGGTGCTTCCCGACGGCGGTCTCTCCGGAGAGCATGACGGCGTCGGCGCCGTCGTAGATGGCGTTGGCGACGTCGCTGACCTCGGCGCGGGTGGGCGAGGCGTTCTCGATCATGCTCTCGAGCATCTGCGTGGCGACGATGCATGGCTTGCCGAACTCGTGGGCGCGGCGCATGAGCATCTTCTGGATGACGGGGACCTTGGCGATCTCCATCTCGACGCCCAGGTCGCCTCGGGCGACCATGATGCCGTCGGCCTCGGCGAGGATGTCGTCGATGTTGCGCACGGCCTGGGGCGTCTCGATCTTGGCGATGACGGGGATCGACCGGCTGGGTGTTCCCGGGAGGGCGCAGGCGCGGTGCAGGCACTCGTTGATGGCGCGGACCTCGGCGGCGCGGCGGACGAAGGAGAGTGCGAGGTAGTCGAGCCCGTTCTCGAGGCCCCACTGCGCCATGGCGAGGTCGCGCTCGGTGGTGGCGGGGATCGAGAGCTCGGAGTCGGGGAGGTTGAGCCCCTTGCCGCTGATGACCATGCCGCCCTGGGTGACTCGGCAGAGGACGTGCTGCCCGTCGCTGACGACGGCGAGCATGCGGATCGCGCCGTCGTTGATGAGGACGCGCTGTCCGGGGTCGACCTCGGCGGCGATGCGGGGGTAGTTGCAGACGAGGTGGGGCATGCCGCCGGTCTCGGGGCTGGGCGGGCGGCTCTCGCCGGGCCCGGCGCTGACGAGGACGTCCATGCCGATCTCGAGGCGGATGCCGATGTTGTCGTCGGCGGGCGGGACGACGCCCACGCGGATCTTGGGCCCCGAGAGGTCGCCCAGGACGGCGAGGGGCGTGCCCGTCTGGCGGGCGGCGTCTCGTACGGCGCGGAGGCGGGCGGCGTGCTCCTCGACCTTGCCGTGGGAGAAGTTGAGGCGGAAGAGTCCCGCGCCGTGCTCGATGAGCCTGAGGAGGACTTTGGGGTCGTCGGTGGCGGGGCCGAGGGTGGCGAGGATCTTCGTGAGCGGCGGTGGTTCGCGTGTGGTCACTGAGCGGCTCCGGTCGCCGGCGCGTGGGCGACGCCCGGTGCGTGAGTCTCATCGAGCATGCGGACGATGGTTCTGTAGGAGTCGCGGAAGAAGGAGGTGTATGCGATGCGGATGGCGGGCATCCGCCCGTCTTTCTCGGCCTCGCGCCAGTCGGCGCGGATGGCCTTGTAGGTGTCCTTGGTGAAGGGGAGCGTCTGGGCGGGGGTGTCGGCGGTGGGCGGGATGACGTGCGTCGGCCAGGCGAAGAAGAGCTCTTCGGCGCGGCGGACGAGGTCGGGGTCGGCGCCGCGGGCCCGGGCGCGGTCGATGGCGGCCCAGGCCTGGCGCTGCTCGTCGTGGATGTCGATGGAGAAAGCGCCCATCATGGGGTTGATGGCGCTGCGCCAGCCGCGGTTTGGAGCGCGGGAGGCGGCCTCGTAGGGGTTGACCTTGTCGACGAGCCTCGAGGCAAGGTCGGGGTCGGTGTACATGACGCGTCGGATGGGCATGCGTCGGAGCTCGAAGCGGGCGGGGCCCAGGCCGGGTTGTTCGCCGCGGGCGGGGAAGTTCCAGAGCGCCTGGCCCTCGAGGGAGAGGGTGAAGTCGATGAAGCGTCGTGCGAGCTGCTCGTTCGGGCCGCCGCGCAGGAGTGAGATGGGGTCGGGGTCGATGAAGACGACGCCCGGCGGGTCGACGTATCCGACGCGGGCGGTGTCGGGAGTTTCGCCGGGCTTCATCATGGCCTGCGACTGGTAGCGGCCGTAGAAGTCGATGGCGGTGCCGACGGCGGCCTGGCCCTGGCTCACGTCGAGGGGGACCTTCTGCGAGCTGTTGGAGAAGTAGCGTGCGTTTGCGGACATGGCGCGGAGGATGCGCCAGCCGTCGTCCCAGTCGTAGGAGTTGAGGATCGATTCGTAGGTCGTGGCGACCGAGCCCGACTGGCGCGGGTCGGCGAGTGCGACCCAGCCCATAAGTCTGGGGTCGGTGAGCTCGGCCCAGGTCGTAGGGTCGCCGAGGCCAAGGCGGCGCAGGACCGGCCTGTTGAAGACGATGCCGAAGCCCGAGACGGCGCAGGCGAGCCAGTGCTGGCCCGGGTCCTGCCTGGAGGGGTCGCCCGGGTCGTAGAGGGGCGAGACGCCTATGAGGTTCTCGCCGAAGAGCTCGTCGAGTTTCTCGGCGGGCAAGCCGAGCGGGGCGGAGATGGGGAGCGCTATTTCCTTGTCGGTTCCGGGGGGCGCGGCGCGGACGCCTCGTTTAATCTCGCCGTGCTCGTAGCTTCCCCCGCCGAAGAGCAGGTCGTAGGGCATGGGCTCGGCGCCGGGGCGGAGCTCGCCCTGGGGCGTGATTCGTCCGGTGCGGAGTGCGGCGGTGTACTGGGCGATGAGGAGGCGGCGGATCTCGCTGGTTCCTCCGGGGGCGCGCCAGTCGATGACGACGGGGGCGCCGAAGTGCTGGCGATGCCAGCGGTCGAATCCGGCGGCGAATTCCGAGCGGATCTGTTCGTTGTGAGGCGTGATGATGACCAGGCGCTGGGCGCCGTCGGGGACGCGGGCGCTCTCGGGCCTGAAGAGCCAGGGGACTCCCAGGATGACGGCGAGCGCGACGAGGACGCCCAGGCGGGGGATGAGTTCTGAACCGCGGATCATCTGCGGTCATTAAGGTAGCGGGTCGACGGCGTCGAGCGGCCAGGCCGCGCGCGAGCCGGAGCGAGGAGCGAGCGCATGAGTTCTTCACGGGTGGCGATCGTGACGGGTGCGGGGTCGGGGATCGGTGCGGCGGCGGCGCGGATGCTCGCGGCGTCTGGCTACGCGCTGGCGCTCAGCGGCCGGAGCGTGGGGCCGCTGCGCGCGCTGGCGGAGGCCGTGGCGGGCGGCGACGGGCCCGAGCCGCTGGTGATCCAGGCGGACATGGGCATCGAGATGGACGTGCATGCGCTCGTCGACACGACGCTGGACCGTCACGGGCGGATCGACGTGCTGGTGAACAACGCGGGGGTCGGGTGGAACCGTCCGGTGAAGGCGCACGACCCGGCGATGATCCGTCGGACGATGGAGGTGAACGCGCTGGGGCCTCTGCTGGCGGTGCACCGGGCGTGGCCGGCGTTCGAGAAGCAGCGTTCGGGCTGCGTGGTGAACGTTTCGAGCATGGCGACGTTCGAGCCGTTCCCGGGATTCTTCGCGTACGCGTGCTCGAAGGGTGCGATCGATCTGCTGGCGCGGGTTGTGTCCATCGAGGGGAGGTCGATCGGGGTGCGGGGCTTCTCGGTGGCGCCGGGCGCGGTGGAGACGCCTCTGCTGAGGCGTTCGTTCGACGAGCGGGCGGTGCCGGCGCACAAGTGCCTGACGCCCGACCGGGTGGGCCAGCTGATCCTGGAGTGCATCGAGGGGAAGCACGATGCGGAGAACGGGCGGGTGCTGGGGATCTGGATCGAGGGGGGCGAGGTGGTGACGCGGGTTCGATGAGCGGGCGGGCGGTGGGCCCGGGAGCGGCCGCGGGGGCGGGAACCTGCGGGGTTGCCGCCTGTACAGTGGAATCGAAGTCGGCCGGGGGCGGTGGACAACTTCGAGAAAAGGAGCCGGTGATGCCTGGTGTGCGCGCGTGTTCGCGGTCGTTCGTGACGGTGCTCATGATGTCGCTGTGCGGTGCGTGCTCGACGGCGTGCGCCGGCGCGGCGGAGCTTGCGGGTGCGGCGGAGCGGGGCGAGGAGGCGACGATCTCGCAGTTCCTGCGGATCCGGGTGCCCGGGGCGGTGCGGCTGGCGGCGGACGGGAGCGTCTACGCGCGGGACTTCCCGGACGGGATCTTCCAGCTCTACCGGCGGGCGCCGGGGGCGGCGATCACCGAGCAGGGGCGGAAGATCACGAGCTTCCCCGACGGTCTCTCGACCTACGACATCTCTCCCGACGGCAAGTTCCTGACGCTGGAGGCGGCCGCGGGCGGGAACGAGAACAACCAGGTGTACCTCTTCGACGCGGCGACGGAGCAGGTGACGCCTCTGCTGCAGAACCCCAAGGTGCAGCACTCGGTGAACGTGTGGCTGCGCGACGGCTCAGGGTTCATCTATACGGCCAACGACGCCAGCCCCCGCGACTTCTACATCTATCGCTACGACCTGGCGACCAGGAAGAGCACGCTGCTGTGGTCCAAGCCGGGGCAGTGGTCGGTGACGGACGTCAGCGACGACGGCACGCGGATGATCATTCAGGAGTACCGCTCGATCAGCGATACGAGCATGTACGAGCTGAACGTGACGACGGGCGAAGCGACGGACCTGACGGCGCGGCCCGCGGACGGGGGGACGTCGGCCAACGCTGCCGTGGGATATCTGCAGGGGGAGAAGCGCGTGCTGTTCGCGTCGGACTTTGCGAACGGGTTCGTGCAGCTGTTCGTGCGCGACCTGGCGCAGCCGCAGGCGACGCCCACGGCGCTGCTGCGCGGGTTTGACTCGCGCGACCTGGACGAAGCGCTGCTGAACCACGAGCGGACGCTGCTGGCGACGCTGCACAACGAGGACGGGTACGGGGCGCTGCGCGTGTACTCGGTCGATGACACACGTGCGACGAGCGCGCTGATGATGCCCGACGTTCCCCGGGGCGTGGCCTCGCTCAACGGCTTCGAGAAGAACACGCTGGTGTTCGCGGTGTCGAACGCCAACACGCCGGGCTACGCGTACAGCTACACGGCGGGGAACCCGAGGGACAAGATGATCCCGCCCTTGGTGCAGATGTCGGCGCGGCTGGACTCCGAGCCCGTGGATATCGCTGGGTTCCTGCTGCCCGAGCTGGTGCGCTTCAAGAGCTTCGACGGGGTTGAGATCCCCGCGTTCCTGTACCTCCCCGCGGGGGCCAAGAAGGGCACGCCCATCCCGTTCGTCGTGAACTATCACGGCGGTCCGGAGGGCCAGTTCCGCCCGGGCTTCGACCGGACGGTGCAGTACCTGGTCTCGCAGGGGTACGGCGTGCTGCAGCCCAACGTGCGGGGCTCGACGGGCTACGGCCGCGAGTTCCACATGATGGACAACTACAAGAAGCGGTGGGACAGCGTGAAGGACGGCGTCGAGGCGGCGCGCTGGCTCGTCCGCGAGGGGTACTCGGAGAACGGGCGCATCGCCGCCTACGGCGGGTCGTACGGCGGGTTCATGTCGGTGGCGACGATCGTCGAGGGGCCCGACGTCTTCGGGGCGTCGATCAACGTCGTGGGCATCGTCAACATGAAGACCTTCCTCGAGCAGACGTCGGGCTACCGCCAGAAGCTGCGCGAGGCGGAGTACGGCCCGCTGAGCGACCCCGAGTTCCTCGAGAGCGTGTCGCCCATCAAGCGGGTCGACCAGATCAAGGTCCCGATGATGATCGCGCACGGGGCGAACGATCCGCGCGTGCCCGTGGGCGAGGCGATGCAGCTGGCCGTCGCGCTGCAGAAGCGGGGCTACGACCCCGAGCTCCTCTTCTTCCCCGACGAGGGCCACGGCTTCGCGAAGCTGGAGAACCGCATCCTCTTCAACGAGCGGATGGTGAAGTTCCTGGGCGAGCACATCGGCAAGCCCGCGCTGCTGCCCTGAGGGGAGGCGGGCGGATCAACGATGACTTCGGACGCGCCCCGGCGGATGTCGGGGCGTGTTCGCTTTTGGGGGCGGCGCGCGGTGCGCGGCGGCGGGACTAGACTTGGGCCGGCGGCGTGCGCGGTCTCTGAGCCGGTTCCGAGCGGGCGCGGCGCCGCGCGTGTCGCACGGATTCGATTGGAGCACCGCACCATGGCCCACGAGCAGCACTCACGAGAGATCATCGACGCGCTGATCCGCGCCTACAACGCCGAGCTTGAGACGGTGATGAGCTATATCGCCGCGTCCGTGAACCTCGACGGCGTGCGGGGCAAGCAGGTGGCGGCGTCGCTGGCGGCGGACGTCCCCGCGGAGCTGGGGCACGCGCAGCTCCTGGCCAAGCGGATCAAGACGATCGGGGGCATGGTGCCCGGGTCGATGCACTTCCGCGCGGCGCAGGCGGCGCTGCAGCCGACGCCCGACACGACGGACGTGATCCACGTGATCAAGGGCGTGATCGCGGCGGAGGACGAGGCGGTCCGCCTCTATGAATCGATCATCAAGCTGTGCGACGGGAAGGACTACGCGACGCAGGACCTGGCGATCGAGATCCTGGGGGACGAGCAGGAACATCGCCGGGAATTCGTCGGCTTCCTGAAGGAGTACGAGCGGGCGGGGTGAATCGTGCGGGTCTTGGTCGCGCCGGACAAGTTCAAGGGGACGCTGACGCACGTTCAGGCCGCGGCGGCGATGTTCATGGGCGTGACGCTGGCGGCGGCGGTGCGGGACGTGCCCGTCGAGGTGGAGCTGCTCCCGGTCGCCGACGGCGGCGAGGGGACGATCGACCTCGTGCGCGAGGGGGCCGCGGGGCGGGCGTACGCGTGGGTCGAGGCGGCGGAGCACGCCGGGCTGGCGCGCCTGCCGCTCGCGAAGCGAGATCCGGCGCGGCGCTCGACGGCGAAGCTCGGGGCACGCTGCGTGAAGCTGGTGCGCGGCGGGGCGACGCGTCTGGCGGTCGCGCTGGGCGGGACGGCGACGGTCGACGGGGGCATCGGCGTGGCGCACGCCTTCGGGTGGAGATTTCTCGATGAGCTGGGCCGCGAGCTGCCGGCGGTCGGCGCGGCGCTGGGCCGGATCCGCGCGATCGAGTCTCCCGCGAGCGCGGCGATGACCAGCTTCGAGGTGCTGGCGCTGTGTGACGTTTCGAACCCGCTGCTGGGGCCGGAGGGCGCGTCGCGCGTCTACGGGCCTCAGAAGGGGGCGACTGCGGAGCAGGTCGAAAGGCTGGAGGAGGGGCTCGCGAACCTGGTGCGTGTCTGCCGGGCGCGCGGGCTCGCGTGCGATCCGGATGCGGCGGGGGCCGGGGCCGCGGGCGGTCTGGGGTTCGGGCTGGCGACGTTTCTGGGCGCGAAGCTGACGGCCGGGGCTCCCATGGTGCTCGATCTGCTCGAGTTTGATGCGGAGGCGGCGGAGGCGGACGTCGTGATGACGGGCGAGGGGCGGATGGACCTGCAGACGGCGCAGGGCAAGGCGTGCGCGGAGGTGGCGCGGCGGGCGGCGCGGGCGGGGAAGCCTTGCATCGCCGTGGCGGGCGCGGCGGAGGGCGATCCCGGGGCGCTGCGGGAGGCGCTGGCGGCGCGCGGCGTGCGGTTTGAGTCGATCGACGTGTGCCAGACGGCACGCGTCGGCGGGCCCGACGCGGGGGCGCGGCTGGAAGAGGCGGCGGGGCGGGCGTTCGGGGCGTTTCTGGCGGCGCGTGGGACGGGGGGCGGGTAGTCCCGGACCCGGGCAAGCCGCACGCTCGCGGGGCGACTACGCTTGAGCCCGAGGCGGGTAGAGTCCCGGTCCTGAGGGGTTCTTTGTCCGGCCCTGGAGCGAGCTGCGCCCATGACGATGAACGAGCAGGACATCATCCGACTCTCCCGCCCGCCCATGAACCGCGCGGAAGCCGTGTACCTGCCGGAGATCATCCGGGGGTTCGGGACGACGGTGCGGCACTTTTTCACGAGCTTCGGGCAGTCGAAGCTGCCGGTGGTGGGTGCGGCGAAGACGACGCGGACGATGCAGTATCCCGAGGAGCGTCGCGAGCAGCGCGACGTGCACAACCAGGGGATCAACAAGTCGAACTTCCGCGGGTTTCACCGGCTGAACCGCGACGAGCAGGGTCGAGTCAAGTGCGTGGCGTGCATGATGTGCCCCACGGCGTGCCCGGCGAACTGCATCCACATCGTGGCGGGCGAATCTCCCTGGGACGACCGCGAGAAGTACCCGATCAAGTTCGAGATCGACGAGCTGCGGTGCATCTTCTGCGGGATGTGCGAGGAGGCGTGCCCCGTCGACGCGATCGAGCTGACGACGGAGTACGACATCGTCGGGTTCTCGCGGCAGGAGATGGTGTTCGACAAGGGCAAGCTGCTGAACGTCTTCGACGTGACGATCAACAACAAGCCGATGTGAGCCGGCGCCGGCGGCTGGCGGGCCGCATGCGGCGCGCTCAGGGCTGCGTGGGGATGGGGACGGGCGGCGCCACGGGCCTGATGTCCGCCGAGCGGACGGAGCCCGGGATGTTCTCCCCCCGGACGAAGAGATCGATGAAGCCGTCGAGGGCGTCTGGCTGATCGTCCATGACGAAGCTGCGGCTGGGCTCGATGTAGACGAGCGTGGTGCTGGCCGAGCCCGCGAGGGTGGCGGCCCAGACGGCCTCGCTGCGCCAGCGCGGCTGGTCGGGCGAGACGGGCGCGACGCACAGCAGCGGGACCTTCATGCCGCTCATGCGGTCGCTGATGTCGATGAGGGCGGACTCGCAGGAGTAGAAGGTGATCATGCCGCGGTCGGTGCGGTTGAACATGAGGGCCAGGTCGCGGGCGCGGTGGTCGTCGGTGACGAGGCTGAGCGTGGCCTTGAACTGGAGCGACTTGAAGGTCTCGTCGTCGACCTCGAGCGTGTTGGGGAGGATTCGCTGGGTGATGGTCTGCTTGCGGCTCTCGAGGGAGGACCTGACGCGCGGGTCGGGGCCGGGCATGCGGGTCATGCCGTCGATGGAGACGGCGGCGCGGAACTTGGTCGGGTAGTCGAGTGCGAGGCGCATGGCCAGCTGCCCGCCGTAGCCGTGGCCCACGATGACGGGGCGGTCGAGGGCGAGGTCGGAGACGAGGCGTGCCAGGACTCGTTCGGCGTTGAGTGTGAGGATCATCGAGTCCCAGGACTCGTCCTCGCGGAGCTCGGGCGGGTCGGACTCGCCCACTCCCGGGAGTGTGACGGCGTACATGCGATAGCGCGCGTCGTTGCGCTGCATGAAGCTCTCCCAAACGGTCCAGTCGCAGGCGATGCCCGGGACGAGGATCATGGGGACGGGCCCCTTGCCGCGGACCTCGACGTGGGCGAGCGGCGCAAGGGGGCGGTCGAGGCCCGGGCCGCGGGGGTGCTCGATGGCGGAGGTTGTGGCGGGTGATGAGGCGGCGGGCGAGGGCTGGGCGGGGGTCGCGGGGGTGGTGGCTGCCTGGCGTGCGGCGGCGTGGCCGCTCAGCGCCGCGAGGGCGGAGATGATGATGGCCGACTTGAAGGCCCTGCCGATGGCTGCGCGCATCCGGATCGTCTCCTCTGGAAAGCCCGATGAGCACTGTTCATCGGACCTTGAGCGAGACTACCCTAGCGCCGCGGTGCTGGTTGCGGGAGAGAAGCGCGCATGATGGCCCCGACGAGGCTGGACCTGAAAAAGGATCGGGGGCTGACCGTCGAATGGGCGGACGGGACGACGTCGTATTACTCGATCGCGTATCTGCGGCGGATGTCGCCCTCGGCCGAGGCTCGGACGCTGCGGGAGCAGCTGAGCCGGAACCCGCTGACGGTGCTGCCGTCGGGGGCGGGGGCGGG
>JANRJV010000073.1:0-26385 GCA_033763795.1 Planctomycetota bacterium
GCGGTGTCCGCGGCGAGTGCGAGGGTGCTCAGGATGGCGCCGGTCGTGTTGATCAAGCGTTTGCTCGTGTGGTGCCGCGTGACGGGGAGCCGGGTGGGGTGTGAGCGCGGGGGGTTCTAGCCTCTGAGTTCGGCCCACTGCTCGGCGTCGAGGGTTGCCTTTCGGCGGTAGAGCCAGACGACGAGGGCGAGTGCGAGGGCCGCCTCGGCGGCGGCGATCGTGAGGACGAAGATGACGAAGACTTCGCCCGTGTGGTTGAGGTGGTAGCGGCCGAAGGCGACGAGGGCGATGCCGGCGGCCTGGAACATCATCTCTGTGCAGAGGAACATGATGATGAGGTTTCGGCGGCTGACGAAGCCGACGACGCCCAGTGCGAACATGACGGCGGAGAGGAAGAGGAAGTGATAGAGGGTGATGTTTGAGATGGGGCCCGAGGCGGCGGCGGTGTCGACGGCGGCGAGGAAGGTCGGGAGGGAGTTCATCGGTGCATGCCTCCGGTTGGTCCGGGGGATGCGGGGGGATGGCCGTTCATGGATGCGGCGGCGCCGAGTGCGGCGGCGGCTTTTTCCTGCTCGCCGATCTCGATCTGCTTGCGGGCGAGGACGACGGCGCCGACCATGGCCATGAGGAGGATGACGCCGGCGAGTTCGAGGGCCATGGGGTGTTCGCCGACGAGCGTAAAGCCCACGCCGTCGATGTTTTCGGCGCGGAGCTCTTCGGGGAGGGCGAGGGTGAACTCCTGGCCGGGGGCGGCGGAGCGGGCGGCGTCGCGGGCCTGATCATCGGGGAAGAGGGACGCGACGCGGGGGTCGTCGAGGCTGGCGGCGAGGCGCTCGGGGCTGGCGACGGCGAGGCGGATGGTCCGGGCGGCGGTGTCGAGTCGGGCGGGGACGTCCGGGAGAGCGGGGGCCGCGAAGCCGCCCCTGGGCTCGAGAACACCCTGGCGCTGGAGGGCGTCGTTCACCTTGCGGGGCATGCGTTCGAGGAGGGCGACACCCCGCGAGCGGGGCTCGGCGGGAACGAGCTCGCGGGTTCCGGTCGCGGTCATGCCGATGAGCAGGGCGAGGAGGATGAAGCCCACGGCGGCGGCGGCGGCGGGCTCGCGGCTGAACTTGTCGTACTCGGTGAGGGCCCCCACTTCCTCGTCGCTTGGGGCCTGCTCGGCGAGCATGATGACGAAGAGGTATGTGATGAGGATGGCGCCGGCGTAGATGATGATGAGCGCGAAGGCCATGAACTCGGCGCCGAGCATGAGGTAGAGGGCGGAGGAGGCGAGGATGGTGACGATGAAGTAGAGGGCGGAGTAGACGGGCTTGGGGTGGGTGATGACTCGGAGTCCCGCGCCGAGGGCGATGGCGGCGAAGACATAAAAGTAGAAGCCGGGACGGTGGGTTCCGGCGCTCAGTCCCAGGAGGAGGAAGGCGCCTCCGAGGGCGACGGCGCCGAGGAGCATTCCTATGACCTGGGGGCTGACGCCCGGCCTCGGGAGCGCGAGGGCGACGCCCAGGCCTCCGAGCGCCAGGAGGGCGTAGAGGATGACTGGATTGACGAAGAGGTCCAAGGAGGCGGCACTCCGAGCCGATCGGCGGACATGGTCCGGCCGGGGGAGCGGAGAATAATGCCATGGCTTGCGTGCGGCAACTCACGCGCGGGTTGTCGGAGCGAGGGGCGTCGCGGGGTGAGCGTCGCGGGCTTACCATGGGGAATTTCGCGGGGCGCGGCCGGTGGCCCGCGAGTGTCGAGGGCTTGAGCGCTTGAGCACGGCGGCGGCGAGAACGGGGTCGGCGACGGGCGGGCCGCGCGTTCGTCCGATGCTGGCGGCGCTGCCCAACGCGCTGACGGTCTCGCGTCTGGTGCTGGCGGCGCTGTTTTTCCTGTCGCTGGAGCTTGCGCGGAGGCCGATTCACGACGAGGCGTGGCTGCTGTCGGCGGCGGGTCTGTTCGTGCTGGGGGCGGTGACGGACGCGCTGGACGGATACCTGGCGCGGCGGTGGAACGTGATCACGGTGTTCGGTCGGGTGATGGACCCCGTGGCGGACAAGGTTCTGGTGATCGGGGCGTTCATTTATCTGGCGGGTCCGGCGTTTCTGACGACGGTGGAGGCGCGGTCGGGGCAGGTGCGGCCGGTGCAGGCGACGGCGGTGGACGCGTGGATGGTGGTGGTGATTCTTGCGCGGGAGCTGATCGTGACGAGCCTGCGTTCGGTGCTGGAGTCGCGGGGGATCGACTTCTCGGCGTCCTGGACGGGGAAGGCGAAGATGATCGCGCAGGCGGTGGCGGTGCCGACGGTGCTGTGCCTGGTGGCGCTGGGGTCGAACCTGACTGGTGCGAGCCCTTACGACCTGCCGCGGCCGCCGATGCCCGAGTGGATCAACGGGATGCTGCGGGCGGTGGTGTGGACGACTGTGGGTGTGACGGCGGTGAGCGTGGTTCCATACTTGACGCGGGGGTCTCGGCTCCTGCGAGCGGGCTGAGGCGCGTGGTGCGTGATGCTGCGAAGAATCTGCGGCGGGCGCGGGTGCGGCCGCTGGACGGCGCGACGCTGTCGCTGACGGTGCTTGGCCTGGGGTTTTTGAGGCCTGCGCCGGGGACGTGGGGGTCGATGCCCGCGCCGGGCGCGGCGGGGCTGCTGCTGGGTCTGGGTTTTTCGAAGGGGGTGGTGCTGGCGGCGCTGGGGTGCGCGGTTGTGGCGGCGTCGGCGGCGTGCGTGGCGTTCGGGCGGTACGCGGAGCGGCGGTTCGGGTCGAAGGATGCGGCCGAGGTTGTGGCGGATGAGGCGGCGGGGTCGTCGCTGGCGATGCTGGCGGCGGTATGGATGCTGCCCGAGCTGCCGGGGAATGTGATGAGCTGGGTGTGGGCTGGTGCGGCGGGGGTGGCGGCGTTCTTTTTCTTCCGAGTGTTCGACATCGTGAAGCCGCCGCCGGCGCGGCGGCTGGAGGGGCTGCCCCACGGGTGGGGCGTGCTGATGGATGACCTGATGGCGGGTGTGTACGCGGCGGCGGCCGCGGGGGCGGCGGTGGCGGGGCTGGGCGCGGTGGCGTGAGGGCGCGGAGGGACGGCGCGGGGGCGCGGGGGGAGCGGTCAGAGCCGGCGGTCGAGGAGGCGGTACTGGATGGCTTCGGAGATGTGGCGCAGGCCTATGGAGTCGGCGTCGTCGAGGTCGGCGATGGTGCGGGAGACTCGGCGGAGCTTGTCGTAGGCGCGGGCGCTGAGGCCCAGCTCGGTCATTGCCTGGCCCAGGAGTGTGCGGGCGTCGTCATCGAGCGGTGCGAGGGCGTCGAGCTCTCGGCCGCTGAGGCGGGCGTTGAGGGCGGGTCCCTGGCGGTCGCGCTGGCGGCGTCTGGCGGCGAAGACGCGGTCGCGCATCTGGGTGGTGCTGGTGCCGGGGGCGGTCTGCTGGAGGTCTTTCCAGGGGACGGCGGGGACTTCGACGTGGATGTCGACGCGGTCGATGAGCGGGCCGCTGACTCGTGCGAGGTATCGCTCCATTTCGCGCCGGCCGTGGTCCGTATCGGGCATCGTTCCCTTGGGTGTGGGGTTCATGGCGGCGATGAGCATGAAGGAGGCGGGGAATCGGACGGAGCCGTGGGCGCGGGAGATGGTGACGTGTCCGTCTTCGAGGGGCTGTCGGAGGGTGTCGAGGACGAAGCGGGGGAACTCGGCGAGTTCGTCGAGGAAGAGGACGCCGCGGTGGGCGAGGCTGATCTCTCCGGGCCTGGGGACGATGCCCCCGCCGATGATGGCCGCGGCGCTGGCGGTGTGATGCGGCATGCGGACGGGGCGTCGGGTGACGAGGCCTCCGGGTGCGGCGGCGGAGTCGGCGCCGGCGATGAGCTTGCCTGCGGCGGAGAAGACGCGCGTGACTTCGAGGGCTTCGTCGGGGGACATGAGCGGGAGGATGCCGGGTAGGGCCTTTGCCATCATGGTTTTGCCGGTGCCGGGGGGGCCGAGCATGAGGAGGTTGTGCTCTCCTGCGGCGGCGATGGTGAGGGCGCGTTTGACGGCTTCCTGGCCCCGGACTTCGGCGAAGTCGATGTCGGCGGGGGAGCCTTCGATGAGCGAGGCGATGTCTACGGCGGGGTGAGGTCGCGGGTCGAGGGCGGCGGTGAGCAGTCCGACGACTTCGGTGAGGGTTCGGACGGCGTGGACCTCGATTTCCTGGACGACTCCGGCTTCGTCGGCGTTGTCGGCGGGGACGACGACGCCCTGGAATCCGCGTGCGCGTGCGAGGGCGGCGAGTGCGATGGCGCCGCGGATGGGTCTGACGCGGCCGTCGAGGGCGAGCTCGCCGGCGAAGAGGAGCTTTCTGTGGTCGAGTCCTTCGGGGCGCTGGTCGGCGTGCGCGGTGGAGGAGGGAGCGCGGGCGGGGGAGGGCTGGGCGATGACGCCGGCGGCGAGGAGCATGCCGACGGCCATCGGGAGCTCGTAGACGGCGCATTCCTTGCGGACGTCGGCGGGGGCGAGGTTGACGGTCATTCGTCCCCAGGGGAGGTCGAAGCCGGCGTTTGAGAGCGCGGACTTGACGCGTTCGGTGGACTCGCGGACGGAGGTGTCGGGGAGGCCGACGATGGTGGGCGCGCGGCGTTCCTCTATGCCGCGCTCGTCGATGTTGATTTCGACTTCGCAGGGTGAGGCGTCGATGCCCTGGAGGACAAAGCTCTGGACGCGGGCGAGCATGCGCGGGAGAATACCCGAACATGAACCAACCCGCAGTGAGGGGCTCGAGCGACGGTGGTGATGAGCGTCATCCGACGCGGCGGTTCAGCGAGCGCGTCGGGGAGTATGTGCGTCACCGGCCGGACTATCCGCCGGGGATGTTCGAGCTGCTGCTGGAGGGGCTTGGGCCGGCGTCGGGGCTCGTGGCGGTGGATATCGGTGCGGGGACGGGGATCTCGTCGAGGCCGCTGGCGGCGCGGGGATGCCGGGTGATCGCGGTTGAGCCGAATGCGGACATGCGGGCGGCGGGCATGGCGGCGGGCGGGGCGGGGATCGAGTGGCGAGGTGGGACGGGGGAAGCGACGGGGCTGGATGCGGGGACGGTGGACGTTGTGCTGTGCGCGCAGGCGTTTCACTGGCTGGATGCGGGTCGGGCGATGGCGGAGTTTGCGCGGATCACGCGGCGGGGCGGGCGGGTCGGCGTGGTGTGGAACGTGCGGGACGATCGGGACGCGTTCACGTCGGCGTATGGGGCGGCGATCGTGCGGCATGCGACGGAGCCCCCCACTTCGCCTTCGATGAGCGGGCATGACCGGTCGCCTTTTCCTGCGCCGGGGTGGGAGGGTGGGCGGCGGGTGGAGCTGGCCTGGCAGCAGGAGCTGGATGAGGCGGGGCTGATCGGTCGGGCGCTGAGCGCGTCGTATGTGCCGAGGGCGGGAGCGGGGCGGGTGGCGCTGGAGGCGGAGCTGCGGGCGGCGTTTGCGAGATGGGGGGTTGGGGGTCGGGGGGTGCTGCGGTATGTGACGTGCGTGCACCTTGCGGAGCGGGGTGAGGAGCGTGGGGTGTGAATCGGGTAGCTTGAGGGAGTCGGCCGAGGGCTCGGGCGTGAGTCCTCTGCGGACGGTCGGTTAGTCGTGGAGGCTGCGGACATGGCGGCGTTCAGCGTTGACGTGGTTGGGAAGCCGGCGGGGTTCATCGTGAAGCTTTCGGGCCGGGCGGGCGGCCCGGAGTCCGAGCAGCTTGAGGAGCAGCTCAACCGGCTGGTGGCGCTGAAGCCCCAGATGATTGTCGTGGACATGACGGGGCTGGAGTATTTGTCGTCGATGGGCGTGAGCGCGCTGATCCGCCTGCACCGCTCGATGAAGGAGGCGGGCGGGAAGACGGCGCTGGCTTCGGTTCCCGATGCGATGCTGAAGCTGCTGCAATCGGTGAAGCTGGACAACCTGATGCCGATCTACGGGAAGGCGGCGGACGCGCTGCCCTGAGGCGGTCGCGCGCGGCGCGGCCGGCGGTCAGAGCGGCGGGTCGGGCGGGCAGTTGCGTACCCAGTTTCTGAGGACCTCGGTGACGTCGGCGAAGTTGACGGCGCCGTCGAGGTTTGCGTCGCCGCGCGCCTGGTTGGCGGGGAAGGGGTAGGTGTAGGTTGTGAGCCAGAAGCGGAGGACCTCGGTGATGTCGGCGAAGTTGACGCTGCCGTCGCGGTTGGCGTCGCCCAGGCAGTCGCAGGCGTCGCCCAGCCCGTTGCCTCCGACGGGGAGGTTGTCGATCTGGCGGTCGTTGGCGACGTTGGGACAATTGTCGCAGGCGTCGCCGGCGATGTCGGCGTCGCGGTTGGCCTGATCGGCGTTGGGGACGTTCGGGCAGTTGTCGGCTTCGTTGGGATCGCCGTCGCCGTCGATGTCGGGGTCGCAGGCGTCGCCCAGGTTGTCGTTGTCTGTGTCCTGCTGGCTGGTGTTGGGGGTGCTGGGGCAGTTGTCCATTGAGTCGGGGATGGTGTCCATGTCAGCGTCATCGCCGGCGGCTTCGCAGGCGTCGCCCACGTTGTCGCCGTCGGTGTCTTCCTGCATGGGGTTGGGGGTGGTTGGGCAGTTGTCTCCCTGGTTGGGGACGCCATCGCCGTCGATATCGGGGTCGCAGGCGTCGCCGAAGGCGTCGTTGTCCATGTTCTGCTGGAGGGGGTTGGCGACGGTCGGGCAGTTGTCCGTAGCGTTGGGGACGGAGTCTCCGTCGAGGTCGTTGTCGCAGACATCGCCGAAGGAATCGCCGTCGAGGTTGTCCTGTCCGGGGTTGAAGATGCGCGGGCAGTTGTCGGCGGGGTTGAAGATTCCGTCGCCGTCGATGTCGATGTCGCAGGCGTCGCCCTGGCCGTCGTTGTCGAGGTCGGCCTGATCGGGGTTGGCGTTTCCGGGGCAGTTGTCGGCGTTGTTGGGGATTCCGTCGCCGTCGATGTCGGGGTCGCAGAGGTCGCCCTGTGAATCGCCGTCGATGTTTCCCTGTCCGGGGTTGACGGTGGTCGGGCAGTTGTCTGAGGCGTTGGGGACGCCGTCGCCGTCGCGGTCGGGATCGCAGAGGTCGCCCAGGGGATCGCCGTCCTGGTTTGCCTGATCGGCGTTGGGGACGTCGGGGCAGTTGTCGGAGTCGTTGGGGACGCCGTCGCCGTCGCGGTCGGGGTCGCAGGCGTCGCCTTGTCCGTCGTTGTCGAGGTCGGCCTGGCCCGGGTTGGGGATGGAGGGGCAGTTGTCGGCGCCGTCGTCGACGCCGTCCTGATCGACGTCGGTGTTGGAGTCGCAGGGGTCGCCCACGTTGTCGTTATCGATGTCGGCCTGATCGGGGTTGGCGATGTCGGGGCAGTTGTCGGTGTTGTTGGGGACGCCGTCGCCGTCGCGGTCGGGGTCGCAGACGTCGCCCAGTGCGTCGGCGTCCTGGTTTTCCTGTGCGGGGTTGGGGTTGAAGGGGCAGTTGTCGGAGGCGTTGGGGACGCCGTCGTTGTCTGCGTCGTTGTCGCAGGCGTCGCCCACGCCGTCGTTGTCTGCGTCTTCCTGTCCGAGATTGGGGACGGCGGGGCAGTTGTCGTCGTCGTTGGGGGTGACGCCGTCGCCGTCGATGTCGTCGTCGCAGGCGTCTCCTTGTCCGTCGTTGTCGAGGTCGTCCTGCGGTGTGTTGGCGATGAGGGGGCAGTTGTCGGCGTTGTTGGGGACGGAGTCGTTGTCGATGTCGTCGTCGCAGGCGTCGCCGATCTGATCGCCGTCGATGTCCTGCTGGAGGGGGTTGGGGACGAGCGGGCAGTTGTCGAGGGTGTCGCTGATGCCGTCGGAGTCGGTGTCGACGGTGTTGACGGCGAGGGCGACGGTGTTCGAAGTGGTCATCCGGCCGCAGGAGTCGGTGACGATGACGAGGTATGTGCCGGCGTCGGCGGGCGAGACGGGGTTGATGGTGAGATGTCCGGAGGAGTCGAGGGCGAAGCGTCCGCCGGGCGTGACGGGGACGCCGTCGCGGCGCCACTCGTAGAAGAAGGGGCTGTTTCCGGCGGCGCCGACGGCGACGGTGAAGGTGACGGAGTCGCCTTCGTCGACGCTCTGGGAGGGGGTGACGGCGGGCTGCTGCGTGATGACGGGATCGACGGTGGCGACGAAGCCCAGGTTGACGACGACGACGGCGGTGTCGGCGAGGGCGTTTGTGGCGGCCATGTCGTCGCGGTTGTCGCCGTCGAGGTCGGCGAGGGCGACGGCGGAGGCGCCGGTGCCCAGGGGGAGCCTGAGCGAGCGGATGAAGTTGCCGCTGCCGAGGCCGATCATGACGCGTGCGATGCCGTCGGAGCTGCAGGTGAGTACGAGGTCTACGTCGCTGTCCTGCTCGATGCGTCCGGCGGCGATTGCGGTGGGCTTGTCCTCGACGAAGAACTGTGTCTGTGCGCCGAAGGCGCCGTTGCCGGGGTTGCGGAGGACGGAGATGGTGTCGTCGCCCGGGTGGGCGGGCGGGCCGAAGTTTGCGACGACGATGTCGAGGTCGTTGTCGGCGTCGACGTCGGCGGCGGCGAGGGAGACGGGGTTGATTCCGACGACGGGGGCGACGAGCGGGACGAGGGTTCCGGGGCCGGAGTTTGCGAAGACCTGGAGGGCGTTTTCGGCGCCGATGGTGACGGCGACGTCGGGTCTGGAGTCGCCCGTGAAGTCCGCGGCGATGACGTCGGTGGGCGGGCCTGCGAGGGGGATCATGAGGGGCGGGAGGAAGGCGCCGGCGCCGGTGTTGAGCATGATTCCCAGGGCCGAGCCGTTGGAATCTGCGATGAGGAGGTCGAGGTCCGCGTCGGCGTCGATGCGGGCGAGAGCGATGGCGACCGGGCCGTCGCCGGCGAGGTAGGTGAGCTGGGGGGCGAGCCTCTGGGCGGGGGCGTCGACGCCTGTGCTGGCGAGGACGGAGATTGTGTCGCTGGCGGAGTTGGCGACGACGATGTCGGGCCGGCCGTCGCCCGTGACGTCTCCCGCGGCGATGTCGCGCGGATCGACGCCCACGATGTATCGGTCTTCCTCGGCGTAGCGGCCGTCGCCCATGTTCATGAAGAGGGAGATATCGTCGCTGGCGGTGTTGGCGGCGATGAGGTCGGGCCGGGCGTCGTTGTTGAGGTCGGCGAAGACGACGGAGCGGGGCTCGACTCCCGAGGGGTAGATGACGAAGCTGGCGAGCGGCCCGGGGGCGGGGGCCTTGTTGCGGAGGACGGAGACGCTGGCGTCGTCGCGGTTGAGGACTGCGACGTCGAGGTCCGCGTCGGCGTCGACGTCTGCGAGGGTGAGGGCGACGGGTCCGAGCTCTGAGGAGAAGAGCTGCTGTGCGTATGCGGGCCCGGAGCCGCGGAGGTTGACGGGGCTGGTGAGGACGGTGATGGTTGAGTCGGCGTAGTTGACGCAGACGATGTCGGCGTCGGGGGACTGGTCCATGTTGCCGACGGCGACGGCGACGGGCGACATTCCGACGGGGATGTTCCCGCTGCCGGTGTAGGCGCCGAGGCCGTCGGAGTAGAGGACGTTGATGGAGTCCGATCCGCTGTCGGCGGTGACGATGTCGAGCTGGTTGAGGCCGTCGATGTCGGCGACGGCGACGGAGGCGGGCGCGAGTCCGACGTCCTGGGCGGAGTTGAAGGCGAGCTGTCCCGCGCCGTTGTTGGTGAGGATGATGACGCGGTTGCCCAGGATGTCGGTGACGGCGGCGTCGCGGGTGAGGCCCGGGTCGAGCTGACCCAGGGCGACGGAGCTGAGCGAGGCGCCGGGGGCGGCGACGACGGGCGTGAGGGGAGCGAAGGAGCCGCCGCCGCTGTTGACGAGGACGACGACCTCGCCGCTCTCTGAGCAGGCGGCGACGAGCTCGGGTCCGCCCGAGCCGTTCATGTCGCCCACGGCGAGGGCGATGGGCCCGTCGCCGACGTTCTCGACGGTTGCGGTGGGCTGGGGGGTGAAGTTGCCTGCGCCGTTGTTGACCCAGATGCTGACGGAGTCGAAGAGGACGTTGGTGCAGGCGATGTCGGGGAAGCCGTCGCCCGTGAGGTCGGCGGCGACGAGGCTGCGGGGCTGTCCGGGCGAGAGGAGCTGGACGGGGTCGAGGGAGTAGGCGCCGCCGCCGTTGTTTCGGAGGATCCAGATGGTGTTGTCGACGGTGTTGGCGACGACGAGGTCTACGCCGCTGACGTTGTCGAGGTCGGCGGAGGCGATTGCTTCCGGGGCGGCGCCGACGGGGAAGGGAGCGACGGGGAAGAAGGGGCAACCTTCCGGGAGCTGGGCGATGGCGGCGTTGGCGGCGATGGCGATGAGCGCGGCGGCGGGCGCAGGTCGGAGCGCGAGCCAGGTGCGATCGGCGTGTCCCATCTTCGGCCTCCTCCGCGTCCCCGGTAGCCCCGCTGATGATCCGTACGCAAGCGGCGGGCGCGCGGGTTCACCGCGCGCCGGGGCGGTCCGCCCTGCTTAACCATCGGATCGCCGGGCGCTGGGGGCGAGCACGGGAGGGCTGAGCGGGGTTTGGTAGCTGAACGGAGGCGGGTGGATCGGAACGGTTGGTCTTATCAGACGCGGCGGGGAGGAGGAGGCGTGGGAGCGCGGGGAGTTTGGGCGATGTGCCAGAATCGGTCAAAGTGGCCGAGAATTGCGGCAACGGGGGTGCGGGGCGGGATTCTTCATGTAGAGTTTGACGTTCCCTGTTGCTGCGTGTCCGGGGGTTTTACGAGAGAGCTGCCCATGAAAAGCGTCGTGACGATCGTGGTGGATGGCGGTCTTCTTGCGCGCGTGCTGCCTCTGGCGGCGGCGGGTCTTGCGATGTGGGCGGGAACGGCGCGGGGCGCGGATCCTTGCGATGCGCTGTTTGTCGAGACGGGGACGAGCCCGACGCTGGGCCGGGTGGGCGACTTTGTGATCTATGACCTTGACGGCAACGGCCCGGGCGGTGCGCGGCCTGTGGCGCTGGTGCGCGGGTCCGACCCTTTGGCGAAGACGTCGTTCGTGGCGCTGCTGCCTTGGGACGGCCGCGGTCTGGGTGCGGGCGAATCGCAGGATCTTTTGGGGGCGAGCGGCGCGTTCACGGAGCTTGCGTCGTTCGATCCGGACTACAAGGATTCGGAGCCGCCGGTGCTGATGATCGGCGGGACGTTCAACGACCCGTCGCTGGGGCGGGCGCTGGCGGCGTATGTGCCGGGCGCCGGCATCGTGGAGTCGCCCTTCGGGACTCCGAGCGGTTCGGACGTGGAGATCAGCGCGCTGGCGTCGGCGTTCTACCAGGGGGACGACCGGCTGCTGGCGGGCGGCAGGTTCACTTCGATCGGTGGAGTTGACGCGAACAACGTCGCGATGTTCGACGGGCTGCAGTGGTCGGCGATGGGAGCGGGCTTCGCGGAGCCCGTGCGGTCGATCCTGGTGACGGAGGACAAGAGCCCGGTGGTGTACGCGGGCATCGAGCTGACGACGAGCCTCGCGGCGGGGGCGGTGCCGGGCGTGTACCGCTTTGACGGCGTGTCGTGGGCTCCGGCGGGCGTGCAGTTCTTCTTCCCGTATCCGGGTCAGGCGACGTCGTCGGTGAACGTGCTGATCGAGCACGACTTCGAGGCGGACTCGTTCGGGCCGGTGCTGGTGGCGGGCGGCGTGTTCTTCGCGGGCGGGTTCAAGGAGCCGGGCTTCAGCGTTGCGACGTACAACGGATTTTTCTGGGAGCCGCTGCCCAGCCCGTTCGGCAACCTGCCGACGGGGGCGGAGGTGGTGGTCTTCGGGCTGGAGTCGTGGGACAGCGACGGGCCGGGGTATTCGCCGGCGAAGCTGGTAGCGTCGATGGGTCTGCGTCAGGACGGGGCGATTGTTGACGCGGGCGTGTTTGTGTTCGACGAGTTCAAGGGGTGGGCGCGTGTGCCGTTCGTGAACGGGCAGGCCGAGGGGCCCGTGACGGCGATCTTCGCCGCGGACCCTGACTTCAACGGCCCGGCGCCGAGCACGCTGCTGTGCGGCTTCTCGGGAGAGCTCGACGCGTATCCCTTCTCGGTCGACGGGCAGGGCTTCACGCCGGGGAGCGAGGCGTTCTCGACGTTCGGCGCGCTGGAGGGCCAGCGGCGCGGTCTGCTGGACGTGAACAGCTCGTCGTTCCTGCCGGACGATTTCGCGTGCAATCTGTATCCGGGCGTGAACGGCAGCTTGAACTTTGATTCGGAGCTGGCGGGATTGTCGGGGCCCGTGACGCTGTCGCTTTTCCCGGACCTGACCCGCGGTGCGGATGGGTTTGCCGGCGTGCTGGCGCGGAGCGGCGATTCGACCGTGCAGACCAGCGGCAACCTGACGCTCGTGGGCGGTCCGGGGCTGTATCCGGCGGTCGAGGTGCGGTCGAAGCGGGGCGAGTCGGCGCGGCTGGCGATCGTGAACCCCCTGGCGATCACGACGGTTTCGGGCGTGTCGGTGAGCCGCGCGGATGGGGGCCTGGAGGCCGAGCTGCAGCTGCGGGGCAACTTCGTTGACATCACCGGGCCGGTCGACGTCGACAACGGCGGGCTTGAGATCAAGGACAGCACGGCGGTGACGCGATCGGACCTCACGATCGAAGGCACGATGTCTGTGAGGAACTCGTTCTGGAATCACGACGGCGCGGCGAGCAGCATTCTGGTGGGCGGTGAGCTGCTCGTCCGGGACGTGGGCGGGACGATCTTCGCGGATTCGCTGGAGATCTACGAGCGGGCCGACGGCACGCCCGGCATGTTCGACATCTCGGCGCTGACGTCATCGGCGCAGTCGGTCGTGGACATGCAGTTTGCGGGCGGCGTGACGGTCGGCCGGGTGGGCAAGGCGGAGATGCGCGTTGGGCGGGACGCGTACCTGTTCGTTGCGGCGGGGCTGAGCACGTTCGGCGAGGAGTCGACGGGCGAGGGCACGCTGCGGGTGGACGGCTCGGGCAGCCTGACCTCCGATACGGGGATGCTGTTCCTCGGGACGGAGCGGGGCGGGGCCGAGGTCCGGTTCGGTGCGGGCGGGATCGGCGTGCTGGAGGTCGTGAGCGCGGGGTACAGCGCGAGCGTTACGACGCTGGGCCCCGGCGGGTTCCTGCACGCTCGGAACGCGACCGTCGGGGGCGACGTGGTGAACGGCGGGACGTTCGCGCCGGGGACTCGGGCTGAGTATCTTTCGGGCGCACCGCGGACTGCGGCGAACGTGAGCATCACGGGGTCGTACACGCAGGTGTCGGCGTCCGGCGGGCAGGCTCCGGGGCGGCTGGAGCTGGTGGTCACCGGCGCGAGCGACGGCGACTCGATCGTGGTGGAAGGCCCGGTGAATCTGGGCGGCGAGCTGAGTGTGTCGTTCGGTGTTGGCGGGCTGGTGGCGATGGGGAACGTGGTGCCCGAGGTGCCTGTGGTGAGGTCGTTCGCGGCGCCGACGGGGCGGTTCGAGGTGGCGACGTTCCCGGGTCTGCCGCCTGGCCCCGGCGGGAGCGGGCGGTTCCTGTACTACGAGCTGCGGAGCCCGGCGACGCGGGGGCCTTCGGCGGAGCCCGTGGTGGTGATCGTTGAGGCGTCGCTGGCGGAACCTCCGCCGGCGCCGTCGGACGCGCAGAACTATTCCGTGGGCGGGGCGGGCACGGCGGCGGCGCTGGGCGACCTGAACAACGATGGTCTGACGGACGTGGCGGTGACGGTGCCCGATGCGATCGACCCCGTGAACAACCCGGGGTTCATCGTTGTGCTGATCAACGGGGGCACGACGGGCGGGTTCTGGAACGGGTTCACGTCGTCGGTGCAGATCGCGACGGTGCGGAACCCGAGCTCGATCTCGATCGCGGACTTCGACGCGTTCAATGGCGCGGACATCGCGGTTACGAGCCTGACGGACAGCACGATCTCGGTGCTGCGGAACGACGGCATGGGCGGGTTCGGCGCGCCGCTGCCGGGGGACGTGTACGCGACGGGTTCGGAGCCCGTGGCGCAGGTGGCGGGCGACTTCAACGCGGACGGCGATCCCGTGCGGGCGAGCGTCGGGACGGCCGATGTTGCGATCGCCAATCGGGGGTCGAGCACGGTGCGTGTGCTGACGAACATGGGCGGGACGGGTCCGGCGTGGGGCGGTCTGGACAATCCCGTCGACGTTCCGCTGCCGGCGCCTCCGGAGGCGATCACGACGGGCGATGACGACGAGGACAAGTGGGACGACATCGTTGTGCCCCAGCCGTCGTCGGGGACGGTCACCGTGCTTACGAACAACGGGCCCGCGCTGCGGGGCGGGGCGCCGACGTTCGGTCAGCCGATCGTGATCCCGGTGGGGACGGAGCCCGTGGCGCTGGTGTACAGCGACCTGGACCTGGACGGGGACAACGACATCGTCTGCTCCAACAGCGGGGACGGGACGGTGTCGGTGATCCTGAACGGTCCGGGGACGTACACGGCGGCGCTGACGATCAACGTCGGGGCTGATCCGGGGAGCATCACGGCGGCGGACCTCGACGGGGATCTGGACCCGGATCTTGCGGTCGTGACGACGGACGCGAACGGGACGCGGATTGTGCGGATCTATCGCAATGACCTGTTCGGCGGGCAGCTGGCGTTTGCGCCGCAGGCGGACCTGTTGCCCGGCAACCCGCCGCGGGTGCTGCTGGCGGGGGACGTGACGACCGACGGCTCGCCCGATCTTGTGACGGTGAACGCGAGCGGCGTGAGCCGACCGGCGGCGCGCGGGACGGTGCAGGGCGGCAGGGACGTGACGGTGTTCACATTCGAAACGTGCGCGGGCGACGCGAACAACGATCGCACGGTGGACATGTCGGACATCTCTGCGGTGCTGAGCAACTGGCTGACGACGTACTCGCCGGGCGTGGGCCCGGGCGACGCGACGCGGGACGGCGTGGTGGACTTTGACGACATCACGCGGATCCTGCTGAACTGGATGCGTTCGTGCGACGCCAAGTGAGGGCCTGAGGCGTGCGGGGCGGGGGGCGCGCGGCCGTGCTTTGCGCGTCGTCCGCGCTTGGTGCGCGCGTGATGCGCAGGCGACGAGCACGGCTGAGCGTTGTGCGGCGCGGTCGCCGGCGCGGGTGCGATGTACCGGGTGCGCTGGTGCGGGTGTGCGCGGGGGGGGCGCGGCGCGTGGTCAGACGGTGAGCGTCTGGACGAAGCCGATGATCATGCGGATGCGCTTGGGGACGAGGACGCCTCCTGCGCCGGGCCCGGCGAGGTTCGCGGGGCGCGTCCCGAGGGTGTCGGCGGGTGTTTGCGGGGCGGCCGGGGGCGGGGCTTGCGGGGGGTCGGCGGGTCCGGAAACCGCGAGGAGCGTGGTGAGGCAGAGGAGGACGGCGCCAGCGAGCGCGAGGGCGCGCCGGCCTCGGAGCGGATGGCTGATCTTGGATGTATGGCGCCGCATGGCGAGTCTGACCCTCTCTTCCTCCGAGGGTGAAGCTGCCTCAGGCGCGGAGGATGTCAAGGCGTGGCGGCGAGAAGCTCGTCGATCTTTGCGGTGAGGGTGGGGTCGTCGGGCTTGATGCTCGGCTCGTAGCGTCCGACAACCTTTCCAGAGCGGTCGACGAGGAACTTCGTGAAGTTCCAGCGGGGCTCGCCGCCGACGGGTGCGGGCTGCTGTGCGAGGGCCTGGTAGAGCGGGTGTGCCTGGGGGCCTTTGACGGGGATCTTCTCGAACATTGGGAAGTCGACGTCGAAGGTGGTGCGGCAGAACTCGCTGATTTCCTGATTGGTGCCGGGCTCCTGGGAGCCGAAGTCGTTGGCGGGGAAGCCCAGCACGACGAAGCCCTGGTCCATTTTGGCTGCGTAGAGCTTCTGGAGGCCCTCGTACTGCGGGGTGAAGCCGCAGCGGCTGGCGACGTTGACGATGAGGATGACCTTGCCCTTGTAGTCGGCGAGGGGCTGGGGCGAGCCGTCGATTCGGTTGACGGTGAGGCTGAGGATGTCGGCGGGGGGCGTCGCGGGGTTCGAGGCCGCGGGCTGCTGGGCGAAGAGCACGGCGGCGGCGGCGGCGAGGACGGACGCGGCGAGGATGGCGGACGTGTGCAGGGTTGCGGGCATGGCGGTCTCTCTTTCGCGCTGGAGCTTGTGCGGCGGAAGGCGGGGGCGAACGGGGAGATGGTACGGCGCGGGGCGAGCGGGCGGGCGCGGGGACTAGAGTGGTGATGCGATGCTGACGCTGCGGCGAACGGTGCGGCTGGTGATCAACCCGGGAGAGAGGGGAGAGGGTCCGGGGGCCGGGGCTGGGGCGGGCGGGGGCCGGAGCACGTTCGCGGGCTCGCCCGTGATGCGGGGGCTGGGGCGGTATTACGAGATCGATGTCGAGTGCGCGGGCGAGCCCGACGGGCGAAGCGGGTACCTGGTCGACATCAAGGAGATCGATGCGGCGGTGCGTGCGGGGGCGGGGCCTGTGCTTGCGCGGGTGTGCGAGGAGGCGCCGCGGACGGAGCCCCTGGCGCTGATGGCGGAGCTGGCGGCGTCGGTCGCGCGCGGGCTGGGTCGGGAGGCGGCGCGCGTGCGGTGGAGGCTGACCCCCTACTATTCGCTCGAGATGACCGGCGCGGACCGCGAGCACGTGATCCTGCGACAGCAGTTCGATTTCGCGGCGGCGCACCGGCTGCACACGGGGGCGCTGAGCGACGCTGAGAACCGCGCGGTGTTCGGCAAGTGCAACAACCTGAACGGGCACGGTCACAACTACCGGATCGAGCCGGCGGTTGCGGTCGCGGTTTCGGGCGCGGGGGGCGGGTTCGGGCTGGCGGACCTTGAGCGGCTGACGGAGGAGCACGTCATCGCGCGGTTCGACCACAAGCATCTGAACATCGACACGCACGAGTTCGCGGCGGAGGGAGGCGTGAACCCCACGGTTGAGAACATCGCCCGCGTGTGCTTCGAGCACCTGTCGCGGGCGATCGGGGAATGCGGGAAAGCCGCGGAACTGCGGAGCGTGACGGTGTGGGAGACGGACCGGACGAGCTGCACGTATCCGGGGTGACACGGCGCGGCGGCCGGGGTTCGGCGGGGCGAGCGCTGGGGATCAGTACGGGACGTTGCCCGCGGGGGCCGGCTCCTCGTCCTCTTCCGAGTGGGCCTCTTCCTCTGCCGAGGGCGGGGGCATGTGGTCGTGATCGGCGGGGAAGTTGCCCTGCATCTCGTTGGAGATGGCGGTGCCGAGCGCGCCGCCCATGACCATCCCGGTGATGAGGGGGAGGGCGTCGCCCACGCCCAGGCCGCCGGCGATGTTCACGAGGAGCGAGGGGTCGGATCGCCACTCGGTGACGAAGTCTTCGCCGGCCCAGTAGGTCTGGACAAACATGGGGCGGACGCCCTCGCGGAGTGATGCGAAGGTGGGCGTGACCATGCCGGGCTCGCGGGGCTGGGCGGCGTCGGAGCGGGAGCGGACGAGGTTGGAGACGAGCGATCCCAGGAAGGTGGTTGCGACGTAGCCGTCGCGCATGGTGCGTTCGGTGTCGATGAAGGAGATCTTTGTCGGGGCGGCGCTGGCGGGGAGGGACCAGCGGCCAGCCTTGAAGGCGGCGCTGGAGGCGATGCCGGCGATCCGGCCGGCGGCGTTGACGTGCTGGGCGGCGGCGGTGGCGGCGGCGGGGCTGGCGCCGACGACGAGCCAGTTGCCGGCGATGGCGAGGGTGGGCTCGACGGGGATGGGCAGGCCCGGGAAGCGGAGCTGGGCGAAGCTCGAGCCGGCGTGCTCGAAGCGGGCGACTTCGACAGCGGCGGGCGGCGGGACCTGCTGACGGAGGAAGGCGTTGGCGCGGGTGGAGAGGGAGTTGAGGAGGGAGTTCATCCTGGGGACGTCGCGGAGGCTGAGGAGTGCGACGCCCGAGAGGATCGAGCCGCCTCCGGTGGAGTCGGCGAAGTAGAAGGCGGTGGTGTTGCCCAGGGCGGGGATGACGTCCTTCTCGATGTCGATGCCGGTGGCTTCGCGGACTTGAGCGAGGATGGCGTCGAACTGTGCGGCGGCGGGTCCGGCCTGCTGGCGGATCTGGGCCCAGCGTTCGTCGACGTCCGACTTGGAGACGGTGACGAAGGACGCGTCGGCGGGGATGACGGCGAGATCATCGTCGTTGATCGTCTGGCGGGAGAGTCCGAGTGCGGCGGCGTGGCCGGCGGCGCGGCGGATGGTGAACGAGCCGCGCTGCTCCTTGTCGGCGTAGCCGACGGAGGCGTCGAAGGCGATGGCGTCGGGGCCGAGGAGTCCGCGGGACTTGAACTGCTCGAGTGCCTGCTGACCCTCGGGGGATGCCATCGCGACAAAGCCGGCGAACATGGAGACGAGCGGGCTCCAGGCGGCGAGGTCGACCGAGCCCCGGAAGACGGGGCTGGTTCCTGCGGGGGCGTCGGGGAGGGCCTTGAAGGGGGCGTCGGGGTCGTCGATGGCGGCGAAGATCATCTCGTAGCGCCAGCCGGAGTCCGCCTTGCGCGGGCCGTAGGACATGACGCCGAAGGGGAGCGGGAGGTCGCGCATGCCGGGGAAGCGTGTGCTGTCGGTGGGGGTGAAGGGGAACTGGCCCTGGCTGCGGAGCTTCTCGAGGGAGGTGTGGACGGTCCGGGCGGCGTCTTCGCTATCCATCTGGAAGCTGATGACGGCGCCGATGCCGGGGAGTCCGGTCTGCTCGTCGAAGCCCTTGTTGGTGACGGCGATGCGGGCGGGGCGAGCGAGGAGCTGCTCGATGAGGTCGATGACCTCGGGGGGCATCTGCTGGAACTCGACGACCTGCGAGCGGAGCTCACGGAGGCGGTCGGGGAACATCGCGAGGGCGTTGACGAGGGCCTGGTCCTTGGGGGCGGGGAAGAGGGAATCGAGTCCGGCCCGCTCGACGAGGAGCATGGTCTGGACGGGCTTGGGCTGCGGCTTTGCGTCCTGCCGGGCGAGGGCGGCGGGCGAGAGGGCGCCGGCGATGAGGGCGAGCGTGGCGGCGCGACGGACGAGGACATTGCGGCTGGGCATGGGATGCTCCGGTGGAAGCGTTGTGAGGAGGCCCGGGAATCTGTCAGCAGTTTGATCGGGAATCGTGGATGATATCTGGAGGCGGTGCGCGGCCACGGTGCGGCGTGCGCACGGATGGGGGGTTCAGGGAGCTTTATTGGAATCGCCGCAACGGATTTTGATCATCCGCCCGAGCGCGTTGGGAGACGTGTGCCGTTCGGTGCCCGTGGCGGTGAGCGTGCGGGCGAAGTGGCCAGGGGCGGAGATCGACTGGCTGGTGCAGGATTCGTTCGCGGCGGCGGTGGAGGCGCATCCGGCGGTGAGCCGCGTCGTGCGTTTTCCGCGGTCTGAGGTGCGGGTCGGCGACTGGTGGATGGGGAGGGCTCGGCGGAGGCTGTGGTCGTTTCTGGGATCGCTGCGCGAGCGGCGGTACGACCTTGTGCTGGACTGCCAGGGGCTTGGGCGGAGCGGCGTGTTTGCGTGGTGGACGGGTGCGGGTCGTCGCGTGGGGTTTTCGTCGGCGCGGGAGCTCGGCTGGCTGGGGTACACGGAGCGGCATGATGCGGCGGCGTCGATGCACACGGTCGACCGGATGCTGCGGCTGATCGAGCTGGCGGGGATCGAGCCGGTGCGGGACATGCGGCTGTACACGACGGAGGAGTCGCGGGGCCGGGCGGCGGAGCTGGCCGGGGAAGGCGGGTTCATCGTGGTGGCGCCGACGAGCCGATGGGCGGGGAAGCGTTGGCCGGCGGAGCGGTTCGTCGAGGTGATGGAGGGTTTGCGGCGCGAGGCGCCGGGTGTGCGCGCGGTGATCGTTGGGGCGGAGCATGAGCGGGAGCAGATCGGGGTTCTGCTGGAGCGGAGCGCGGCGTGGGGCGGGTGGGCGATCGACGCTGTGGGGCGAACTCCGGTGGGCGTGCTGATGGCGCTTATTGAAAGGTCGCGGCTGGTCATCGCGAACGACTCAGCGGCGCTGCACATGGCGGTGGGATTCGATCGGGCGCTGATCGGGCTGTTCGGTCCGACGAACGTTTCGCTGGTGGGGCCTTACGGTCGCGAGCGAGATGTGATCCAGGAAATGCATCCCGGGGAGCGCAACCGGCATAAGAATGAGGCGTGGGGTCGGGCCGCGATGGAGGCGATCTCTTCGCGGCGCGTGCTTGAGGCGGCGCTGGAGCGCCTGGCGGAACCGGGCGGATCGTTCAAGAGATGAGTGCAACGCTTGTGAGTCCGCCCGCGCTGGTTCTGGCGTCGACCTCTCCGCGGCGGCGCGAGCTGCTGTCTGCGCGGGGTGTGGCGCATGAGGCGATCGCGCCGGGTATCGATGACGCGGAGCTGCGGCGGGGCGCGGGGGTTCGGCCTGATCACTGGACGGCGGGCCTGGCGTATCTGAAGGCGCGGGCGGCGGTTCACCTGCTGGGCGAGCGGGCGGCGGGGCGGACGGTGCTGGGGGCGGACACGATCGTGGTGCGCGGGTCGATGGTTGTGAGCGCGCCGCGGGATGAAGCCGACGCGCGGGTGATGATCGGGGCGCTGTCGGGCGGGATGCACGATGTGCTGACCGGGGTGGCGCTGGTGCGTGCGGCATCGGGGGGCGGGGAGAGCGCACGGGTGATCTTCGTGGACCGGTCGCGCGTCGAGGTGGGCGCGCTGTCGGAGGAGCAGATCGACGCGTACGTGCGGAGCGGCGGGTGGCGCGGGAAGGCGGGCGGGTACAACCTGATGGAGCGTCTGGCCGAGGGCTGGCCCATCAGGTTCGAGGGGGACGCGACGTCGATCATGGGTCTGCCCATGCGGCGGCTGGAGGCGTGGCTGGTGTGAGATCGCGGGCGCGGGCGGGCGGCGAAAGGAGCGGCGGCGATCGGCGGATTTCCCATCATTTCTCCGTGGGTCGCGGGGTCGCTGGCGGCGGGGATGATGCTGCTGGTGGCGCTGCACGCGCAGGTGACTCGGCTGAGCGATGAGCCGGCGAGCCGGAAGCGGATCCGGCTGGCGAACGCGGGGCTGATGATGCTGACGCTGCCGCTGCTGGCGGCGGGGTTCTCGCTGGTGGACCCGAGGCGTCATCCGGGGACGTGGGCGCTGGTGTGGATGGCGGCGCTGGGGCTGCTGGCGATGAACGTGGGGCTGGCGGTGCTGGACACGCTGAACACGCTGCGGCTGATCTCGGCGGCGCGGCGCGAGCTGAGGCGTGAGCTGACGAAGCCGCTGGCCGCGCCTCGTGCGGGGGGCGGGGTCGTGGGCGGCGGCGCGGGCGCTGGGGAGAAGCGGGCGTGAGCGGGGCTGATCGGCGCGAGCGGCCGCCCTTGCCCCTTGCGGTGGGCGCGGTGCTGGAGCCTGTGTACCGGCTGGTGGTGGCGCGGCGGAACGCGTCGTGGGACGCGGGGCGGGGGGTGGAGCGTCTGGGGGCGCCGGTGATCAGCGTGGGGAATCTGAGCGTGGGCGGTACGGGCAAGACGCCCATGGTGATGCGGATGGTGCGGTGGCTTCTGGAGGAGGGGGCGCGGCCGGCGATCGGGATGCGCGGGTATGCGGCGCCGCGGGGCGGGGAGTCGGACGAGGAGTCTGAGTATCGCGAGCGGTTCGGCGCTGCTGTGCCGGTGGTGGCGCGGCGTGACCGCGCGGCGGGGCTGCGACCATTGCTGGCGGCGGGGGCGGCGGACTGCGTGGTGCTGGACGACGGGTTTCAGCATCGGCGGATCGCGCGGGAGATGGACATCGTGCTGCTGGATGCGTCGCGGGACGTGTTCGCGGACCGGTGCCTGCCGGCGGGGTGGCTGCGCGAGCCCGTGGAATCGCTGCGGCGGGCGACGCATGTCGTGGTGACGCATACGGAGCGGGCGAGCGCGGCGGAGCTGGAGCGGCTGCGGGAGCGGGTGGAGAGGGTGTGCGGGCGCGGGCCCAGCGCGGAGTCGCGGCACGAGTGGACGGGGCTCGTGGGGGGACGGGGCGGGGAGAGCGAGCGGCTGGTGGAGTGGCTGCGCGGGTCGCGGGTGGTTGCGGCGTGCGGGATCGGTCATCCGGGGGCGTTCCTCTCGGGGCTGGAGCGCGCGGGGGCGGAGGTGGTGGCGCGGGTCGTCCGGGCGGATCATCACGCGTGGAGCGCGGCGGATGCGCGGGAGCTGGAGGGGCTGGCGCGGCGGGAGCGCGCGGGGGCGGTGGTGGTGACGGAGAAGGACTGGTCGAAGCTTCGGCGGGTGTGGACGGGCGGGGTGGATGTGCTGCGGCCGCGGCTGGAACTGTCGTTTGACCGGGGCGAGGCGGCGCTGCGGGAGTCGGCGGTGCGTGCGGCGGGGTGCGGCGCGAGGCCCGTACAATCCGGGCGATGAGTGATCTTCTGACCCGTCTGTCGGCGTGGAAGCCGTTCCGCGTGCTCGTGGTGGGCGACTTCATGCTCGACGAGACGGTGCTGGGGGATGCGGAGCGTCTGACGGGCGACGCGCCGGTGCCTGTGCTGCATGTGCGGGAGACGCGGCGCACGCCGGGGGGCGCGGCGAGCGTGTGCATGAACCTCGCGGCGATGCGCGGGTCTGTGATGGCGCTGGGCCTGGTGGGCGACGACGCGGAGGGGCGGGCGCTGGCCCTGGCGCTGGCGGAGGCGGGGGTCGATGTGTCGGGGCTGGTGGTGGACCCGAGCCGACCGACGACGGTGAAGCGGAGCCTGGTCGGGCGCGCGCAGCATCGGCATCCGCAGAAGATGTTCCGCGTGGACGTGGAGGCGCGGGAGCCCATCGGCGCGGAAGCGGAGGAGCGGCTGCTGAGGGTGTTCGACGCGGCGCTGGCGGGGGCGGACGTCGTGGCGCTCGAGGACTATGACAAGGGCGTGTTCCGCGGAGGGCTGGCGCGGAAGCTGATCGATCGCTGCCGGGCGCGCGGGAAGGACGTGCTTGTGGACCCGGCGCGGCTCAGCGACTACGGGCGCTATCGCGGGGCGACGTGCATCACTCCCAACCGGACGGAGGCGGAGACGGCGACGGGCCTGCCCACGCATCCTTCGGCGGACATGGAGCACAACGCGGAGCTGGCGGCGGCGCTGCAGAGCGCGCACGACATCGAGGCGGTGGTGCTGACGCTGGACCGTCACGGGGCGCTGCTGCTGGAGCGGGGCCAGAGGCCGCTGACTGTGCCGACGGTGGCGCGCGAGGTGTACGACGTGACTGGTGCGGGGGACATGGTGCTGGCGGCGCTGGCGGCGGCGCGTGCGAACGGCGCGGGGTGGCCCGACGCGGTGCGGCTGGCGAACACGGCGGCGGGGCTGGAGGTCGAGGTGTTCGGGGTGCAGCCGATCCCGATCGAGCGGATCCATGCGCAGGTGCTGCTGGAGCAGCGGCGGCTGAGCGGGAAGACGCGGACGCTGGAGGAGGCGCTGGTCGAGGCGGCGGCGGCGCGGCGCGAGGGTCGGCGCGTGGTGTTCACCAACGGGTGCTTCGATGTGATCCACGCGGGGCACATCCGTCTGCTGCAGCAGGCGGCGCGGCTGGGGGGTCTGCTGGTGGTGGGGCTGAACTCCGACGAGTCGGTGAAGCGGCTGAAGGGTCCGGCGCGGCCGGTGCATGGAGCGGCGGACCGGGCGAGCATCCTGGGCGAGCTGCGGTCGGTGGATGTGGTGGTGGTGTTCGAGGAGGACACGCCGGTGCGACTGCTGGAGGCGCTTCGGCCTGACGTGCTGGTGAAGGGCGGGGACTACACGAAGGATCGCGTGGTGGGCGGGGCGTTCGTGGAGTCGTACGGGGGCGAGGTCGTGCTGATCCCTGCGCTGGAGGGTCGGAGCACGACGGAGGCGATCGCGCGGATGCGGAGCGGCACGCCGGCGGGCGCGTCGTGCGATGCGACGGCGGCGCTGGGAGCGTGAGCGATGATCCACGTAGCCGTGGTCCGGGGGCCGTATCTGGAGGCGATGCTGACCGGGCGGAAGACGATCGAGTCTCGGCTGACGGTGACGCGGCGGGAGCCCTTCGGCGTGGCGGCGGCGGGAGAGCGGATCTATTTCAAGGAGCCGGGCGGGCCGTTCCGCGTGACGGCGCTGATCGGGCGGACGCTGGAGTTTGCGGGGTTGACGCCTTCGGGAGTGCGGCTGCTGCGTCGGCGGTACGGGAAGCTGATCGGCGGGGATGAGGCGTACTGGAGCGCGAAGCTGGGCGCTCGGTACGCGGCGCTGATGTACCTGGAGGCGGTCGAAGAGGTGTGCGGGGGGCCGGTGCATCCGGCGTTTCACGGGCGGGCGTGGATGAGGCTGCCGACGAGCGCGTGCGTGTATCCGGGGTGTCTGGGCGACGGCGGGGCGGGCGGCGCTGCGGGGGCCGCGAAGCCGAGGCTGGCGCGGGCGGGGCGGAGCGGCCGGACGAGGAGGAGCGCGTGATGGCGGCGGCGCGGGCGCTGGAGGACCTGAACGCACTGGCTCTGCCGGCGCTGTTTGCGGAGCTGGCGGGGACGGGGCTGGTGAGGCGGCTGTTCGAGCTGGCGCGGGACGAGGATCTGGCGCCGCCCCTGGGGGACATCACAACGAGGGTGTGGTCGCCCGCGGAGGAGCGGGTTCGGGCGCGGCTGGTGGTGCGGGAGGCGGGGGTCGTCGCGGGGCTGGAGGCGGCGCCGATGCTGCTGGAGATTCTGTCGCCCGGCGCGCGGCTTGAGGCGCGGGCGGTAGATGGCGCGGCGGTGAAGAGGGGCGACGAGCTGGCGGTGATCGAGGGGCCCACGGCGGAAGTGCTGGCGCTGGAGCGTACGCTGCTGAACGTGGTCGGGCGGCTGTCGGGGGTGGCGACGCTGACGGCGGAGTTCGTGCGGCGTGTGCCGACGGGGGCGCGGTGCCGGGTGATGGACACGCGGAAGACGACGCCGGGTATGCGCGTGCTGGAGAAGTACGCGGTGCGGTGCGGGGGCGGGTTCTGTCACAGGCTGGGGCTGCACGATGCGGTGCTGGTGAAGGACAACCATGTGGCGGCGGTGCCGCTGAAGGAGCTGGCGGCGCACGCGGAGCGTGCGGCGGAGCGGGCGCGGCGGGAGCGGGCGCTGCGGTTCGTCGAGATCGAGGTGGACACGCTGGCGCAGCTCGAGGAGCTGCTGCGGGTGCGGGCGGGGGTGATCGACATCATTTTGCTGGACAACATGGAAGCTGGAGCGCTGCGCCGGGCCGTGGCGCTGCGCGACGAGCGGCGGCCCGGCCTGCTGCTGGAGGCTTCGGGCGGGGTGACGCTGGAGACGATCGGAGCGATCGCGGGGAGCGGCGTGGATCGCGTTTCGGTGGGCGGGCTGACGCACGGGGCGCGGTGGCTGGACGTGGGGCTGGATGTGTGAGGCCGAGCGCGGCGCTGCGGGCGCGGGGGGCGGACGATCGGCGCGCGCCTTCAGCGCGCGAGTTCTTCGAGCATGCGCTCGATGTAGCGCCAGGCGTTGAGCTCGCGGCGGATGTCGCGGAGGATGGCGGCGGCTGCGGGCGAATCGGGCGGGGCGTCGGCGTGGCGGCTGAAGAGGTCGGTGACGGTGGCGCGGTGGGCGGCGCGGCGCTGCTCGGCCCATTCTCCCCAGCGGGTGCGTGCGGCGTCGCCCTCGTTCTGGATGTCCCACTCGGCCTGCTCGCGGGTCTCGAGCATCTCGACGAGGAATCCGCCCGGGAGCGACTGGTCTGTTTCCTTGGAGGGGCCGCCCGATAAGGCGAGGAGCGCGGCGGCGCGGCGTTCATCGTCTTCGAGCTCGGCGCGGGCGAGATTGATGACGGCGAGGGCGCGGGCGGCGTCGTCGGGTGCGTCGGGGCGGTCGGGATGAAGTCGGGCGGTCGCGGTGAGCCAGGCGCGGGTGAGGGCAGCGCGGTCGATGGCGTAGGTGCGGGGAAGCTGGAGGAGGGCGAAGGGATCGTGCGGCGGGGACGAGTCGTGCTGGGACATCGTCCGGATGCTATGCGGCGGCGCGTATGATTGGTCCTGGGCCTTGGACCGCCTGGACGCGGCGGGCCCCGAGCGGAGTGCTTCCCTTTGGCCAGACACATCGGGATCGTCGCGGTGAGTCCGGAGGGGAGCGCCTCGTGCTACCGGCTGATCGGGCGACAGGCGTCGGCGATCCCGGAGGTCGGCCGGCGGCCCATGGTTTCGCTGCACAACCGGCCTCTTTCGACGTATGTGGAGGCGCTGGCGCGGGGCGACTGGAACGCGGTGGCGGACCTGCTGCGCGATTCGGCGCGGGCGCTGGCGGCGGCGGGAGCGGAGTTCTGCGTGCTGCCCGACAACGTGTGCCACCATGCGCTGCCGATGGCGGAGACGGGGTCGCCCATTCCGTGGCTGAACATGATCGACCTGGTGGCGGACGCGCTGCGCGATCACGGGTACAAGCACGTGGGGCTGATCGGGACGAAGTACGTGACGTACGGGTCGACGTACCAGACGGCGCTGGGGCTGCGGGGGATGCACCTGCACGTCCCGCCGCGGGAGGATGCGGACGCGATCGATGAGATCATTTTCAGCGAGGCGGTGCACAACCGGGTGCGGCGGGAGTCGCGGACGCGCGTGCAGGGGGTTGTGCGTGCGCTTAAGGAGCGCGGGTGCGAGGCGCTGAT
>JANRJV010000074.1:0-7566 GCA_033763795.1 Planctomycetota bacterium
CGGCGCCCCTAAAATGAACGAGCGGGCCCGCGCCGTGCTCGAGCCTCTGATCCGCGACTGGGTGCAGATCCTGCCGCTGGAGTGCCTGAACACCGGGCCGCACTGGCTCATCAACTGCCTGGCCTACCTGCCGGGTGTCGCTGACATGGAACGGTCACCGATCCAACGACATCCGTCGGGGTACATATCACTTGATCGAGAAGCAGGCTTAGTCCTCAACCCTCCCCTCGACGGCGCGCCCTGGCCGCCCATCTTCAAGGTCGAACCGTTCGACACCGACGTCTACGTGAGCGGCGAGTTCAAGCGCCGCTACGACGAAGCGCAGCTTACGGGTCTCAACCTCAAGCCAATCCGCATCGTCGAGCGCTGAGCCTCCCAGCCGCACGTCTCCGGCCTCGTGACGAGAAGCCCGAACGACCCGGCCGCTCTGCGGCTTGGTCGCGTGAGCGCGATCGGCTACGCCGACTCCCTGAGCATGTCCTCGAGCAGGAACGCGGTGACGGTCACTGCCACGCGTCTCTCGGCCACCGCGGTGGCCCAGAAGGCGGCGGCGACCGCGGCGGCCGACAGCACTATCATCGCGGCGGCGCCGGCCCCGCCGACGATGACCCGGTGGCGGGCGATGAACTTGCGTGCGCGATACGACCGGGATTCGGGCCCGGCAGCGAGCGGCTCGCCGCGGAGATACCGCTGCAGGTCGTCGGCGATGGCGCGCGGGCTCTGGTAGCGGCGCGTGCGGTCCTTGCGCATCGCCATCAGCGGGATCCACTCCAGTTCCTTGAACAGAATCCGCGTCAGGTCGCTGGTGCGTGTCTGGCGCCGCTCGGCGATGCGCTGGGCTTCTTCCCCGAGTTCGCTGAGGCGAGTGCTGGGCCGCGGGGGCTGCATTTCTCGGATCAGTCGCTGGATCTCCGCGTAGCCTGCGCGTCGCAGAAGGCGTCCGTCGAACGGGGCGACGCCGGCCAGCAGCTCGTACAGCACGACACCTAGGCTGTACACGTCCGTCCGCGTGTCGATGTCCAGCCGCCCCGGGTCGGCCTGCTCGGGGGACATGTACTCGGGCGTGCCGATCATCAGGCCTGATTCTTCGAAGACAGCCTGCTCCGTGAGCGCACGCGTTGTGGCTTTCGCGACGCCGAAGTCGATGACCACCGGCGCCGGCTTGTTATCGCGGAGCGACACGAGGATGTTTGAGGGCTTGAGATCCCGGTGGATGATCCCTTTATGGTGGGCGTGCTGGACGGCGTCGCACACCTGCTCGAAGAGGCTGATCCGCTGGCGGATGTCGAGACGCTCGCGGTCGCAGAACTCGGTGATCGGGAGCCCCGCGACGTACTCCATCACGAAGTACGGGCGCCCCGAGGCGGTGGTGCCGGCGTCGAAGACCTTCGCGACGCCCGGGTGGTCCATGATTGCCAGCGCCTGACGTTCCTGCTCGAAGCGGGCTATGACGCTTCGAGAGTCCGCCGAGTGCTTCACAACTTTCAGCGCCACACGGCGTGCGATCGGATCGAGCTGCTCGGCCAGGTACACCTCCCCGAAGCCACCGACGCCGAGGATCGAGAGCAGCCGATACCGATCGACCCAATCGCCGATCGCCAGTTCTGCGCGGCCGATGCGGACGTCGGCCGGAGGGCGCGGATCGAGGCTGGCGGTGGTCATCTCATCGAGCGCCGGCGGCGGCAGAGCCAGCAGGCGCACGGCATGAGCCAGCAGTTCCGCGTCGTTACCGGCCATCCGTCGCAGGAGCGACTCACGTTCGTGCGGGGGGGGCGCGACGCACAGCGTCGCGGATCTCTGCGGCGCGCTTCTCGCGGTCGGTTTCCATTGCATCCCCTGCGAGGTGCGGACGTAGCGCTCACAGTATTGCAGAGAACTCGCCCGTGCGTGGACTGGCGGGCGGCGGCGCGGTCCAGACCCGCGCGGTGCCGTCGCGCGAGCCGGAGATCAGCGTCTGTCCGTCGCGGCTGATCGCAAGGCGCCGGATGTGCCCCGTGTGCCCGCGGAGCTGCGCGACCTCGTCGCCGGTCGCCAGGTCCCAGACGCGGATCACGCCGGTCAGATCGGCGCTGAAGAGGCGCCGGCCGTCCGGGCTGAAGACGGTGTCGAGGACCTCGCGCGTGTGCCCTGTGAGCGTCTTCTGGAGCTCGAACGTGCGGGCGTCGTAGATGCGGATGCGATCGTCGAGACCCTGCACCGCCAGCCGCGCGCGGTCGTCGCTGTAGGCGAACGCCTCGACGGCGGTGCGGCGTGCGTCGGTCGTGAAGAGCACGCGGCCGTTCTTGTACGACTGCGCGATCAGCCGGAAGGTGCCCGGCGACTGGTCCACGTGGACGAACACGCCCGCGCCGTGATCGATCGTGGGCCCGTCGAAGCCCGCCAGCGCCGCCAGCGGCTCGCGCGCGACGGTCCCCGCGGCGATGTCCGCGACGAGGATCGCGCCTTCTTCGGGCATCAGGTCCAGGACGAAGCGCCGGCCCGTGCGATCGAAGTGCGCCTCGTCGAGCCGGTGCGTCCGGTGCGGGAAGGACGCCAGCGGCGCGAGCGTGGCCGCGTCCCACACGCGCACCATGTGCGCGTACTCGCGGGTGACAAGCGTCTGTTCGTCGGGGGAGAGCGCCAGGTCGATCACGAGGCTCGGCACCGGCGCGTGCGCGACGCGCTCGCCCGTTTCGAGCGAGTACACGGAGACGCTGCGGTCCCAGCTGCCGACGACCGCCTGGTTCCGCCGCCGGCTGATCGCCACGGGGTGCACGAGGTCCGTGTGGCCGCGGAGCACCATGCTGCTGCCCGGCCGCGCCAGCGGGCCCGAGCGCACGTCCCACTCGCGGATGACGCCGCTCGTGTCGACGGTCCAGAGCGAGGCGCTGTCCTCGGCGAAGCGCGCGTCCTGGACCTCCGCGTCGTGCCCCAGGAACTCGAAGCGGATGTCGAGCGTGTCGGCGTCGAGCACGTGCAGACGGCGATCGCGGCTGCCCGCGGCGACCAGCCGCCCGTCGGGGCTCACGCAGAGGCTCAGCGACGCGTCGAAGGAGTGCCGCACGCGGCGCAGCAGCTCGGGCGTGTCGCCGCTCACGTCCCACAGGTCCAGCGTGCCGTCGACGCAGTGGACGTAGAGCCGCCGGCCCTCGGGATCGAAGGCGAGGCTGATCGGCCGCTCGCGCAGCTCGGGGGTCTCGAGGCAGATCGTGGCGTCGTTGAGGTCCAGGATCCTCACCGTCGCTCGGGGCTGGTCGCGATCGCCCATGCTGAAGGCGACGCGTGCGCCGTCGCGGGTGAGCGCCAGCCCCTGCACGTAGCGCGGGCCGCCCGGGTAGACCGTCCGCACCGCGCCGCTCGCGGTGTCGAGCACGCAGACCCGGGAGCCCGTCAGGCTGCGGTGCTCGACGAGAAAGAACGCGAGCACGCGCCCGTCGGCGCTCAGGCGGGCCCTGGATATGTGCGCGGACTCGAAGTCCTCGCTCTGTATCGCGCGCTCGGCGCCGGAGTCCGGATCGATCGCGGCGAGCGAGGCGTCCTGCAGAGGCACGAGGTCGGGGAATCGCGAGGCCTGGGCGCCGAGCCACACGCACAGCCGCGAAGCCGGGCCCGGGCCGACGGAGCCCGTCGCGAGCGAGAGGACGGCGGAGTGCCGGCTGTTCACGAGGATCATCTCGTCCGCGTGCGCCCCGGGCGCCAGCGAGAAGGGCGGCTTCATCGGCGGCGGCAGCGAGGGCGTGACGACGCGGACGCTCTCGTCGAGTCTTGAGACCAGGTGGCGGTATTCCCAGCCCTGGTGCTGTGAGGGGGCAGCGGCGAGGTGGCGGCGCGCGGCCGCGACGTCCCCCTCGGCCACCGAGAGCGACGCGGCGCTCATGGACGCGATGTAGGTCTGCCACAGGCTGGCCTCGCGCGTCGCCCGCGCCTCCGACCAGAACATGGTGACGACGGCGAGCGAGACCACGAGCACGAGCAGCGAGGCGGCGACGGCGGCCGAGAGTCCGCGGTTGCGGCGGATGAAGCGGCCCGTGACGTAGCGGAGCGTGGGCGGACGCGCGAGGATCGGCTCGGAGCTGAGGTAGCGGCGGAGGTCGATGGCGAAGGCCGCGGCCGACTGGTAGCGGTCGTCGGGCTCGCGGGCCGCCGCCTTGTGGATCATGGTCTCGATGTCGCCGCGCAGCGAGCGATCGAGCGCGCCCAGCCGCCTGGGCTCGGTCGTCAGCATCAGCTTGAGGGCGGCGGCGACGGGCAGTCCGTCGACCTCGAACGGGCGGCGCCCGGTGAGCATCTCGTAGGCGATGACGCCCAGGGCATAGACGTCGCTGCGCGTGTCGGTCATGGTCGGGTCGCCCGCCGCCTGCTCGGGGCTGAGATAGGGCACGGTGCCGACGACCTGTCCCGCGACGGTGTGGGCGCTGTGATCGGTCTCCGTTTCGAGCAGCCGGCAGACGCCGAAGTCGAGGATCTTGGGCTGCACGCCGGTGCCCGCGACGGTTCCGCTCGCCGAGGTGCCGGGGTCGACCGAGTGCACCATAATGTTGTCGGGGGTCAGGTCGCGGTGCACGATGCCGCGCTGGTGGGCGTGCGTGACGGCGTCGCAGATCATCGCGACGAGCTGCAGCCGCTCCGCGACGCCGGGCCGATCCTCGCGCAGGTACGCCCGGAGCGAGCGGCCCTCGACCAGCTCCATCACCATGTAGGGGCGCGAGCCGCCCTGGGCGTCGGGCTCGCTGCCCGCGTCGATCACCTGGACGATGCCCGGGTGGCGCAACTGGGCCAGGGCCTGCATTTCCCGGCGGAAACGCCGCATGCCCGAGCGGCCCAGGATGTGCGGGTTCATGACCTTGATGGCGACGCGGCGCGACGGCTGGCGCTGCGAGGCCTCGTACACGATGCCCATCCCGCCGCGACCGATCTCGCGCTCGATGGTGTAGGGCCCGATCGTCCGCGGGGGCGCGGCGCGGTCGTCGTCGGTCGCGCTCTCGAGCTCGGCGGCGAGCCACTCCGCCCCCTCGCGGTCGCCCGGCTCGGTGAAGATGTGGTCGCGGTCCCCGGCTTCGTCCATGGCGAGCAGCTCGAGCACCTCGCGGCGGACGGCCTCGTCCCGGCACGATTCGCTGAGGAAACGCTCGCGTGCGTCGCCCGGGAGCGCGCGGGCTTTGTCGAAGAGGGCGCGCACCAGAGCCGGGCGTGACAGCCGGGTCATGCCGAGGCGCCCGAGAGATGACGCCTGAGCCACGCCCGGCCGAAGCGCCAGTCGCTTTCGGCGGTGGAGGTTGAGATGCCCAGCCGGTCGGCGGCCTCGCCCACGCTCAGCCCGCCGAAGAAGCGGAAGATGACGAGCTGGGCGGCGCGCGGGTGCTCCGACTCGAGCAGGCCGATGGCCTCGTCGAGCGTCTCGGCGCTGCAGGGTTGACCGGCGGGCAGGAGGGCGACGTCGAGCGAGACGGCGCGCATGTTGCCGCCGCGCTTGACGCGCTGGCGGGCGCGCACGTGATCGATCAGGATGCGGCGCATGGCGACGGCGGCGAGAGCGCGGATGTGCACGTGATCGCTGGGGCTGCTGCCCGTCTCCGAGGCGAGCTTCATGAAGGCCTCGTGGACGAGGGCGGTCGGCTGGATGGTCAGCGGTCCCTCGCGCCTGAGGAGCGAGGCGGCCATGCGGCGCAGCTCGTCGTAGACCAGCGGCATGAGCCGCGCCACCACGTCGCTGTCAGCGGGCGGCGGGGGCGAGTTCGGGTTCTGGTCCGGGTCGAGGCCGATCATGGGGAGTCCGCACGGAGAGACGGTGCACGGGCCGCGGGGGGCAGGGGGGCGAGTCTCCGCCCGGGGCCGAGGCCGACGATTTTTTGCGAATTGTGCCGAGGCTGCGGCGTGGCGTTGTCGCGTGAAGTGTGGCCCCCAGGTGCGGGGACGTCAAGAACAGTCGGGCGGGCTCGGCGCGCCCCTGATCAGGAGCTTTCAGCATGATCCGCGGCGTCGTTATCGGCGGGTGTCTCGCGATCGCGATCACCCTGGGAACAGCGCGGTCCGTCCATGCCCAGAGCATCGGGACGGCGATCACCTACCAGGGGCACGTCGACGAGAGCGGCGCGCTGGTCAACGGGACGGCCGACTTCCAGGTCACGCTGTGGACCGCGGCTGTGGCCGGGACGCAGGTCGGGCCGACGCTGTCGTTCAGCGGCGTTCAGGTTACGGACGGGTTCTTCAGCCTGACGCTCGACTTCGGACCCACGGCGTGGACGGGCAGCGTCCGCTGGCTGCAGGTCGCGTCGCGCGTGCCGGCGGGCGGCGGGGCCTTCGTGAACCTTCCGCGTCAGCAGATCATGCCGGTGCCCTTCGCGGTGAAGGCGGGCTCGCTGGCCGACGGCAACCTCGGGCTGGGCGGGGTCAACAACCCGCTCTATCCGCTGACGTTCTCCAACACGCTGGGCGACAAGATCAGCCTGTACGGCAACGCGAGCAACCACTTCGGCTTCGGCGTGCAGGCCTCGCAGTTCCAGATGTTCACCGACAGCGTGAACGCGGACATCACCTTCGGCTACAAGAACACGCAGGGGTCGCTCGTCGAGGTCATGCGGATGCAGGGCGACGGGCGCCTGGGCATCGGGACGACGAACGCGCGGAGCAAGCTGCACCTCCTGGGCAACGCGAACGTGATGACGCTCGAGGGCACGGACCACGCGTTCATCGAGATCTTCCCGGACGCGATCGCCGGGGGCCGCGGGGGGTACATCGGCTTTGCCGGGGCCGCGAGCAACAACCTGGTCTTGCGGAACGAGCGCACGGGCGCTCACCTGATTCTCGGCACGACGACCGCGGGCAACGTGGGCATCGGTCTGGTGGACGGCGGGACCCCGACGGCGAAGCTGGACGTCAACGGGAGCCTCAAGGCGACGGCGTTCCAGCTCACGGGCAACGGCGCCGGGGCGGGCAAGGTGCTGGGGAGCGACGCCGCGGGCGTGGCGTCGTGGATCACGATGCCCGGCAGTGGCTCGCAGTGGACGACGGCGGGCGCCAACATCCACTACAACGCGGGCAACGTGGGCATCGGGACGAGCTCGCCCGTGGCGAAGCTGGACGTGCAGGGCACGGCCCGCGTCAACACGCTCGAGATCGACGCCGGGGCCGACCTGGCGGAGAACTTCGACATCGCGTCGGCGCTGGTGGGCGAGGAAACGATCGTTGCGGCGCCGGGGATGGTGGTGAGCATCGATCGCGACGAAGTCGGCAAGCTCGTCGTGAGCAGCGATGCGTACGACCGGCGCGTGGCGGGGATCGTGAGCGGCGCGGGCGGCGTCAACCCCGGGCTGACGCTGTCGCAGCCCGGGACGATCGCCGACGGCGAGCATCCCGTGGCGAGCGTGGGCCGGGTGTGGTGCTACGCCGACGCGGACGCGGGCGGTCCGATCGAGGCGGGTGACATCCTCACGACGTCCCCGACGGCGGGGCACGCCATGCGTGCGGGCGACGCGGCCCGCGCTCCGGGCGCCACCATCGGCAAGGCCATGTCGTCGCTCGAGAAGGGCAAGGGTCTCGTCCTCGTCCTCGTGTCGCTCCAGTAAGCACCAGACCTGGGAGAAGCCA
>JANRJV010000075.1:0-2124 GCA_033763795.1 Planctomycetota bacterium
CCCGGCTCGAACAGCCCCTCGGCGCCGACCGTCACGACGGGCGCCATCCCGGGCGCGAGGCGCATCACCCGCACGAACCGGCACATGACCTTGCGCGAGCGCGCCCCCTGCTGGTCAGCCGTGAAGAGCAGGACCTCGTCGAACTGCACGCCGTCCATCGACGCCAAGATCGTGTAGCGCGAGCCCGGCGGGATCGGCCCGCGGACGGTGAAGGTCTTCAACGGCCCCGCGGACAGCCCCAGATCGAGCGGGGCGCCGAGCCCGCTCTGCGGCGGGACGTCGAGCCTCGCGAAGAACGGGCTCCCCGCCACGGGCGGCGCGCCCATCGTGATCGATGGCGGGTCCGCGTCGAGCGGCCCGAAGATCGAGCGCACCCGCACCTTGCCGACGACGCAGTCCGCGGACTTCGCGCCCGACGAACGCGCGTTGAACATGACCTGCGTCCCGTCGTCGTCGTCGAGCAGGATGTCCCAGGTCGCGCCGCCGTCGTTGCTGCCCTCGATGACGTACCGAGCGCCGGTGCGCACGGGGCCGGCGAGAACGAAGGTCTTCGGGTGCCCCGTCAGTGCCGTGTCGACCGCCGCGCCGACGCCGTCGCCCCGGGGCACCTCCAGTGAAATGAACGTGTTTGGCATCTGTCCCTCCGCCTCCCGTTACCACCGCAACCGCAAGCCCCCGACGACACCCGCGCTCGTGCGCCATCGACTCGCGTCCTCCTGCCGCTCCTTCATCAACCACGCCTCCCCGAACGCCGAGAGGTTGCGGGCGAGGCCGTGCTCGTAGGCCAGGCCCACGCCGGCCCGCTCGAGCGTGGCCATGCCGAAGAGATCCAGGTGACCACGTCCGGGCGCGAGCGTGGCGGCGTGATCTCCCGCCGCGCTCAGGCCGCGAAAGGGTAGTGGTCGCCCCCCTTGTTGACGCCGTTCATAACCCGCGACTGCTTCAGGTCGTGCACCGCCGCCTCGACGCGCGTCCCGATCAGCTTGTCCACCGCCTCGCCGTCGATGCCGAGCACGCGCGTCAGCTGCGCCAGCCCCTTCGGCCCGATGTGCTTCTTGATCGCGTCCAGCGCCGAGCGCTTTACCATCGCCTTCACCTCGGGCGTGAGCTTGCCGTCAGGCGCGGCCGCCTTCAGGGCCTCGACCGAGACCTGGTGGATCTCGCGAACGACCGTCAGGACGGTGTCGTCCAGGCGCAAGAGCACCCCGCGCAGGTACTCGTTCTTGACCCTCGCCTGGATGAGCTGCGCCAGCTTCGTCGCCAGCCACGTCAGCGTCGCAATCAGCACGGGTGACCCCACCTGAAAAATGTAGAGCGCGATGTCCGAAAGCTTCATGTTCCCCCTCCCTCTCCGCCGTCAACCATCCTCATCGTCCTCCCCCAACCCCTCGCCGTAGAACTCCGCCCAGAGCCGCACCACCTCGCTGTCCGGTCGGGTCGCGATCGCCTCGGCGAGGTACCGCCTGCCGTCGCCGGTGAGCGGGTTCTCGAGGAACGCGCCGACCGCGTGCTCTCCAGATCGCACGGCGTTGAGGCAGTGGCCAGCTACATCACAGTGCTGCGGGACATCCGCCTCGCCGCCGCCCTCCGGGTACGGCCCCTGGGGAAACGCGTCGGAGTCGCCGGGATCCGCCACGCCGCGCGCGATGAGCTCGTCTGCGATCGCCTGCCCGCAGTCCTCGCAGTAGAGCGCCGCCTGAAAGACGTAGACCTCCACGCCGCCTCCTCACACCCACTCGAAGCCGATCGAGGCCAAGAGGCTCGACGCGAGCTCCGCGGCCGCCTGCGCGATCCCGCGCTCCTCGTCGGAGGGATCGCCGTAGCGCCGCTCCCACGCGGCGAGGACCTCCGCGACCTGCGCGAGCGCGTCCTCATCCAGGTTTGCCGGGTCTGGCGCTGCGGCCAGCGCCTTCACCGTCTCGGCGAGCTCCTCGGCGTCGCCCGTGGCGCCCGGGACGTCCGCCAGTCGGGTGGCGTATTCGAAGGCGAGCGCGTCCTCGCCCTTGAGGTCGATCTCGAGGCCCTCACCGCCGAGCGCAAACGCCAATGCGTCCAGCGACGGCATCTCACCGAAGCTGAAGCGCGTGTCGAAGTTGGCCTCCAGCGACTCCCGCCTCGTCTCGT
>JANRJV010000076.1:0-13078 GCA_033763795.1 Planctomycetota bacterium
CGGATGCATGTACGGCTGATTGCCCGGGTGGGTGACGGTGGCCCAGCGCTCGGACTCGGGGATGGGATGAGCCGAGGCGGGGGATGGGCCGAGGCCGGGGGGCGCGGCGGCGAGGGCGAGGGCGAGGAGCGTTGCGGCGAGCCGGGGGCGGAGAACGGCTGGTGCTGCGACCCTGCCGGTGGTGGCTGGCGAATCTGTGACGGAAAGTATCACGCGGTCATCTCCACGCGGCGCGTCTTCCCGGGGAGGGAAGCGGCCTGCAAGGGGGTTTGTCGCGGGCGGACGAACGCCGCGAAGGCTCGGATGACGTGTTTCCCCGGGGGGACCGGGCTTCCTGGCTGAGACAGCATGCATCGCAGACGAGCGTGCGTCTACCGCCGCGGGTTGAAATGGCGCGGGAATCGGGACACCGCCCGGGAACGTGCGCACGGAGGTGATGTGTGGTGGCATCCCGCAAGGTGCGCGGGGGTCAGCGTCCGGCGTCCGCGATCTCGTTCGAGCGGAGCGATGCGAGGAGAGCGGCTCGGTCGGCCTCCTCGTCGAGAACGCCGTCACGGTCGACGTCGAGCGTTGACGCGGGGCCGGGCGCGGCGGTCTCCCAGGCGTAGAGGTCTTCGATGTTCGCGAGGTCGTTGTCGTCCACGTCCTGGGGTCGCGCGCTGGGAACTCCGGAGAGCTCATCGGGCGATTCGTGGGCGGGGAAGAGGAACTCGAGTGCGCCGGGGAGCCGCCTGGCCCAGGCGAGCTCGTTGTGCTGATCGTCGGGGCCGTAGACGTGACGGAGGTTGCGCTCGAGGACGTAGGGTCCGCCTGCGCCGGACGCGCGGGCGGGATTGATGAAGTTGTCGCGGAGGTCGACGGTCGTCCAGAAGAGATCCTGCGAGGCGCCTGAATCTCCGGAATCGAGGTAGATGCGGAGGGCGGGGCGCATGGGCTGGGCGCGGACGCGGTTGTAGAAGCCGGTGGTGAAGACGTTCCACGCGCCGCTGAAGACGCCCAGGCGGGTGAAGACATCGGGGCGGTCCCAGCCGAACCAGAGCGAGGCCTGGCCGCCCATGCTGCTGCCGAGGACGCCGGTTTCCTGCGGGCCGGCGAGGGTGCGGTGGGCGGCGTCGATGAGGGGCTTGAGCTCGCTCACGACGTGGGTGAGGTATCTGCCGTTCGACCAGCCGCCGGAGTCTGGGGCGGCGTAGTCGGTGATGCGGTTGTTGGTGTGGTCCATGCCGACGAGGATGACCTCGCGCATGGTTCCGAGGCGGACGAGGCGCTCGGCGGTTTCGTCGGCGAGCCAGTCGCCGAAGCGACCGGGCTCGAAGACGTTCTGTCCGTCGTGGAGGTAGAGGACGGGGTAGCGGCGGAGGGGATGCTGGTCGTAGCCGCGGGGGAGGATGACGCGGTAGCCGCGCCACTCGTTCATGGCTGGGGAGAAGAAGCCCGTGCTGGTGGTGGTGGGTGCGAAGCCGGTGGTGGTGTAGAGCTTGCGCGGCGGGTCGAGGGCGGCGGGTGGGAGGTAGGAGAAGGCGGCGGCGTCCTGCACGAAGAGCCGGTCGAGCGTGGTGAGGAAGTTGGTCGCGCCGGCGGGGATGCGGCCGGGGCTCTGGGCGTCGGTGATGAAGAACTCGATGCGGGCGCCGGGGGCCGAGAAGCCGCGGGCGGCCCAGCGGCGCTCGCCCGCGGTCCTGCCGGGGCCCACGTCGTGCATGGGTTGTGCGACGAAGGCGCCGGTCGTGCCCGCGGGTCGCCACTGGATGATGGGTGCGGCGAAGTTGGTGTGGGCGAAGACGGTCTTGCGTGGCTCGGCGGGTGCGGGTCCTGTTGAGGCGGAGATGGGGCCGTCGCCGAGAGGTGTCGTGCCGACGGAGCTGTCCCATGCGCCCGCGGCGTCGTTGCGCTTGTAGTAGCGGTAGGAGTAGGTCACGCCGCGCGGCAGGCTGATGGTGGCCTTCCATACGGGGTAGGTGGACGGTTCGAGCTTGACGGCGAAGCGGAGGTCGTTTCCGCCGAGCTCGGGGAGACTGCCGAGCACGAAGATGGACTGGCCGGGTACCGTGGTCTCGCTGATGGAGAAGGCGACGTCCTCGCGGAGCTGGGCGCGCGCGGGATGGATGATGCTGAGGAGGAAAGCTCCCGCCGCCGCACATATCCAGAGTTGTCGCTGCACGCCGCAGTTCCTCCGAAGAGATGGATGGTATGTCGTGGGCGGAGGCGCTTGTCCGGGCCTTTCGTTTGGATATTGTTCGCTATGGCGAGACGGCAGTCTGAACATCCTCCGGATCGGTCTTCCAGCATCGGGAGCGGCCTGGCGCCGGGGGGCGGGCAACTTTCCGAGCGCGTGAAGGGGCGGGGAGCGGCGACGAATCCGGCGAGCCGGTTCGAGACGATCTCGCTCGCGCAGCTTCCCGAGGGCGGGGGCCTCGACGATCTGATTCACGAGGAGCAGCCCGAGCCGGGGACGCGGACGGTGCCGACGCGGTTCTTCCGGGACCGGTCGCGTACGGTCATCAATCCGGTTGACTCGCCCGACCTGCACTTCAAGTGGACGATCAACCCCTACCGCGGGTGCGAGCACGGGTGCGTGTACTGCTACGCGCGTCCGACGCACGAGTACCTCGGCATGTCGGGCGGGCTCGACTTCGAGACGCGGATCTACTGCAAGGTCGATGCGCCGGAGCTGCTACGGGCCGAGCTGGGGCGTCCCTCGTGGCGGGGCGAGCCCATCATGCTGAGCGGGATCACGGACTGCTATCAGCCCGTCGAGCGGCGCATGGAGCTGACGAGGCGGTGCCTGCAGGTGATGGCGGCGTGCGGGCAGCCGTTCAGCATCGTGACGAAGAACGCGCTGGTGACGCGGGACCTGGACGTCCTGGCGCCGATGGCGAAGGTGGGTGCGGCGAAGGTGGCGGTGAGCATCACGACGCTGGACAGCCGGCTGGCGTCGGCGATGGAGCCCCGGGCGAGCGCACCGCGGGAGCGGCTCCGGGCGGTGCGCGAGCTTTCGGAGGCGGGGGTGGAGGTGGCGGTGATGGTGGCGCCGGTGATCCCGGCGGTGAACGACGCGGAGATTCCGTCGATTCTTGAGGCGGCGGCGGAAGCGGGCGCGAAGGCGGCGGGCTACGTCATGCTGCGTCTGCCCTGGCAGAACAAGGGGGTCTTCGAGCACTGGCTGGAGCGGGAGATGCCCAGGAGGGCGGCGCGGGTGGAGAGCCTGATCCGTGGCATGCGCGGGGGCAAGCTGTACGACAGCTCATGGGGCTCACGCCAGCGGGGCGAGGGGCCGCACGCGGCCCAGATCGGCCGGACGTTTGAGGTCTTCGCTCGTCGGTACAACCTGGTTGGTCGCGGCACGCCGCTCTCGTCGGCGTCGTTCGTGAAGCCCGAGCCGCCGCGGGCGGTCCCTCCGCGCGACGAGAATCAGCTTTCGCTGTTCGGGGAGTGATGCGCGGTGGCGGACCCGCGCGGGCCCGGTAGGCTCTGGGCTTTCCAGCCACCAGCGCAAAGGAGAGCACACGTGGGTCTGATCAGCGAATTCAAGGCGTTCGCCATGCGCGGCAATGTGGTCGACATGGCGGTGGGCGTGATCCTGGGCGGTGCGTTCGGGACGGTCGTCAGCTCGCTTGTCGAGAAGGTGATGATGCCTCCGCTCGGATGGGCGATGGGCCGCGTCGACTTCTCGCAGCTCTCGATCAAGCTGAGCGTGCCGGGCATCGACGGGAATCCGATCGGCGATCCCGTCGAGATCGGGTACGGGGCGTTCATCAACGCTGTGATCAAGTTCGTGATCGTGGCGTTCGCGCTGTTCATGCTGATCAAGGCGATGAACCGGCTGAAGCGGAAGGAAGAGGTGAAGGAGGCGGTGGCGCCGGTGCCGACGAAGGAGGAGATCCTGCTGACGGAGATCCGGGACCTGCTGGCGGTGCGGCGCTGAGAGAAGGCGTGCGGGTCAGCCCCCGGCGGAGCCCTCGCCGCCGGGGAGCGTCATGGCCCACGGGTCGAGCAGGGTGTCGAGCTGATGGGGCGGGAGCAGGTTGCGCTCGAGCGCGAGCTGCCGGACGGTTTTGCCCTGCTTGAAGGCGTCCTTCGCGAGGGCCGCGGAGGCGTCGTACCCGATGGCGGGCACGAGGCTGGTGCACATGGCGAGCGAGCCTTCGATGAGCGCGGCGCAGCGTTCGGCGTCTGCTTCCAGGCCCTGGAGGAGCTTGCGGTCGAAGACGATGCAGGCGCGCTCGAGGAGCGCGATCGATTCGAGGAGGGCTTCGGCCATGACGGGCATCGCGACGTGCAGGTCGAGGATGCCGCCGACGCCGCCGAGCCCCGCGGCGGTGACGCAGGCGTCGTTCCCGATCACCCGGCAGCACACCATGATCACCGCCTCGATGATGACGGGGTTGACCTTGCCCGGCATGATCGAGGAGCCGGGCTGGACGGCGGGGATCCGGAGTTCGCCGATTCCGCAGCGGGGTCCGCAGCCCATCAGGCGGATGTCGCCGGCGATCTTGGAGATGGAGACGGCGACGGTCTTGAGGTGGCCGGCGGCCTCGACGACGGCGTCCTTGGCGTGCTGGGCCTCGAAGTGATTGGCGGCCTCGCGGAAGGGCAGCCCCAGCGTGTGCGACAGGCGGGCGGACACGCGTGAGCCGAACTGCTCGTGTGCGTTGATGCCGGTCCCGACGGCGGTGCCGCCGATGGGGAGCTCGCACAGGCCGTGGACGGCCCGGCGGACGCGGTCGGCGCTCATGCGGGCCTGCTGGGCGTAGCCGCTGAACTCCTGTCCGAGCCTGATGGGCGTTGCGTCCTGGAGATGGGTGCGGCCGATCTTGATGACGCGGTCCCACGCCTGCGACTTTTCTTCGAGGGCGATGGTCAGGCGTTCGAGGGCCGGGAGCAGCTTGCGGTGCATCTCGAGCGCGGCGGCGATGTGGATGGCGGTCGGGAAGGTGTCGTTGGACGACTGTCCCATGTTGACGTGATCGTTGGGGTGGACGCCCGAGCCGTGGACGGGGTCGCCTATGTAGGCGGGATCCTTGGAGGATCCGATGGGCTTGCCGGCGGCCTTGCACGCGAGGTTGGCGATGACCTCGTTGACGTTCATGTTTGTGGAGGTGCCCGAGCCGGTCTGGAAGACGTCGATGGGGAACTGCGCGTCGTGCTTGCCGGCGGCGACCTCTTCCGCCGCGGCGACGATGGCTTCGCATCGGGGCTTGCTGAGTCGGGCGAGCTCGAGGTTGACGTGGGCGCAGGCCGCCTTGAGGTGGCCGTAGGCGTGGATGATGGGAGCGGGGACGGGTCGGCCCGAGATGGGGAAGTTCTCGACGGCGCGCTGGGTGGTGGCGCCCCACAGTGCCTCAGCGGGGACGGACATCTCACCCATCGTGTCTTTTTCGATTCGCGTGCTCATCGCCCGATCGTACGGCGGGGCCGCTCGGCGCCGCAACGCGGGCGTCCGGCGCGGCGGACCGCGGGCGCCGGCGGCTCAGGAGCGCTTGAGGTTCTCGCGCGAGAGCATCAGCGCGAGCGTCTGCACGACGTACTCGACGTCGCGGGGGGTGAGCTGGTTGAAGAAGGGGAGGGCGAGCGTCCGGCGGCTCACCGATTCGGCGATGGGGAACATCCCCTCCTTGAAGCCCATGGAGCGGTAGAAGGGCTGGAGGTGGATGCAGGGGAAGTAGGGGGCGGCCCCGACGTCGTGGCGGTGGAGGCCCTCGATGACGCGGTCGCGTTCTTCCTGCGTGAAGCGGTCCGAGAGCCTGACGACGAAGACGAACCAGGACATGAACGTGTCGTGATCGACCGTGGGGAGGATGATGTCGGGGAGGTCGAGCATGCGCTCCATGTAGAGGCGTGCGACGCGCTGCCGCTGAGCGAGCATCTCGTCGAGGCGGCGCATCTGGGCGACTCCCAGCGCGGCGTTGATCTCGGGGAGGCGGTAGTTGTAGCCCAGCCTCTCGTGGGCGAGCCAGGATCCGGTCGAGCCGGTGTTCGAGGCGGGGGCGCGTCCCTGGTTGCGGAGCGATCGGCAGATGTCGGCGATGCGGTCGTCGTCGGTGACGACCATTCCGCCCTCGCCGGTGGTGATCTGCTTGTTGGGGTAGAAGCCGAAGACGCCGGCGTGGCCGAAGGATCCGATGGGCCTGTCGCGGTGGCGTCCGCCGAGTCCCTCGCAGCAGTCCTCGAGCATGCGGATCTCGTGCCGGGCGGCGATGGCGCGGTAGTCGCTCATGTAGGCGGGGTTGCCGAAGGTCTCGACGGCGAGGATGCAGCGGGTCTTGTCGGTGATGGCCTTCTCGACGCGCTCGGGGTCCATGTTGAGCGTCTTGGGGCAGATGTCGACGAAGACGGGCGTGGCGCCGACGTAGAGGATGCAGTTGGCGCTGGCGATGAAGGAGAAGGGGGTGGTGATGACCTCGTGTCCGGGTCCGATGCCCATGGCGAGGAGGGCCATGTGCAGTCCCGCGGTTCCCGAGGAGCAGGCGACGGCGTGGCGCCGCCCGGTGCGGGCCGCGACCGACTGCTCGAACGACTGGACGACGGGCCCGATCGAGAGGCGGCCCGAGCGGAGCGTCCGCTCGACGAGCGAGATCTCGGCGTCGGTGATGTCGGGACGGCTCAGTGGGATCTCTTCGACCATGACGCTTCAGAAGATCGGGCGTGCGGGGCGGGGTCCGAAAATCAATCGGCGGATGGCGCGAGAAATCCGCCCGCGGCGCCGGGCGCCGGTGGTCCCTCGGGCGGTTATTGCCGGGCGAGGAGCCGGGCGAGCGTGGCGTCGGCCTCGCCGGCGTGCTTGAGGGCGAGCCACGCGGCCTGGACCCGGACCGCGGCGGGCAGTCGGCCGGTCAGCCCGTCGGCGACGGCGGTCAGGCGGGAGAGGCGGTCCTTGTCCTTGCCGAAGGCGGGATCTGAGCGTGCCTCGCAGACGAGCGCGAGCGCGGCGGAGTTGGGGTGGGGCCACTGCGGGGGCTTGGCGGCGTCCCAGGCGCAGGCGGCCCCGGCGCGCATGAGGCCGACGATCAGCGCTTCGGTAAGGCGGGCGTCGCTGCGCGCGGCGGCGGAGGCGATGGGCTCGCGGAGCAGGTCCGGGCTGACGCGGGCGAGACCTTCGGCCGCGGCGGGCACGGCTTCGCTGACGCGCGAGGTGGAGTCGGGCCTTGTCGCGGCGGTCTGGATGAGCGCGAGCCATGCGTCCTTGGCGCGCTCGGGCGGCCAAGACCTGGCGCGGTCGCCGATCCAAAGCTCGGCCTGCTGGTAGCGCTGACTGAGCATGTGGCGGACGGCGTCGGCCTGGCCCTCTTTGGCGGCGAGGGCTTTGCCGAGGGAGCCCAGGGCCGCGAGGATCGGGTCGGCGGAGCCGCCGGCCTTGATGACCGTGTCGAAGCTCTCGGGCGCGAGCCCTTCCGCGGCGTCGAGGGCGGCGAGCGCGAGCCGGAGCTGATCGCTCTGCTGCGTGGCCTCGGCGAAGGCGCGGGCCCAGATGGGGGCGGCGGCCTCGGGGGCGACGCGGAGCCAGGTGCGCAGGATGTCGGCGTGGAGCGCCGGCTGGTCGCGGTAGAGGGACGCGAGCCGACCGAGCAGCGGCCCGGCGGAGGTCGTCTGTTCGGTCCGGACGTGCTCCAGCAGCTCGCCGACGAACACGCCCCGGGCGGGGTCGTTCATCTGGAGGAGCTTTTCCGACTGCTCTTCGAGCGGCTTGGGGACGCCGGCTTCGGCGAGTTCGAACGCCGCGATGAGCGGAGCCGCGCGATGGTCGGCCGCGAGGAGCTTGGTGAGCGCTTCGACGTCGGGCTTGTCGCCGGAGCGAGCGAGCCGCCCGCGCAGGACGGCTTCGACGTAAGGATCGAGCTTCTCGCGCTTGAGGACGTCGCGGATGGATTCGGGCGGCAGCAGATCGAGACCCAATGCCTGGCCCAGAATGCTGGCCAGCTCGATCGGATCGGTGATGCCCGAGACCATGAGGGGGTTCAGGCGGGGAGGATCGGCGAGCTCGGCGAGCCCGAGGACGCCCTGCGCCCGGAGGCCCGGGCTGTCTCCGCTGGCCAGGGCCGCCATCAGCGGCTGCAAGGCGGGGTCGCGGAGCTGGCGGAGCGCTGCGAGCAGATCGGTCCGGAGCGGGCCGGTGGGGTTCACGGCCTGGCTGAGGATGAGGAGCGAAGGGGTGGAAGCGGGCTGAGCCGCCGCGACACCGGCGAGCAGCGTCCATCCGAGAAGTGCGGCCGCGCTCAAACGGAGGGATTGCCTGATCATGCGGGGAAGCCTACGGCATTCGTCCGCCGGGCCTGACCGGCGAGCGTTGCCACGGGCGCGGCGCCGGCGCAGACCTGTCGCAGGGCTGACACGGCGAAGCGGACGTCGTCGACGGTGAGGAACGGTCCGACGGAGAAGCGGACGCCGCCGCCGATCTCGTCGTCCTGGGCCGCGTGCAGACGGTGGGCGAGGGGTGCGCAGTGCAGTCCGGCCCGGGTGAGCACGCCGAACTCGGATTCGAGGAGCATGGCGATGGCGTGCGGGTCGAGCGCTTCGTGGGCAAAGGTGAAGACGCCCACGCGTGAGGCGGCGGGGACGTCCGGCCCGAGCAGGCGCAGGCCCGGGATTTCGAGGGCCGGTCGGAAGGCTTCGATGAGCTCGAGTTCGTGGGCGCGGACGGCGGGGACGCCCTTGTGGCTCTGTTGCTCAAAGGTGCGGAGGAACTCGACGCCTTCGGAGAGCCCGATGATGCCGATGGCGTTCTGTGAGCCCGGCTCGTAGCGATCGGGCATGGTTTCGGGATGCACGTCGAGCTCGGAGCGCGAGCCCGTGCCGCCTTCGCGGAGGGGGGCGACGTGACGTTCCATGCCGGGCCTGATGTAGAGGCCGCCGGTTCCTGTGGGGCCGAGGAGCCCCTTGTGGCCGGGGAAGGCGAGCAGATCTACCGAGTCGGCGCGCACGTCGACGGGGATGTGGCCCAGTGATTGTGCGGCGTCGACGAGGAACGGGACGCCCAGCTCGCGGCACGCGGCCCCGATGGCGCGGACCGGCTGGACGATGCCCGTGACGTTGCTGGCGTGGTTCACGGCGACGAGGCGCGTTTCCGCGTCTGAGCGCACGGCGCGGGCGATCTCATCGGGATCGACCACGCCCGTGGCGGGGTCCGGGCGGACGCGGGTGACGCGGACGCGGCCCGGGAAGAGCGCGGCGAGGGCGTTGAGGGGCCTGAGCACCGAGTTGTGATCGAGCCAGGTGGTGACGGCGTGCACGGTCGCGCGCGGGTCGCGCGCCAGCGGGGGGAGGAGGAGGCCTTTGATGGCGGTGTTGAGGGCATCGGAGGTGTTCAGCGCGAAAACGACCTGATCCGGGCCGGCGCCGCCGATGAGGGCGTTGATGCGCGTCCGGCAGCGTTGCATGAGGCGCCCGGCCTCGACGGATTCGTGATAGGCCCCGCGTCCGGGCGAACCCCCCAGACGGTCCGCGTAGTCCGACATGGCCCGCAGAACGGCGGGCGGCTTCGGCGAGCTGGTCGCGGCGTTATCGAAGTAGTGGCGGGAACGGTCCATCGGTCCAGATCGTAGGGAACGGGAAGCGGCCGGACTCATCGTCGGTGGCGGGTAGCATGCAGTCTTTCCGGCGGAACGGCTCAACGGAGGTCTCTCGGGTGATTCACGACTTCAGGCGCGGTGTGACGGTTCTTCTGGGCGCGGCGGTGCTGGTGATTGCCTCTCCGGCGCGGGGGCAGGACGCTGTTGCCCGCGTGAACGGCGTTGTCGCGGCGACGCCCGGCACGAAGGACGCGACGGCGGAGCTGTTCCCGGCGCTGGCGGCGATGACGCCCCCGCCGGACGAGGCGGCCTCGCCCCGCGGCGTCAGCCAGCTCAAGGCTTCCTCGCCCGATTTCGCGGCGTGGAGGAAATGGGCCGAGGGTCAGCCTCAGCAGGACGCCCTCAAGACGCTGCGGAGCGCGACGGATCCCAAGAACAAGCCGGTGCTGGCGCTGCCCTACGGGCGGGCGGGGGTCGCGCAGGCGTGGCTCGACGCGGGGCTGTATGTCGACCTGGGCAAGCCCGAGCTTGTGGCGGCGGCTCCGAGCGGGGCGCGGTACATGGAGCGGATCGTCTGGCTGGCGACGCTGTCGACCGTCGAGGCGGAGCGTCTGGCGGCGGACGGGAAGCCCGATGAGTGCGCGGACGTGCTGATCGCGTGGTTCCGGCTGGGGCGCATGATGGCCGACCGGGCGTTCTTCGACGAGAAGGCGTGGGGCTACGAAGAGATGCTGCTGGCGATGGAGCGGATGCTGGACATCGCGTGCCTGCACCCCGATCTTTTCACGGAGAAGCAGGTGAAGGTGCTGGTGGATGCGCTCGACGTCCGGGCCGTCGCGCCGGAGCGGATCCGCTTCCCGATCGGCGAGAAGATCGCGCTGGAGCAGCTCACGGAGATGACCATCGCCGAGCGCGGCGAGGTGAAGCGGGAGGTCTTCGGGGCGATCATGGCGCGGCTGGCGGGGGGCGATCGGCCGCTGAGCGCATTCTCGGAGGCGGGGCGGTGGAGCAAGCTCGCGGAGCGGCACGCGGGGTGGTTCGACTCGCGGGAGAAGGTGCAGGGGATCTTCGGGGACTGGGAGAAGCGGTGGGATCTCAACAACCCGTTCGATCCGCTGATGGAGACCGCGACCGACTACTCCAAGATGGACAAGCTGAAGTTCTCCGCGGTGGAGCGTCTGGCGGGCGGGATGGAGACGATGTTCGTCCTGCGCATGGACCTGGCGACGTACATGGGGGGGACGCGGTCGGCGCTGGGGGTGGTGGGGTACAAGTCGGCGTTCGCGCAGTGGCCGCCCAACTTGCCGGCGGTTCAGCCGCGCTTCGTGCCGCGGCTGGACAACGACCCGTGGTTCTTTGAGGAAGCGCGCGAGGTGCGTCAGCATTTCACGTACTTCGTTCCGATGCGCGACCAGCGGGTGGCTGACCGCGAGCTGCCCAAGCCGCACGAGATCACGGTGGGTGGTGCGCGGCTGTCGGGGCAGGCGGCGCTGGCGGCCCTCACGAACCCGTTGAACGCCGAGCGTCTGGGGCTCGATCTTCTGCGGGGGTTCGCGGCGGAGGTGTACGACTCGAAGACGGGGGCGGTGGATGCGGCGAAGCTGAAGGAGCGGTGGCTCGCGGCCGCCAAGACCAAGCAGATCGAGCCGCAGATTCTCCCGGCGGTCGAGCAGGGGATGCGGATGATGGCGACGCTGAGCCCCGAGCAGATCGGGGCGGCGATGACGCAGATGATGGAGATGCCGGGCGTGGCGGCGCAGCTGGAATCGGGGGCGGCGCGGCTGGGACTGACGGTGGCGGACGCGAAGCAGTTTCTCGCGAAGCTGACGTCGATGACGCTGCAGTCGCCCGGTCACAAGGAGGTTGTGGAGGCCGTCGCGGGCGGGCAGACGCTCACGCGGGAGCTCTATCTGAAGGCGTTCGAGGCGGGGATCGAAGAGATGACCAAGCCCGAGCTGGTCGAGCCTTACATCCGGACGATCCTGGCGAAGTTCGCGTCGGCGGGGCCGGCTGCGGCGTCCGGCTCGGTGATCGAGCTGACGGACAAGGAGTTCGTGCTGTATTCCGTAGGCCCGAACGAGCGGCCCGAGTGGGCGCGGCAGGTGGGCGAGGGTGGCACGGACATCATCATCTGGCCGCCTTTGCTCAACCTGGAGCGGCGTCTGGCGGGTGGGAATTGACGCCCCGTCTCGCGGGTTAGCAGGAGACGATCGAACGCGGTTGGGCGGTCCTAGTCCGCCTATGAGTGGGAACGTTTGGAAGCATGACAGTCACACAGCATCAGGTTGCGCACAAACTCGTGATCATCGGTTCGGGGCCCGCGGGATGGACGGCGGCGATCTACGCCGCGCGGGCCAACCTGCAGCCCGTGGTGTACGTGGGCGTGCCCAAGCAGCAGCCGTCGATCGTGCTCCCGGGCGGGCAGCTTATGCTCACCACGGAAGTTGAGAACTATCCGGGCTTTCCGCACGGCGTGACGGGCCCCGAGATGATGCGGATGTTCCGTGAGCAGGCTGAGCGGTTCGGGACGATGGTCGTCGGCGAGGACATCGTTTCGTGCGATTTTTCGAGGCGTCCTTTCCGGCTGACGACCAGCACGGGGTTCGAGGTGCACGCGCACGCGGTGATCATCTCGACTGGTGCGGTCGCGAACTGGCTGGGGCTGCCCAGCGAGATGCGGCTGGCGATGTCGGGGGGCGGCGTGTCGGCGTGCGCGGTGTGCGACGGGGCGCTGCCCGCGTTCCGGAATCAGCCGCTGGCGGTGGTGGGGGGCGGCGACACGGCGATGGAGGAAGCGACGTATCTGACGAAGTTCGCCAGCACGGTGTACGTGATCCACCGAAGGGATGAGCTGCGGGCCAGCCGGATCATGCAGCAGCGGTACTTGAGCCAGCCCAACGCGAAGGTGCTGTGGAACAAGCAGGTCGTGGACGTCTTGGGCGAGGAGAAGGTCGAGGGCGTCCTTCTGGAAGACACCGTGACGAAGGAGCGGTCGAGGCTCGATGTGCGCGGCTTGTTCATCGCGATCGGTCACACGCCGGCGACGGAGTTCCTGAAGGACTCGGGGGTCGAGCTCGAGCCCACGGGGTACATCAGGCTGCGGGGGCGGAACAGCCGGACGAACATCGAGGGGGTGTTCGCGGCGGGGGACGTGGCGGATGCGGAGTACCGGCAGGCGGTGACGGCTGCGGGGATGGGCTGTCAGGCGGCGCTGGACGCGGAGCGGTGGCTGGGCGCGCAGGGCGTTCATTGAAGAGAGGCGGGGGGTCGCGGGTGACGGGGAGGGGGGGCAGGCCGGCGGAAGAGCCGCTGTATCTTGCACGGTACATACGCTCGCCGGCACGGCTTCAGCGCGCCCGCAGTCGTGAAGATGCACTGCAAGTGCTGAGGGGTCTCCGTGAGGATCTGCTGAAACGGAGCAATGACTGCCCATGACCTCGTACGGCGCTGTGTACGCATTCAAGCACGATCACTCACGCAAGTGGGCGATGATTACTTTTGAGTCTTCGGATGACCTCGAGCGCTGGATCTGCCGTGACCCCGTTCCGTTCGAGGAGTGGCCGCCCCTGCGC
>JANRJV010000077.1:0-22227 GCA_033763795.1 Planctomycetota bacterium
CGCCCACGAAAACGGCAAGCCCCTCCCCATCGCAGGCTTCTTCGCCGCAGGCGAGATCGGCCCCGTCGGAGACGACTCCTTCCTCCACGGCCACACCGCCAGCGCCGCACTCTTCCGCCAACGCCGCCGAATCCACGGCGACTGATCCAAGCCGCGTCATCCGGATCGCCAGAGCGGAGCTTTCGTAAAGCTCAGGTCCGGTGTCCTGTCGACCCTCTCGCAAACGCCCCCGTGCGCACGCCGTCGCCGCCCTCGGCCCCACGCGTCGCCGCATCCCGCCACAATCACAAAAATCTCCGAACCTCCCCGCCCGGCGCCACATGCGCGGCCTCACCCCCCGCTTGCCGCCGCGCCCCGCCGCCCGCCGTGCGCGCGCCCCGGTCCCCGCCGCCCCATATGACGGACTAGCCGCCGGGAGCGGCCGTCACACGGGCGAGGCCGACTGCAGCGCGCCCCGCCCCGAACCTCCCGGCACGCGCGGCCCGTGCAAGCGGAAGTCCCGCAACGGCCGCACCGATCGCCCATGCATGGGTTTTCCCCCGCCGCCCGCCTCCCCGATCCGCAGCTCCACCGCCCCAACGCTCCACCGCCACGCGTCATCCGGTCGATACACCCACCATGAGGTCCGGCACGACCCCGAGCCTGTGGTGCGCGCTGACGCTTGCCGCCGCCGTCGCGCCCGGGGTCTTCTCCTCACGCGCCTCCGCGCAGCCGGCACGTCCCGACGCCTCGCGCCGCGTCGTACAGGCCTGGGACTTCGAGGACATGGTCTCCCGCGTCGAGCCCGTCCCCCTCGGCTGGTTCCGCGCCCAGGACATCCCCGGCACCCGCGACCGCCCAGGATTCCCCGGCTGGAACGTCCCCATCCTCTCCACCGAGCAAGCCTCCAGCGGCCAGCGCTCCGTCAAGCTCCCCACCCGCGGCGGGAACACCTCGCTCATGCTCTCGGGCGGCGCCGTCCCCGCCCTTCCCTCCTGTGATTACGTCGTCCGCGCCCGCGTCCGCAGCGAAGGACTCACCCACGCCCGCGCCAGCCTCGAAGCCTGGCTCCTCGATGCCGAGCTCAAGCCCATCCCCGGTTCAGAGGTCAGCAGCGGCCCGAGCCTCAGCCCCGGCGTCTGGGAGACGCTCGAGGCCCCGCTCAGAGGCGACGAACGCGCCGCCTGGATCCAGATCGAGCTCCGCCTCTCGCAGCCCGCCTCGCTCCGCCAGCCCCGCCACGATCAGGAGGTCTTCCAGCAGGACTACTCCGGCGCCGCATACTTCGACGACGTCGTCATCGCCCAGGCCCCGCGCGTCGAGCTCGCCATCGACGGCAAGTCGAACATCGTCTCCTGGCCCGAAGAGCCCGCACTCCGCGTCATGGTCCGCGACCTCACGGGCGAAGCCCTCACCGTCGCCCTCCGCGTCGAGGATCTCGAAGGCGTCGATGTCGCCGCCATGACCATGCCCGCCCCGCCCGCCGGCCGCGAGAACCTCTGGAAGCCCGACCTCCCGGCCTTCGGCTGGTACCGCGTCCACATGGCCGTCTCCTCCAGCCAGGGCGAAGTGGGACGCCGCACCGCCAGCTTCGTCTGGACCCCCCAGAGCGAAGCCCCCGACACCCAGCAGCGCCACGGCTTCGGCGTCATCGCCGAACGCCTCGCCGGCGCACGCCGCGCCGCGCTCCCCGAGTTCCTCCGCCGAACCTTCTCGGGCTCCGTCACGCTGGGCGTCTGGAGGCCCACGCTCGCGCGCGAGGAGGTCGAACGCTGGAACGAGCGCCTCATCGCCGACGCGGAGGGGCTCCTCGCCGAGGCCATCGACATCACATTCGTCCTCACGGAGATGCCCGCCGAGCTGGCCCGCGAGAAACGCGTCGACGTCGACGACCCCATCCCCGTGCTCCTGGCCCCCGACGATCCCTGGACCGGCTATCTCGCCCGCGTACTCACCAGCTTCGGCGAGCGCGTCCGCCGCTGGCAGCTCGGCCCGACCGGCAGCAACGCCGCCCTCTTCCGCACCGGACTCCAGCAGGACACCGACGCCATCCGCGCCAAGCTCCGCCGAATGGTCCCCCGTCCCGTCATCACCGTGCCGTGGAGCCTCGAGCGCGCCTCGGTCCCGCCCGGAGTCGACGGCGCCTCCATGTACTGGCCGCTGGGCATGGGCGCCGACGAGATCCGCGCCGCCCTCGACGCCGCGGGGCCCGGCAACGGCCTGGAACGCACCGTCGTCATCGAAACCCCCGACGAAACGCTCTACGGCCGCCGCGCCGCGGCGCTCGAGCTCGCGCGCCGCGCCATCAGCGCCTGGGCCGCCGGAGTCCGCCGACTGGCCATCCGCGGCCCGTGGTCCGACGACGCGCCCGACGCCTCCACGCTCGAGCCCACCGCCCTCGCCGGCGTGTGGCGAACCCTCAGCGCCGCCCTCGCCGACACGAAGGTCGTCGGCACCGTCAACATCGCCGACGGCTGCCGCGTCTACATCCTCGACGGGCCACGCGGCGGCATGCTCGCCGGGTGGAACGACAGCGCCACCCCCAAGGCCGCCGTCATCGAGGGCTGGCTGGGCCCCGGCACGCTCCGCGCCATGGACCCCTTCGGCAACGTCGCCGAACTCTCACGCGATGACGACGGGCTCTACCGCATCCCGCTGGGCGACATGCCCGTCTTCATCTCGGGCGTCGACACCCACCTGGCCCTCTTCCGCGCCGGGCTCCGCTTCGAGCCGGGCTTCCTCGCCGCCCGCGCCCAGCGCCACGAGGTCGGCCTCGTCATCTCCAACCCGTGGCCCGTCGGCGTCACGGGACGACTCAGGCTCGCCAAGCCCGAGGAATGGGGCATCAGCCCGCGCGTCATCCCCTTCCAGCTGGGCCCGGGCGCCAGCGTCCGCGTGCCCATCGAGCTCGTCCTGGCCCTGGGCGAGGAAGCCGGACGCCGCCACGTCGAGGCGGAAGTCGAGCTCACCGCCGAGCGCCGCTACCCCGTCCAGCGCTTCCCCATGTCGCTGGAGATCGGCCTGCCCACCGCGGAGCTCTTGGCCAGCTATCGCGTCGAGACCCTCGCCGACGGCGCCCCGGGCGACCTCATCGTCTCGCTGCTCATCACCAACCTCTCCGACCAGCCGCTGACCGTCGAGGCCTTCGCCCACGCCCCGGGCTATCGCGGCTTCTCCGCCCCGATCAGCGCGCTGGAGCCCGGCGCCTCGACCACGCGCCGCTTCCGGCTCGAAGGCGGCGCCAAGGCCCTCGCCGGCCGATCCGTCCGCGTGGGCCTCAAGGAGCAGGACGGCACGGGCCGCCTCAACCGCACGCTCGTCATCGAGTGAAGAGCCGCGTCACCGACCGCGCCCGCGACCCCCGCCGCTGATCCGCAGCGCCTCGCCGTTCCACGAGCTCATCGGCGCCCGCCCCCACATCGAGAGCGCCTCCAGCCGCACCAGCCGCAGCGACCCGTCGGGGTACTCGTTCCACCCGAACTCCCACGTGCTGGGCATCGAGCCCGCGCCCAGCGCGCTGCCGGTGATGGTCACGGTGGCCTGCGTGCGCAGCAGCCCCGGCCCGTCCTCCGCCGCGCCGCGCGGCCGGTACGACCACTCGCTGACGCCGAAGCCGTCGAACCCCTCGATCACGCGCAGCAGCTCGTCGCGGCCGAAGGATCCGATCAGTTCGCCCCGCGTCGAGGCGACGAGCCTGTCGGCGATCAGCCCCTCGGCGGCGGCGCGGTCGGCGCCGATCACCGCCGTGATGAAGCGTCGCGTCGCGTCCGCCGCCCGCTCGCGGGGCGTCACGACCAGCGTGCCCGTGACGAGCACCGCCGCGCCGGTCAGGATGAACGCCAGGGCGGCGATGATCCCCTGCTTTGCCTGACCCCGCTGCACGAGCAGGAAGCCGCACGCCAGGCCCAGCACCAGCAGCCCGGCGGCGGGCGCCAGCGGCTGCTCCAGGACGAACCGGTGCAGGAGCGGCGGGGCCGGAAGGGTCGTCATCAGCATGAATGAGGGTACGGCGGGCGGTCCGGAAAGATCCGACCCCCAGCGCGGGAGGCGGGCCGGGGCAATCGCCCGCGGGCGCCGGCCGATGCGCCGGTTTGGCTGGACCGCCGCCCTCCCGGGGCCCGATAAGAGCGCTGGACGGCGTCGGCCGGGTATGTCGCCGCGCGCCGCGCGGGCGGTCGCCGGCGGCGCATGGAGGTCCAGGGCCAGGATGACGATGAGCGTCGCGGCGGCACATCCAGAGAGCAGCGCGACGCCGGTCGGGATCAGCGCGGCCCTGGCCAGCAACCTGGCGGCCCTGTCGGAGCGCTCGCCGGCGGTCGCCCGGGCCGTGCAGGCCGCGCAGGGACTGAGCGACCTGCGCTGGACGCAGACCGATCAGCCCGGGGCCTGGAGCGCCGAGCTGGGCGGGCGGGCGCTGGCGAGCCGGCGCCGGCCCTTGGAAGAGGCCGAGAAGCTCGCTCTCTCCGTCGACTTCAAGCAGTCGGCGACTGCGGCGGTGCTGGGCTTCGGGCTGGGGTACCACGTGGCCGCCCTCGTCCGCCGCGGCGGGTCGCGGAGCCTCGTGCTCGTCTTCGAGCCCGACGTCGACCTGCTGCGCTCCGTGATGGAGCGCGCCGACTTCGGCCCGTGGATCCGCGGCGGGAACGTCCGCTTCCTCACCGACCCCGACGACGCCGCCGCCATCAACGAGGCGATCCGCGGCGTGGAGGGGCTGCTGGGGATCGGCGTGCAGATCGTCGAGCATCCCGCCAGCGCGCCCCGGCTGGGCGAGCGCTCGGCGCGCTTCGCGCAGACGCTGACCAAGGTCGTCGCCGCCAACCGCATGCAGCTCGTCACCACCATGGTGCAGATGGAGACGACGCTGCGCAACCTGCTGATGAACGCCGACCACTACGCGGCGAGCGACGGCGTCGGGCCCCTCGCGGGCGCGGCGGCGGGCAGGCCCGCGGTGGTCGTCTCCGCCGGGCCCAGCCTGGAGCGCAACGTCAGGCTGCTCCTGGACCCGGCGGCGCGGAGCCGCGTCGTCGTCATCGCGGTGCAGACGGTGCTGAAGCCTCTCCTAGCGCTGGGCATCAGGCCCGACTTCGTGACGGCGATCGACTTCCACGAGATCAGCCGGCGCTTCTACGAGGGGCTGGACGCCGATGACGTGCGGGGCGTGACGCTCGTCGCCGAGCCCAAGTGCAACGCGGCGATCCTGGAGGCGTGGCCCGGCCCGCTGAGGCTCGCGGGGTCAGACCTTCTGGACATGCTGCTGGGGGACGAGCTGGCCGGCGAGCACGCCGAGCTGCAGCCCGGCGCGACGGTGGCGCACCTGGCGTACTACCTGGCGCGGTACATGGGCTGCGACCCGGTGATCCTGATCGGGCAGGACCTCGCGTTCACCGACGGGCAGTACTACAGCGCGAACGCGGCGATCCACGGCGTGTGGTCGGGCGAGCTCAACGAGTTCAACACGCTGGAGATGATGGAGTGGCAGCGGATCGTGCGCTGGCGGGGCCACCTCTCGCGCGTGACGGACCACCTGGGCCGCCCGGTCTATACCGACGACCAGATGAGCACGTACCTGGCGCAGTTCGAGCGCGACTTCATGGTCGACGCGGGCCGCGGGCTCACGACCATCGACGCGACCGAGGGCGGCGCCCGCAAGGCGCACACGCGGACCATGACGCTGGCGGCGGCGCTCGGCTCTTTCGCCTGCCCCGGCGCGGCGGAGATCGCGGGCCTGCCCCCGGCCCCGCGGCGCCAGGCGCCCAAGAAGCGGCTGCGCGAGCGGCTGGAGCGCCTCAGGCTCGACGTCATGAAGATCGCGGACCTCTCGCGCCGGGCGGCGGACGTGCTCGAGCGCATGGCGCGCGAGAGCGACGTCTCGCGCGTCAACGCGCTGGTGGACGACGTGCACGATCTCAAGCGGAAGGTCGAGCGGCTGACGCCCGCGTACCAGCTGGTCCTGCGGATGAACCAGGCGGGGGCCTACCGGCGCTTCCGCGCCGACCGCGCGCTGGCGCTCGAGGAAGAGCTCGACCCCGTGGCGCGGCAGAAGCGCCAGATCGAGCGCGACGGGGCGAACGTGCGCTGGATCGCCGAGGCCGCCGACGCGCTCGGAGCCCTGCTGAACGCGGCGCTGGCGTCGCTCAGCGGCGGGCCGAAGCTGACGCGCGACCTTGCGGAGAAGCGCGAGCCCGAGGCGGACGCGCGGGCCCGGGCCGGGGGCGGCGCGGAGGCCGGGAGCGGGGCGGGGCGCGTCGAAGCCGTGATCCTCGCGGATTCGGCGCGCAGCGGCGTGGGCGCGCCCAGGGACCTGGGGGCGGATTTCCAGGGCGCTTCGGTGCTGCGCGCGACGCTGCAGCGGCTGGCGCGCACGCCGGGGCTGAGCGGCGCGGTGCTGATCACGGACGACGCGGCCCGGGCGCGGGCGCTGGCGGGCAGGCCCATCGATGGCCTGCCGCTGCGCGTGATGGAGGTGCCGCGAGCGGAGCTGCGGGCGGGCCGGGCGGGCATCGAGCGCGGCAGGCTCTGGGCCCGCGCGTGCTGGCGGGGCGGGCTGGGCTCGCTGACGTGCTACGACGAGGCGCTGGAGCCGGCGCTCGCGCTGCGGGCCCTAGAAGAAGCGGGGGCCGACGCGGCGCTCGTTGTCGGGGCGGACTGGTGCCTCGTTGATCCCGAGCTGTGCGGCGAGGTCGTCGCGCGCTACCTCGAGAACCCCGAGAAGCACTCGCTGACGTTCTCGCAGGCGGCGCCGGGGCTGGCGGGCTGCGTGGTGTCGGCGAAGCTGTGCGAGGCGCTGGCGAAGGGGCGCGAGGCGGGCGACATCGGCGCGACGCTGGGCGGTCTGCTGGGGTTCAGGCCCACGCGGCCGCGGCTAGATCCGGTGGCGCTGGCGTCGTGCGTGCAGGTGGACGAGGCGGTGCGCGGCGCGGAAGAGCGGATCATCGCCGACGGGCCGGCGCGGCTGGCGATGCTGCGGGCGGCGCTGGCGGGGGCCGACGCGGCGAGTTTGAGCGCGGCGGAGGTCGCGCGGCGCGTGCGCGCGTGGCGCACGCTCCACGCCCCGGCGGCCCCGGAGGAGCTGGAGCTCAGGCTTGTCGAGGGGGGCGTGATGATGGACGAGGCGCTGGCGCGGCGCGCGGTGCGCGAGCTGGCGGCGCTGCGCGACGACGCCGCGGTGACGCTGACGGGCGAGCCGGAGGTGATGCTGCATCCGGCGTGGAGCCGGATCGTGGGCGAGGCGCGCGAGGCGGGGATCGCGGGCGTGCACGTGCGGACGAGGCTGTGGGCGGACGAGGCGGGGCTGGCGGAGCTGGCGGCGTGCGGCGCGGCGGTGGTGAGCGTCGACCTGCTGGCGTCGAAGGCGGCGACGTACGAGGCGCTGACCGGGCGGGCGTCGTTCGACGCGTGCCTGCGCGCGACCGAGGCGCTGCTGGGCGCGCGGCGGATCGAGCGCGGCGTGCCCGCGACGTGGGTCGTGCCCCGGATCACGCGGCGCGACGCCGTGTACGAAGAGATCGAGGCGTTCTTTGACCGCGGGCTCTTGTTCGCGGGGGCGTGCGTGATCGATCCCTTGGAGCGGCCCGAGGCCGGGGCGCGGATCGGGCCGCTGGCGCTCCCGGCGGGCTACGCGTGGCGGCGCGCGACGACGCGGCTGGTGCTCGATGCGCGGGGCGAGGGGCCGGGGGGCGTGAGCCTGCGGGGTCGCTCGCTGGCGGATGTGTGGAGCGCGTGGATCGCGGCGCAGGGCGCGGCGGTTCTGGGCGCGGGCGGGGCGGACGCGGAGCGTGCGGCATGAGCGTGCTGGCGCTGACCCTGGCGCGGTCGGGCAGCCGCGGGCTTCCCGGGAAGAACCTGCGGATGATCGCGGGGCGACGCTGCGTGGAATGGACGCTGCGGGCGGCGCTGGCGGCGCGGGACGCGGGGGCGGTGACGCGCGTGGCGCTGTCGGCGGACGGTGCGGAGCTGCTGGAGGCGGCGCGGGGTCTGGGGGTCGAGACGGTCGAGCGGCCGGCGGAGCTGGCGGGCGATACGGCGCGGGTCGACGACGCGGCGCGGCACGCGGTGCGGGCGCTCGAAGCGGGCGGCGCGGCGGTGGAGCGCATCGTGATCCTGTACGGCAACGTGCCCGTGCGGCCGGCGGGGCTGATCGAGCGGGCGGCGGCGCTGCTGGCTGAGAGCGGGGCCGACAGCGTGCAGAGCTACGAGCCCGTGGGCAAGCATCATCCGTGGTGGACCGCGGTGGTCGAGCCCGGGGCGCGCGTGCGCCCCTGGGAGGGGGAGGTGCTGAATCACGGCGTGTTCCGCAGGCAGGACCTGCCGCCGGCGCATGTGCCGGATGGGGGCGTCTTGGCGGTGACGCGGCGGGCGCTCTTCCTGGAGGTGCCGGGGTGCGGCGCGGGGCCTCACGCGTTCCTGGGGCGGGAGAGGCGCGGGATCGTGAACGAGATCGGGAGCGTGGTGGACATCGACACGGAGATCGACGCGCTGGTGGCCCAGGCGGTGCTGTCGGGCCGGGGGGAGGGCGCGGCATGTCGGTGCTGATGATCGGCGCGCGGCGTGTGGGGCCCGGCGAGGAGCCCTACGTCATCGCCGAGATCGGCGTGAACCACGACGGCTCGGCGGAGCGCGCCGTGGAGCTGGTGGAGATCGCGGCGCGTGCGGGGGTGGACGCGGTGAAGTTCCAGCTCTTCCGCGCGTCGATGCTGATGAGCCGGGCGGCGGTGCTGGCGGCGTACCAGAAGCGGGCGGGGGAGAGCGACCCGGTGGAGATGCTGCGGCGGCTGGAGCTCTCGGCGGAGCAGCTGGCGCCGGCGGTCTTCCGGGCGCATCAGCACGGGCTGCACGCGATCGTGAGCGTCTTCAGCGTGGGGCTCGTGAAGGAGGCGCACCGGCTGAGCTGGGACGCGTACAAGACCGCGTCGCCCGACATCATCAACAAGCCTCTGCTGGACGCGCTGGCGCAGACGGGCAAGCCGCTGATCGTGAGCACGGGGACGGCGACGCTCGAGGAGGTCGCGCGGGCGGGGGTGTGGATGCGCGGGACGAGCGCGGCGTTCCTGCAGTGCGTGAGCAGCTATCCGGCGGAGGACCGGCACGCGGCGGTGGGGGCGGTGCGCGCGGTCGAGGGGGCGACGGACCGCGTGGTGGGCTACAGCGATCACACGCCGCGGGTCGAGACGGCGCTGGTGGCGGTGGGCGCGGGGGCGTCGATCCTCGAGAAGCATCTGACGTACGACCGGGGGGCGGCGGGGCCGGATCACGCGGCGTCGCTGGACGGGGCGCAGATGGCCGAGTACGTGCGGCTGGCGCGGCTGGGGCACGCGCTCATGGGCGACGGCGTCAAGCGCGTGCTGGACGCGGAGAAGGACGTGCGGCAGGTGTCGCGGCAGTCGCTGACTGCGACGCGGCGCATCCCGCGCGGCAAGGCGATCGAGCCGGCGGACCTGACGATCAAGCGGCCCGGGACGGGGATCGAGCCCTGGCGCATGGACGACGTGGTGGGCAGGGTGGCGGCGCGCGACGTCGACGCGGACATGCCGCTGATGGAAGAGGACGTGAAGTGAGCGGCGGGGCCGAGCGTCGCGTGGCGGTGGTGACGGGCTCGCGGGCGGAGTTCGGCCTGCTGGAGCCGGCGCTCGCGGCGCTGGCGCGGCGGCCGGGCGTGCGGACGAGCGTCATCGCGTGCGGGTCGCATCTTGTGGGAGACGAGCCCACGGTGCGCGACATCGAGGCGGCGGGGTTCGTGGTGGCGGCGCGCGTGCCCATGCAGATGGCGGGACGCACGGGGCGGCTGGAGGACGCGGTCGCGCTGGGGCGGGGCGTGGAGGGGCTGGCGCGCGTGTACGCGGAGCTGGCGCCCGACTGGGTGCTGGTGCTGGGCGACCGGATCGAGGCGTTCGCGGCGGCGTCGGCGGCGAGCGTGGCGGGCGTGGGCGTGGCGCATGTTCACGGCGGGGACCGGGCCGAGGGCGTGGCGGACGAGGCGATGCGGCACGCGATCACGAAGCTGGCGCATCTGCACCTGTGCGCGACGGCGCAGTCGGCCGAGCGCGTGCGGCGGATGGGCGAGCGGGCGGAGGACGTGCTGGTCGTGGGCTCGCCGGCGGTCGACGGGCTGGATGAGATCGCGGCGCTCGACGACCGCGCGGCGGCGGAGCTGGGCGATCCGGCGGCGGTGTTCCTGATGCATCCGAGCGGCACGGGGAGCGAGCGCGACGCGGCGGACGGGCGCGCGCTGCTGGCGGCGCTGGAGCGGAGCCTGTGCGGCCGGGCGGTGCTGTGCCTGGAGCCCAACTTCGACGCGGGGCGCGAGGCGGTGCTGACGATGCTGAGCGAGGAGGCGGGGCGGCGCGGGTGGCGCGTGCTGGCGCATCTGCCGCGGCGGACGTTCGTGGGGCTGCTGAAACGGCTGGCGGCGCGCGGCGGGGTGCTGGCGGGCAACAGCTCGGCGGGGCTGATCGAGGCGGCGGCGCTGCGGCTGCCGGCGGTGAACATCGGCGGGCGACAGGCGGGGCGCGAGCGTCCCGATAACACGGTTGACGCGGGGGACGCGGCGGCGGCGCCGGGCGCGGTCGAGCGGGCGCTGATGCTGGAGCGTGCGGGGCTGACTCACCCGTACGGGGACGGCCGGTCGGGCGAGCGGATCGCCGCGGCGCTGGCGGATCGGCGGCCTGAGGTGCGCAAGCGGTGCGTGTTCTGAGGGCGGCGGGGACGGGTGCGGGGGCGGGTGCGGGGGGGCCGAGCGGGCCGGCGCGGGGGGTTGATGTGGACCGCCGCGTGCGAGCCAATCGGGCGAAGTGAGCAAAGTTGGTGGATTGAATCGTCGATGCACAACCCGCCGGTGGTCCGTTTCCGGGCCAGCGACGCGGGAGATCAGGGCATGACGGTCAAGTCTGCGGACAGCGCTCAGGTTGTGACGGCGGCGGTGCGCGAGGTGAGCCAGATCGCGACGCTGCCCGAGATCACGCTGAAGATCGTCGAGCTGGTCGAGAGCCCGTCGTCGACGGCGCAGGACCTTCACAACGTCATCTCGAACGACCCGGCGCTGTGCAGCCGGATCCTGAAGGTCGTGAACTCATCGTTCTACGGCATGCCGGGGCAGATCGGGTCGATCAACCGCGCGATCGTGCTGCTGGGGCTGAACGCGGTGAAGAACATCGCGATCAGCGCGAGCCTGGCGAAGCTCTTCAAGGGCGGCCAGCTCTGCCCCTCGTTCAGCGCGAAGGACCTGTGGAAACACTCGGTGGCGACGGCGGCGACGAGCAAGCTTCTCGCCGACGCGATGGGCCTGGGGCTGACCGACGAGGCGTTCCTGGCGGGGCTGATCCACGACATCGGGATCATGGTCGAGCTGCAGTACGACCGGGCGAAGCTGATAGAGGTCGTGAACCAGCTGGGGGCCGCGTCGGCGGGCGCGGCGCCGACGGTCGACATGCTGGAGGTCGAGCAGCGCGTCTTCGGCGCGACGCACCAGGAGTTCGGCAAGGGCCTGTGCGAGAAGTGGAAGTTCCCCAAGAGCTTCGCCGCGGTCGCGGGGTTCCATCACGCGCCGCTGACGCTGCCCGAGCAGCAGCGGACGCTGCCGTGCATCGTGTCGGCGGCGGACCACATCTCCGCGAGCCTGGGCGGCGGGTTCCGCCTGGACGTGCGCGACACGACGATCGATCCGGCGGTGCTGGACGTGCTGAAACTGCCGGCGGCGAAGATCGATGAACTGAAGCAGACGCTCCCCAAGCAGATCGCGGAGGTCGAGGCGCTGCTGGCGGGGTGATGACACAACGGACCTTGCCGCGGGTCGCAGGGAAGCGACCCGGGGCGCGGTCCTTCAGGTTCTCTCTTTCTCCCTCCGGGCGGCATGGCGACAGCTGTGCCGCCTGTGTTTTTGGGGTGAGCGCGCGGGAGCGCGGCGGGGGGGACGCGGTTCAGGTCGAGGAGCCGCGGCGGCGGCCGGCGTCGTCGTCCTCGGCGTCGTCGCCGTCGTCGTCGGTGTGATCATCGTCGCCGTCGATCTCGAGGATGTCCTCGTCGGCGTCGTCGGTGTCGTCGTCGATGATGAGCGCGTCCTCATCGAACTGATCTTCCTCTGTGAAGTCGATCTCGAGAGCTTCTTCTCCCGTAGGAGCGGAGCGGCGGGCGCCGGCGCGGCGTTGCACGGGGTCGAAGGCGGGGACGAGGCGGCCCTCGTCGTCACCCTCGGCGGCCGAGGCCGGGCCGCGGCGGCTCTTGAGGGCGCCGAGCTCGACGCGCTGGCGCTCGCGGATGATCAGGCGGATGGGGATCTCCGCGAAGGGGAGCTCCTCGTGCAGGCGGTTGAGCAGGAAGCGCTGGTAGGGGCCCGTGAAGAGCTCGGGGTGGTTGACGACCATGACGATGGTGGGCGGGAGGACGCCGACCTGCGAGACGTAAAGGATCTTGGCGCGCTGGCCGGACTTGCTGGCGGGGTTGCGCTCCTGGAGGATGGCGCGGATGGTCTCGTTGAGCTGGGCGGTGGGGACGCGCTGGCGGGCCTGGCTAAAGAGGTCGAAGGCGACGTCGACGGCTTCGCGCAGGCCGAAGGTCTCGACGGAGGAGGTAAAGACGATGGGGCAGATGGACATGCCCTTGAGTTCCTGGGCGATGTACTCGGCGTAGTCCTCGGGGGAGACGACGGCGCCCTTGCGGTTCTTCTTTCCTTGGACGAGGTCCCACTTGGTGACGACGATGGCGCAGGGCTTGTGCTCGGCGAGGACGCGGGCGCCCAGGCGCTTGTCGACGCCCGAGATCTCCTGCGTGGCGTCGAGCAGGAGCAGGACGACGTCTGCGCGGGCGATCGCCAGCAGCGAGCGGTGGAAGGCCCAGTGCTCGACGGCGTCGGCGAACTTGGAGCGGCGGCGGACGCCGGCGGTGTCGATGGCGACGAGCGTGCGTCCCTCCATCTGGAAGCGGACGTCGATGGAGTCGCGGGTGGTGCCGGCGATCTCGGAGACGATGCAGCGCTCCTCGCCCGCGAGGGCGTTGACGAAGCTGCTCTTGCCGGCGTTGCGGCGTCCCACGAGGGCGATGCGCATCTCCGGGTAGACCCGGGCCTGCTCGTCGCGCGTCGCCTCGGGGACGAGGGCGTAGAGCTTCTCGCGGAAGTCGCGGCGGCGGTAGTTGGTCTTGGCCGAGACGAGCAGCGGCTCGCCGAAGCCCAGCGAGGCGGCGTCGAAGGCGTGGCCCTCCCAGCTCATGGCGTCGACCTTGTTGGCGACGACGATGACGGGGGCGGGGGTTCGGCCCTCGGTGGGGCGGGTTCGTTCGCGGAGGAGGCGCGCGATGGTCTGATCGAGCGCGGTGATGCCGCTCTGGGCGTCGACGGCGAAGAGGATGAGGTCGGAGCGTTCGACGGCGGCGGCGATCTGTCCCTCGATGGCGGCGGTGAGGCGTGAGAGGTCTTCACCGGCGTCGTCGAAGCGCTGGCCGTCGGCGGTGTAGACGCCGTAGCCCCCGGTGTCGGTGAGCTCGACGAGCTTGACGGGGTCGGTGGGGTCCGGTCCTTCGAGCTCGATGAGTGAGGTGACGCGGTCTCTGGTGACTCCCGGGGTGGGGTCGACGATGGAGACCTTGGCGCCCGCGAGCATGTTCATGAGGGACGACTTGCCGACGTTCGGTCGGCCGACGATTGCGACGCGGGAGACGGGCATGCGGGGAGTGTAGGGGCGGGGCGGGGCGGGGGAGGCGGCGGCGCCCGCGGCGCGCGGCGTGGCGCTAGACGCCCGCGGGGGCGAGCTGGCGCCGGGTGAGGTCGCGGTAGAGCGGGCAGCGGTCGAGGAGCTGGGCGTGGGCGCCGACGTCGACGACGCGGCCCCGGTCCATGACGACGATGCGCTGGGCGCTCATGACGGTGGTGAGGCGGTGGGCGACGATGAGGACGGTGCGCGAGCCCGACATTTCCTGGACGGCGGTCGCGATCTGGGCCTCGCTCTCGGAGTCGATCATGCTGGTGGCTTCGTCCATGATGAGGATGGCGGGGTCGCGGAGCAGGGCGCGGGCGATGGCGATGCGCTGGCGCTGGCCGCCCGAGAGGGTGAGGCCGGCGTCGCCCACGTCGGTGAGGAGGCCCTTGGGGAGGCGGTCGATGAAGTCGAGGGCGTGGGCGCGGCGTGCGGCCTGTTCGATCTGCTGGGGCGTGGCGTCGGGCGAGCCGTAGGCGATGTTGGAGGCGATGGTGCCGCGGAAGAGGAAGGGCTCCTGCGTGACGACGCCCATCTGCCTGCGGAGGCTGCGGAGGCGGACGGTGGTGATGTCGGCGCCGTCGATGAGGATGCGTCCTGAGGCGGGTGTGTAGAGGAGGGGGAGGAGTGAGAGGAGCGTGGTTTTGCCGCAGCCGTTGGGCCCGACGAAGGCGACGGTCTGGCCGAAGGGGATGGTGAGGGAGATGTCGAGGATGGCGGGCTGGTCCTGCGGGGCGTAGGCGAAGGTGACGCTCTGGAATTCGACGGAGCGTGCGTGGCGCGGGAGCCTGGGGAGGCGGCGGTCGCGCGGCTCCTCGACGCGCGCGGTGAGCAGCTCGCGCAGGCGCGTGGCGGCGGCCTCGGCGACCTGCATGTCCTGGAGGACGGTGGTGAGCGGCTTGAGCGAGGCGCCGGCGAGGGCAAGCGAGCCCAGCGCGACGAGGAACTCGGTGGCGGGGAGTTCGTTCTCGATGATGGCCTTGGCGGCGATGAGCGCGAGGCCGCCCAGGACGAAGATGGTGATGGTCTCGAGGAGCGGGCTGGCGATGGCCTGGGCGGTTCGCATGCGGAGGGTCTCGCCCAGGACCTGGCGGTTGTGGGCGGAGAAGCGGCCGACCTCGGCGCGTTCGCCCGTGAAGACCTTGACGACGCGGAAGCCGCGGAGGACCTCGCCCGCGTCTTCGAGGAGTTTGGCCTGGCTCTTCATGGCGCCGCGGCTGGCGCGGCGGATGCGCTTGCCCAGCTTGCGGATGATGAGTGCGAGCAGGGGCGCGACGAGGAGCGTGATGAGGCTGAGGCGCCAGTTGACGATGAAGGCGGTAGAGAGCGCGGCGACGCCGCGGGTCGCCTGGCCCACGGCCTTGGAAGTGAGGGCCTGGAGTCCGCGGCTGAGGACGGTGGTGTCGTGGAGGACGCGGCTGGTGAAGTCGGCGCCCTTGCCCGAGACGGCGACGCCCAGCGGGAGGTGGACGAGGCGGATGAAGGCGGCGCGGCGGATGTCGGCGATAGTGCGGGTGGTGAGGGTGAGGGAGCAGTAGACGTGCATGAAGTTGGCCAAGGCGCCGACGACGGTCAGTGCGCCCAGGCCCAGGACCATGATGAGCACGGTCTTGAAGCGGTCGGTGGGGAGCTGGTCGAGGAGCGGCCCCGGCAGCCCCCTGGGGAAGAGCACGGGGACTTTGGCGGCGGCGTCGGCGGCGAGCTGCGCGAGGGTCTTGGGGTCGCTGCCCAGGATGTTGCCCAGCACGGGGACGAGCCCCAGGAGGCCCACGCCCAGGTTGACCGCAGAGAGCAGGGCCATGGCGAGCGCGGTCCCGGCGAGGGCTCGCCGGGTGAGCAGGCGCGAGGCGAAATGCCAGAACGGTGACATTCAGATGGTGATTATGACGAAGTTGCGCGGCGCGGGCGCTCGGCGGGCCGGGGCGGGCGCGGGACAGCGGTCCCGGGCGCTCGGCGTGGGCGGGCGCGGGGGGAGGTGATGATCGGGATGTGGAGCGGCCGCGGGGCGCGGCGGGGTTCAGCTCTTAACGGTGTACTTGCCCCGGCCGACGCGCTTGAAGCGCTTGTCCTTGATGAGAGCCTGGTTGACGATGGTGCGGAAGTTGGGGCTGGTGGTCTGGTAGCCGGCGCGCTGGACGGCCTCGGCGACCTCGGTGACGCTCATGGTCGCGGAGGCGAGGACCTTGGCGAGTGCTTCGACGAGGTTGGAGTCGTTGCGTGGGCGGAGGCGCCCGCCGCCGTCGGCGGAGCGACCGCGGCGTCCGCCGCCCAGCTGGGCGATCTGGGCGTCGATTTCCGAGAGCTGATCGACGAGCCGGGCGCGCTTGCGCTCGAGCTTCTGGACGGCGCGGCCGGCGGTGCGCTCGCGGCGGCGGAGCTCGCGCTGCAGGTCGGCGATGGAGAGAGTGTCAAGAGAAGAACGCTTGGCCATTGAACACGAACCCTTTCAAGCCCGGACACCAATGAAGGCCGCCGGGGGGAGGCGGCTACACACGACTGATCCCGGAATCACGTAAGGGAACATGCGTCCCGGGTACAGAACATAAGAGTCCCCGGCCGCGAATGCAAGTCAAGCGCGTTGCGGCGGATGTGCCTCTGATGCAGGGTCCTGATCGCGCCGGGCCCTTGCGGACAAAGTTCTCATTTCAGAGGTGCTTATCCCAGCAGGAGGTAGAGCCAGACGCACGCGGCGTTAAAGAGCGTGACGAGCGCGAACCACCCAACCAGATCGCGGACAGACGCGGGGACGTGAGAAAGAGGCCACGCAAGAATCCGCGCGCAGAGCGCGGCAATGCGCGGCGTGCCTCGGGGCGCATGCGCGACGACGCCGGCGGGGGCGGGCGCCTCAGCGGGAGCGATGATCACGGGAACGGGCGCCGGCGCAGAAACCGCGCGGGCCTCGCCCGCGGTATCGGCGGCGGGTTCGGTGCCGGGGGGCGTGCCGGACGATGCGGGCTGATCGGCGGGAGCGGCCGGGTCGGCGTCCGCGGCGGGTTCGGCGGGGGCGGCGCTCTCGGGCGTTTCGATGAGGTGATGTGCGGTCGAGGAGAGCACGTCGTCGATGGCGGCGACGTCGCGGGCGGCCTGACCGGTCGATTCGGTTGAGGCGGTTGGCGCGTCGGGGCCGGGGTCGGCGCTCGCGTCGAGATCTGCGGCGGCTTCGGGCGCGGGCGGCTCGGCGGAGCCGGGGGCGGACGGAGCGGGATCTTCCGGAGTCTGGAGGAGATTTTGCGCCTGCGAGACGGCTTCTTCGATGGCGCCCTCGAGGGCCGAGGCGGGGGGCGTGAGCTCGGCCGAGGCGGCATCGGCGGGTTCGTGGGCTGTCGCGGAGCTTTCGGCGGGCTCGGCGGCGGCGGGCGGCGCGATGTCAGCGTCGGGCTCGGCGGCGCGGGCGGTGGCGGCTTCCTCTTCCATGAGGACCTGCGCCTCGGCGATGCCCTGATCGATCTCCTTGAGGAGAGAGTCGAGCTTCTCTTCGAGCGATGGGGGCGCGGCGCTCTCGGCGGCGCCGGCGTCCGGGCCGGGAGCGCGAGCGGCGTCGAGAGTTGGGTCGGCGACCTGGCTCATGGGTGCGGCGATGAAGGCTGGATCATCTTCGGCGGCCCGCCCGGTGAACTCAAGGGCGCTGTTGGTGCTGGGCGGGTTCTCGGACGCCCCGAAGAGGGCGGGGGTGCGGGGGGCGGGGGGCGGCGCGTGCGGGCGAGGCCGGTTCGTGGGATGGTAGTGCACGGGGCGAGGGGTCGCGACGAAGGCTGCGGAGCGAGGGCGGCATGCACTGCGTGTACTGCGAGACGGGGATCGAGGAGCGCGGGGCCGAGCAGGTCATCGACGGCCCGGAGGCGCAGCACGCGGCGCGCGTGAAGCGGCTGGGGCCGGGCGACCGGCTGTGGCTGATGGACGGTCGGGGCGTGCGTGCGGTGGGCGAGGTTGTGGAGGCGCGGCGGGCGCTGCGTGTGCGGATCGTGGAGCGCGGGGTGCAGGCGGAGGTTCGGCCCCGGGTTGAAGTGTGGTCGGCGACGCCCAAGGGGCCACGGGTCGCGGAGCTTGTGGAGGGGCTGGTGCAGGTGGGCGCGGCGTCGTGGACGCCCATGGCGACGAAGCTGGGGGTGGTTGATCCGGGCGAGGGGAAGCTGGCGCGGCTGGAGCGGATCGTGATCGAGTCGTGCAAGCAGGCGGGGCGGGCGCGGCTGCTGGAGCTGAGCGAGAAGCGGACGCTGTCGGAGGCGCTCGCGCCGGGGCCGGGGGTTCGGGTGGTGATGGCGGACGCGGGCGGTGGTTCCTACGCGCGGGCGGGGGACGGGTCGACGGTGCGGCTGCTGATCGGGCCCGAGGGCGGATTCACGGAAGAGGAGCGGCGGCTGGCGCAGGGAGCGGGGGCGACGCTGGCGCGGTTCGGGCCCATGGTGATGCGGATCGAGACCGCGGGAGTGGTGGCGGCGGGGGTGGTGCTGAACGTGGAACAATAATGGGCCGCGTGCGGGTTCTGTGCAGGGACGCGGCGGGGGATGGAGCGAGCGCATGAGACTTGCGAGAGTTGCGGAGGTTGTGGCGGCGGTGCTGACGGTGGGCGCGTTGTGTTGGCCGGCGCGGGCGATCGACGACGCGTCGTACACGCGGGCGCGAGTGATGATCGATCGGGCGATCGCGTGGCTGCGGACGCAGCAGGACGCGGCGACGGGCGGGTTCGCGGTGAACCCCGAGGGGCCGCAGTATCCGGCGATCACGGGGCTGGTGGTGAACGGCTTCCTGATGGATCCGCGGATCGACGCGGGCGACGAGACGGTGGCGCGGGCGGTGGGTTTCATTCTGAAGCACCGTCAGCCCGACGGCGGGATCTATGACCGCGTGCTGCCCTCGTACAACACGGCGATCTGCCTGAGCGCGCTGTCGCGCGTGAACCGGCCCGAGGCGGCGGAGGCGATCGAGCCGGCGATCGCGTTTCTGCGGTCGCTGCAGTGGTCCGAGGATGCGCGGGAGGGGGCCGACGGCGAGACGGGGCGCGTGTCGCGCGAGCATCCCTTCTACGGCGGCGTGGGGTACGGGCGGCACGGGCGGCCCGACAACTCGAACCTGGGCGTGTACATCCAGGCGCTGCACGACGCGGGGCTCTCGTGCGATGACGCGGCGTTCCGGCGGGCGCTGGTGTTCCTCGAGCGGACGCAGATGGACGATCGCGTGAACCCGATGCCCTATGCGCAGGGTTCGCGGCAGGGCGGGTTCGTATACGCGACGGCGGAGAACAAGGACACGGTGGGGCGCGGGCAATCGATGGCGGGGGAGATCGAGGAGACGCTGAGCGACGGGACGCGGGCGTCGCGGCTGCGCGCGTACGGGTCGATGACGTACAACGGGTTCAAGTCGATGATCTACGCGAACCTGCCGCGGGACGATCAGCGCGTGCGGCTGGCGTACGACTGGCTGCGGCGGAACTACACGGTGGCGGAGAACCCGGGGCTGGGCACGGACGGGATGTACTACTACTTCCTGACGATGTCGCGGGCGCTGGACGCGTGGGGCCCGGCGACGATCGAGACGCTGGACGCGGAGGGGAGGCCGGGGGCGGTGCGCGACTGGCAGAACGATCTGGTGGCGCGGCTGGCCGAGCTGCAGAACGAGGACGGGTCGTTCCGGAGCGTCGACGACCGGTGGATGGAGAACAACCCGGTGCTGATCACGGCGTATGCGCTGCTGGCGCTGCAGCACGCGGTGGAGTGAGCGGGCGCGGGGCGGCGCGGGGCGTGGGGACGGCGACGGCGGGCGGGGATGCGTGGGCCGGGGCGGCGAGGGCGGGCGGGGCGGCGCGGTCTCTATTCTGCGTGAGTGAACCGGGGCGTCGGACGGGCCGAAAGAGAGGGCCGAGGCTGTGATGACGACGTCGTATCCCCGAAGCAAGATCAAGGTTGTGCTGCTGGAGGGGATCCATCCCCGGGCGGTGGAGCTGCTGGAGCGCGAGGGGTTCACGGTCGAGCATCACAAGAAGGCGCTGGCGGGGGCGGAGCTGGTGGCGGCGGCGGGGGACGCGCACCTGGTGGGGATCCGGTCGAAGACGACGCTGACGGCGGAGTTTTTCGAGCAGGCGCCGCGGCTGTGGGGGGTCGGTTGCTTCTGCATCGGGACGAACCAGGTGGACCTGTCGGCGGCGGCGGACCGGGGCGTGGCGGTGTTCAACGCGCCGTTCTCGAACACGCGGAGCGTGGCGGAGATCACGATCGCGGAGATCGTGGCGCTGAACCGCGGGATGTTCGAGCGGTCGGCGCAGATGCACCGGGGGGCGTGGGTGAAGAGCGCAGCGGGGTTCCACGAGGTGCGGGGGCGGACGCTGGGGCTGGTGGGGTACGGGCGGATCGGGTCGCAGGTGAGCGTGCTGGCGGAATCGATGGGGATGCGCGTGGTGTTCTTCGACGTGGCGGACCGTCTGCCCCTGGGGAACGCGGAGGCCGTGAAGAGCCTGGACGAGCTGCTGGAGCGTGCGGACGTGGTGAGCCTGCACGTGCCGAGCACGGCGGGGACGCGGGGGATGATCGGGTCGGCGCAGCTGGCGCGGATGCGTGACGGGGCGCTGCTGATCAACAACGCGCGGGGCGACGTGGTGGACGTTGATGCGCTGGCGGCGGCGCTGCGCGGGAAGAAGCTTGCGGGCGCGGCGGTGGACGTGTTCCCCGAGGAGCCCGAGCACAACGATCAACCCTTTGAGAGCCCGCTGCGGGGGATCGAGAACGTGATTCTTACGCCGCATATCGCGGGGAGCACGGAGGAGGCGCAGCGGAACATCGGTGAGGAGACGGCGACGAAGCTGGCGCGGTTCATGAACAACGGGACGACGGCGACGTCGGTGAACGTGCCGGAGGTCGAGCTGCCGGTGCTGCACCCGGGGAACCACCGCGTGCTGCACTATCACCGGAACGTGCCGGGGGTGCTGAGCAAGATGCACGGGCTTATGGCGGAGCTGGGGGTGAACATCACGGCGGAGTATCTGCAGAGCAACCCGCGGCACAGCTACGTGATCATCGACATGGAGCCGATCGAGGGGGACCGCGTGAAGCAGGGTCTGCGCTCGATCCCCGAGACGATCCGCGTGCGCGAGCTGTGGTGAGGGGGCGGGCCTATTCAGGCGTTGAGGTCGAGGACGATCTTGATTCCGTCGCCCGACTGCATGAGCTCGAAGGCGCGTGCGAAGCTGGCGAAGGGGAGTTCGTGGGTGATGATGGGGTCGAGGTCGAGCCTGCCTGAGAGGAGCAGGTTCTCCATCTGATACCAGGTCTCCCACATGCGCCGGCCGTTGATTCCCAGGACGGTGGCGCCTTTGAAGATGACGTGGTTGGTGAGGTCGAAGTTTGGGGCCTTGCTGGGGATGCCCAGGAGTGCGGCGGTGCCTCCCATGCGGAGGGCGCGGAAGCCCTCGTCGATGGCGGAGGGTGCGCCGGACATTTCGAGGAGGACGTCGGGCCCGTCGCCGCGGGTCTCGCGTCGGACGCGGTCGACCCAGTCCTTGTCGGTGATGGGGCTGAATGCTTCGGCGGCGCCGAGCCTGCGGGCGAGGGCGAGGCGTCGCGGGTCGGGGTCCGTGGCGTAGATGCGTGAGGCGCCGGCGGCCTTGGCGACGGTGATGGCCATGAGGCCGATGATCCCGGCGCCGGTGATGAGGACGGTGCGTGCGCTGACGCCGGCGGCCATGACGGTGTGGACGGCGTTGCCCAGGGGGTCCATGACGGCGCCGAGCTTGTCGGGGATCTGGTCGTGGAGTGGCCAGACGTTTTCTTCGGGGACGATGAGGTAGTCGGCGAAGCAGCCGTCGCGGTCGACTCCCAGGATGCGTGTGTCGCGTGCGATGTGTGCGTTGCCGGTGCGGCTGTTGAAGTCGGTGTAGCTGGTGATGTGTCCTTCGGCGGAGCAGCGTTGTCCGGGCTGGACGCGGGTGACGGCGGAGCCGATCTTCTCGATGACTCCGGCGAACTCGTGTCCGGTGACGATGCCGACGGGGATGCGCGACTGTGCCCAGGCGTCCCATTCCCAGATGTGGCGGTCGGTGCCGCAGACTCCGGCCTTGTTGACGCGGATGAGGACCTCGCGGGGGCCGAGCTCGCCGAGCTTGCCGTGTGATCCGGCGGGCATGGGTCGGCGGTCGTCGTAGGTGAGTCCGGGTCCGGCGACGCTCTTGACGAGGGCGCGCATGGCGGCGGCGCCCGGTGCGGGTCTGGGGCCGGCGGTTCGCGTCCGGGCGTCGGCGGAGGTGACGGCGGAAGTCATGCGTGGCCTTTCAAACGTCGGCGTGGAGGTTTGTGGGCCGAAAGGAGTTCGGCGGTTGGGGACGAAGTCCATCTTAGCCGTGCGGTGCGGCGTGGGGGGCGCTCGGGGCGTGCTTACACTCGGGCGATGAACAAGCGGCGCACGGCGGGCGGGGCGTGGATGGGCGTCTGGGCGATGAGCTGCGTGCTGGCGTCGGCGTGGTGCGGCGCGGCGGCGGCGCGGGGACAGAGCGGCGAGCCGGGCGGGGCGGGGGCTCCGGGTGCGGAACGAGCGGCGGAGGAGGCCCAGAAGCTGCCGCCTCAGGTGATCGTGGGTCGGC
>JANRJV010000078.1:0-34385 GCA_033763795.1 Planctomycetota bacterium
GGCGTGGGGAACATCTACGCCGACGAGTCGCTCTTCGAGGCGGGGGTCAATCCCGCCCTCCACGCGGCCCGGCTCACGGACGAGCAGCGCCGCCGACTGGTCGAAGCTCTGTCCCGCACGCTCGCCCGGGCCGTCGCCGCCCGGGGCTCGACACTCCGGGATTACACCGACGGCCACGGACAGCCCGGAGCCGCCCAGCTGGAGCACCGGGTCTACGGCCGGTCGGGAGAGCGGTGCACGACCTGCCGGACGCCTCTGCGGTCATCCCAGCTCGCCCAGCGGACCACCGTCTGGTGCCCGACCTGCCAGCCATGATCACCCCCCCGGGGAGCCCGGGCTCGCACGCCCCCGCCCGCCTACGGGACGGACCCCGCGGGCACTTATCCACACGGCAGAGCGCAGATCCGTGTGGTTTTCCGATGGATCAGCCCTTAGCTCGATCCGAACAGGGCCATCATCCTGTCTTCATGATGATGAAAGAGAATCCTTCTTCATCTCTCGTAGAAGGTGCTGGCGCTTTGGGGATAACTGACGCCTCCCGCTGTAAACCACGGCTTTTCAGGTACTTAGAGACACTTGTCGCTTGAACAAGGTGTCGCCATGGCGCCGGGACCAGACCGGCAGGAACGGCGCGTCTGTCGGTCCCGGAGCCAAAGAACAGGTCTTCCACACCCTGTCCCCGGCGCGTTGCGCCAGCAGCGATCCAAGTTATCCACAGGGCGCACACTGCTGGCGCACAAGCCTGCGGAGCCCGTGGCGCCGCGACGCGGCCGGGCTGACGGTCAGCACGGCGAGCCGGCCGGGACGCAAGAGAGGGGGACACCAGCACGAGGGGGGGAGGTCTTCAGGCGGACGGAGCCCGCGTGACGCCGGAGGGGCCGTTGCCGGCCGCCTTCACCCGATCGTCGAGGGCGTCCAGGACCCGGCCGAAGTCCGCGTCGGTCTGTCGGCGGCGGTTGATGGCCTTGAGGGCATGCATGACCGTTGTGTGGTCCCGCCCGCCGAAGTATCCCCCGATCTCTTCGAGGGAGTACCGAGTGTGCTTGCGGGCCAGCCACATGCACACCTGCCGGGGATGAGCGATCGACTTCTGGCGCCGCTTTGACTGCAGGTCGGTCAGCTTGACGCTGTAGTAGTTGATCACCGCCTCGATGATGTTGTTGATGCTCACCTCGGGCCGGACCGAGGGGCTGTCGGACTCGAGCGCCCGGCGTGCCAGGTCGAGGGAGACCGCCTCGCCGTCGGCGACGGACAGGGAATGGATCTTGACGACCGCGCCCTCGAGCTCGCGGATGTTGCTCGAGACGTGCTGGGCGACGTAGCACGCCGCCTCTTCGGGGACGTTCAGCCCGCGGATCCGCCCCTTCTGCTTCACGATCTGGACCCGCGTCTCGTAACAGGGCGGGTTCATCTGCACGACGAGCCCGCACTGGAAGCGGCTGACCAGCCGGGCTTCGAGGTCAGGGATGTCGGTGGGCGGCGCGTCCGACGAGAGGATGATCTGCTTCTGGCCCTGGTACAGGCTGTTGAACGTGTGGAAAAACTCGTCCTGCGTGCGGTCGCGCTTGGCGAGGAAGTGGATGTCATCGATGAGCAGGACGTCGACGTCCCGGAACCGGTGGCGGAAGTCGTTCATCTCGCCCGCCTGCACCGCCTCCATGAACTGCGTCATGAACTGCTCGCAGGAGACGTAGTAGATCGCCATCTCGGGCGAAGCACTGATCAGCCGCTGGCACACGGCCTGCAGAAGGTGCGTCTTGCCCAGCCCGACCCCGCCGTGGACGAACAAGGGGTTGTAGGTCCGGCCCGGGCTGGCACAGACGGCCAGCGCCGCCGCGTGAGCCAGCCGGTTCTCCGGCCCGACGATGAAATTGTCGAACGTGTAGTCGGGGGAGATCAGCAGCCCGCCCTGGCGGATGCCACCGGAGCGGTCGGCGGGGCGGACCTCGCCGCCCGTCGTTTCAGCGTGCACCTGGCCGTTGGATCCCGCGGCGGACGAGCCGGCGGGCGGGCGCGGGGCATTCGTATGCAAGGCCGCCCCGTCGTCGGGGCCCAGGAACCGCACGGAGAGCAGCTTGCCCGTCACCGCCTGCAGGGCTTCGGTGAACTGTGCGGCACATTGGCGCTGGAGATAGCGCTGCCGAACGCTCTGGTCGACGTACGCCTGGAAGACCCCGCCCTCGATGCCGATGGGCTGGATGTCTTCGAACCACTGGCGGCATGTGTCCGGGTGGTTCTGGCGGAGATGCCACAGCACATCCTGCCAGACCGCCCGATCAGGCTTGGCCATCGACGAACCTTCCGGCGTCAGACGCCGGTCGAAAGACGGTGTGTGCCGACTTCGCTCTGCGTCATGCGCGTCTCCACCGATCTTCGCATGACACACACATCCCACCAGAGCGACTCGTGCGTTGCAATTCAATCGAACGTACGGATGAAGAGGGGCGCTGTCAACACGATTGCGCGGGTTTACGGGCGCGAGCGCGCACCGGGCCGGAATCCGCCGCGCGGCGGACCGGAGCGCGGCGGTCCGCCTCGGCCTCCGAACCCGCCCGGACGGGGCGGCGGCGGCATCGGCGCGCCCGTGCGCTCGGCCTCGGCGCGCAGCGCCTCGTACTCCTGCCGCTCGTATTTAGTCTTGTTCTCGCGGTAATCCATGAGAAACTCGACACGGTCGGCCTGCTGGGGCTTGACAAGCTTGCGCAGCGACTTCCGCGCTTCAAGAATGTTCGACCGGCGCGACAGGTGAATGAGCACCAGCTTCTGGCACTCCAGCACGCCCAGCCACTCGGCGATGTCGCGCAGATGCAGGTGCTTTCCCACCACCGCGCGATCGCGGTGATCGTCCTCGGTGAATGTGCACTCAGCGATCACCACCTGGCTCTTGCGGACGTCCTCGCGGATCAGCCAGGGGCCCGGGCACGTGTCCCCCACGTACGACACCAGAGGCACGTGCAGGATCCGCGTGATGTCCACCCCCTGGTCCTTCAGCTCCCGCAGCTTCTCCTGGGGCAGCTCGTAGTACTCAGGCTTGAGCTTGCTCCGCCGCTCGTACACCGTGTAGCCCGCGGCGGGGCACGTGTGCTCGACGGGGAACGAGCGCACAAGAATGTTGTTCTTGATCTCGAACTCGCTGGTTTCGTCCATCTCGACGAGGTTGAAGGGCGTCACCTGCTCCTCGAGCGCGACGTACCCCTCCATCATGCGGCGGATGGCGGGCCCGATCGCCTTGGGACACAGGATCGTCCCGGGCCCCATCCCCTGGAACACACGCTGGGAGCAGTAGTACGCCAGGCCCCCGATGTGATCCATGTGCCCGTGCGAGACCGCCACGACCTTGCTCGCCAGCGCGGCCCGGGGACAGACCCCCATGTCGAAACAGATGTCCAGCTCGGGCACCTGGATGCATGTCGCTTCGCCGGCGATCGACGTGCCCTGCACGCGGAACGGCGGGATGAACAGGAAGCCCAGGCCACCTTCCTTCGGCGGCGGTTTCGGAATCATCGCGAACCTCCAACAGACAGGCTTCCGCCCGGCTTGGACCACACCAGCAACGAGCTCCGATGCTAACCGCCCGGCGTCCCTGCATCCACCCGAGTCCAGGCCGGATTGCGGAACTTTCGCGCACGACCACGGGTACCATTTTTTCTTCGCGCCGCGTGAAACTTCCGCGCGCAAGGAGCGCACATGCCCGCCGACCGTCGCACCCGCTCGGCCCGATCCTCCCGCCCGGGCCGTTCCACCGATGAGAAAGCCGCGCTCACCGCGCTGGCCGCGGAGCTGCGCCGCGTCGCGGTCTTCTCCTCTGTTGGGAGCCTGCTGGGGTGGGATCAGGAGACGATGATGCCCGCGCGCGGCGCCGCCCACCGCGCCGAGCAGATACAGGCCGTCTCCTCGATCGCGCACGAGATGCGGACCTCGAGGAAGCTGGGCGACCTGCTCGCCGCAGCCGAGGATCAGGCCGAAGCGCAAGGCCCCGCCGCCCGCGCCGGGCTCGCGCTGGTCCGCAGGGACTACGAGCGGGCCCGCAAGCTGCCCTCTTCGCTCGTCGCGGAGCTCGCCCGCACCGCCTCGCTGGGCATGGAGGCGTGGAAGGGCGCCCGGCAGCGATCGGATTTCAAGGCGTTCCTCCCCTGGCTGCGGGAGACGATCCGCCTCTCGCGCGAGAAAGCCGCGTGCTACGGCCCCACGCCGGGCGCTTCGCGCCGCGACTTCGAGCTCTACGACGCCCTCCTCGAGGACTACGAGCCCGGGATGACCGCGGCCCAGCTCCGCGCGATCTTCGGCCCGCTCCGCGCCCGGCTCGTGCCGCTCATCGCCGCCGTCGCCCGCGCCGACGAGCCCTCACTCAAGCCGGCGCGCCGCGCCTTCCCCATCGAGCAGCAGAAGGAGTTCGTCCGCCGCGTCTGCGCCGCCATCGGCTTCGACTTCGACGCCGGCCGAATGGACCAGTCGGCCCACCCGTTCTGCGACAGCATGGGCCCGGGCGACACACGCATCACCAACCGCTACCGCGACGACGGCTGGACCGACGCCCTCTCCACCGCCATGCACGAAGCGGGCCACGCGATGTACGAGCAGGGACTGCCCAAGGCCAGGCACTTCGGCCACCCCTTCGCCGAGGCGGTCTCGCTGGGCATCCACGAGAGCCAGTCGCGCCTATGGGAGAATCTCGTCGGCCGCTCGCGCCCCTTCTGGACCTGGGCCCGCAGCGAGGCCATCGCGGTCTTCGGCTCCGTCGTCCGCCGCGACACCGCCGACGACCTCTACCGCGCGGTGAACATCGTCAAGCCCAACCTCATCCGCGTCGAGAGCGACGAGCTCACCTACAACCTGCACATCATGCTGCGCTTCGACCTGGAGCGGGCCATGGTCGCCCAGGAGCTGGACCCCGCGGACCTGCCGGGCGAGTGGAACGCGCGCCTCAAGTCGGACCTGGGACTGAAGGTGCCCGACGACCGCCGCGGCTGCCTGCAGGACGTCCACTGGTCCGCCGGCCTCGTCGGCTACTTCCCGACGTACACCCTGGGCAACCTCTACGCCTCACAGTTCTGGGAGAAGATGGGCCGCGACGTCCCGCGCCGCGAGAAGCTCTTGGAGCAGGGCGAGTTCGCGTCGGTCCTGGCGTGGCTGCGCAAGAACATCCACGCCCACGGCCGCCGCTACACCGCCGCCGAGCTGTGCCGGCGCGTCACCGGAGCGCCGCTCTCGCACGACGCGCTGCTCCGCCACCTGGAGCGAAAAGTTCTGGCGGTGTACGGCGGATAAGCGCTCGCCCCCGCCGCACGAGCGGTACATTCCCCGCCCATGAACACGACACCCCGGCGTGGCATGGGCGAGCGGCTGCTGGACGCGGTCGAGTGGGTCGGCAACAAGCTGCCCGATCCGGTGTTCCTCTTCCTGGGATGCGCGCTGCTCGTCATGGCGCTCTCCGCCGTCGGCGCCTCGATGGGCTGGGAGGTCCAGCCCGTCCGCCCGGCGATCGTCACCGAGCCCTTGCTCGACGCCTCGGGAGCGCCCCTGCTCGATGCACAGGGCGCGCCGCAGACCAGGCCCGTCCTCGACGCCAAGGGCGCGCCGGTGGTCGAGCTGCAATCGGCGGGCGACCCGGTACGGCCCCGCAGCCTGCTCTCTTCCGAGGGCCTGTGGTGGGCCCTGCAGTCGATGGTCTCGAACTTCATCAACTTCCCGCCGCTGGGCATCGTGCTCGCCGGCATGCTGGGGATCGGCGTGGCGGAGAAGGTGGGGTTCTTCGCAGCCGCGATGAAGTGGCTCGCCCTCATCACGCCCGGCAAGCTGCTGACCCCAATGATCGTCTTCATAGGCGTGATGTCGAACGTCGCCAGCGACGCCGGGTACATCGTGCTCCCTCCCCTGGCGGCGGCCCTCTACCTGGCTCTGGGACGCCCGCCGGTCGTCGGCATCGCCGCCGCGTTCGCCGGCGTCTCGGCCGGCTTCTCAGCCAACCTCCTCATCAGCGCCACCGACGCGCTCATGGCGGGACTCACCACCGCGGGAGCCCGCATCCTCGACCCCAACTACACCGTCAACCCGACGTGCAACTGGTACTTCCTCGCCGCGTCGACCTTCCTCCTCACGCTCGTCGGGTGGGCGGTCACGGCGTGGCTCGTCGAGCCCCGGCTCATGAAGCGAGTGCCCGAGCAAGGCGGGCCCGTCCCCCGCAGCGCCTCGGAGCTCAATCAGCAGCGGCTCTCGCCCGGTGAACAGCGCGGGCTCATGCTCGCCCTCGTCGCGGAGCTCGCCGCACTGGCGATCGTCCTGGCGCTCGTCCTCGTCCCGGGCTGGCCCCTGCACGGCCCGGTCAGCGACGCGCCCTCCGCCGCTCCCAAGTGGACCCAGGCGGTCATCCCCCTCATCATCTTCCTCTTCCTCGCCCCCGCGCTCGCCTACGGCTGGGCCGTCGGCGAGATCCGCTCCCAGAAGGACATCGCAAAGGCCTTCACCCACGCCATGGCCCAGATGGCACCGATCATCGTGCTCGCCTTCTTCGCCGGCCAGTTCATCGCATACTTCCGCTACTCCAACCTCGACCAGATGCTCGCGTTCACCGGCGGCAAGGCGCTTGTCGACGCCCAGCTCCCGCCCAGCCTGCTGCTCGTCGGCATCGTCGTGCTCACCGCCACCGTCAACCTGTTCATGGGCTCGATGAGCGCCAAGTGGACCATGCTCAGCCCGATCCTCGTGCCCATGCTCATGATGACCGGCATGAGCCCGGAGCTCACGCAGGCCGCCTACCGCGTGGGCGACAGCGTCACCAACGTCATCACGCCCCTGAACTCCTACCTCGTCATCATCCTGGTCGCGCTGCAGCGCTACAACAGGTCCGCGGGCATGGGAACCCTCATCGCCACCATGCTCCCCTACGCGCTGGTCTTCGGCGTGCTGTGGACGATCTTCCTCGTCGCGTGGGTCGCCCTGGGGCTGCCGCTGGGCCCCGACACGAACCTGCAGTACATCCCCGCGGGCTGAGCGCCGGGCTCGCTCCTTCGGCGATGCACCGCGGTTGTGCGCGCGGCCCCGCCGGGCCGGCCGCGAACCTCCGCGCAAAATCCGAAACTCGCGCACGCCCCTGAACGGTGAGCCCTTGCGCGCTCGCCCGCGTCGTCCCGCACGCCGCGCCGTGCGCGCGCCGCTGTCCGTGCGCCCGATGGTGTGGCCCGCTCGACGGGAGCGGCCCCGACCAACCGCGGCGGGAAGCAACCCCCGCCCAACCTGACGAGGCGAATCGATGCCCTGGGACCTCTCGCCGTTCGCTGATGCGGGGCTCACCCCGGATCTTCTGGAATCGCTTCTGGGCGAGCACGAAACACGCGTGCGGCCCGAGCTCCGGAGACTCTGGGACTACTACCGCAACCCCGCCGACGCCCCGGCCCGGCGCGGGTCGCGCTTGCGAGCCCCGCTCGCGAGCGGCGGGAACCCAGGGCCCGCCGCCGCCTCGCTCGCCCAGGCGTCGGGGCTCCCGCACCGCCTGATGAAGCCCGCCGCCGACCCCTCGGAAGGCCCGCGCGAGATCGTCATCGAGAACGACATCGCCTGGCGCATCGACGCCCTCGTCGACTTCGCCTGCGGCAAGGCGCCCGAGATCCGCAGCGCCGCCCCCGACCCGGGACGACGCGCCGAGATCGACGCGGCCCTCGACGCCGCGTGGCGACGCTCGGGCGGGCCGTCCCTGCTGCAGGAGGCCTGCCTGCTCGCGTGTGTCTACGGCTCGGTCGACTTCGTCCTCCGCGAGGGGCCCGACCCCGCCGTCGAGATCATCGAGCCGACCCGCGCCGTCCCCGTGCTCGACGCGGGCGACTATCGGCGGCTGCTCGCCTACGTCATCCACGTCCCCAAGGGCGGCGCGACCTCCGGCGGGTCGGACGTTCAGCCCGCCGCCCCGCGCTGGTTTGCCGAGATGTTCCGCCGCCGCTCGGCGCCGCCCGACACGCGGCCGCCCGAGGTCGTCGAGATCCTGGCGCCCGGGCACCGCCAGGTCTACGACGAGGGAAAGCTCGTCGTCGACGACCCGCTGACCCTGGGCGAGCTGCCGGTCGTGCACGTCCAGAACGCGGCGCAGCCCTTCGCCTTCGCCGGCCTCTCCGACGTCGAGCCGCTGATCCCGCTGCAGGACGAGCTCAACACCAGGCTCTCAGACCGGGCCCACCGCGTGACGCTCCAGAGCTTCAACATGTTCCTGGCCCGCGGCATCGAGCCCCCGCGAGCCGCGGGAGAGGCGCTCCGCGTCGCGCCGGGACAGGTCTGGTTCGCCGACAACCCCGACGCGGACATCAAGGCCTTCGGCGGCGACGGCGACTCCCCCAGCGAAACCCGACACATCGACGAGCTGCGCGAAGCCATGGACAAGACCAGCGGCGTCTCGCCCGTCGTCATCGGGGTCATCCGCGAGCGGCTCGGGCACCTCTCCAGCGAGAACGCGCTCCGCCTCACGCTCAGCGGAATCCTCAGCAAGACCGCCCGCAAGCGCCAGGCCTTCGGCGCCGCGATCGAGCGCCTCTGCAGGCTCGTCCTCGCATCGCTCGACCGCGCGGGCACGCTCCGCACCGCTCCCGCCGAGCGCGGCGTCAGCGTCCGCTGGCCCGACCCCCTGCCGATCGACGACCGCGCCCGCCTCTCCGCCGCGCTCATGAAGCGCGAGCTGGGTGTCCCCGCAGAGCGCGTCCTCGCGGAGCTGGGCTACGCCGGGACCGACGACCCCTCCCGCTGAACCGATCGCCCCGCGCCACCACCCGAAGCACCAGCACACCACCACACGGAGACACACACCGATGAGCAAGGGAAACCAGAGCGGAATCGAAGGAATCGGCGACGGCGGCGGGCCGCTGTCCGGGCCCCCCACGGGCGGCGGCGGCGGCGGCACGGGCCAGCCCGCCACCTCGGATCAGGCCGCCGCGGCCCTCTCCGCCATCGAGCCCCTCGAAGGGCCCGAAGCGCTCGCCACCGCCTCGGCCCGCGCCGAGGCGCTCGCCGCCCGCGTCGCCGAGCTCGAGCGCACGCTCGCAGAAACCCGCGAAGCCCTCGACAGCGCCGAGCGCCGCCACCGCATCGACCTGGCCCTGATCGAGGCGCAGACCGTCGATCTCGAGTCGGCCCGGCTGCTGACGGAGATGACCGTCAGCGCGATGCCCGAGCCCGACGTCGAGCGGGCCGTCGCCGAGCTGCGCGCCCGCAAGCCCTTCCTCTTCCGCCAGTCGCGGCGGCATCCCGGCGCGGCGGTCGTCGCCTCGGCCCGCGAGCCGGGCCCCGACGCCGTCGAGCGCGCCGCCGACGAAGCGGCCCGCACGGGCGACCGCGGCGCGCTGCTCCGCTATCTGCGGGCCCGCCGCGGCGCGCCCTGAGGGCGCCACCCGCCCGCACGCACCACGACCATCACCACCCGCACGGGAGCTCTCTGAAAGGAACGCCACGCGATGCCATTCACCGGAAAAGCGACCTACACCGCCGGCGCAACGCTGCCCGAACTCGCCGAGGACGTCAGCGACATCATCGGCCTCGTCAGCCCCTTCGAGACGCCGCTGCTCGACCACCTGGGCGAGGCCCGCCGCCCCGCCCGCAGCACCGTCCACGAGTGGCTCGAGGACACCCTGCTTCCCAACAGCGACCTGATCAACCAGTCCTCTTTCTCCCCGAGCGCCACCACCGCCACCGCCATCACCGTCGACAACGGCTCGCGCTTCCGCGTGGGCGACCAGGTCCGCGCGGGCGACTCGGGCGAGATCATGCTCGTCACCGCCATCAGCACCAACACGCTGACCGTCACCCGGGGCTACGGCGGCACCACCCCCGCCACTCTCACCGACAACATGATGCTCCTGATCATCGGCAACGCTGCCCTCGAGGGCGACGACCGCCCCGCAGCTCGCTTCACCTCGCGCGTCCGCCGCTCCAACTACACCCAGATCTTCACCTCCAGCATCGAGGTCAGCGGCTCGCAGCTCGCCGCCTCCGCCGTGGGCGTCAAGGACGAACTCGACTACCAGAAGCAGGAACGCCTCCGCGAGCTGCTCCGCGACCTCGAACACTGCGTCATCAACGGCGTCGCGCCCGCCACCAACCCCGAGGGCAACGCCACCGTCCGCCGCAGCATGCGCGGCATCATCCGCACCATCACCACCAACCAGTTCGCCCTCGACACCGGGCCCATCCCCCCCGGCGCCGGAACCTCGCTGAACCTGCTCAGCGAGGACGTCCTCAACGCCGCCCTCCGTGCCATCTGGGAGAAGAGCTCCGCCCGCATCGACACCATCGTCGTCAACGGCTTCCAGAAACGCCGCATCAACCAGTTCGTGGGCGACCGCGGCTACGCACCCAAGGACACGCGCTTCCGCGATCTCGTCAGCATCTATGAGAGCGACTTCGGCGTCTGCCGCGTCATCCTCTCGCGCGCCACCCCCGCCGACGCTGTGCTGCTGCTCGACTCCTCCAGGCTCTCCGTCATGCCGCTTGCCGGCCGCAGCTTCCACTACAAGCCGCTCGCCTCGGGAGGCGACAGCGAAGTCGGCATGGTCATCGGGGAATACACGCTCGAAATGCAGAACGAGCCCGCTCACGCCGTCATCCGCGGCCTGGGCACCGCCTGAACGATCTCCTCCCGTGCGCTCCGTCGGCGGCGGCGTTCGCCGCCGGCGGGGATTCGTCCGCTCGCTCCGAACATCAAGCAGCACTCACGCCCCCACCGCTCGCCCCGCGCCGCCGGCGCCTCATCCACGGAGGTTCGCATGTTCGCCACCGATCGAGACCTGCTGGTCCTCGAGCCCAGGCTCTTCTTCGACGTCTCATGGACCGCCCAGAAGCTCTTCGAGAGCGCATCGGGCGGCGCCGTCAGCACCCCGGGAGACACGCTCACCGTCGCCGGCGCCGGCTTCGACGCCCTCCGCGTCGGCGCGGGCATGATCGCGCTCGTCGGCACGGCCCCCGTCACGCCCCTCGAAGTGATCGCCCGCACCGGCGCCACGACTCTCTCCGTCTCCCGGCTCCGCGCCGCGACCTCGGACGAAGCGCTCCCAGCCCCCGCCGGCACGGGCCTCCGCGTCGTCATCCACACCTTCGCGCCCCAGATCGGCCTCGTGCACGCCCAGCTCCTCAGGCTCGTCGGCATCGACCCGGACCACCCCCCGCACGACGGCCCGTCCGCATCGAGCATCACCAACCCGCGACGCTTCGCCCTCGCCGAAGCCCTCGGCGCGCTGCACCTGATCTTCGCCTCCGCCGCCGCCCTCACGGGCGAGTCGTCCCCCGCCTGGGCCCGCGCCCAGATGTACGCCCAGCGCTTCCGCGAAGAGCGTTCCAGGCTCGTCGCCGAGCTCGACCTCGACGGCGACGGCCTCCCCGAAGTGACCCGCCGTCCCAACGTCCTGCGCGTCGCCCGCTGGTGAGACTACGCCGCACGTCGAGTCTGTTCGCACCGCGCACTCCCCGCACCCCAACACCAGGAACACGCCATGATCTGGCTGAACCCCGCAAAGGTCACCCTCGGCGCTCTGGCGCTCGAAGGCGTGACGCACATCGCCATCGACCGCGAGGCCGAGCGCCTCTCCGAGGAATGGACGGACCTCGGCCCCTTCGCCGCCTTTGCCGACGTCCCCGAGCAGCGCGTCCGCGTCCTCATCGTGCGCCGCGTCGCCCAGTCGGAGACCGCCGCCCCCCGGCCCGGCGACGCGCTCGCCCTCTCCTTCCGAACGTCGGCCACGGCCTCCGCCGCCGGCGTCCGATCCGTCAGCGTCGCGCAGCTCGTCGTGACCGGCGTCGAGCACGCCGTCTCTGCCGGCAGCTCCGGGGCCGCGAGCGCCACGCAGCGCATCCGCGGCGTGGCCCTCTCCACCACCGGCTCCGCGGACCCCGTCACCGAAACCATCGTCGAAGGAGAGGTCTGAACCATGGCCAGCACGTTCGCCGGGCTCGCGCTCTTCAACTCCGGGCCCCACCGCTTCGTCATTCGCAGCGCGGGCCGCCTGGTCCGCGCCCCCTTCCAGACGCCCCTCGAGCTTCCCTTCACGATCAACGAGGCCGTCCGCGAGCTCTGGATCGTGCAGCGCGGCCGGCTGATCGCCCCCACCAACGCCGAGCTCATGACCCTCATGGACGCCGTCCAGGCCCGCGCCGAGCTCGGCCAGTTCGGCACGCTCGTCGATCACCACGGCAAGCAGTGGACCTCCATGACCATGCTGAGCTTCGACCCCGACGACCGCATCGACCGCGGCCGCGTGTGCAGCGTCCGCTACCGCGTCGAGTACCTGCGCTTCGGCGCGTGAACCTCCCCGCGCCTCCCCCCGCTCCCCGCCCGAGGCCCCCGACGCTGCCCCGGAGACGAACCATGGAAGTCGAACTCGTAACCACGATGACGCAGTTCGGGATGGCGGGCCTGGTGGGCTGGATGTGGCTCGTCGAGCGCCGCGCCGCCGCCGCCCGCGAGACGCAGCTCGTCGCCGCGCACGAGCGGCTGATGGAGCAGCGCGTGCAGCTCGATGCGCTCCTCCGTGTCGTCGCCGAGAACACCCGCGCCGTCGCCTCCGTCGAGGCCGGCCAGCGGGCCCTGGGCGCCGCCATCGAGGCCCTCGCGGGCGTGCGCCGCGAGCGGGTACAGTGATCCGTCGTGATGCGACCGGCGATCTTCCTGATCGGCGCTGCCGCGGCCCTGCTGAACGCGGCCGGCTGCGGCGTGGAGTCCAAGGGCGGCGGGCTCCGCCCCGTCACGGACCCCTCGGCGTCCGCCGGCGCGTCGAGCGCGCCCGCCGCCTGGCCCTTCGTCCCCGCCCGCCTGTCCATCCATCCGCTCACGCGCGTCGTCCGCTCAGGCCCGGGCTCGGCCGGCGCGACCATCGACGCCCACGTCGAGCTCCGCGACGCCGCGGGCGACGAGGTCAAGGGCGTCGGACGACTGGTCTTCGAACTCGAGCGCGACGGCGGCGGCATCGAGGGCATGACCGGCCGCGAACGCATCTCGCGCTGGGAGACGGATCTCACCGATCTCGCCGCCAACTCGAGCGCCTACGACCGCGTGACACGCACCTATCGCTTCCAACTGACCGGCCTGCCCGAGGACATGCCCGGCGCGCGGCGCTTCGTGCTTCGCGCCACGCTCACGCCCCCCGGGCCGGGGGCCACGCCGCTCTCGGCTGAGCATTCCTTCATCCCGTGATCTCGGGCACGGTGCGTACAGAGGCCAAAAGCACGGCGGATCAGCCTCAGCCGCTTTCCCGATTCGCACAAATCATCCGGCTGCCAGGCGGTTTTTGTATTGACGGCCGCGTAAAGAGGTCGAGACTGCACGCATCTCGTGCCGTTGATAAGGAGACGGGTCATGCAGAAGCGAGTCGCGATCGCGCGTGCGCTGGCCGGCGTGCTGGTGTCCTCAACCGTCCTGGCCGCGGCCGAGAATCAAGCGGCGCCCCCCACCGCTCCCGAGCTCATGACCACCGCTGTGCAGTGGAGCGCCGACGATCTGTCCGTGCTGGCACATTGGATCGAGGCGGATCAGTACTCGGTGTTCCCCGGCTGGATCGGCCCGCTCACGCTCATCTCGGGCAACGCGCTGCTGACCATGGGCGCCGGCTACGGCGACCCCGTTGATGTCGGCGCCACCGTCAGCCGGGGCGTCTTCTGGAACTTCTCGCGCGAGCCCGCCGAGCTGCTCGTCGAGCAGAGCGGCCACATCATCGTCGTGCCGGGCTCGTCGTTCATCGTCGTGGGCGACATCGTGAAGGACGTTGAGGAGTGGATGTGGCCCGTCGCATCCAATCGTCTCGCAAACCAGCACAAGCCCCGACCCGACATGGCCGCCGTGTCCTGCGGCGCGGGGTACTACGCCTGCTGCAAGTACAACCAGGGCGGCACGACCATGACCGCCACCTGCTACCGCGTCGGCGGCCCCGAGAGCCCGAACTGCGACGCGGGCGGCGAGGGCGCAACCCAGGCTTCTGTCGAGTGAGGATTGCAACTCAGGTGACGCGCCCCCGCAAGCCCGCGACCGCGGGCTTGTTTGTTTCTATCACGCCCCGCGCCGCTTTACATCCCCGATGTTACGTTCCGCCCGCCCGCGCGAGGAGCGCCACCACGTGAACCTCCACCGCGCGCCCCTCGCCCACGGCGTCGACCTTCTCGTGCGTCTTCCCCTTCACGTTCACGCACCCCTCGGGCATCCCCAGCGCCCGCGCGAGAGCCGAGCGGATCTGCTCCTTCACCGGCCCGAGCTTGGGACGCTCCAGGATCACGGTGCAGTCGATGTTGACGGGCGCCCAGCCCAGGGCCCTGACGCGGCGCAGCGCCTCGGCGAGGAACACCAGGGAGTCCTGGTTGTCGTGCCGCGGGTCGGTGTCGGGGAAGAGCTGCCCGATGTCGGGCAGGGCCAGGGCGCCCAGCAGCGCGTCGGTGACGGCGTGGAAGAGCGCATCGCCGTCGGAATGTCCGACGGGCCCCAGCGGGTGGTCGAAGCGCACGCCCGCGAGGATGAAGGGCCGGCCGGGGCCGGCGGGGGCGACGGGCTCCAGGCGGTGCAGGTCGTAGCCGTGACCAACGCGGAGAGAGTCGGCGAGTGGGTGGTTCATGCTGGTTCCGCGGGCGAGGAGCGCGAGGGTAGCGGAAGGGGGGGCCGCCAGCCGATACCCTGTAGACGACTCGGAGCGGCCCCGACCGGCCGCCCCGGCAGGGAGCGTGACGTGATGAATCGCAGGCTGGCGCTGGCAATGAGCGGGATGCTGGGGTGCGGGGTGCTGTGCGCCGGCTGCCATAGCGAAGGCGGGTCGATGTACTCCGCCGACAAGTTCACCTACCTGTCGCACGAGTGGCAGCCCTGGACCGTGACGCTGATCGACACGCGCACGGGCGAGAGCCTGTGGTCGGTCGACGTTCCCGTGGGCAAGCAGCTCGTCTTCGGGTTCCGCGAGGGGGCGGGGCCCAACCAGTTCAAGCCCGACATGATGGACTGGGGCCTCTGGGAAGCCGGCCGGTCCTACGGCACGCGCGACAACCAGCTCCCCGTGCCCCCCGCCAAGTCGCGGCGGATCGAGCCCTCGCTGCGCCCCACGCCCGAGCTTCCGGGCACGCCTCTGCCGGGCTCGCCCTTCGTCGCGGAGGTGCCGGCCCGCAAGAAGAAGGCCGCCGCCGCGGGCTCCATCCCTCCCAGCTCGGGCGATCCCTTCGCGCCGCACCGCCGACCGGCCGAGCCGGCGCCGCAGCCCGCTCCCGAGCAGGCTCCCGAAGCGCAGCCCGACCCGATGGAATGATGACCCGCCGGGGTCAGCGCGGCGGCGCGTCGCGGAACTCCGCCAGCTTGAGCGCGCGGCGGTGCGAGGTCACGAGCGTGCCGTCGGGCATGTGCCCGCGCATGTAGTCCATCTGATAGTCGGCGGGCCGACCCTCCACGCGGGCGGTGATCACCGACTGCCGCGCGGCGCAGAAGGCCTTGAAGTCGGCTTCCAGCAGCGGGTCGGACGCGATCTCGCGCAGCTCGGGAGTGACGGACTCCAGCAGGTCCAGCGGGAAGGGCGTGAGCATGCAGACGGGGTCGCCCTTGCGGAAGACGGCGGGGGTGTTGGGCCTGAGGATCTTCCAGTTCATGGTGAAGGTGTAGGGGGCCCAGTCGGTCTCGATGACGCCCTCGAGCGGCTGGAGGTTGTCCTTGGGCCAGTTGGCCGGGCCGTGGCACCAGAGGCCCATGCCCGCGCTGGTGCGGAAGAGCCAGGGGAGGGAGAAGGTGAGGATTCCCGACCCGAAGTTGCTGCGGATCTGGCCTGCGTTGATTCCTTCGCCCGAAGGAAACGAGACGGAGAGCGCTTCGGGAGAGGCCCCGCCGTCCCAGATCGCGACGAGGTCGAGGGGCGAGGTGACGAGCCAGCCCGAGGAGTTGGCGATGACCAGCGGCAGGCAGCGGTAGGCGAAGCGGTCGTGCGTTTCGTCCATCCATTGGCGCTTGGCGGGGGCGGGGACGAGGGTCCAGTTGTCCGTGGAGCTGACCTTGTAGGCGATGAGCTGCGGGCTGGACATGCGTGAATGGTACGGGGCGGGCAACGGTGAAACGAACAAGCCCGGGGCGCGGGCCCCGGGCTTGGCGGAGGGTGACGTTGCAGCGTGCCTGGGGGCGCGGTTACTCGCTCGAGCGGAGCTTGGCGAGCAGTCGGAGGACCTCGATGTAGAGCCAGACGAGGGTGACGAGCAGGCCGAAGGCGCCGAACCACTCCATGTAGCGCGGGGCGCGGGCCTGGGCGGCGCTCTCGATGAAGTCGAAGTCGAGGACGAGGTTGGCCGAGGCGAGGACGACGACGAGCAGCGAGAAGCCGATGGAGATCAGGCCGCCGTTGCTGGGGTCATAGACGGAGGCGAGGCTGTGGGCGCCGAAGAGCGAGGCGACGAAGGCGATGAGGCCGTAGAGGCACACGCCGAGCGTGCCGACGATGACGGTGTTGCGGAAGACGGGGCCCGGACGGATGAGGCGGGCGGTGTAGGCCAGGCACAGGGCGCCGGCGATGCCGAAGGTCAGGAGGATGGCATTGAAGACGAGGCCCCCGTTGAAGGAGGTGGCGGAGGTGGAGACGTCGGCGGCCGCGCCGGGGGCCGGCGAGGCGGCGAACCACGCCGAGATGCCGCCCAGGAAGAGGCCTTCCGCGGCGGCGTAGAGCGGGGCGACGACGGGCGAGGTCCTGGGCTTGAAGACGGCGACGAGCGAGAGGATCAGGCCGACGATCGCTCCGCCGAAGGTCAGCGCCATGCCGAGCCCGCGCGAGTTCTGGCCCGTCGCGAGGGTCCAGGTGACGAGCGCGAGCGCGACGCAGATCGTGAGCAGAAAGAAGGTCTTGTTGACCGTTCCCTGAACGGTCATCACCTTTTCGTTCGCGGCGGGGCCTCGCGCGGCGGCCGGGGCGGGGACGCCGCCCAGACGGCCCTGCCGCTCCAGGTCGTCCCAGGTCTGAGCCGGGGCGGCGTTGTAGGCCATGCGGGAAAGGGCGGGATTGGAAGTCCGGAACATGGGTGTAACTCTCCTGCGCGGCCGGGACTGAGCCCGGCTCGGTCTCAATGGTATATCGGCTGCGCGACGCGTTTTGTTCCCCGCGAGGACGGTCGCTGGAATGTGCGAAAACGAGCGGACGTACCGCACCGGCCGGGCGAGATGAAGTGCGGGCGGACAGGAATCAGCGGATTCGCTGGCGCCCATGCGCGGTCAGCAGGGCCGCCCGGGGCCCCGCGGGGCTCGGGCGGGAGGCCCGACGGGTGGTCGGTGGCCCGACCATTACAATTCCTTTGCAAAGCGTCCGCCTCCGCGGGGGTGGGGATTCGACAGGGGGGTGGTGTGCTCGCGCGCGGCGTGCGGGCGTGATGGTCGCAAGCGCGCGGTCCTCGATGGAGCGCGCGGGACAAACGCGTTCGGAGGTCGCTGATGGCGTCTCACACCTCGGGCATCGACACGCAGGATCCGGTGCGCAACGTCCCGCCGGCGGGCTTCGACCCGCACGCGGGCAAGCAGCTTTTGGGCCACCCGGCGGGGCTGTTCCTGCTGTTCATCGTCGAGATGTGGGAGCGGTTCAGTTATTACGGCATGCGCGGCCTGCTGGTGCTGTACATGATCGGCATCGCCGCGGTCCACCAGCTGGCCCCGGGCGTGTACACGAACACGCTCAAGATCGACGAACTGGCGCCCAGCGGTGCGGCGGCGGGCGGCGCGGCGGGGGCCGCGGGCCCGGCGGCGACGATGCACGTGCCATTCGAGATCCGCGTGGGCAAGCAGGACGGGGCGGCGGCCTCGGCGGCACCGGCCCCCGCGCCCGAGAGCACGGGCACGTTCCGCCTGAAGGTCGAAAGGTTGCGGCAGGTCGGCGAGGGCGATCAGGCGACGTGGGAGGTCGACGCGGGCACCCCCGCTGACGCGCGGGTCGTCGTGATGGGCGAGCCCGGCGCCAAGAAGGGCTTCTCCAACAGCAAGACCGCCTTCCGCATCACCAACCCGACGGACGAGGAGATCGAGGTCAGCCTCGGCGTTCTTCCGGACCCCACGGAGGGGCGCGTCTATCTGGCGCCCAACAACACGCAGGGCAAGAGCCTCACCGTCAAGATCAAGCCCGACTCCCAGCTGACCGAGAAGGACAGGCCCTTCGACGTTGTGGTCGCGACCAACGACCATGACTCGGGGCGGAACTGGACGAACAAGTCCGCTACGACGATGTACGGCTGGTACACGGGGCTGGCGTACCTGTTCCCGGTGATCGGCGGCATCCTGGCGGACCGCTTCATCGGGACGCACCGCTCGATGGTGCTGGGCGGGCTCCTGATCGCGCTGGGGCACGTGGTGCTGGGCGTGTCGGGCTTCGGTGCGATGGCGCACAACAACGAGGGGCTCGCCGCGTTCATGGGCGGGCTGGCGCTCATCATCCTGGGCACGGGGCACTTCAAGCCCTGCGTGTCGACGATGGTGGGCGAGCTCTACCGCCCGGGCGATCCGCGTCGCGACGGCGGGTTCAGCATCTTCTACATGGGCATCAACCTGGGCGCGTTCCTGTGCGCGTTCGTGTGCGGCACGCTGGGGCAGAAGGTCGGCTGGCACTACGGGTTCGGGTCGGCGGCGGTGGGCATGATCGCGGGGCTCGTGATCTACATGGTGGGCAAGCCCGTGCTGCTCAAGGGGATCGGCAACCCGCCCCCCGGGCGCCCCAACATCACGCTGGCGCTCTTCGTCGTGTCGTGCGTGATTTCCGCGGCGTTCGCGCTGGCGTTCCACCAGGGCGTGTTCGCGTCGCTGGGCGAGGCGATGGACCGGCTGGGCGACAACGAGATGCTCAGCCGCGGGATCGTGGTGGCGGGCCTGGCGGTGGTGCTGGGATCGGTCGGGTGGTTCGTGGCGGTCCAGAAGCCGGGCGACAAGGGGCCGACGCTCTCGATCTTCCTGTTCATGCTGTTCAACGCGTTCTTCTGGATCGCGTTCGAGCAGGCGGGCGGCTCGCTGAACGTCTTCGCGGAGCAGAACACGGACCGCATGGTGGGCACGTTCGAGGTGCCGGCGACGTGGTTCCAGTCGATCAACGCGCTGTTCATCATCTTGTTCGCCCCCTTCTTCGCGTGGATGTGGGGCGCGCTGGGCAAGCGGAACCTGAACCCGACGCAGCCGGCGAAGATCGCCTTCGGGCTGATCCTGCTGGCGGCGGGGTTCATCTTCATGGTCTTCGGCGGGATGCAGGCGGCCAAGGGGCAGCTCGTCTCCCCGCTGTGGCTCATCGGCGCGTACTACCTGCACACGATGGGCGAGCTGTGCCTCTCGCCCACGGGCCTCAGCTACGTGACCAAGGCGGCGCCGGTCCGCTTCGTGTCGCTGCTGATGGGCGTTTGGTTCATCAGCTCGTTCATCGCCAACCTGGGCGCGGGCCTGATCGGTGCGCAGGTCGAGGCGATCGAGCGCGGCGAGATCAAGCTGCCCTGGAGCGACTGGAACCTGGGCGGGCAGGCGGACTTCTTCCTGCTGTTCGTGGTCGTGCCGGGCGGCGTGGGGCTGCTGGTGCTGCTGTTCACCCCGCTGCTGAAGAAGCTGCTCCGGAACCAGAACGACTGAGCGCCGCCATCCACGCCGGGTGAGTCGAAACAAGGCCGGGAGCGATCCCGGCTTTTTTCGTGGCCCGACGCGCCGCTCGCGGACGGGCGGCAGGCGCACGGGCGGCAGGCGGCGGCGCGTTACGGCAGCTTGGTGTAGACGCGGAGGCCCTGGAGCCCGCCCTCGCGGCCGAAGCCCGACTCCTTGCACCCGCCGAAGGGCGATGCGGGGTCGAACTGGTTGAAGGTGTTGCACCAGACGACCCCGGAGCGGAGCCTCGACGCGACGTCGAACATCTTGGAGCCCTTGCTGGTCCAGACTCCGGCGGCGAGGCCGTAGGGCGTGTTGTTGGCCTTGGCGACGGCCTCGTCGGGGGTTCGGAAGGTCATGAGCGCGAGGACCGGGCCGAAGATCTCTTCGCGTGCGATGCGGTGGCTCTGCTGCACGCCCGTGAAGAAGCACGGGGCGCACCAGTAGCCGCGGGTCGGGAGCGGGCCGGTCTCGGGGCGGTTGAGCGTGGCGCCCTCGGCGGCGCCGGCGTCGAGATAGCCCCGGACGCGGGCGAGCTGGGCGGCGGAGTTGAGGGCGCCCACGTCGGTGTTCTTGTCGAGGGGGTCGCCCACGCGGAGCGAGCGCATGCGGAACTCGAGCCGGCGCGCGACCTCGGCGGCGATGCTCTCCTGCACGAGGAGCCGCGAGCCCGCGCAGCAGACCTGGCCCTGGTTGAAGTAGATGCCCGAGATGACGCCCTCGACCGCCTGATCCAGCGGGGCGTCGTCGAAGATGATGTTGGGGCTCTTTCCGCCCAGCTCGAGCGTGAGGGGCACGCCCCGCGCGGCGGCGACCGACGCGAGCTTCTTGCCCACCTCGGTCGAGCCCGTGAAGGCGAGCTTGTCGATGCCGGGGTGGGACGCGAGGGCGGCGCCGACCTGTCCGTCGCCCGTGATGATGTTGACGACGCCCGGCGGGAGGCCCGATTCGCGGAAGATCTCCGCCAGGCGCAGCGCGGTCAGAGGCGTGGTCTCGGCGGGCTTGAGCACCACCGTGTTGCCGCAGGCCAGCGCCGGGGCGATCTTCCACGCGAGCATGAGCAGCGGGAAGTTCCAGGGGATGATCTGCGCGCAGACGCCCAGCGGCGCGGGGCGGGCCCCGGCGAAGGCGTGCTGCAGCTTGTCCGCCCAGCCGGCGTGATAGAAAAAGTGCTGCGCGGCGAGGGGCACGTCGACGTCGCGCGATTCGCGGATGGGCTTGCCGTTGTCGAGGGTCTCGAGCACTGCGAGCTCGCGGGCCCGTTCCTGGATGCGGCGCGCGACGCGGTAGAGGTACTTGCCGCGCTCGATTCCCGGGAGCGCGCTCCAGCGCGGGAAGGCCTCGCGCGCGGCGCGGACGGCGGCGTCGACGTCCTCGGCGCTCGCCTGCGTGATCTGGGCGAGCGGGGCCTCGGTCGCGGGGTTGATGGTCGCGAAGGTGCGGCCCGGGGCGGCGGGCTCGGTGAACGAGCCGTTGATGAAGCAGCCGTAGGCGGGCGCGATCTCGACCTTGACGGATTCGGGCGCGGGGTCGTAGTTCCAGCGGAAGGGTGCCGGTGCGGTCTGCGGGGCGCGCGGGGCGGTGGTCATTGTGCGGCTCCCTGGAGCGCGGGGGCGGGTTCGAGAACGCCGTCGACCAGCCGGACCGTGCGGTCGGCGCGTGCGGCGGTGGAGGCGTCGTGGGTCACGAGGATCATGGTGAGGCCGCGGTCGGCGCGGAGCTGCATGAGCGCGTCGAGGATCGAGGCGCCGGTCTTCTGGTCGAGGTTGCCGGTGGGCTCGTCGGCGAGGAGGAGGGCCGGCTCGTTGATGAGCGCCCGGGCGATGGCGACGCGCTGGCGCTCGCCGCCCGAGAGCTCGGCGGGGCGGTGCCGCAGCCGCTGGGCGAGGCCGAACCGGTCGAGCAGCTCCTCGGCGCTGCGGCGGAGTGCCGAGCCCCGGCGCGCGAAGCCCGTTCTGCCCAGCAGGACCATCGCGCTGATGAGCACGTTCTGCATGACGTTCAGCTCGGGGAGCAGATGATAGAACTGGAAGACGAAGCCCACCTCCGAGGCGCGGTAGCGGTCGAGCTTGTGCGCGGACATGCCGCCAAGCGGGCGTCCGTTGTAGGAGATGGCGCCGCGGCCGGGGTCGGGCCGATCGAGACCGCCCAGCAGGTGCAGGAGCGTCGACTTGCCCGAGCCCGAGGCGCCGAGCACGGCCAGGCACTCGCGCGGCGCCACGTCCAGCGACACGCCCCGCAGCACGGGCACGCCGACGCGGCCCATGCGGTAGGTCTTGTGCAGATCGTGTGCGCTGATGATCACGGCGGGTTTCACTCGAATCGCAGGGCGCGGACGGGGTCCATGAACGCGGCGCGGAGGGCGGGGATCAGCGCGCCCAGCGCGCTGGAGGCGATGCCGCTGCACACGACGATCCCCGCGCGCACGGGGTCGACCTTGTTGGGGATCACGTCGAAGTAGTAGACGCGCGGGTCCCAGACCCACAGGCCCAGGGCGCTGCCCAGCCACTCATGGATGGGGTTGATGTTGGTCACGATGACGAACGCCAGGGCCGCCCCAGCGAGCGAGCCCACGATGCCGATCACCAGCCCGTAGCGGACGAACAGCCACGCGACCCCCGCGCGCGAGGCGCCGACCGCCCGCAGCACGCCGATGTCCCGCGTCTTCTCCGAGATCATGGACCAGAAGATCGCGAAGATCAGGAACACCGCCGTGATCGAGATGAACGAGAAGAGGACCAGCACCAGCGAGGTCTCCTTCTTCACGGCGGAGATGAAGACCTTCAGCCCGGGCTTCTCCTCCCAGGTGAAGATGAGCCCGTGCTGCTCGGCGGGCGGCGCGTCCTTGTGCAGCGCGCGGAACTCGGCGTAGATCTCCTTGCAGCGATCGCGCAGCGCGGCCGCGGCGACGCCCGGCGCCGCCTTCACGAGCACCGTCGTCGCGCGGGCCGGCGAGAGCTCCCCCCCCTCGGGCGGGATCAGGACCTCGCGCCCGGTCTCGGGGTCGCGCTCGATGCGCGGGACGTCGTCAACGGGATCCAGCTTCCGGGCCGAGTCCATGCGCAGCATCTGCTGCAGCGACTCCAGCGGCACGACGACCCACTCCGCGTCGACCTGGTACAGCCCCGAGTGGAACTCGTTGGCGACGGGGAAGCGCCGCGCCGCGGCCTCGATCGCCACGCCGCGCCGCGAGAGCGGGAGCACGCTGAGCGTCACCTCGCGCTCGGGCATGTCGTAATAGCGCGTCCTGAAGAAGCCCTCGGGGGTGCGCTCGTTGTTGTATTCGGTGACCTGGATGCCCAGCGCGACGGCGGGTCGGAGGCCGGCGGACCCGTCGGACTCCGCGAGGCGGGCGCCGTCTTCGAGCCAGCCCGCCATCTCGGGGCTTTCAAGGCGCGGGTCGGCGCGCTCCGCGTCGCGGGCCAGGGGCTCTTCCAGCGGCCGCCACCACAGGCGGTCGCGATAGCCCGTCACGCGGTGGTACCCCTCGGGCTCGACGCCCACGACCGTCACGGGCTTGAGGTCGGTGGAGGGCAGGCCCAGCAGGCCGAGTGTTTCGATCGTGGGGGTCGCGGCGTCGACGGCGGGGTCCGCCTCCAGCCGGGCGACCAGGTCCTGATAGTGAGGGATGCCCTGGACGGGCCACGTGATGGACACGTCGCCGATCATGCTCTTGCCCGAGTTGAGCAGCATGACCAGGAAGCCGCCCATCACCGACCAGACGACGATGACCATGGCGGTGCAGAGCATCACCGCCGCCGACGCCAGCAGCGGCATGATCTTGGAGAAGAGATAGCGGCGGGTGAGCAGCGCCTGGTACAAGCGGGTGAATCGTAGCGGGCGGGCGCACGTCAAAGGGCGGCCGCTCGGGCCGCCGCCGGCGGGCTCCTACACTCCCGGCATGCTGGGCGAGCACCAGATGAACCCCGCGATCGGCCGCCCGCTCAGGATCGGGCCGCTCGCGCTGGGCACCAATCTGCTGCTGGCGCCGGTCGCCAACTACTGCGATCTGGCGTGGCGCCTGACCTGCCGCGAACTGGGCGGGGTCGGGCTGGCGTGCACGGACCTGCTCTCGCCGCAGGGCCTGCTCCGCGGGACGGCCCACTCGCTCGACCTCGCCAAGACCACCGAGGACGACCGCCCGCTGTGCATGCAGCTCTACGGCGGGGACGGCGACATCCTCGCGGAGGGGGCCCTCTGGGCCGTGCGCCACGGCGCCACCGTCATCGACATCAACATGGGATGCCCCGTCGACAAGGTCACAAAGAAGGACGGCGGGTCGAAGATGCTGTGCGATCCGGCGCGGACGGTGGCGATCGCGTCGAACGTCGTGCGCACGGTCGAGCGCGCCACGGGCGGGGCCGTGCCCGTCACGGCGAAGATGCGCCTGGGCTGGGACGAGAGCTGCATGGTCGCGCCGGACCTGGCGGTGGCCCTCGCCCGCGAGGGCATCCGCGCGATCACGGTCCACGGCCGGACCGCCAGCCAGAAGTTCCTGGGCGCCTGCTCGCTCGAGGGGATCAGGACGGTCGTGCAGGCGGTCGAGGCGGCGCTCGGTCCCCCGGCGGCCGGTGGCGGCGGGCCTCCCGTTATCGGGAACGGCGACGTGACCGACGCGGCCCGGGCGCTCGAGATGCTCCGCGTCACGGGCTGCGCCGGGGTGATGATCGGGCGGGGCAGCTTCAGCCGTCCCTGGCTCTTCCGGCAGGCGTGGGCCGCGCAGACGCTCGGGCTCGACTCGGGAGCGCCGGAGCTCGCCGAGCCCGGCGAAGCGGAGAAGATCGCCATCATCCGCCGGTACTTCCGCCTGATGCTCGAACACCGCGACGCGCACTACGCGCTCAATCACATGCGCCGGCGCATCAGCTGGATGGGCAAGGCGCTGGGCCCTTGCAAGCCTCTGAAGGAGCGCGTGCGCACCGCGGCGGATGCGCTCGCGGTCGAACTGGCGCTCGATGAGTTCCTCGCCGGCGGGCTCCGCTCGCGGGCCGGTGCAGGCGCGGACGAGCTGGAAGAGGTCGGCGCGTGAGCCGCGGGGCCCACGATCCGACGGTGCTGCCCGCGGGCCTGCCCGTCCCCACGGACGACGGCGCAGCCCGGCACCTGGAGGGCGCCGCCGTGCCTCCCATCACGCTGGAGTCGACGATGGGCGCGGCGGTGAACCTCGCGGAGTTCACGCGCGGGCCCGCGGTGCTGTTTTTCTATCCGCGGACGGGCGTCCCCGGGAAGCCGCCGCCCCGGGCCAGCGACGGGACGGAGTGGGACGCGGTCCCCGGCATGCGAGGCTGCACGCCCCAGAGCTGCGGATACCGCGACCTGCGGGGCGAGTTCGCGGCGCTGGGCGTCCGCATCGCGGGCGTGAGCACGCAGACGTCGGCGTATCAGCGCGAGTTCGCGGAGCGCATGCACATCGGGTACCCGATCCTCTCCGACGCAGAGCTGCGCCTGACCCGCGCGCTGCGCCTGCCGAGCATCGAGATGCCCGTCGAAACGGGCGGGCCCTCGACGCTGCTGCGGCGGATGACCTGGTATTGCGAGGGGTCGGTCGTGCGGAAGGTGTGGTACCCCGTGTTCCCGCCGGATGAGAACGCGCGGCGCGTGCTGGAGTGGCTGCGGACGGCGGGCGGGCCCGCGGCCGAGTAGCACGCCGCACGCCCGCGGCGATGGTGGGTAGCCTGTGGCCCACGCGAGGCACCGGATGAGCGAACGCCTGGAAGTGCTGAAGACGTACAAGCTCTACATCGGCGGGCAGTTCCCGCGCTCGGAATCGGGCCGATCCAAGGCAGTGCCCGGCCCGCGCGGGCCCGGCGGCGAGCCCGGCGCGACGGTGCACATCTCGCTGGCCTCTCGCAAGGACGCGCGCGACGCCGTCGCCGCGGCGCGGGGAGCGCTCGAAGGCTGGTCGCGCCGCACGGCGTACAACCGCGCGCAGATCCTCTACCGACTCGCCGAGATGATCGAGGGACGCCGCGAGGAGTTCCGCGCCGCGATCGAGGCGGCCGGCCCCGCCCCGGGCGCGGCCCCGGGCCCGGCGCAAGAGGTCAGCGCCGCGATCGACCGGCTGGTCGCCTACGCCGGGTGGTGCGACAAGTTCGGGCAGGTCCTGGGCTCGGCGAACCCCGTCGCGGGCCCCTACTACAACTTCACGTTCCCCGAGCCCACCGGCGTGGTCGCCGTGGTCGCGCCGGATGAGCGCCCGCTGCTGGCGCTGGTTGGGCTGATGGCGCCGGCGCTGTGCGCGGGCAACACCGTCGTCGCCGTCGCGAGCGAGGCGGCCCCGCTTCCCGCGTGCCTGCTGGGCGAGGTGTGCGGCGTGAGCGACGTCCCCCCGGGCGTCATCAACGTCCTGACCGGGCCCCGCGCCGAGCTGATCCCCACGCTCGCGGGCCATCGCGAGGTCGACGGCGTGCACGCGGCGAACCTCGCCGCGGACCAGGCGACCGCGCTCCGCCAGGGCGCGGCGGAGAACGTCAAGCGCGTCGCCGTGCGCTCGCTCGACGACCGCCAGTGGTTCGACTCGGAAACCGCGGCGTCTCCCTGGTGGATCGAACGCTTCGTCGAGTGGAAGACCGTCTGGCACCCGTCGGGCGCGTGAGAGAGGAGAGTCGGCCGATGAACGAGCTTTCGGCGGATGACGTGCAGCGCGTGGCCCGGCTCGCCCGGCTGGCGCTCACGCCCGCGCAACTGGAAGAGAGCCGCGTCCAGCTCGCCGCGATCCTTCGGTATGTCGAGCAGCTCCGCGAGCTGGACCTGACGGGCGTCGAGCCCATGTCCCACCCGGGGGACGCGAACAACCGCCTGGACGACGACACGCCGCGCGAGCCCATGGCCCGCGACGCGTTCCTCAGGATCGCGCCCGCGACCGAGGGCGACTACCTGAAAGTCCCGAAAGTGCTGGGCGAGGAGAGCTGACGCTTCTGCGGGGCGTCAGGCGTGCCACGGCGCAAAGTAGCGCCAGAAGGCGCATCGGGCGTTCTCAGGCGCGGCGGCCGCGCTTGCCTGTGGTTCGGCGTGCCGCGGGCTTGGCCCCCGCGGCGCGGGCCGGCTTGGCGCCGGGGGATGACGGTCGCGTCCGGGGAGCGGGGGCCGCCTTGGCGGGGGCGGCGGGCGCGGCCCGGACGGCGGGCTCATCGTCCAGGCACGTTTCGCACGTTCCGTGCAGGTAGACGTCCTGCTGTGTGATCTTGAAGCGGTCGGGCTTCTCGCGACCCTTCATCGAGACGGTGATCATGGCGTCGCTGAGGCAGCGCAGCTCGCCGCAGGCGTCGCAGACGAAGTGCGCGTGATGATGATGCTCGCCCGCGACCAGCCCGTAGCGCCACACGCGATCGCCCGGGTCCACGCGGTGGGCGATCCCGGACTCGACGAGCGAGTTGAGCGTGCGATAGACGGTGACGCGGTCGGCGGGGCCCAGCGCCTCGATCGCGGCGAAGGCCTCCCCCGCCGTGAGCGGCAGCGGCGCCCCGTGCAGGATGCGCAGGATGTCGACGCGGGCGCCCGTGACGCGGAGCCCCGCCTCGCGGAGGCGGCTGCGCCAGAAGTCGGGATCAAAGGGCGGGATCGCCATGCGTCGCGGGACGAACCTCCGTTACATCGCCGAGGGTAGGCCCATGCAGCGGCGCCAGGCGCTCACCTGGCCCATGTGCATCATGATGTGCGACCCGACGAGGAACGCGGTGAACATGCCGAGTGTCGGGAAGCGGTCGCGGTGCTTCTCGTTGGGATTGACCCCCTCGAAGACCTCGTTGGGGATCTCCGCCAGCACGGGGTTGAGCGCCTCGTAGCGCGTGTTGAAGCGGGCCACGATCTGCTCCATCTCGGGGTAGATCTTGCCCTGTGGGTCGTCGGTGCAGGGTTTGCCCGCGGCGAAGAGGTCGACGTAGTGGGCGTCGGGGCGGGCCAGGTCCGCCCGGCCCAGCATCTCCAGCAGGCGGTCGGGATAGATCGCCAGGTGGCCGAAGACGAACGCCGGATGGTTTGTGTCGATGCCCTTGGGCTGGCGGGCGAAGTCCGCCGGCTTGATGTCCTTGAGCAGGGCCTGCGCGTAGCCCAGTGAAAAGCGGTTCAGGGGGACGAGGATCTTCGAGCCGATGGATGTCATGCCGGCGCTCCACGAAAGGGATGATTGACCGCTGGAATACTAGGTCGGCTCGGGGCGAGATTCACCGCGCGCGTTAGGCTGGACGGATGCGCCGGGCCGTCTTTCTCGATCGGGACGACACGCTGGTCCACTGCGACGACGTCACCCCCGACGGTGATCTGGGGGATCCGGCGCTGGTCCGGCTGCTGCCGGGCGTCTCCGAGGGCGTCGCGGCGCTCAAGGCGGCCGGGCTGCTCCTGGCGGTCGCGTCGAACCAGGGGGGCGTGGCGCGGGGCCGCTTCACGATCGACGACGTGGAGCGGACCAACGCGCGCGTGAACGCGCTTCTGGGCGGCATGATCGACGCCTTCCGCTATTGCCCGTTCCACCCCAGGGGGTCCGTCGAGGAGTTCGCGCGGGAGCACCCCTGGCGCAAGCCCGCGCCGGGCATGTTCCTCGACGCCGCGAAGGCTCTGGGCGTCCGGTGCGAAGAGAGCTGGTCGATCGGGGACCGGCTGCGCGACTGCCGCGCCGCCAAGGCGGCCGGCTGCCGGACGATCCTGCTGCCCGCGCCCTCCTACCGCCGCGTGCCCGAGGAGCCCTCCGCGGCGCCGGAAGACTCGTACGTGGACGTGCGCGCCGCGTCGTTCGCGGACGCCGTGCGCATCGTGCTCGATGAGCTGGCCGCGCTCGACCCCGGCGGGCGGAAGGCCACGCGGTGAGCGCGCGATCCTCCATCACGCTGCGCGCGCTCGAGGGGCGCCCCCTGCTGGACCCCGCGGCCCGCGACATGGTCATCGCCATGGCCCACGCCATCGCCGAGCGCAACGGCGTCGGGCTCTCGGGCCTGGCCACCAGCGACGACTCCATCACCGTCGAGCTGGAAGGAACGCGGCTGATGGCGCTGGGCTTCGCCGCGGAGCTGCGCCGCCTCACCGACGCGTGGTACTCCCGGAAGTTCGGCGAGACGAGCCTCTGGGGCGAGCCCCGCACCGGCGACGCCGCCGAAGACGGCTGGCAGCCCTGGGATTGGGACGCCTGATGCCCGACCGCGTCAGGCCCGCCAGGATCTTGATCGTCCTGCCCTCGTGGGTGGGCGACAGCGTGATGGCGACGCCCGCGCTGCGCGTCATCCGCCGCGCGCTCCCCGGCGCGCTCATCGGCGCGCTGGCCCGGCCCGGCATCGACGAGGTCCTCGCCGGCACGCCCTTCATCGACGAGTTCCACGTCGACGTCGCCCGCGGCATGATGGGCCCCAAGCGCGTCGCCTCGCGGCTGCGCATCCGGCGCTACGACGCCGCGGTGCTGCTCACGAATTCGTTCTCGACCGCCCTGACCGTCCGGCTGGCGGGCGTGCCCCGGCGCGTGGGCTACGACCGCGACGGGCGGGGGCTGCTGCTGACCGAGCGCCTCGACGCGCCCCGCCGCCGCGACACGGAGCCCTTCAGCCGCTCCAGCGCGGACCCCGACGACTGGGCGCCCGTCGCGGCGTGCGCCTACTACTTCGAGCTGGCGCGGGCGCTCATCGCGCCCTGGGGCGCGCAGGCCGGGCCCATGGGCCCGCTGGAGCTGTGCGTCCGCGACGCCGAGCGCGCCGCGGCGAAGGAGCTGCTGGACGAGCTGCCGGGCGACGGGCCGCTCGTCGTCCTGAACCCCGGCGGGAACAACCCCGCCAAGCGCTGGCCCGCCGAGCGCTTCGCGCTCCTGGGCACGCACCTGGCGCAGCGCGGCGCCCGGCTGGTGGTCTCCGGGTCGTCATCCGAAGCGGACGTCACCGCCGCCGTCGTGCGCGGGCTGCCCGAGCCCGCACGCCGCCGGACGCTGGACATGCCCGCGCTGCTCGCGGCCCGGGGCCCCGCGATCGAAGAGCGGCACAAGGTCAGCGGGCTGGGGCTGCTCAAGGGGCTCCTCGGCCGCGCCGCCCTCATGGTCACGAACGACACGGGCCCGCGCCACATCGCCGCCGCACTGGGCGTCCCCGTCGTCTCGCTCTTCGGCCCGACCGATCACCGCTGGACGAGCATCCCCTTCGACCGCGAGCGCATCATCGTCGCCGACCCCTCGCTGCCCGAGGAAGAGGTCGCCAACGATCACCCCGCCCGCTGCGCCATCGAGAAGATTGAGCCCGACCGCGTCATCGCCGCGGCCGACGCGCTCCTCACCCTCGGCGCGATCAGCCCCGGCGGCGCCGCGCCGTCGTGAGCAGCGCGAGCCCCGCCAGCGCCGCCGCCCCCGGCGCCGGCACCGTGTGCCACGCGAGGGCGAAGGGCGTCGCGCCGACCGCGCCCTCGGCGTTCGTCCACCGCACGCGGATCGTGTAGTCGCCCGCCGCGGTGATCGGGATGTGCAGATGCTCCACGTTGTCGACCACCGAGATGCTCTCGGCGTACTCGATGAAGGCGTTGGGGTTCGCCGGATCACGCCGCAGGATCAGCAGGTCGAGGTTCGCCATCGCCTTGAAGGAGTACGTGTCGCCCTCGTCGACGAGCCCGGCCTCCGACGCGGGGATCGGGGGCTGGAAGTCGGGGTCGCCCGGGCGGTTCGCGTCGGTCTCCTGGACGAGCCGGTCCCAGCAGAGCGTCGCCGTCAGGAACGTGCCGGCGGTGAGCTGACGGTCCAGCGCGTAATCGATCGAAGAGACGTTCGGCGGGTTGTCCCCGTTGGGCGCGCCGAACGAGCCGCGGCTCCAGCCGACCAGCGGCACCCGGCCCGCCGCGTGCTCGCCCGCGTCGAGCTGATCGAGCGCCCGGGCCGCGTCGGCGACGCCCGTGCCCAGCTCGTCGTCCAGCGGGAGCGTCGCCGTGAATTTCCCGCCCGCGAAGTTCCACTGCGTGGGCGTCCAGTCGACCCCCTGGACCGCGTTGTTGGGGTTGGCGAAGCCCGCGCCCGCCAGATAGTTGAGGTCCGAGGCCTGGTTGCCCGAGCCGGCGTTGTCGAGCGCCGAGGCGTTGCCGGGGTTGGCGCCGTTCACGAAGCGCTTGCGGGCGCTGTTGAGGATGATCGCCTTGATGGCCTCGTGCTGACGCCCGGCGGCCCCGCCGCGCTGCATCAGGAGCGAGGCGATGCCCGTCACGTGCGGAGCGGCGAAGCTGGTCCCGCTGGCCCCGCCCGTGAACTGGTAGGTCTTCCCGTCCCACATCTGCTGGCCGGGCGCGACGACGTCGGGCTTGCCGCGCACGTCGGGCATGGTCCCGTTGTCCGTGCCCAGCCAGTAGCTGGAGAATCCCGACCGCGAGCGCCACTTGCCCGTGTTCTCGTCGAAGTCGACGGAGCCGACGGTGATCCCGTTGTAGAAGTCGCCGGGCTTGGAAATCTTGTTGGCGCCGCCGCCCAGGTTGCGCGGGTCTTCGCCGTCCATGATCCCGCCGCCCAGGTTGCCCGCGCTCTTGACGAAGACGATGTCGCGGCTCTCGATGTACCAGTCGAGGAACAGCGCCGACTGATCGGCCCCGTTGGCCCCGCCCCGCCGCGCGTTGTCGCTGCCCACGGCTCCCTCGCTGACGGAGTAATTCAGGATCCGCGCGCCCTTGATCCGGTGCATGTCGTCGACCGCCGACTGCAGGTCCGTGAAGGCGTTGCCTACGCCGCCGAAGTAGACGTTCGAAGCCTTGGCGACGCCCAGGAAGTCGCGCTGCGCCGGGAACCGGGGCGGATTGGCCTTGATGGTCCAGTCGCCGCCCGCCGCGATGTTCGCCGTCAGCGTGGGATGGCGGTCGGTGCCGTTAGCGATCGGGAGCCCCGCGAAGCGGATCGTGTAATCCGACCCGCCGGTCCGCGGCACGCGTCCCGAGTACGAGAAGTTGCCCTTGAAACGATTCCCCAGCGTGTGGCCCTTCACAGTCGCCGGCTCGCCGGGCAGCGGCGCGTTGGGGTTCGCCACGTCCTGATCGATGATCCCGCCGTTGAAGTTCGCGAACTCCTCGCTGGTGCGGAACCCTTCGAGATCGATGATGCCGACGGTCACGCCCGCGCCGGTCGCCCGCGCGTGGGCGGCCTGATGATTCGTCCCCTCGGGGCGCTTCGTGCGGTCGGTCGCCAGCGCGCTCGACGACAGCGCCATCCCGGCGCACACGCACAGCATCAGCGGACGGACCATCGGGTATGGCTGCATGTTGATTTCTCTCTCCTTTGCGCCAAGCCTCGGAGAGCCCCCGCCGCGCCACGGCGCACGCGGGCCGCGCTCCGGGCCGGCAACGAACGAGCGAAGTATGCGTTTGCCCGGGCGTCAAAGCCAGCGCACGCACGTCCGCGGGCGTTGAATTTTGCGCTCAGCCGAGGGGCCCGCGCCCTAAGTCGTGATGCCGTCAGGGCTTCAGGTACACGACCACATCCGCCCGGCCCACGTCCGGGGCCAGCATCGTGTTCCCCCCGGCGGGCGCCTCCGCCACCATCGACACCGTCAGGATGCGGACGCCCGGGGCCGCCGCCCGCAGCCGCTCCACCAATCCCCCACCGAAATCAGAGTGAAACCGGCCCACGACGTGCACCACGGGCCGCGCCCCCGCCAGCACCGGCCGCGCCAGCGAATCCGCCATCGTCGCGTCCCACAGGTTCTGCGCGCGGTAGTAGCCCTCCAGTTTCGCATTAGTGTCGCTGGGCTCGGGCGCGCTCGCGCTGACGTCGCCCGCGCGGGCCGCGTCCGCGGCGTCGGCGCGTTCGCTCGCGGCGTGCGCCCCCGCCTCCAGGCCGGGCCGCATCTCGCGCTCGAACTCCTCCCGGTACCGCCCCTCCGTCAGCGCGCCCGGCACGACGAAGGACTTCTGCTGATCGGGTCCCAGCGACCAGAGCCGATCGAAGCCCGCCGTGCGCGCCAGCCGGGCGTACCGCCGCGGCGCGTTGGACGCGATGACCGGTCGGCCCAGCCGCCGCGCCTCCTCGAGCATCGCGCGGTGACCGGCGGGGAAATTGTCGGAGCTCCGCCGCGTCGACGCGCGGAACTCCACCTCGTTCGTCACGCCCGCCAGGTAATCATCGATCGCGGTCTGCTGATCCCGCTCGAAGAACTCCAGGCTCAGCCACGCCGCCGGCGCCTGCGTCAGAAGATCCTTCCAGAACTCCTCGAGGAAGCGCTGGCCCGCGGCGTCGCCGTGCGTCTCGCCCAGGATCACGACGTCGCTCTGCGCCGCCCGGCTGAGCAGCTCGCCCCAGCCGATCGGCGCCCCGCTCTCGCCCGCGAACGCCGGCAGCGACCGGGGCTCCCCCGCCAGCGCCGCCGCGCCCTCCGGGGGCAGCACATCAACCCGCCCCTCGACGGTTCCCGACCCCACCGCCGCGTCTCCCGCGCCCCGCGGCGGCACCACCGGCGCCGCCTCGCCGTACAGCCCGCGGGGGCGATGTCCCTCCGCGACGGGGCCGGAACGCTGGAAGTCGCGCGGCGTGGGCCGGTTCGTGCACGAACCCGCCGCGACGCAGCACGCAACACCGAGAACGGCAGTCAGGGAAGGGCGCATATCGCCGTAGCCTCACGCGTCCGGGGCGGGCCGTCAAACCGAGCTCGCCCAACCCCGGCCGCCCGGAAGCCCCGCCCGGGCGACCCCGTCGCCCAAGACCCCGCCCCCGCTCGACCCGACCGGTCGGTTCCAACGATCGTGACCACCCCGGCTTGCCCCCGGCGCTCGGGCCGCGACAATGCACACCCGGCCCACACGCCCCGCAGGCGCAAGGGGTGTCCGCCGGAGAACGGAGCGGCATGGCATCGGTCGTCTTCTATTTCCAGGTCCATCAGCCCTACCGACTGCGCCGATACTCCGTCTTCGACGCCGACCCCTTCTATTTCGAGGACGCCAAGAACCGCGAGATCTGCCTCAAGGTCGCCGACAAGTGCTACCGGCCCATGACGCAGCTCGTCCTCGACCTCGTCCGCCAGAACAAGGGCAACTTCCGAGTCTCCTACTCGATCACCGGCGTCGTCCTCGACCAGATGCTCGCCTGGTGCCCGGACGTCATCGATCTGTTCAAGCAGCTCGCCGCCACCGGCTGCTGCGAGTTCATAGGCGAGACCTACTACCACTCGCTGAGCTTCCTCTACTCGCGCGAAGAGTTCCGCGAGCAGATCGACATGCACACCCGAAAGGTCCAGGAGCTCTTCGGCCAGACGCCCACCGTCTTCCGCAACACCGAGCTCACCTACAACAACGACGTCGCCGCCTTCATCGCCGGCATGAAGAACGAGCACGGAAAGCCCCGCTGGAAGGGCATCCTCTGCGAGGGCGTCGACCGCATCCTGGGCTACCGCTCCCCCAACTACGTCTACCGACCGCCCAACACCGGAGAGGGCGCCATCCCGGGCCGCCCCTTCGGCCTGCTCCTCAAGAACTACCGCCTCTCGGACGACATCGCCTTCCGCTTCTCAAACCGCGGCTGGGCCGAGTGGCCCCTCACCACCGAGAAGTTCGCCCGCTGGGTCCACGACATCAACGGCGACGGCTACCTCTGCAACCTCTTCATGGACTACGAGACCTTCGGCGAGCACCAGTGGGCCGACACGGGCATCTTCGAGTTCATGAAGGCCCTCCCCGCCGCCATCTTCGACGTCGTCCCGGGCGAAAACCACTTCAACACCCCCAGCGAAGCCCTCGAACGCTTCGACCCCGTGGGCGTCTACGACGTGCCCCACATGATCAGCTGGGCCGACACCGAACGCGACCTCTCCGCCTGGCTGGGCAACGCCATGCAGGGCAACGCCCTCCACGAGATCTACAAGGTCGAACGCCCCATCAAGGACGCCCTCAGCGACGCCCGCAAACG
>JANRJV010000079.1:0-46515 GCA_033763795.1 Planctomycetota bacterium
CGGCGCCCCTAAAATGAACGAGCGGGCCCGCGCCGTGCTCGAGCCTCTGATCCGCGACTGGGTGCAGATCCTGCCGCTGGAGTGCCTGAACACCGGGCCGCACTGGCTCATCAACTGCCTGGCCTACCTGCCGGGTGTCGCCAACCTGAAGCGGTCCGACACCATGCAGTTCAGTTCGGGCAGGCTGGCGCTGCGGGGAAGCCGCGAAGGCCTCGTCCTCAACCCTCCCCTCGACGGCGCGCCATGGCCGCCCATCTTCAAGGTTGAGCCGTTCGACACCGACGTCTACGTGAGCGGCGAGTTCAAGCGCCGCTACGACGAAGCGGGACTTACAGGTCTTGATCTCAAGCCCATCCGCATCGTCGAGCGCTGAGCCTCCCAGGCGCGGCGTGATGGGGAGCGGCGGCCTCTGGGGGGTCGGCGCGGCGGGGCGTTGTCAGGACATGGCGCGCTGACGGGTGGTGTCTGAGAGGCGCATGTCGAGGACTTTCTTGACGACGATTTCCATCTCGCGTGCGGTTGCCATTTCCTCGACGACGACGCCGTCGGCCCCCATTCCGGCGGCGACGACGCCCTGGGAGACGAAGTTGGTGCGGGCGATGATGAAGATGTCGGGCTTGAGCTCGCGGGCGATTTTGCAGGCGCGGAGCACGGATTCTTCGTCGGGGATGGTGAGGACGAGGAGCTCGGCGTGGGCGACCCCTGCGGTTTCGAGGACGTCGGGGTTTGAGACGTCGCCGAAGACGATCTGTCGTCCCAGGCGTGTCTGCGTGCGGAAGGTGGCGGGGTTGAGGTCGACGACGGTGTAGGTGACGCCCAGGCGCTTGAGTTCGTCTGCGACGGCGCGTCCGACGAGGCCGAAGCCCGCGATGATGGCGTGGCGGACGTGTTCGGCGCGTGCGTCGGGGGCGATGGGCTGCTCGTCCCGCGCGGCGGCCTGTCGGGCCCATGGCGCGGGCGGGATGCGTTTGAGTCTGGCGCCCAGGACGGCGCTGGCCTGGATGACCGGTGGTGTGAGGATGAGCGAGAGGACGGTGATGGCGACGGTGACGCCCACGGTGTCGGCGGAGACGAGCGCGATGGCGGGTGCGGCGGCGGCTGAGAGGAGGAGCAGGCTGAACTCTCCGGACTGACTCATGGCGGCGCCGGCGCGGATGGCGACGTTGCCGGTGCCCCCAGTGGCCCAGACGCTGAACGCGGTGGCGGCGGTCTTGACGGTCATCATGATGACGGTGCCGAGGAGGATGGTGATCCAGCTGGAGGCGATGACGTCGAGCGAGAGGGTCATGCCGATGGCGGTGAAGAAGACGGCGGAGAAGACGTCGCGGAGGGCGCCGACCTGCCCCGAGAGCTGGTGCCGGAAGGGCGTTGCGGAGAGGAGGAAGCCGGCGAGGAAGGCTCCGATGGCGGCGTTGTTGAGCAGGCCCTGCGTCAGGGACGCGGCGCCGAGTGCGGCGGCGGTCGTGAGGACAACGAGGACCTCGGACGACTTGCCGCGTGCAGCCTCGGTGAGCAGGCGCGGGAGCACGTATCGGCCGACGAGGATGATGCCTGTGATGCCCGCGACGGCGAGGGCGCCGTTGGCGGTGAGGTTCCAGATGAGCTGGCCCGTGGAGTGGCCGGGCTGGTCGAGCGGGCCCTTTCCGCCGGTGCCGGCCCAGCGGGCGAGCGGGGGCAGGATCATGAGCATGACGACGGCGGCGAGGTCCTGGATGATGAGCACGCCGAAGGTGAGCCTTCCCTCGGGGTGATTGAGTTCGCGGCGCTGGAGGAGGACGCGCAGGACGACGACGGTCGAGGAAATGGTGACGGCCATCGCAACGACGAGCGCGCCCGCCGGTCGTTCGCCCAGGAGCAGGGCGAAGGGCCAGAGGAGTGCGGTGCACAGGACCGTCATCAGGACGGTGGTGAGGGCCATCTGGCGCAGTCCTCGGCTGAGGACGGAGAGATCCATGTGGAGGCCCACGCCGAAGAGCAGGAGCACGATGGCGAGGTCCGAGATAGCGCGGACGCTGTCGGGATCGTTGACGAAGGCGAGGGCGCCCGGGCCGATGATGGCGCCGGTGATGAGGTAGGCGGGGATGGTGGCCAGACGGAGGCGCTGCAGCACGGTCGCGACGACGGCGGCGGCGGCGAGGATGACGACCAAGTCGCGCAGGAGCGGCGACTGCCCCTCGGAGGAGAGCAGGAAGAGGGTGAACACGGGGCGGATGGTAGTGCCCCGCGCGGGGTCCAGCGCGGCGCGATCCGGCCGCGGTAGACTCGCGGGGATGAATCTCAACGGGATGACGGTGGCGGTGTGCGGGTCGACGGGCTTCGTGGGTCGTCACGTGGTGGCGGCGCTGACGGGGCAGGGCTGCCGGGTGCGGGCGCTGGTGCGCGACCGGGAGAAGGCGCGCGGGGCGCTGCCGGAGCAGGGGGTCGAGTGGGTGGTGGGCGACGGGACGGACCGCGGCGCGGTGGGGGAGCTGGTGGCCGGGTCGGCGGCGGCGGTGCAGTGCATCGGGATCCGGCGCGAGTTTCCCCCCAGGACGACCTTTGCGCGGCAGCACGTCATGACCGCGCGGGTTCTGACCGAGGCGATGCGCTCGGCGGGGGTGGGCCGGCTGGTGCATGTGTCGGCGCTGGGGACGCGTCCGGACGCCGCGACGAAGTATCACCGGTCAAAGTTCGAAGCCGAGACGATCGTGCGGAACAGCGGGCTGGAGTGGACGATCCTTCGGCCCTCGCTGGTGCACGGCGCGGACGGCGAGTTCATGAGCATGGCGAAGGACTGGGTGCTGGGCCGGGCGGCGCCGTGGTTCGTGCTGCCTTACTTCGTGCGGGTGGAGCCGCCTTCGGGCTTTCCGCCCGCGCCGAAGCTCGTGTCGGCGAAGGTGCAGCCCGTGCACGTGGACGACGTGGCGCAGGCGGTGGTCGCGAGCCTGCGGGACGCGCGGGCGGTCGGCGAGGTGTACGCGCTGGGAGGACCCGAGGCGTTCGACTGGCCCACGCTGCTGACGACGATCCGCGACACGCTTCCGATCACCGAGAAGTGGAAGAAGCCCGCGCCGCTGCCGGGCGTGCTGGGCGCCGCCGTGGCGACGGCGGCGGAGGCGATCGGCATGGGCGGAGCGCTGCCGTTCGGTCCTTCGGAGCCGATCATGGCGACCGAGGACAGCGTGTGCGCGATGGACAAGGCGCGGGAGCACCTGGGGCTGCGGCCTCGCGGGTTCACGTCTTCGTTGAAGCAGTACGCCGCGCAGATCTGACAGGCGGGACCGACGCGGCTGTGGCTGGAGGGCCGAGGTGATGCCCGACCCGACTTTCGAGTTCCGGTGTGTGCGGTGCGGCTACGGCCTGCGCGGCATCGCTGTTGATCTGAACTGCCCCGAGTGCGGCACGCCCATCCTCGTGTCGGTGCAGACGCCGTCGCGTCCGACGCCGGGTCTGGCGATCGCGTCGCTGATCCTCGGCATCTTCGGTGTTCTGGGATGCACGGCGTACGGGGTGCCGGCGCTCGTGTTCGGAGCCGCGGCGGTCGTGTGTGCGAGGCTGGCGCGTCGGGGCGGGGCTCCGGCCTCGGGCGTGGGGTCGGCGGGCGAGGTCCTGGGATGGCTGGGCGTTGTGCTGGGTCTCGTCGGCGTGATCGTGATCGTGCTGCTCTGGACCCGGGCGATCACGATTCCTTGAGGCGGCGGCGCCTGTCCATGGCGCGGGCCCATACGGCGAGCGAGAGGAGGGCGAAGAGGCGCTGGCCGTGGTCGCGCGGCCGGACGGGGCGGGCCGTGTGGAGGGGCGCGAGGCCTCCCGCGGCCCAGTGCTCGTCGAGGAGTCGCCGCACGGCGTGTGTGTCGATGTCCAGCACATCGTGCACACTTCCAAAGGGCTTCTCGCCCGCGAGCATGTCGAGGAGAAGGGTGCGCAGGCCGCCGAAGTCCGAGCGGAACCAGTCGGAGATGGGGATCGCGAAGCCCCGCTTGGGGCGGCCCACGACCTCGGAGGGGAAGAAGCGTCGAGCGAGCGCTCGGAGGAGCACCTTTCCCTCGCGAGCGGAGAAGTGATCCCGGGCGCGGACGGCGAAGGCGAGGTCCTTCACGCGGTCGCTCAGGAACGGACAGCGGACTTCGACGCCGGCGGTCATGGAGGCGATGTCGGTCTTGCGGAGCAGGTCGTGGCGGAGATAGCTGACGATGTCGAGCCGTCGCGCCCAGTCGGCGTCGGAGGAGGGGGTCCAGGGCGAGGAGAGCATCTCGGCGCCGGGGCCGAAGAGCGCGGCTCGCAAGTTCTTGGGAAAGATCGCCGAGAGTTCGATCCATCCGTCGCCGCGGGCGGCGTCGATGAGTCGGGCGAGTCTTTCCGTTCGGCTGCGCGGATCGGCGCGGCGAAGGCGGCGCTCGGGGATTAGCCGGAGCAGCCGGGACCAGCGGCGGAGGAGGTCGACGGCGCGGTAGCGGTCGTAGCCCATGAAGATCTCGTCCCCGCCGTCGCCCGCGAGCGCGACTTTCACGTGAGCGGCCGCGGCGCGGCAGAGCCAGTACGTCGGAAGGAGCGATGAGTCGCCCAGAGGGATGCGTGCGTGTTCGATGAGCGTGATGAGGTCGGCGGCGGCGTCGGGCGAGCAGTCGAGGACTTCGTGCCGCACGCCCAGGACGCGGGCGGAGCGGGCCGCCTCGCGCGACTCGTCGTACTCGCTGTGCGGCATGCGGACCGTCAGCGCCAGGACGGGTGCGCGGCGGGCGGCGAGAGCGGTGATGATCGCGGAGTCGACGCCCCCCGAAAGGAACGTGCCGACGGGGACATCGGCGTCGAGACGGGCGGCGACGGACTGGGAGAGAGCGTCCTCGAGCTGATCGAGCAGGTTGGCGGCGGCGCGGGCCGGGCGTGCGGTCCCGACAGCGCTGAGGTCCACGGCGGGCGCCGACTGTGAAGGGGGCGCGCCGAGCGCCAGCACGCGGCCAGGCGTGACGCTCTCGGCCGCCTCCTGAGGAGGGTGTGCGGCCCAGCCGCGCGAGGCCCACAGCGCGAGGCGCTCGCCGTCGATGGCGACGGGAGAGCGCTTCGCAGACAACTCGTCAGGGTTGATGGGGACGCTCGCGAAGACGGTCAGGCCGGCCTGGGTCGAGACGTAGAGGGGCTTTTCGCCGAAGCGGTCGCGTGCGAGGTAGAGCGTGGCGCTCGCGGCATCCCAGAGGGCGAACGCGAACATCGCGTCCATGTCGTTCAGGCATGCGGGGCCGCGGCGTCCCCACGCTGCAAGCAGCGTCTCTGTGTCGGAGTGGTCGGACGTGAAGCGAACGCCTTCGGCTTCGAGCCGGCGGCGGAGCTCGCGGTGGTTGTAGATGCAGCCGTTGAAGACGATGGCGAGGAGCCCGCTGGAGTCCGCGGCGGCGGGGGGGAGGACCATGGGCTGACCGCCGCAGGCGAGATCGATGATGGCAAGGCGGCGGTGGACGAGCGCGACTTCGACGAGCGCGCCGTCGGGACGAACGACGCGGTGGCGGAATCGGCCCGCGCCGTCCGGGCCGCGCCACGCGACGGCGCGGTCGAGCACGTCGAGCTGCTCATCGGGGATGAGCCACGCCTGATCGCCGCGGGTGCGGGGGACGTCGCGCGGATCGACCGCCGGGCCCTGCCAGCGCCACGGGTCGGCGGCGCGGCGCAGAGGATCCGCTGCGTCCCGGGGGTACGCGCGGTCGCTGGGGGAAACGACCCGCAGGATGCCGCCTATGCCGCACATCAGGGGGGAGGGTACGGGGCGGGAGGCCCGGGCCGCCACGGGGACGGGGCCCGCTTCTTCGTGCGGATGGTTATCTCGGCGGCTGTTCCCAGGTGCTCTTGATGTAGAGCTCTTTGAGCTGCGCGTCCGTGACCTTGCTGGGGGCGCGGGTCATGAGGTCGGCGCCGATCTGCGTCTTGGGGAAGGCGATGACGTCGCGGATGTTGTCGGTGCCCACCAGGTGCATGACGAGGCGGTCGAGGCCGAAGGCGATGCCGCCGTGCGGCGGGGCGCCGAAGCGGAGGGCCTCCAGCAGGAACGAGAACTTCTCCTTGGCCTGCTCGGGAGTGAGGCCCAGGAGCGCGAAGACCTTGCTCTGTACGGCCTGATCGTGGATGCGGATGGACCCGCCGCCGATCTCGGAGCCGTTGAGGACGACGTCGTAGCCCGCGCTGAGCATGGACTCGATGGCGTCCTCATCGGTCATGGCGGCTTCGAGGAAGCGCTGCTGGTGCTCGGGGAGGGGCGCGGTGAAGGGATGGTGGCTGGCGACCCACTTCCCGGTGTCCTTGTTCTTCTCGAACATGGGGAAGTCGATAACCCAGAGGAAGTTCCACGGCCCGCCCTCGGCGCCGGGCTTGGGGACGACTCCCGTGTCGCGTGCGACCTTCTGGCGGAGCTCGCCGATGGCTTTGGTGGCGACGCCGTAGGAGTCGGCGACGAAGAGGGCCATGTCTCCGGGCTGGAGGCCCAGGGCCTTGATGAAGGCCTGCTTGACGCCCTCGACTTCGAGGAACTTGGCGATGCCGGTCTCGAAGACGCCCTGCGGATTGAGCTTGACGACGGCGACGCCCCCCGCGCCGAAGCCCTTGATCCATTCGCTGTAGCCGTCGGTGATCTTGCGCGTGAGCTTGTCGGCGCCGGCGGCCCCGGCGGGGACGCGGATCCCCTTGACGACGCCTCGCTTGGAGGAATACTGCGGCGCGTCGGGGTTCTTGGCGAGGGCGTCCTTGAAGACCTTGAAGTCGGTGCGGGCGGCGACCTCCGAGACGTCGGTGATGAAAAGCTCGTAGCGCGTGTCGGGGCGGTCGATGCCGTACTTCTCCATGGCATCGCGGTACTTCATGCGGGGGAACGGCGGGGCCTGATAGCCGGTCATCTCGCGCCACAGGCGGCGGACGAAGCCTTCCATCATGGCCATGATGTCGTCGCGCTGGACGAAGGACATCTCGAGGTCGATCTGGCTGAACTCGGCCTGGCGGTCGGCGCGGGGGTCCTCGTCGCGGAAGCATCGGCAGATCTGCATGTACCGGTCGCAGCCCGAGACCATGAGGATCTGCTTGAAGAGCTGCGGGCTCTGGGGGAGGGCGTACCACTCGCCCGGGACGTTGCGGGAGGGCACGAGGAACTCGCGGGCGCCCTCAGGGGTACTCTTGTAGAGGATGGGGGTCTCGACTTCGAGGAAGCCGTTCTCGTCGAAATAGCGGCGGGTGGCCTGCATCACGCGGTGGCGCGTGGAGAGGATGCGCTGCATGGTCGGCCTGCGGAGGTCGACGTAGCGGTGACGCAGCCGGAGCTCCTCGTTGGGAAGCTCGGCGGAGTCGTCGGGGAGGAAGGGGGGGTTGTCGGTCTTGTTGAGCAGCTCGAGGCGCTCGACGACGATCTCGACCTCGCCCGTTGCGAGCTTGGGGTTGGGGCCGCCTTTGCGCGTGCGCACGAGGCCTTCGATGGCGATGACGTCCTCGCTGCGGAGCTTGTCGCCGCGGTCGAGCACGGCGTCCGGCGTCTCGCCCTTCTCGAAGACGATCTGCGAGAGCCCGAAGCGGTCGCGGAGGTCGACGAAGACGAGTCCCTGGCCGTGGTCGCGGTACGAGTTGACCCAGCCGCAGAGCACGACGCGGCGTCCGACGTCCGTTGGGCGGAGCTCTCCGCAGGTGCTGGTCCGGCGATAGGGGGACGGGGCGAGCGCTGGTTGGTCTGCGTGCGTTGTCATGGTTCGGAGCGGCGTCGGACGCCCGGTGCCGGGGCGCGACACGCGCGGTTCGGCTCGAGGGCGGATGAAGGGGGACGAGTATACCCCGTGAACGCCCCGGGCCCGATAGACTGCACTCGTGGTTCTCCCGGCGCCTTCCGTGCTCTTCACCGCGTTCGAGCCCTCCGGCGACGACCACGCCGCGGCGGTGATCGCGGAGCTGCGGCGGCGGCATCCCTCGCTGCCGATTTATGCGTGGGGCGGGCCCAAGATGGAGCGCGCTGGGGCGACGCTGGTGCAGCGCACGGGCGACGACGCGGTGGTGGGCATGCCGGGCGTTGAGGACGTGCGGCGGTTCCTTCGGACTTATCGCGCGATCGAGCTGTGGATGCGCGGGGCGCGGCCCACGGTCCACGTGCCGGTCGATTCTCCGGCAGCGAACATCCACATCGCCAAGCTGGCCAAGCGAAACGGCGCGAAAGTCGTGCATCTGGTGGCGCCTCAGCTCTGGGCGTGGGGCCCCTGGCGGATCCGAACGCTCCGCAAGCGGACGGACCACGTGTTGTGCCTGCTGCCGTTCGAGGAGGCGTGGTTCGAGGTGCGGGGCGTTCCGGCGACCTTCGTGGGGCATCCCCTGTTCGACGAGCCCCTGGATCTGCAGGCGCTCGACGAGGAGGCGGCGGCGCGCACGCTTCCTCAAGGCGCGCAGCGGCTGGCGATCCTGCCCGGGTCCCGGGCGAAGGAGCTGCGCCGGAATTTCCCTGTGATGCTGGAGGCGTTCCGCGAGCTCCGGCGGCGGCATCCGGACCTCGTGGGCGTGATCGGCGCCACGACCGAGGAAGTGCGCGACCGGCTCCGCGCCAAGGCGGAGGAGCTGGGCGGGTGGCCCGACGGCCTCGAGATTCTGGCGGGCCGGACGGACCTGATCGTCCGCTGGTCGACGGTGGCGGTGGCGGTGTCGGGGACAGTGACGCTGCAGATCGCCAAGCAGCTTCGCCCGATGGTGGTGATGTACAAGATCAACAAGCTCCAGTGGAACGCTTTCGGGAAGCGTCTGATCATGACGCGCTTCATCTCGTTGCCCAATCTGATCGCCGGGCGGCCGGTGATCTCGGAGCTGTTTCCGTATTTCAAGGGCCATGAGCGCCTGGTGGAGGCCGTCGACGCGCTGGTGAGTGATCCGGCGGCGCGGGAAGCGCAGCGTCGCGGGCTGCTGGAGGTGTGCGAGCGGTTCGCGGGACGGACGGCGAGCACGCGCTCGGCGGATGTGATCGAGGAAATCTCCGGTGCTCGGCGGGCCGCCGCGGCGGGGCGGTCGGCCGATCGGCGGGCGGCGGTGGGGGGGGAGCGGATCGTCGAATGAAGGGGAGGCGGCACGGGCACGGGGCCGCGAAGCTGAGGCCCGCTGGACGTATGATCCGTCGGCACCAGAAATGAGTGACGCGCCCTCCACGAGTCCTATGACCCATCACCGCGTGCTTTTGGACGAGACGATCCAGAGGCAGGAAGTCGGCGGGTTCGCGTTTCCGCTGGGCGCCTACCCGACGGAGCCGCTGACGCCGATCGCCGGGTACACGATGCAGTTTGAGGCGGCCGACGGGTCGGACGCGACGGCGTTCGCCGGGGCGGGCTTCGGCGAAGAGCTCGAGGAATGGCCCGATCGGTACGTCTTTGACATCGCGATCTCGCACACGCGCGTGCGGTCGCTGTGCCGGGCGCTCTTCGGGCTGCTGCCGGGACGCTTCTTCCCGATCCTCGACATCCTGGGCAACGACGCGTATCGCGAGATCGATCCGTACATCGCGTACGACCTCGTGGGGGCGGAGAAGTTCTACGACGGGCTGCGGGCCTTCGAGCCCTGGCTGTTCGAGGACGGGCTGGTGGGCTTCGGCTCCATGTCGGTCGAGCCCTTCTTCTACGTCTTCCTCGACGAGCACAAGATCGTCACGGTCCGGTGCCTGCCCGAGATGCGCGAAAAGATCGAGCGGCTGCTCGCCACGTTCGATCTGCGGCAGGTCGAGGAGCTGGAGGGCGTGGACTCGGTGGCCCACGAGCACCGCGGGGTCATCGTCGCTCCGGAGGACAAGCCCGACGCGCTGACTCCCGACGAGGCGATCGAGCGCCTGCGCGACGCGTGGTCGCTCGAGCTCAACATCGACCCCATGACGAACCTGGACGCGGAGGGGAACGAGCTGGGGCTGACGGCGTGGCAGTGCGTCGTGCGCTGCACCCCCGAGGACGACGAGCAGGCCGACGCGTACGCGGAGCTGCTGCTGAGCGCGACGTGCCTGCACGAGGCGGAGGAGCTGGCGACCGACGCCGTGGAGGACCGCACGAGCGGGATCGACTGGGACGAGGTGGACGTCATCCGCGCGGACCGGATCACCGCCGACCAGTTGAAGGAGTGGCTGGGCAAGGAGCGGCCCGTTCCTCCGGCGAAGCCCGGCGTGCACGATCTTCGCTGGCTGGCCGGCGGGCCCGCCGCGCAGGGCGGAGCGCGCTGAGCGGGCGCCCGGCGATGCAGACGCTGTACCTGATCGACGGGCACGCGCAGTTCTTCCGGGCGTTCCACGCGATCCGGACGCCGATGAGTTCGCCCGTGACGAAGGAGCCGACGAACGCGACGTTCGGGTTCGTGGGCATGCTGCTGCGCGTGCTCCGCGAGCTGAAGCCGCCATACCTGGCGGTCGCGATCGACGTAAGCGGCGATCGGGAGACGTTCCGTTCCGAGCTGTACGCGGAGTACAAGGCGACGCGGACGGCGGCGCCCGAGGCGCTGGGGCCCCAGATCGAGCGCTGCATCGCGGTTCTCAGGGCGCTGGAGATCCCGGTGCTGGGCGTGCCGGGGTACGAGGCGGACGACGTTCTGGCGACGATCACGGAACGGGTGCTGCGCGAGCGGCCCGACGACCTGCGCGTTCGGCTCGTGAGCAAGGACAAGGACCTGCAGCAGTTGCTGATCGAGGGCCGTGTGGAGATGTACGACGTGCACACGCAGGAGTGCATGGACGTCGCGAAGCTGCGCGAGGAGAAGGGGATCACGCCGGCGCAGGTCGTTGACATGCTCGCGCTGATGGGGGATACGGTCGACAACGTTCCGGGCGTCGACGGGGTCGGGCCCAAGACGGCGGCGGAGCTGATCGCGCAGTGGGGAACGCTGGAGAACCTCGCGGCGCACGCGACCGAGGTGAAGGGCAAGCGCGGGGAGAAGCTCCGCGAGGCGCTGGCGTGGCTGCCGCTCTCGAAGCAACTGGTGACGCTGCGGCGGGATGTGCCCTTGGAGTTCGAGTTCGAGCGCGCGGCGGTCGAGCGCTTTCCCCTGGCGCGGCTGCTGCCCATCCTGCGCGAGTTGGGGTTCAACCGGTATCAGGACGAAGTGCGTGCGATCCTCGCCGAGCGTGGGGAAGCCGTCGAGCCCGGCGGCGGGGGCGATGACGTCCGGGCCGCGGGGCCGGAGGCTTCCTCATCGGAGGCGGCGCCGGCGCCGACCGTCGTCCGGCGGCGTGCGCCCGCGGAGGGCGTGGGGATCGGGGGGTTGTTCCAGGACATCGAGGCGGCTCGAGTGTCGGTCGCGCAGACGGCGGGGCGGTACGAGTGCGTGCGGACCACCAAGCAGCTCGAGGCGCTGATGCGGCGGCTGCGCACGGCCGAGGTCGTCAGTTTCGACACCGAGACGACGGGCCTGTCGCCCTTGCGGGCGCACCTGTGCGGCGTGTCGCTGGCGGTGCGCGCCGGGGAAGCGTGGTACGTGCCGGTCCGGTCTCCCGACTGCTCGGCTCACCTGGACGAGCGGACGGTGCTGGGCGCGCTGGCGGAGGTCCTGAGCGACCCGGCGGTCGCCAAGTGCGGGCACAATCTGAAGTACGACATGCTCGTTCTCAGGCGGCACGGGGTCGAGGTCCGGGGCGGGCGGGGCAAGCTCTTCGACTCGATGGTCGCGAGTTACCTGATCGACTCGTCCCGATCGAGCCACGCGCTGGACGCGCTGTGCCTCGGCCTGCTGGGGCACACGAACATCGCGATCTCCGAGCTCATCGGCTCCGGGAAGCATCAGAGGACGTTCGACTGCGTGCCGCTCGAGGCGGCGACCAACTACGCGGCGGAAGACGCGGACATGTCGCTGCGGCTGCGGGAGCTGATGCTGCCCCAGTTGCGGGCGATGGGTCTGCTCAACCTGTTCGATGAGCTGGAGATGCCACTGGTCGAGGCGCTGGCGGAACTCGAGTGGAACGGGATCGTGGTCGATCCCGGCGAGCTTGGCCGGCAGGCGGCGCGATTGCGGGGCCGGATCGACGAGCTGCGCTCCGAGCTTGATCGCGCGGCGCCCCGGCCGTTCAACCCGGATTCGCCCAGGCAACTGGCCGAGATCCTCTTCAACTCCCCGGGCGATGAGCCGCCCGGACTGGGCATCAAGCCGCTCAAGAAGACCAAGACGGGCTACTCGACGGACGTGGAGGTGCTGGAGAAGCTGGCGGCGGACCCCGCGGTGGAGTCGCCCGTGCCGGGACTCATCGTGGAGCATCGGCAGCTCACGAAGCTGGTCGGGACGTACCTGGAGGCGCTCCGCGAGGAGATCAACCCCGAGACGGGGCGCATCCACGCGAGCTTCAACCAGACGGTGGCGGCGACCGGTCGGCTGTCGTCGAGCGATCCCAACCTGCAAAACATTCCGATCCGCACCGACATCGGGCGCGAGATCCGCAAGGCGTTCGTCGCGCCGCCGGGACGCGTGCTGATCAGCGCCGACTACTCGCAGATCGAGCTGCGACTGCTGGCGCACCTGTCGCGCGACCCCGCGCTCGCTGAGGCGTTCGACAAGGGGGAGGACATCCATACAGCGGTGGCGGCGCAGATCCATGGCGTGCGGCCCGATCAGGTGACGCGCGAGCAGCGCAGCGGCGCCAAGATGGTCAACTTCGGCATCGTGTACGGCATCACCGCCTTCGGTCTGGCGCGCCGGCTGGGAATCGAGAACGACGCCGCGGCGCAGATCATCGACGGGTACAAGCGGCGTTTCGCGGGCATCACGACGTTTCTGGAGGAGTGCATCGCGCAGGCGCGCCGCTACGGATACGTCGAGACGATCCTGAAGCGTCGGCGGCCCATCGCCGGGATCGAGTCGCGGAACCCCGCTGAGCGCTCGCTCGCCGAGCGTGTGGCGATCAATTCGGTGGTTCAGGGCTCAGCGGCGGACCTGATAAAGGTCGCCATGGTGAACCTGCACGCGCTGCTGGGCGAGCGGGCGTCGCACCGCAGGGACGGCCGGCCTCCGGCGCTCTCGGATGTGCGCATGCTGCTGCAGATCCACGACGAGCTCGTGTTCGAGGCGCCCGAGCGGGTCGCTGCGCAGGCTCGGGCGCTCATCGTGGAGCACATGGAGAGCGCGATGAAGCTGACCGTGCCAGTGCGCGTCGACTCGGCGGTTAGCCGCGACTGGTTCGAGGGACATTGATGGAGCTGAAGGTGGCGGTCCGGGGGTGGTCCGTCGGCGTGCCCGGAGGCGGTCCGGGAGGCAGTGGGGGTGGCGGTCCGGGGAGCCGGTGGCGGGCGGCGGTCGGCGGTTGAAACCTGAGCCGGGAGCGGGTATGGTTTTCGTCCCCCAGCGCCGATTCCCTTCAGCGGGCGGAGGCGGGTGCGGGGATGTGCAGAACTGAGGCGAGCGGTCGCAAGTTCTTGTGCATCAACAACTTGGGGCGGTAGCTCAATTGGTTAGAGTACCGGACTGTCGATCCGGTGGTTGCGGGTTCGAGTCCCGTCCGCCTCGCTTCGTAAGGCCCTGCGATTGCAGGGCCTTTTCGTTGGGGTCTAAACGTGCCCCCGCCGGGAACGGATCCGGGAGTGCCGTGTGCGTTCGAGGCGGCCCAGGCACGTTCTCAACCGCAGCCGCGAGTCCTGCGAGCTTTCGACGGACGGCACGACCTGCTCTGTCCGTGTCGCTGATCCGGCAACAACGATTCGTACGTCGCGCGGCGGTCTCGATCGATCCTCGGCGGAGGATGTGACAACGCGTCCTCGTAGTGGACAGCTAGCGAAGCGGCTCCGGCGCCTGATGAACGTGACACAGACGCGGTCGCCGCGGATGAAACGCTTTTTGGAGGCTGTCCGGGAAGGCGCGTCCTACGGTGACCTGTTCGCTGGGCTGCAGAGAGGACTGTGTGCCATGAGCGAGACGCCGGGGATGCCGCCGTGGGAGAAGAACAATCCCAAGGGGGCCGGGGCCGATGGGGAGTCCTTGAAGCTGACGCCCGAGCACAAGGCTCGGGCGCGGGAGCGGGCCGAGGAGGCCGGTCGGCCGTACCCGAACCTCGTAGACAACATGCGCGAGGCGCAGGAGCAGAAGAGCGAGAAGGCTTCCGATGAGTGAACGCGAGCACGCTATGAGCACGAGCGACACCGGCCGGGGTTCCGACGATGCGTACTGGTTCGTGACTGCGGACGAGCGCGTGGCGCGGCTGTTCTCCTGCACACGCACGCCCGCGGGCACGCCGCACGTCTACGAGATCGCTTCGATTCAGAACGGCCATGAGATGGAGCACGAGCGTGGCCGCCCCGACATGTTGAGCGGCGGTGCGCGTGCGCCCGGGGCGGGCGGCAGTCCGTTCCCTCACCTGGCGGCGTGGAAGGACACTGAAGCGGAGGAGAACCGCCGGTTCGCGCGCGAAGTGTCGCGGTGGCTGACGTCGGAATCTGCCGAGCGGAAGTTTGACCGGCCGCGCATCTTCGCGGCGAGCCGGTTCCTCGGCCTCTTGCGCAAGGAAATGCCGGACGGGGCGGACCTCTACGAGGCGGAACTGACGCGCCTGCAGCCGGGTGCGCTTGCGAAGCACCCCGCTGTGAAAGAAGCGTTTCCCTGGAGGTCGTAGCGAAGCGTTTCCTGCAGTAGCGGGCGCGCGCTCTCGGGCGGAGGTCCTGCAGCGTGCGCGGCGCGGGCGTCGCCGCCGACATGCTCGCACCGGCGTGGACGCTCAATGTGGGGAAGCGGGGCGCTCGATCCGGCGTCGGGCCGATCCCTGAAGCGCGGGAGCGCCGGTACACGCGTGCGCAGCGCGGCTGAATTCTTCATCTGAGAGAGCACGTGGCCGACCGCTCGCGCCGATTCTCCGTTCGGCGAGCGTGTGACCGCCACTATCAACGGAGGCAAGGATGCAGACAGATACGGCGATCGGCCACCTCACGTCGGCGGAGACGCTCGGACACCTGAACGAGGCGCTGGCCTCGTGGCCGGGCGTGCAGCCGGCGGACATCGAGCGCGTGGTGCGCTGGGCGTCGGGACTGCGGGACGATCTGGCCGCTCTCATCGCCGAGATCAATGATCCGGACGAGGTGCGGATGACGCTTGCGATCAACTACATCGAGCTGAAGAGCCGGTGGATCGCGCTGAACACGCGGATGAACTATCAGAACTTCCGGAGTGGTTCGTGCGACACGCTGACCGCGCTGCGTGGCACGGCGATCAGCGCGCTGATCGCACGCGTCGAGGAGATGCTGACGCAGGACGACATCGACCAGATCACGCAGTTCCTCGCCGAGCCGGTCCGCCGGGCGGCGTGAAAGAGTCCCGGTGGCACGCCGGGCCCGCGGACGGGCGCAGTGCTTGAGTCAACGAAAGGAGATCAGATGGAATCCGAGATGATGCTGGACAGCTGGCAGCAGCAGCTTGAAGCGCTCTATGCGGAGCGTGAGCTGCTGGCGGAAGAGCTGGGAGTGACCGACGCCGAGGGCGTCATCATGATGGTGCGGAACTTCGAGGCCCAGCTGGCGGATCTGTACCGCACGTACGGCAACAAGATGTCGATGGGCGACCCGGCGACCATGCAGCTCCTGGCGCACGTCCAGGAGCTGTCGCACACGCTCGACGGCATGTACTCCGAGAAATCGCTGACCTTCGAGCTTGACGGCGACAAGCCGGTGCTCAAGGCGACGTGGAAGGAAACCTCTCATCCAGGAGACAGCAAGTGAGCACCGCAACCATGCTTCGTGATCGCATCGCCGGCCGCACCCCTTCTCCCGCGGCGGCGCCTTCGAGCTTCGTCCCGCCCGAGGTGTTCGGTGCGTGCGGGTCGCTGACCCGCGCCGACGTCGACTCGTTCGACTTCGGGGCGGTCAAGGTCGACGACGCCGGCAAGATCCTGCTCTACAACCGCTGCCAGTCCGAGCTGGCCGGCGTCGCCCCGGCGACCGCAGAGGGCAAGAACTTCTTCACCCAGGTCGCCCCCTGCAGCAACAACGGCCTGTTCTTCGGCGCTTTCAAGCGCGGCGTCGCCGCCGGCAGCCTCAACACGACCTTCCCCTACACCTTCACCTACAAGATGAAGCCGACCAACGTGCAGATCCATCTCTACCGCGACAACGCGAGCAAGACGAACTGGATCTTCATCAGCAAGTCCTGACATTCGCTATGGCTCCGGCCGCGTCGCACGCAAGCGGCGCGGCCGCTTTGTTCGCGGAATGTGACAAGACGGGCGTGGCCCGCTGGCGGGCCGTGTTGCACGCGGCGCTCCGCGGGCGGTCGCATCCCGTCCTCGTGTTCCCCGAGGCGACGACGACGGCGGCGTCGCTCTGGGCCGCGTCACGCCTGTGGGTGGCGCTGTTCCGTTCGCATGGAGTTCGCGCGGGCGACCGCGTGGTGCTGAGCCGGGGGCCCGACGCGGGCTTTCTGGCGTTCCTCGCGGCGGCGCTGTGGGAAGGGCTGACGGTCGCGGTCGTCCCGCCGGGGAGCGAGGAGGGCGCGCTCGAGTTCTTCGACGCGCGGCTCATGCTGGGACGCGGCGCGCTCGACGCGGACGGCGCGGGCTGCCCGCTGGGAAACGAGACATTGAGAAGCGCGCGGGGTCCGGCGCACGCCGACGTGCGGCTGCTCCTCCGCTCCAGCGGGACGAGCGGTCGGCCGACCTGGGCCGCGCTGAGCGACGACAACCTGTGGTCGGTGCTCGACTCGCATGAGCCGTGCCTTGCGGGAGCTCGGGATGCGGTGCTGTCGGTCTTGCCGTGGCATCATGCGTTCGGGTTGGTGCTGGACGTGCTGCCCGCGCTGCTGAGATCGCGCTGCGTTGTGCGCGAATCCTCGCAAGGCCGCGACGCAGCGTCCATGATCCGTGCGGCGTCAGAATGGAAGGTGTCGTGGTGCTCAATGGTGCCGCTGCAGGCCGAACGGCTGGCGATGCTGCCCGACGGTCCGCGGATGCTGCGGCGGCTTCGTGGGGGAGTCGTCGGCGGCGCGCCCGTCTCTCGGCACCTGGCGGATGTGCTTCGCGGGAGCTCGCTGCGCGTCGGTTACGGGCAGACCGAGGCGTCGCCCGGGGTGGCTGTGGGTGAACCGGGCGACTTTGAGCCGGGCTGCATCGGGCTGCCACGTGGCTGCGAAACGAGGGTCGATTCGCGGCAGAGTCTGCTCGTGCGCGGTCGGAACGTGTGCATCGGGACGTGGACCTCCGCCGGCCTCGAGCGGCTTGCTCCGGATCGCTGGCTCGACACGGGCGACATGGTGTCGTGTCGCGCGGGGCGCACCCTGTTCGCGGGACGGGCCGACAGCAGTTTCAAGCTCGCCAATGGTCGCATGGTGCACTCCCCCCTGATCGAGCAGGCGCTGCGCGAAGCGGATGGCCGGCTTGTCGATGCGGCGGTCGTTCCCTCGGGGTCGGATCGGATCCGTGTGTTTCTCGTGTTCAACCGCGCGGATGAAGAGCCCGATATCAACGCTGTCAAGCGCGCGCTCGGAGCACTGTCCGACAGGCTCGAGAGCGTGCAGGTTCGTGCGGAAGGGCCGGCGCTGCGGACGCCCAAAGGGGCGCTCGATCGGGTCCGTCTGCTCGCGGCCTAGCGCCTGACGAAGGGAGCCGCGTGTGAGCACGCTTTCGCAGTCGACGCTTCGCCATGCAGGATCGCGCCGCACGGGGTCGGACACGCGGACGCTCGTGCTGGACCCCGCGAGCCGGCTCACCGCGGAGCGGCTGGAGCGCTTCGTGCGCGCGGCAGATGAGCGGTGCGAGCTCAGCGGGGCGGCGCGACGCGCGATGGAACGCTCGTGCGCGGCGCTCGCCGGGGCCCGGGCGCGGGGCGAGCAGATCTACGGCCTGACGACGGGCTTCGGCCCGCACGTGAAGTACGCGGCGTGCGCCAGCACGGAGCGGCAGGGAGCGGGACTGATCGCGCACCTGGGCGCCGGGTTCGGACGGGCCGCCGACGATGACGTGGCGCTGGCGACGATGGTCCTGCGGGCCAGGACGCTCGCGCGGGGGATGTCGGGGATCAGCGTGGACGTCGCGGAGACGCTCGTTGCGCTGATCAACGCGCGGGTGACACCGCTCATCCCGGAGATCGGGTCGGTCGGAGCGAGCGGCGACCTGACCCCGCTCTCGTTCCTGGCTCGGCTGATGATGGGCGAGGGTCCGGCTCGACGGGCCGGGGAGACGATGCCCGCGATGCGCGCGCTCGAGCTGAGCGGGTGTGCCCCGCTGACTCTTGGCGGGCGTGACGCGCTGGCGCTCGTGAACGGGACGAGCTTCATGAGCGCGTATGCGGCACTGGCTCTTGTGCGCGCGAAGCGCCTGATCGAGCGCTGCGAGCTCGTGACGGGCTGGATCTACCGCGTGCTCGGCTGCCGGGCGGAGGCGCTCGATCCCAGATTGCACAGGGCGCGCGGCCACGCCGGGCAGGCGCGGAGCGCGGACGTCATCCGCTCCGAAGCGGGATCGAACGGGCCTTGGGAGGATGTCACGCGGCCGCTGCAGGAGGTCTACTCGCTTCGGTGCGCGCCCCAGGTGCTGGGAGCCTGCCGCGATCAGATCGAGTACGCCGGCACGCTGATCGAGCGTGAGATCAACGGCGTCAACGATAATCCGGTCGTCTGGTGCGGCGAGACGGAGACGGACGAGGCCGTTCTGCACGGCGGCAACTTCCAGGGGCAGCAGCTGGCGTTCGCCGCGGATGCTCTCAACGCGGCGCTGGTACAGGCCGCGGTGCTCGCCGAGCGTCAGCTCGACGTGCTCGTGAACCCGGAACTCAACGGAGGTGCGCCGCTGCTTCTGGCCTGGGAGCCCGGCGCAACGAGCGGGCTTGCCGGAGCGCAGCTCACCGCGACGGCACTGGTCGCGGAGATGCGGCACCATGGCGGCCCCGTCGCGACGTCATCGATCCCCACGAACGGTCGCAATCAGGACGTCGTGTCGATGGGCACGCTCGCGGCCCGCGCCGCGCTCGCCCAGACGGATCGGCTGGCCGGCGTGCTGGCCGCGACGTGCATCGGCGCTGATCAGCTGACGTTCCTGCGCAGCCGCGGTCGAGCACCGGGGCGTGTCGCGCCCAGGCCGAGCTGGGCTCCGGCGTTCGAAGCGTTCGAGGCGGATCGGCCCCTGCACGATGATCTCATGCGGATCGCGGGCGCCCTGGTCGCCCCTGATGATCAAGTCACTGGCGCGTGGTGACGGCCGCTCGCGTGCGGGCCGGCTCCAACGGGCGGGGGGCTACACGAAGTTGAAGGGCGCCCAAGGCCCCGTCAGCAGTGCGGGACCGCCCAGCGATGCTCGATGAATGTTGAAGCGTTCGACGAAGAGCGGCGCGGCCGATCGGGGGACCAGGAAGTGTGCGGCCGGGTGCGGTAGCAGGGGAGTCGGCCCGTCGAGTCGGGCCTCTATGCCCGATATCTCAAGCCGCGCCACCCAGTCGTTGATGAGCGCGTGCATGCCGGGAGGAATGCCGTCGAGCTCGGCGTAGCGGCGGGCCCGTGCGGCGAGATAGCCGGCGCCCGTGCCGACGCGCGTCGCTGCGGGGCCCGGCGTCTTTACTTCGATCAGCAGCCGCGCCGTGTACTCGGTGCGGCCTCGGATGCGCGAGAGCGAAGCCGCGAGCGACGGCTCGGCCTGGGCCAGTAGGGCGGCTGCGTCGCACGCGTTCGCGACAGGAGCGCCGATGCGCATCGGCACGACGTCGATCGAGGCATGCAGGGTCGCAACGCAGCGTGCTATCAGGTCGAGCGGCGGTGTCGCGGAAGCGTCGCCCAGGCACAGCAGCGCCAAGTCCTGGCCGAGGATCGTGTGCGCCCTTGCTGGAACATCGGCCAAGAGCGACTCGGCACGATGGGCGTATCGGCTCTCGCATGCGCAGAGCGGCCTCAACGTCACGGGATCGCTCCGAGCTGGGGGCAGAAGGAGTAGGGCGGCCAGGGCCCGGTGAGCTCGATGATCACGCCGCTGGACGAAAGCCTGTCGCTCAGGCCCCGTGCCCGCTCGGCGAAGGCCTGGAGGACGTCGGCATCGACAAGCATGGCGTGGTACGACGCGGTCTTAAGCTGGTGCTCATGCGTCAGCGTCGAGCGGCGCTCCACCACTTCTCTGGCGAGCGGCGCAAGCTCGTCCAGCGCCGCACGAGAGAGAGAGTCAATGTGCGCCCGGAGCGACCGCGCGGCCTGCTCGTCGAGCTTCTTCTCGAAAAGGTATCGGGCGCCCGGAGTCTTGGGCGGCGGGGATCGGAGCAGGAGGTCCTGACGCAGTGAAGCGAGCGTGCGGTCGGGGTCGTGCAGGATCCGAACGCCCAGCTCGGCTGTGTTCTCCACGCGCTTGAGGAAATCAAGAACGTGCGGCGCGGCTATCCGCATCACCGTCCTCAGAGAGGCCTCCGATGAGAACGCCGTGCCGAACGCCAGCGGGAGCACCGGGCCGTGCGCCATCACGGCGCGGATGAGCTGCTCGTGGCGCACGGCCCGCGGGGCAACCCACTGCAGGTCGCCGAGGCGGGACTCGGCGTCCGGGCCCACGAGGTACGCCGCCGGGACATCGATCACGAGCGCGGCGATGCCAGCTTCTTCAACGACGCGCGTCGAGTGCGATGGTTCGAGCCCGTCGAGTGTGCCCGCGGCCAGTGCTGCGGCGGGACTGGTCGCGCAGACACAGTACAGCACGGTGTGCGCGGGCGAGGCGTGAGAGCTGACGAGCGGGAGGTCACTCATCGGATCATGACCCGCGGGTGCGTGCATCTTCGATCGCTGCGACCAGATCCTCGCTCTGGACGCACACGGGAGGCGCGTCGCGCCCCGCATCGAGGGCGACGATAACCCGACGCAGACCGCGGAGCGCGGCGTCGTGGCACACGCCCGCGATCTGCGCGCCGGTCATTCCCTGCGAAAGGTCCGTCAGGCGGTCCAGGTCCACGCCCTGCGCGACGGGTTTGCCGCGGAGGTGCACGCGGAAGATCTCCAGACGTGCCGCGCGATCGGGCTCGTCCAGGCGGATGATCCGGTCGAATCGTCCCGGTCGCACGACGGCGGGGTCGAGCATGTCCAGCCGATTGGTTGCCGCGAGCACGAGCACGCCGCGCAGCTCTTCGACGCCGTCGAGCTCCGTCAGGAACTGACTCATGACCCGCTCGCCCACAGTGTTGTCGCGCGCGGACCTGGCGGGGAGCAGCGCATCGATCTCGTCGAAGAAGATGACGCAGGGGGCCGCCTGCCTGGCTTTTCGGAAGACCTCGCGCAGGCCGCGCTCGGACTCCCCGACGAACTTGGACAGCAGCTCGGGTCCCTTGACGGAGATGAAGTTGGCATGGCCCTGGCTCGCGGCGGCGCGGGCCAGGAGCGTCTTCCCCGTCCCCGGAGGGCCGACGAGCAGGATGCCCTTCGTCGGGCGCACGCCCGCGTCGGCGAAGAGCGCGTGGTGCCGGAGGGGCCACTCCAGGGCCTCGACCAGAGCGCTCTTGGCGTCCAGATGTCCGCCGATGTCGTCCCACGAGACGCGCGGGACCTCGACGAAGACTTCGCGGACGGCCGAGGGCTCGATCTCGGCGAACGCGGCGAGGAAATGATCCATGGTGACTTCCAGGCGCGACAGCGTCTCGTACGGGAGCGAGCGGGCCGAGAAGTCGATGTCGTGCAGGATGGTGCGGAGGCATGCCATGGCCGCCTCGCGGCAGAGCGCCTCGAGATCCGCGCCGACGCAGCCGTGCGTGATGTCGGCGAGGTGGTCGAAAGAAACGTCCGGCGCGAGGGGCATCCCCCGGCTGTGGATCTCGAGAATTTGGCGGCGCCCATGACGGTCGGGCACGCTGATCGCGATCTCCCGGTCGAATCTGCCCGGACGGCGCAGCGCCGGATCGATGTTGTTCGGGATGTTCGTCGCGGCGATGACGACGACGTTGGGCCGCTTGTTGAGGCCGTCCATCAGCGCCAGGAGCTGGGCCACGACGCGCTTCTCGACCTCGCCCTGCGTGTTCTCGCGCTTGGGCGCGATCGAGTCGATCTCGTCAAGGAAGATGATGCTGGGGGCGGAGCGTGCGGCCTCGTCGAAGATCTTGCGGAGATGAGCCTCGGACTCGCCGTAAAACTTGTGGATGATCTCCGGCCCTGAGACGCTGAAGAACGCGGCCTCGGTTTCATGAGCGATGGTGCGCGCGATCAGGGTCTTGCCGCACCCCGGCGGCCCGTGCAGCAGCACCCCCTTCGGCGGGTCGATGCCCAGCCGCTCGAAGACCTCCGGGAATCGCAGCGGGAGCTCGATCATCTCGCGGATGCGGTGCAACTGGTTCTTGAGCCCGCCGATGTCCTCGTATGAGACGCGACGCGCGGACTCTTCCGTGCGCGCCCGCGTGGCGCCCGTCTTGCCGGTCTCCACCGTGAGCCTCGTCGCGGGCGTGATCAGGACGGGGCCGGCAGGGTGCGTGCGGACGACGGTGAACTCGGCCGATCGGCTGCCGAACATCGAAGCGCGGACGATGTCGCCCTCAACGGTCGGCAGGCCGTCGAGCAGGCTCCCGATGTACTCAAGGTCGCGCGCTGTGGGGACGATCGTGGTGGGCCGCAGGGTCATCGACGCCGCGGGCTTACACGCGACGGGCCGGATCTCGACGCGCTCGTCGAGCCCCACGCCCGCGTTCTGTCGCGAAAGGCCGTCGACCTGGATGACTCCATTTCCGCGATGCTCCTTATGGGCCGGCATCGCGCGGCAGGGAGTGGCGCGCTTGCCCTGAAGCATGACGACGTCGCCCACGCTCAGGCCCAGGGCGCGGAGGTCCTCCGGGTCCATCCGGGCCAGGCCGCGTCCGACGTCCTTGCTGAGCGCTTCGGCGACTCGCAGTCGTGCGACTGGGCCGCCGTCCGCGGGTGAATCGGACCGCCCCTGCGGTGCGGCGGGCGTGCCGTTGGGAAGATGTGATGCCATCGGGAGCGCTCCGTCGAATCAGCGCGACAGGTGCACTTCAAACACGCCGTTGTTGCAGCGGACGGCGGAGGCGTCCAGCGTGAGCCCGTCGACGGGCAGCAGGACTTCCTTGTGATACCGCTTCGACCCGCGAGCGCCCGAGATGGTGAGGACATCGCTGGTCAGCTCGAAGCGGGCGTCGGCCGCACCCAGCCCCGGCATCTCGACGACGACCAGCACATGATCCGCCTCCTCGAACACGTCCGTGAGCGGCTCCCGCACCTCGTGGACCGACGTCTCGGCGACCGACGCGGCGGGGTTGACGTTGCCGAACGGCTCAACCTTGATCTCGCGCCCGCCCTGCGCCGTCCGGACCGACACGCCGTAATGGAACGACACGTGCTTGCCCGAGGCGGTCTGCCCCGAACCTTCTCGTTTGAGCGCTTCGCCCTTCTCCGCGAGCTCGCCGAGCGTGCCCAGCAGGTTGCCGAGGCCGGAGAGAATGGCCTCGATACCGCCGACACCGTGTCCGTTGTTGCCGCGGCTCGCGCGTTGATCTTCGGTATTCATCCGGAGCGTCCTCCCGCGGCGCGGGGGGACGGGTGCGTGTCCCGCTCAAGCCCGCAGCGCCGCCGTTGTTACATCGATCGAGGGCGGCAGGCGACTGAGGACATCGTGCAGCAGCCCGATGAAAAGAATGCCCGTCTCTCCCTGCTTGAGGGTGTGATCGATGCGGCGCGCGATGAAGTCGTCACGCTGCCGCAACAGGCGCTGCGCTCCCTCGGCGTCGCTCTTCCCCGGAGTGAGTGGGGCCCGGGCGCGCCGATACTCCTCGATGAGCAGCGCGGGCGACTCCGTGCCCTCGAGCGTCGCGCCGCGGGAGAGCAGCGACAGGACCACGCTCCCGTTCCGGCTGCCGCGCAGAGCGAGGTCTTCGATGATGGCGCGTTCGCGGCCGCAGACCGGCAGGCCGTCCTGATAGACCCGCCAGCGGCGCGGCTCGCCCGGCAGAGTCGAGCAGAACCGCTCGACGGAGTTCCAGTGCTCCCCGATGAGCCGCTGCTTACGCTCCCACGCCGCGGGATCCGCGCCGCGCACCTCCGCGGCGAGCGTCCCCAGGTCCGCCTCGGCGTGAACAATCGGAATGATGATGAGCGCACGGTCGCGGACGGCGCTCGACGTGCCCATCGCCCCCGGAGACGCCGCGTTCACGTCGTCGCCCTCGGTCTCGCCCACTCGGGCACGACGGGAGCCATCGGAGCAGGCGCCTCGGGCTGGGCTGCCCTGGCGGCGGTGTCCGGCGCGCTGCGCTCGCTCAGGGCTTGTTCGATCGTCTGGAGCTTCTGCTCGAGTCTCGCGAGCGCACTCTCTGTTTCCGAGGGGAGGGGCGCGGACTGCTTCTGCGGGGAAAAGACGGGGTGGTTCGCCCACCAGTCCATGCCCATTTCCTTCGCCTTGTCGACCGAGCAGATCACGAGCCGGATCTGGATGGAGAGCAGCTCGATGTCGACGAGCGAGACCTTGATATCGCCCGCGATGACGACGCCCTTGTCAAGCACGCGCTCGAGGAGGTCGGCGATGTTCGTTGAGTTGGTCGAGTGCGCCGGGCCGCGCTGGATGATCGCCATGAGCGGTGCCTCGCTTAGAACAACCGGCCCAGTGGTCCGAGGTCGAGATCGAGCTCACCGGCTTTCACGCCGAACTCCTCCGCAAGCCTTTCTATCTCCTCCGTCTGCCGCATGAGCGTTCGGCCGACGTCTTCGATCTGCTTATCGGTCAGCGAGCCGGCCTCGATTCGGCGGATCGCCTGACGTTCGAGCAGTTCATGGAGCAACCGGACCACCGTGAGCACCAGTTGCCCCAGCCCGTTTCGGACGTTGTCAGGGTCCAGAGTCACACGCTGTCCCGTGCGACGAGCGGCGGCACTCACCTCAGGAGCCAGATGGCACGCGTCACCCGATACGAGTGGGGGCGCCTCAGCGATCGCCGGATGTGGAGCCGCTTCGCTCATCCCGGTAGCGCCTTGTCAGAGACAGTTTCGACGGGCCTCGTGAGCGTCCGAGCGGTCTCGACGGAAGCGAGCACCGCCTGGAAGCCCAGGTAGACAAGATCGACCCCAGCGACTGAGATCGTCAGTTCGCCGCGCAGCACCGCCCCCTTGTTGAGCAGCCGGTCGAGCGTCTCGCACAAGCTGATGCGGTCGTTCTCGCCGGCCGGCGCATTCATGCGGCACGCTCCAGCGCGGGTTCGACGACGAACAGCATCCCCCCGAGGGCTTCAAGTCTCGCGATGCCTCTCGGGTCGCCCGCGCGCGTCACGATCGCCTGCGGCACCGAGGGGAACCCGGACGCGTACGCGGCCCGCACCGCGGCTTCCCGGGTCCCGACAGCCTGGGCAAGTTCGGTGCCGTCATCGGGAAGCGCCATGTTCAGAATGATGCCGTGCACACGCACCTGCATCCGTCGCAGTGACTCAACGAGGTCTTCGCACTCCGCTAGCGCCATGTTCGTGAGGATGGAGACGATCTGGACGGCTGCGTGCTTGCCGTCCGCGAGCATCGCGCGGAGCCGCTTGATGCCGCGCGACAGCCCGATGAGACGGGCCTGGAGCTTCGGAAGTCGGAAGAGTCGGTCGTACTTCAGGAAGACCGCGAAGAGGCCGGACAGCCAGGATTCGATGAGCTGCGGCAGCTCCAGCAGACGGAGCAGGTGCCCGGTCGGTGCGGAATCGATGACGATCACGTCGTAGCGAGAGGGGCGGCCCGTGGCGGAATCGTCGAGCTGATCGAGAATGCGCAGCAGCGCCATGCACTCGTCGAGCCCCGGCGGGGCCAGGTCGAGCAGCTTCTCCATGGCTTCCTGATCGAACGAGAGCTCGACCCCTGAGAACAGATTCTCCAGCATGTCCGCCAGCTCTTTGCGATACTCCTCCCGCAGCGTCTCAAACTCGGCGCCGGCGTCGATCTCGATTGCCTCAAGACCGGGGCGGATCGTGGTAGGCGCGTCCGACAGCGACACGCCCAGACAGTCGCCCAGGCTGTGCGCGGGGTCCGTTGAAACAATGAGGGAGCGGCGACCGGACGCCGCGACCGCGGCCGCGGCGGCGCAGGAGATGGTCGTCTTCCCGACGCCGCCTTTGCCGGCGAAGAACAAGAGCGACGCGCCGGCCTCACTCGACGGGATCGTCACGCGACCCGTGCATGTCGGGAGGGAATCGAGCGTCGGCGTGCGCGGCTGCGACTGGGTGGCCCACACGCGCGGGTCGATCGGAGCGAGCGACTCCGTGAACGACCGCAGACTGTGCCCGCCGCGCACTTCCTCGCGGTGCAGGGGAGCGCCCCAGAGCGTGCGCGAAGCAAGCGCCGCCGGGAGCGTGCTCAGGACTCGGGATTGAAGGGCGTATTGCGCGGCGAACGATGCGCCGGCTGCGGACGGCACCAGGCGGTTGATCACGACTTCGGGGGCAGCGACGTCCAGCGAATCGAGCCGTCTCAACACATCGCACGTCTCCTCGACGGAGAGCGGCTCCGCGAGCATCACAGGGACGAACCGCGTGGAGCGCGTGTCCGTCAGAAGCGCCGAAAGCCCGGAGATCTGGCCCGAGAGCTGCTCGAGGAACTCGTCCACAGGGTCGCTCGCCGCGGGACGGCGACCGGCGAACAGCCCCGCCATGTACCGGTGCTTGGCCATCAGCGCGTCGAGCGCGGCCAGCCACGTCTCAAGGAGCTCCGACATCATGAGGAGCTTGAGCGTGTGGCCCGAGGGCGCGGTATCGACAACGATGCGATCGAACGACCGCTCGGCGACCCACCGCGCGATCCGGAGAAACGCCATCAGTTCGTCCATCCCCGGGACCGAGAGCCTGATGAAGCGGTCGATGTCCGCCTCATCGAGGAACGTGCCCCGCGCCGCGATCGCTCGGAAGTGGTCCGAGTGCTGCTCCATGAACGCGCGGTGTTCGGCTTCGGCGGAGAGCTCGATCACGCACAGGTTGTTCGGCGGGCAGTCTCCGGCGAGAGAGTCCGACACGGAGTGGGCCGGATCCGTCGAGAGCAGCAGGACGCGCTCCGAGGGCCTTTGCATCGCCAGGTGCAGCGCGGACGACACGGCGCACGTGGTCTTGCCGACGCCGCCCTTGCCGCCGAAGATCAGCAGGCTCAGGTGCGGATCGCAAAGGAATACTGGCAATGCACCGGGCATCACGCCTCCGTCCCCGGCGAGCGCTGCGTGTCGGAGAGAGGTTCCTGCGCCGTCGTCTCCTCCACGTCGTCCTCCTCGATCTCCGGGACGTCCTCGTCCTCGCCGTGTTGCAGGGCTTCGAGACGCGCGAGGATGTCGCGCTCCTGCGCGTCGAACTCCTCGTTCGTGACCTGGCCGGTCTCGAGGAGCATGTACAGCGTGCTCAGCCTGTGGGTGAGTCGGTCCGCCTCGCCCTCGAGCTCCTGATGGGCGGCGTTGTGGAGCTCGCGCATGATCCACATGAAGCCGCGCACCGGGGAAAGGAGAATGTCATCGATGACGAACACTTAGGCCGCCTCCGCCAGTTCATCCGGTGAGAGCGACAGCGAGACGAAGCTGTGCGGCGCCCAGGGGCCCGAGTAGTCGAACCGGTAGGTCCCGTCATAGCGTCCGGCGACGGCGTGCACGGCCGACTCCAGGTCCGCGAGATTCTCCCGGTCCACCAGGAGCGCGAGCCGCGCAAGCTCCGCGGGCTGGCGCGGGGTTTCCTGGACGAGCTCCGCGCACTGCGGCGAGAGCGCCTCCGTAAGCGTGTGAGCAGCCGCGGCCCGATGAGCGCCCAGCAGCTGCTCGAAGAGCTGTCCCGCCGCGACCTTGCTCGCGTGGGCGCCGCCCGAGGCGAGCATGGTGTCGCGGGCCCGCCGAAGCTCCGGTTCCAGCTCGACGAGATGACGAAAGACGTCCGGAACGTCCCAGCCAAGCCGAAGACTCATCTCCACGCGGCCGGCGATCCGCGCAAGCTGCTCGGCGAGCGTTGCCCGCTCCGAAGTGAGCACGTTCACCAGCCGCTCGCGGGAAGGAAGCACGGTGCCGAAGCTGACCGGAAGAGAGCTCTCGATCGATGCGAGCGCACGGAGCACCGCCTGATGAGCGGCCAGGTGGCGACGTTCGGGGCGGAAGCGTGCGCCGGGCGGCGCACTCACCACCGCGGCAAGCTCCCCCGCTCGAACCAGCGCGAGCGGTGCCTCGGCCAGTCCAGCCACACCATCCGGGACAGTGAGCGAAGCCTGGCCGATCGCGTAGAGATACAGGCGACCGCTCGGCCGGACGTGCATGTCAATCGGTGCGTTCATGGTCATGTCCGGGGGTGGAGTCGACGCGTCACTCACGCCGCACGATGAAGCTCAAACGGTGGAGCCGCCTCCGTCGGCGGAGCGGAGCCCGCGGGAGAGATCTCTGTCGGCCGCGTGAAGCTGTCGTGCGGGACCGAGACGATCCGCGGCGTGGGCGCCTGCACGGGCGCGTCCTCGGTTCGGGCGGGCGCCGGCGTGCCCTCGCGGAAGAACCCGACGCCGCGCACGCTGCCGTCCTGCGTTCGGATAGTCAGCAGTGTGCGGCACGTCGAGCACTTCACGGGTCCGTCATAGTCGTCGTACGAGCGGCCGAGGTCGAAGCGGTGACCGCAGGCGATGCAGTTGATGTGCACGATGCGTTTCTCCAGCGAGGCGAAGCTGTGTACGGACCGATCAATACTTGTGGAGCACGGAGGCCTCGGTCGCCGCGGCACGAACTCGGACCGCGGCGGGCGTGTCGTTCGCTTCCGGCCCGCCCAGCGGTCTCGGTCTGATCTCGTTCAGCCTGGCCATCAGCGTGCGCACTTCGGCGTCGATCTCCGCGCAGCGGTGCTCGCAGTGCGCGGCCCGGGCGAGGAGCGTGTCGCGCTCCTGCGCTCGACGGTACCGCTCCATCTCGAGGCACACCAGACGCATGTGCGTCTTGTGCGGGAGCTGCCCAGGCCGCGCGCTCGACGCGGGCTTGAGATCGGAAGCGGTGAGTCGGATCTTCTTGGCTCGCGGTGTGCTCATGGTGCCTCCGGGTGTGATCAGTCCTCGGTGGCGGCGGCGCGCTGCCGCGCCCTGCCCTGGCGGGTCGGCCGATCGGTCGAGACTGCCCCTTGAACCGCCAGACGCTCGCCCCTGCGTCTCGCCTCGAAGACCTCACGCAGGAGAGCGTCGTGCTGCAGTCGCGCGTCCTGCGAGCCGGAGGCGGACGTGATAAGCGGTTGCCCGTCGGAGAAGACGTCGAACGACGCCGACCGGAAGAAGGGCTCGTCAGGGTCGGCGGGGAGCTGGCGAGCCATCAGAATGCGCGCCAGCGCGATGCACGCGCGGATCGTCGGACGGTGCGGGTTCCCGCTGAGGGCGCGGAGCGAGCGGGCGATGTCGACGATGTAGCCCACGTGCTCCATGTCGAGGCCGCTCTTGGCCGACGTGATGCCCTCCTCCGTCTGCTGGTCGTAGTGGTCGACCTGGATGGTGATCAGGCGATCGAGCAGCGCGTCCTGCATCTTGTGGACCCCGGCGTACTCCTCCGGGTTGCTGGTGAAGATCGCGCGGAACGAGGGATGCACGCGGACGTAGCCGTCCGAGCTGCCGAGCTTGGGCAGGTTGAGGATGCGCTCCTCAAGAATCGAGAGCAGGATGTTGTTGGCCTCGGGCGGCGTGCGGTTGAACTCGTCGTAGATGAGCGTGTGGCCCTGCTCGCAGGCCGTGGTGAGACGATTGTCGACCCAGTGAACGTTCAGCGTCTCCTCCGTCTTGAGGACGGAGTGCACGTAATTGTCGACCAGTGTGCTCTTGCGGTAGCCCGCGTCGCGGCCGATGAGGTCCGACGAGCCGAACTCGTCGTTGCCGTGCAGGAGTGAGACGGGTCGGCCCAGCCGCGCGGCGATGTGGAAAGCCAGCGTGGTCTTGCCCGTGCCGGCCGGGCCCGCCAGGTGCACGGGATAGCCAATGGAAAGATAGGTGAGGGCCCGCTCGGTGAGCTCGCTGACCGCCGGAGTGTCGACGAACGACTCGCTGGGCTCAAGAAGGAGCCCCGAGGCACTGTTCCGGCGCGGAGCTGCTCGCAGTGTCGATGTGGATGACATGGCGAAGGTATCGGGCACTGGGCGTAGTCAATGGAGCGCCTTGAGCGTTCGCGCGTCATTGCGTGTGCATCGATGTTCCGTGTGCGCGGGCGCTCCCCGGATGAGGTTGCGGCGAGCGCCGTGCGCGCGCGACCGCCAGCGGCGCTCAGTACGTCGGAAGGAGGTGCGACGCGGCCTCGGTCAGGCGCCGGGGCGGCGCGACCGCGCCGTGCGCGGGCCGGACCCGGCGCGCTCGGGCGTGCTCGTGCGCTCGGCGGCCGGCGCGGAGTTGCCGCCCGCCTGCGAGACGATCGTCCGCGCGGAGCTGGCGGCCGCGCGGAGTTGAGACAGGTACGCGTCGCGCCGCGCGTCGGCGCTGGAGGGCGCCCGTCGGGCGACAACGCCGCCCGAAGACGGCTTCTGAGTGCGCGGACGGTCTGCGTGGCGCATCGCGTCAAGCATCGAGGCGACATCGCTCCTCAGTGCCTCGACGAACTCCCGGCGCAGCCGGGTGCCGTCCTCCCGGGCCGCGTCCTGAGCCGCCCGCCGGTCGCGAGCGGCGTTCTCCTGGCTCTCGGCAAACTCGGATCGCCACTCTCCCAGCGCTGCGCGGAATGCGTCCGCTTCGCGGGACATCTGCGCCCGACGCGCTTCGGCCGCGCGTGCGTGCGCACGGAGCGTCGCGTGCGTGTCGTCGCGGAGTCCGGCGACCCATGCGGAGATATCACCTTTCTCGGCCCGGCGTCGCGCCGCCCCCTGTTCGTGCACCTCTCGGCGTGCGGCCGAGAAGCGGGGGAGAAGCTCGGCAACCTCGCACCGCAGACCCTCGGCCCACTCGCTGATCTCGTCCAGGATCGCGAGGCTGCGCGCGTCGGCCATCTCCGCGTGCTGCCGGCGGAAGTCGCTCAGCATCCCGCGGACGTCCGAGCGCAGATCCCGGAGCCAGCGGGTGGCCTCGCGCACCGCGGGCTGCGATGCGTGTCCGAGATCCAAGCGATGGGCGCTGTGCTCTCCGGTGCGTCGCTGCTGCATGGTGGAGTCTCCGTGCGTGCTGAGCGGGCGGCACCGAGGAACGCCGGTGAATGATCGCCCGAAGGAAGAAGGGCGCTCCCGTTTCCGAGCACGCCCTCAGGAGTTCTTGAGCCGGTCATCCCGCGTTCAGGCGGGCTGCGCTGCGGTCGCGGTCAGGCCGATGGCCTCCGCGTACTTCAGGTAGGTCTCGACCGACGCGATCACGACGCGGGCCTCGATGCTGACCAGCTCGATGCCGACGAGCGACACCTTCGCGAACGCATCGATGACGATGCCCTTGTCGAGGATGCGGTCGACGACCTCGGCCAGGCTGGACGAGTCCGTGCTCTTCTGAACCTTCGCCATACGTATGCCTCCTCAAGTCCGACCCACTCCAACCCGGGGCCACGTGCCCGGGCAGTCCCCGATCGGGCGAGGAGGGGTGGGAACACAGAGCGGCCCCGCGGGGCCTTGCCGACACGTATCGGCGCACGCCGCGGTGCGTGCGCGTCGCATCATCGATTCATCGTGAATGTGCCAACACGCGCTGCCGTTCGCGCGGACTGCGCAGAGTCTGTCAATGATCGCGATGCGCGACGGCGTGCGCATCCGCCCCGCTCCTGGTGGAACACTCCCCGATGCGCAGGTGGTCGTGCGCTTACCCCCGCATCGCGGGAGCGCGGGCAGCGCGCGAGGACCCTCGCGCAACGCCCCCCCAAATCGGCATGCGCGCAGGTACGCGACAGGGCGCGCTGCGTTGAAGAGCGGCCGCGTAAAGGCCGAAGTCTGCACGGCGACAGCGATGAGAGCGACCTGAGTTCCACAGACAGGCGGGCGATGCGCACGACAGACGAGCTGAATCTTGCGAAGGCGCTCGCCGGCCGGATGCGGTCCGTGGGTGAGATGCTGTCCAGTGCGCTGCTGCGAGAGTCTGATCCTCCGTACGCGGAGCTCTTGGCGGCCCTGGCCGGCGCCTCCGAAGATCTCGAAGCGGCCCTCCAGGAGGCTTCCGCCCTTGCGACCGACCCCCTGGCTGAGCTGATCGTCGGGTTCGTCGAGACGTCGCGGGAGGCCATGCGGCTGGCCCCGTGCACGGACGAGCAGGCGATCACGCTCGCGGAACTGCTCGATCAGGTGCTCCGCGCGTGCGCGGAGTGTGAAGCGCAGCAGCCCGCGCTCGAACTTCCAGAATCCGACGCGACTCCGAGCGCCGCGCCGATGGATGAGTGCGTGGCCGCGGCTGAGGCGCCGCCGGCAGAGCACCCGGACGCCGCGACCGTGCGCCAGTCGGAAGCAGCTCAAGAGTGGTCCGCCTCGGGCCTGCGCGAACAGCTCGAAGCCCCGCCGCTCGCGCACGAGTGCGCCGCAAGCGCTTGCACAGAGGAAGTCGACCAGGCGTCGGGCACGCCTGTGCAAGACCGCGTGGAGGACTCGCCCGCTTACGCGTCGGAGGCGAGCGAGACCCCGCCCGCGGAAGCGATCAGCCGAGACCCGATGTTCGAGGTGCTCGACCTGGACTCTTTCACGGGCATGGCCGCGTCATCGGCGAGCGACTCCGCCGCGGGGAACGAGGCGAGCGCCCCGCTCGCCGGCAGCGACGGTGCGACTGCATCGCCATCCGACGAAGCGGACTCTCTTGCGCCCGAGTGCGCGGTCGATCCGTTGGTATGCGAAGACTCATCAGGCCCCGCCGAGGCCGTCGCTGACGAGTCAGCCGTCGCGGATGCGGATGTTTCCGCGGATGCGCCAGCCGCCGCGAACAATGCCGGCGCCGCCGGTGAAAGCGGCGGCGACGCGTGCGATCAGGGCGAGATCACCGACGCCGACATCGCTCGCCTCATGGGCATCGAGTCGTTCGAGTCGCTTGAGCGCGTGCCCCTGTCGTGCCAGCCGCATCAGGCTGAGCTCCTCCCGCTGATGGTGACCGACCTGGCCGCCGCAGCTCTCGAGCTGCGCACGCACGCGACCCGATGCTCTGCGGCCGACAGGACCGGCGCTCCCGCGCTCGTCGAACTCGGGCATGCGCTCGAGGAAACCGCCCGCTTCTTCGGCTTCCAGAGCCTCGGCCAAGCGGCCGGCATAGTGGCGGCCGCCGGCGAGCGGCTCAACGGCACCCAGGACAACGACTGTGCCGACGCGGCCCTCTGCCTTCACGCGCTCGCCGTGATCGTGGACCACACGTCTCGCGCGCTCTCCGAGGGGCATGAGCTTCGCTGGTCCGCCGGCGTCCTTTCCGAACTCATCGGGCTGCCGGCGAGCCCGGGCGGCCTCGCCGGCGATGCGCCCGCGGCGCTGCCCGTGAGCGAGGGCGCCTCGGGCGATGAAGCCGGCCTGACGCCCGAGCAGCTCGCGCTGCTGGCCCAGGCAGAACAGGAAGCCAGCACGTGGGGCACGACACCGCTGATCCTTCCGCCCGACAAGGCGGAGGTGCTGCAGTTCCTGATCAGCGACATCAAGCAGTCCGCCGAGCAGCTGGGCGCCGTCATCGCCGAGATCGGCAACATCGCCGCGCGCAATGACATCGCGAGCGAGCTGACCCGCCACTCCGAGGCGATGCTGCGGACCGCCAGCGCCTTCGAGTTCCGATCGCTCAACGCGCTGATCAAGCTGCTCGGAGACATCGGGGCGGGGCTGTCGGAAGTCGCGGAGCCCATGCTCCCCGAGCTCACCATCCGCGTGAACGCCATCCGTGCGCTGATCGAGCAGCACACGACCGCTCTCGAAGTGGGCATGGAGACGACCTGGCCGCTCGAGACCCTCTCGACGCGCGTGCACAGGCTGCTGCAGGGGTGCTCACTTGCGCCGGCCATCCTCGGCTGGCACCGGGGCGACGTCGACCGCGTACTCGAGCTCGACGGCGTAACGGAAGGCGTCGACCCTCCGCCCCGCGTCGAACCCGCCGACGACGCCTCCGATTGGACGCGGCCCGCGACGGACGCCGATCCCAGCGCCGCTGGACGCCGCGACCGCAGCGCTGAGCCGCTGCGTGTCGAAGCCGCGGTGATCGAGGAGCTGCTCGAAACTGTCGGCGAGCTCGTGCAGCACCGCGGCCGGCTGCAGAGCGTCTGCGAGGAGCTGCGACGCGAGCTGCGCAGCAACTCGAGGGTCGAGGAACTCGCCCAGACCGCTGAGCTGATCGAGCGGTCGATGGTCTCGCTGCAGACCGGCATCATGAGCATGCGGATGCAGCCGCTGGCCAAGCTGTTCGACCGGTACCCGCGCGTGGTGCGCGACGTGGCGCGCCTTGCGGACAAGGACATCGAGCTCGAGGTGCATGGGGCGGCCACGCTCGTGGACAAGGCGATCCTCGACGGGCTCGCCGAGCCCTTGATCGCGATTCTCCGCAACGCCGCGTCGAAGCTCATCGAAACTCCCGCCGAACGGACGGCCGCGGGCAAGCCGCCGCAGGGCCGCATCAGGCTCTCCGCGCGCCACCAGGGAAGTCAGGTGGTCGTCAGCGTTGAAGACGACGGCGCCGGATTCGACCGGGCCTGGATCGAGCGGCAAGCGGTCGAGGCCGGGCTCTACTCGCCCGAGCAGGCTTCCGACCTGAACGAGAACGACGTGCTGGCGCTGGTGTTCGACGCCGCGCTCTCCCGCAGCCCGCTGCGGGACGTCGGGCGCAGCGTCCGCGAGGGGCTAGGGGGCTCGCTGATGATCGGCTCGACGCTGGGCCAGGGCGCCCGCATCGACATCATCGCGCCCATGCCGTCCGCGATTCTCTCTGCCGTCATCGTCGCGGTCGGTCGCTCGCAGTACACGGTGCCGCTCCAGAGCGTCACGGAGATCACCAGGATCGACGCCACCGCCCGCCGCACCATCGCCGGCAAGCCCTGTCTGGTGCTGGGCGAGCGGGTGCTGCCGCTCATCGACGCCCGCGCGGCCTTCGGCGACGTGAGCGAGGGCGACGCGCCCATCGCGCTCCTGCTCACCGACGGCCGGCAACTGGCGTCCCTCAGCGTGGACCGCGTCATCAACAAGCAGGACGTCGTCATCCGCAACATTGAGCACCTCGACCTCCGAAAAGGTCCCTTCAGCGGCACCTCAATCACGCCCGACGGTCGCGTCAGCCTCGTGCTCGACGTGCAGCGTTTGCTCGCGGGCTCGACGGTCGACACCTGCATTCCGAACGCGATTTCAGGAGCGCACCCATGAGCGATGGGAAACCGGTTCTGCAGGAGCACCGTCGCGACGACCGACTTCCGGTCAGCAACGCCGCCTTCATCGCCTTCGTGAACCCGGATTTCGTGATACGAGAGAAGCTCTTCGGCAATCTGTTGAACGTCTCGAAGAACGGGGCGGCTTTCGTCACGTCCGTCAGCCCCAACGTGAACGACCTCGTTGTCATCACTCCCGTGCCCCGCACGGACGCGAAGCTCGACGTCCTGCTCGCGAGGGTCCGTCACGTGCAGGAACTCGACCGCGGGTGGCGCCGCGTCGGCGTCCGCTTCACGAGCGAGAATCCGGAGGTCGTGCGGATGCTGACCGCGGCTGGTCAGGAACTGGTCAAACAGATGACGACGGGCCGGCGCCCCAACGACGAGGCCGCCTGAGGCTCCGCGGCGAAAAATGGGCCGGAGTGAGCTCTGCGCGGGGTCTACCGCCGCGAACTTCTCGGGCTGGTAGAATGCTCGCTGGTCTTGCGGGCGTAACTCAATGGTAGAGTGTCAGCCTTCCAAGCTGAATGCTGCGGGTTCGAGTCCCGTCGCCCGCTTTGCAGAAACTCCGGCAGAAGCCTCGCTTTCGGATGCCGGCACAGGCCGGGGGCTTTCACTTCTCGCGTGATACGAACAGATGCCCGCTTTCGCGCGCGGCCGGCGCGGAACCTCACACCAGACAGAGCGACGCAGCCGTCAGGTCGTCGGACGGAGCGGCGGGGCCGGCGAACTCGTTCACGGCTGAGACGATCGCCTCGACGTCTCTCTCCGGCGATTGATTCGGGCGGAGCGAGTCGATGAGCCGCTCGAGTCCGAACGCCTCGCCGGCGGGCGAACGCTGCTCCACCACGCCGTCGGAGAACAACACCAGTCGCTCGCCCGCGGTCAGCGGGAGTTGCGTCGAGCGATACGCGCACACGTCCGAAGCGGCCAGCGGCAGACCGCCCGCGCACTGCAGCGGCCGGGCGTCAGCGCCCGGACGCACGATCAGCGCGTACCCGTGACCCGCGTCGGCTGCGGTCAGCGTCCCCGCCCGCGCGTCAATGATCCCCAGCCACAATGAAACGAAGCGCCCCGCCGAGAGCCGTGGCGACAGGAAGTCGTTCAGCCTCTGCAACGCCGAGGCGGGGTCGGCCTCGTCGCGCAGCACCGCGTGCAGAAAACTCTGCACCGAACTCATCACCAGCCCCGCCCCGAGGCCCTTGCCCATGACGTCGCCCAGCAGCACGCCCACCTTCCCCCCCGGCAGAAACATCACGTCAAAGACGTCGCCCGACACCATGCGGCCCGGCTTGGATCGCATCGCGTACCGCACCCCCTCGACGCAGGCCGTCTGCGGCGGAAGGAGGAACCGCTGGATCTCGGCGGCGGCTTCCACGTCGCTCTGCAGCGACGCAAGACGCTGGCTCACCTCCAACTGCTTTACCCGCACCAGCGCGAGCGAAGCGATATCCGCGAGCGTTCGGGTGACTTCCAGAAGGTCGCCAGCCCCGGAAGGCGTCGTTCCCGGCCCGCTTCCTGAGTCGAGGTAGAGGAAGCCCCAGATCGCCTCGTTCAGCCTGATCGGCGCGCAGGCCGCCGCTGCGATGTCGAAGCGGACCAGCGTGTCCGGGCGCGGCGTGCTGGAGTTCTCGGCGAGGACCGCGTAGGCCCCCGTGACCGCGGCCCGGAGCAGCGAGCGGCTGAACTGAAAATCTTCGCTGTGCTTGGAACGCGAGGTGGGCCGGGCCCGCTGCGCGACGATCTCGACCGCCTCGAACGTGTCCGTGCAGCGGAGCACCGCCGCACGCTCGAACCCGGTCGCCGACTGCGACGCCTCCAACAGGCATTCGAGAAGCTTCTGCTCGCCCGCGGCGCTGTACAGGAGCGCCGACGCCTTCAGCAGCGACGCGAACTGCTGCCTGACGCGCGGCTCGGATTCCCGGACGGCGGCCGACCGCAGTCGCTGCGCGGTCGAGTCGTCATCCTGGATGGTCACCATTGTCGCGGACCTGTGCGTCTGCTCGCCGATCCGAACGCGGAAGGTCCAGGGGCCAAGCTGCAGATGGTCCGCGTCGGCCAGCGGCGTGGGCTCGCCCGCGGGGAGCGCGAACCCGTTCAGCCGCGTGCCGTTGCGACTGGCATGATCAGTCGCGTACCACGTGCCCGCCCGCCACGTCAGCGCCATGTGCTCCCGCGACACCGCCGTGTGGTCGAGGAGCACTGTGCAGCCCGCTCCGCGCCCGAACGTTGCGCTGGGATCGCGCAGGGCGATCGTCTTGATCTCGGGCCCGTCGAGCGGTTCGAGAAAGATCGGTGAATCGGGCTTGGAACGCTCGACGCTCGTCATTTCTTTCCTTGCACGCCCTTCAGCCGGCGCCGCTCAAGTACCGCGAGGCGTGACCCATGGAGGCCGCCAGACGCTCCACGGCGCGCCCCGCCAACCGCCTCACAGCGTCCTCCGTCCGGCCCATCTCCGCCGCCGCTTCACGGATCGGCTGCTCGTTCAGGTACACCCGCTGCAGAACCTCCCGGTAGTCGTCGGGCAGGGACGCGATCGTCAGGATCATCGCGGCCACGGCGTCTTCCCGGCGGATGATCCGGCTCGCCGTCGTGTAGTCCGGCATGATCCGGTCCAGCATCGCCTGATGTCGGCTCCGGCTGGCCGGGTCGATCGCAACTTCGCGCGCCGCGTCGCGCTTCTTGCGCCGCAACGCCCGGACCTGGTCCAGGAACCGGTGTTCGATCACCTTGGTGACCCAGTAGTAGAACGAGTCCTCACCCTGGTAGGTGAACGACCCCACCCCGGTGAAGACGCCGACGTACGCCTCCTGGAGCACATCCTCAGGGTCCAGCTTCCCCTGCCAGTCGACCCCCACCTTACGAATGGTGAACCCCAGCAAGCGATGGTGATAGTGGGCCAGCAGGCGTGTCGTCGCTTCTTGCTCGCCGCCCGCGGCCTGGGCGCACAGCCGCTCGATCTCTTCGGGCGTCAGCGGCGGTGGGGGGGGTGGGTCAGGCGATCCCATGGATACCTCTACGATACAGTTCGGAATCGGATCGTCGGCCACAGGGGGGGTGGCCCCGGTTTCGCGCTGGGCCGGCTTCCCTCGGAGAAGGGACGCGACCGGACCGGGCCCCGACCGGTCAGAAGATCGTGGACCATGACGGACCCTGAACACAACCCGCCGTCTCCCGTACCGGATCCCCAGTTCGGTGCCAGCGCCGCCGGAGCACTCGGGGCCGACGCCGATGACTATCCCGTGATCGACGGCTACGACGTCATCGACCACATCGGCCGCGGCGGCATGGGCGTGGTCTACGAGGCCCTGCAGCAGTCAACGGGGAGGCGCGTCGCGGTCAAACTCATGCTTGAGCGGGCCGCGGCGACCGAGGCCGCCCGGCGTCGCTTCGAGCGCGAGGTGGAACTGGTCGCCCGGCTGCAGCACCCCGGCATTGTCAGCGTCCTGGATTCAGGGCTCCACAGGGGACGCTACTTCTTCGTGATGGAGTACATCGAGGGGGAGCCTCTGGACCGCGCCCTCCCGGCCGGAGAGGCGGACCTCCGCGAGATCGCGGGCGCCGTCGCCCGCATCGCCCGCGCCGTCGATTACGCCCACCAGCGCGGCGTCATGCACCGCGATCTCAAGCCGGGAAACATCCTCGTCGACACCCGGGGCCAGCCTCGTCTGCTCGACTTCGGGCTCGCCAAGGCCTTCGATCCCAACTCCATGGTGCAGGGCCGCGACTCGATCTCCCAGCCCGGGCAGGTCATAGGCACGCTGGGATACATGCCGCCGGAGCAGGCCCGCGGCGACATCCAGCAGGTCAGCGTGCGCAGCGACGTCTACTCGCTCGGCGCCATCGCCTACGAGCTCATGACGGGCTCCTTGCCCTGTCCGATCGACGGGCCCATGGCGCTGGTCTTCCAGCGGATCGAGACCCGCGATCCCACCCGGCCGTCGCAGCTCCGCAAGTCGATCCCCGCCGACGTCGACGCCATCCTCCTGCGTGCGCTCGAGAAGGACCCGCAGAAGCGCTACCCGACGGCCGCGGCCCTCGCGGACGACCTGGAACGCTGGCTCGAAGATCGGCCCATCTCCGCACGCCGCGCCGGGGTGGTCCAGCGGTGCGCCCGCTGGTGCCGCCGGAATCCCGCCTTGGCCGCGGTCGCCGTGCTCGCGACGACCGTCGTGCTCGTGGGCCTCATCTCCGCGTGGGCGATGATGGCGGCGGAAGCCCGGCGGGCCCGCGCCGAAGCGGACAAGATGGCGAAGGACGCCCGCTTCGCCGAAGTGCTCGGCAAACTCAATCCGGACTCGGCCGCGACCGACCGGGCCGAAGCCACTCTCATCATGCTTCGCGAGCTCGAGCAGACCATCGCCAGCGAGCAGCTCGACCCCGAAGGAGAGGCCGAGCGGCGCATCCTGCTCGGCGAGAAGTACCGCGAGAACCGCGCCCCCGCCGAAGCCGAGGCCCAGTTCACCAGGGCCCTCGACATCTATCGCGCGCGGCGGCCCCAGCCCGACGCGCAGACCGCCTGGTGCCTCCGCAACATTGCCGCGACCTACTACGACCGTGGCAACTACCAGAAAGCTGAGGATCTCTACCGCCAGTCGCTGCAGATGCGCCGCGAGGTCTACAAGGACCGGGACCACGCCGACGTCGCCGACGGGATGAACCACCTCGCCGCGACACTCATGCTGATGCGGCGCTTCGACGAGGCCCGCGATCTCATGCAGGGCGCTCTGGACATGCGCCGCCGGCTCTTCCCCGAGGACCATAAGGACGTGGTCGCGACGGTGAACAACCTCGGCGCTCTCTACCAGGAGACCGGGCGCTACGCCGACGCCGAGCGGCACTTCTCCGAAGCGCTCGACCGCATCATCCAGGTGCAGGGACGCGAGACACGTCTGGCGGCCCGCGGCATGAAGAATCTCGCACGCATCCGCATGGCCCAGGAGAACACCGAGGGGGTCGAGCGCCTGCTCAACGAAGCCGAAGGCATCCTCGCGCGAACGCTGGGGCCGGACAATCCGGAAGTGGCCCAGACCATGGTCGAGCGCGGCCGCCTGCTGCGCCTGGAGGGGCGCCTCGCCGAAGCGGAGTCCGAGTGCAGGCGCGGCCTGGAACTGCTCCTGCGGAAGCTGCCCGCGACCAGCCCCGAGATCATCGCCGGACGCATCATCTTCGCGCGCACCCTCGCCGCCCAGGGCAAGGGCGAGGAAGCCCTGCGCGAGGCCGACGCCGCCTGCGCGGGCATCGAGCAGGGCAACCGCAAGCCCGACAGGCTCGCCGAGGCTCAGGCCGCCCGGGCAATAGCGCTCGTCGCCATGGATCGCCGGGAAGAAGCCGAGCCGATCCTGCGCGACGCCCTCGCCGCCCTGGAGATGCACCGCGGCTCGGGCGACTACCGCACCAAGCGCTGCGCGCGCGACCTGGCGGATCTGCTCTCGGCACGAGGCGACCACGAGGGCGCGCGCGAGGTCCTCACGCGCATGGATGTCGCTCGCTGAGCGCGGCGTCGCACCGCGGCGTGTAACCTTTGCCCCAGATATGCGGCGGGGCGGCCCCCGCTCTGAGGAAGTGGAGCTCGCACATGCTGACGCAACGGGCGCTGGTGGTCGCCGGGATCGCAGGAACGATCGTCTTGAACGCATGCACGTCGGGAGGCCAGCGAGATCCGCAACACCGGACGTCGGTCGGTCGGGACTCGGCCGGCCAAGCCGCCGCCCCCGACATCGAACGCCCCGCCCCCTCGGCCGCTGACCCCGCGTTCCTCGAGCAGTTCGCCGCGACCAACCGCTTCAGGCTGGGACTGCCGACCTCCATCAAGCCCCTGCCCGGCGGCCGACACGTGCTCTTTCTCCGCAGCGGGCCCCGCAGCTTCGTGCACGACCTCTACGAGTACGACATCGCCTCCGGCGCCGAACGCGTCCTCCTCACCGCCGAGCGGATACTCGGCGGGGGCGACGAGAAGCTCACTCCCGAAGAGCTCGCCCGACGCGAACGCATGCGACTCTCGTCCCGCGGCATCGCGGGCTACGACGTCTCCCGCGACGGCTCGCGCATCCTCGTTCCGCTGTCCGGTCGCCTGTTCGTCATCGAGCGCCAGAGCGGGCAGATCCGCGAGCTCCGCTCGACCGCCGGGTTTCCGATCGACCCGCGCTTCTCCCCGGACGGGTCCACGATCGCCTGCGTCCGCGACGGCGAGCTGCACGTCACCGATGTCGATTCCGGCAACGAGCGCCGCGTCACCACCGGCGCCGACCGCTTCGTCGAGAACGGTGTGGCCGAGTTCGTCGCCCAGGAAGAGATGGACCGCCGCGAGGGCTACTGGTGGTCCCCCGAGGGCGACCGCATCGTGTTCCAGCAGACGGACACGCGGGGTGTCGAGCGGTTCCACATCGCCGACCCCGTCAACCCCGAGAAGGATCCACAGACCTCGCCCTACCCCCGCGCCGGCCGCACCAACGCGGCGGTCAAGCTCGGGATCGCTGTGATCCGCGGCACCTTCGACGGCGCCGTCGTCTGGGTCAACTGGAACAGCCAGCAGTACCCGTATCTCGCCCGCGTCGATTGGTCGCGCAGCGCACCGCTCACCATCCTCGTCCAGAACCGCACGCAGACCGAGCAGGCGCTGCTGGAAGTGAACCCCGTCACGGGGGACACGCGCGAACTGCTCGTCGAACGCGACCCGGCGTGGATCAACCTGCACGACCCGCCCCGCTGGCTGCCCGACGGCAGCGCCTTCCTCTGGACCAGCGACGCGGGGACCGACGAACGGCTCGAACTGCGCGCCCGCGACTGCGCCCTCATCCGCGTCCTCGCCCAGAACGCGCCGGGCCCGCTCACGAACATCAAGCTCGCCTCCCTCGACGCCGCCCGGAACCGGGCGCTCTTCACGGCGAGCCCCAACCCGCTCGAAACCCGCCGATGGCAGGTCCCGCTCGACGGCTCCGCCGCGCCGTCCATGCTGCCCTCTTCGAGCGATCCGGCGGTCGAAACACTCGAGGTCGCGCCCGACGGGTCGTCATGGGTCTGGACGAGCGATCGCTTCGATCGATCGACGCAGTTCTTCGTCGGGACGCTCGACCGCGACCGCGCCGGTGAGCTCCGCTCCGTCGCCGAGTCGCCCGCGTTCCGTCCGAAGGCCGAGTTCACCACCGTGGCCCCCGCCGGCAGCAACGTCGAGCTCCAGGCGGTCATCATGCGTCCGCGGAACTTCCGCCCCGGCGTGAAGCACCCGGTCATCCTCAGCGTCTACACCGGACCGGGCCTGCAGTACGTGACCGCGGCGCCCCGAGGCGGGCTTCTCGACCAGTGGTACGCCGATCACGGATTCATCGTCATCCGCGTCGACAACAGGGGAACGCCCGGCCGCGGCCGCGACTTCGAGCGCGCCATCAAGGGCAATCTCATCGATCTCGCGCTGGCCGAGCAGGCGGGCGCCGTGCAGGCCCTCGCGCGCCGATACCCGGAGATCGACGCCTCGCGCGTCGGCGTCTACGGGTGGAGCTTCGGAGGCTATTTCAGCGCCATGGCAGCCATGCGCCGCCCCGACGTCTTCAAGGCGGGCGTCGCCGGCGCGCCCGTCTGCGACTGGGCCGACTACGACACCCACTACACCGAGCGATTCATGGGTCTGCCCGACGCCAACGCCGAGGGATACCGCGCCAGCAACGTCCTCACGTACTGCAAGGACCTGGAAGTCCCGCTGCTCGTCATCCACGGCACCGCGGACGACAACGTCTACTTCCTGCACAGCCTCAAGATGACCGACGCCCTCTTCCGCGCGGGCAAGCATTTCGAGTTCCTCGCCCTCCCCGGCTTCACGCACATGGTGCCCGACCCCGTCGTCACCCGTTCCCTCTACGGCCGCATCGCGGAGTTCTTCGCGACACATTTGGCGGACGACCCGCGGTGAACCCGTCCCCGGGAAGCTTCGCCGCCGCGGTGAAACGCTACGCGCCGCTCGGACTGTTCGTCGGGCCGTACCTCGTCGCCGGGCTCGTCCTCTGCCTGGCGCGCGGCAACTTCGAGTTCCTGGGATACGTCGTCCAGATGGTGCTGATCGCCGGGGCCGTCGCCTGGGCGCACGTCCATGCCCGGTTCACCATGCCCGTCCTCTGGCTCCTGGCGGCCTGGGGGCTGCTCCATCTGCTCGGGGGTCTCGTTCCGATCCCTGCCGAACGTGCGCACGACCCCGCGCGCCCGGTGCTCTACGGCCTGTGGATCATCCGGGACTGGTTCAAGTACGACAACCTCGTCCACGGCTTCGGCTTCTTCGCTGCGACCCTCGCCGTCGCCCAGGCGCTCCGTCCCTTCCTCGACGCGGCAACACGTCCGCGGCTGGCGCTCGTCGTCATCCTGGCGTCGGCGGGGATGGGTCTGGGCGCAATGAACGAGATGATCGAGTTCGGAGCGACCGTGTTCGTTCCTGACACGGGAGTGGGGGACTACCGCAACAACGCGCTCGATCTATGGTGGAACGCGGTCGGCGCGGTCCCCGCGGCGGTGCTCTCGGTCGGCCTTCTCGCAAAGAAAAACGGCGTGGACACGCGTCCACGCCGCACGTGATCTCTGCATCCTTGGCCGCCCCGGAACCCCCTCGGACCCCGGCCCCGGCTCAGGCCTCTTCGCCGACCTGCCAGCGGAGGAACGCCGTCACCGTCGAACCGCCGGGCAGCAGGTCCTTGATCTTCTTGCTCGGATCCATGACGAAGGGCTGCTCGAGGAGCGCGATCTCCTCGAAGAACTTGCGCATGCCGCCCTCGACCATCTTCTCGGCGATCTCCTTGGGCTTGCCCGACTCCATCGCCTGCTCGATGCGGAACTTCCGCTCCTTCTCGACGATGTGCGACGGGATGTCGTTGGCGGACACGCCGCGCGGCGCCGGCACCGCCGAGACGATGTGCATGCAGATGCTGCGCGACAGGTCCTGGGAGACGTTCCCCTCCGCCTGCAGCAGCGCCGCCTTCTTGCCGTCGTGGTGCACGTACTGCCCGAACATCGTCGAGCCTGTGCCCTCGAACTTGTGGATCCGCGCGATGGACGCGTTCTCGCCCGTCGTGATGCGGATCTCGTCGACCAGCTTGGCCATCTCGGCCGTGGGGGCGACGTTGCCCGCCCGCTGAGCGAGCGCCATGCTCGCGATGCTCGTCGCGGCCTTCGTGAAGGCCTCGTTCTTGGCAGTGAAGTCGGTCTCGGCCCGCAGCTCGACGATCGCCGCCGCACGACCGCTCGGATCGACCGCGATCACCACCCGCCCCTCGCCCGCGGCGCGGTCGGTGCGCGTGTCCATCTTCCCCTTCAGCTTCTTGCGGAGCAGATCGACCGCGGCGTCCTTGTCGCCGTTGGTCTCCTGCAGCGCTTTCTTGCACTCCATCATCGACAGCCCCGTCTCGTTGCGGAGCATCATCACCGTCTTTGCATCAATCTCGACCATCTCGGTATTCCTCGAATGGTGGCGGTTCGCTGTTCAGACAGGAGGCGCACCGGGAAACCCGGCGCGGTCTCCGATTCTCTCTCTGGGTCCGCGGACGGACACGGCCCGCCCGCGCGTGTTCACATCGATCTCGGCGTCGCGCTCAGGCGTCGCTTCCCGCGGCCGCGACCTCGGCCCCGCTCGAGGCCGCGTCGTCCGCGCGGAACTGGCTGCGACGCGAGCGCCGCTGGCCCCCGCCCGGCCCGCCGTCGCCCCCGCGCCCGCCGCCCTCGCCGGCTCCCGGGCCGTCGCCCCGGTCGCCGGTCTTCTCGACCCGCGCCTGCTTGCCCTCGACGATCGCCGCGCACAGCTCGCGGATGACCACGTCGATCGACCGCATGGAGTCGTCGTTGCCGGGGATGGGAATGTCGACCAGGTCCGGGTCGCCATCCGAATCGATGAGCGCGATCGTCGGGATGCCCAGCTTCCGGGCCTCCAGCAGCGCGTTCTGCTCGCGGGCGGTGTCGATCACCACGAGGCAGCCGGGCAACTTGTCCATGTGCCGGATGCCCTCGAGGTTCCGCTTGATCTTCTTCATCTCTCGGCGGAGCTGGCTCTCCATCTTCTTCGAGTAGCTCTGGAAGTTGTCGCCTTGCTCGATCGTCTCGAGCTCTTCCATTCGCCGCAGCCGCGAACGGATCGTCCGGAAGTTCGTCAGCGTGCCGCCCAGCCACCGCTCGGTCACCCAGTGCATCTTCACGTCGCCCACGCGCTGCTGGAGCACGTCACGCGCCTGACGCTTGGTCCCGATGAAGCAGACGTCCTTCCCCTCGGACACCGTCCGCGCGATGAACTTCTTGGCGAGCAGGATGCCCTTGATCGTTTCCTTGATGTCGATGATGTGGATGCTGTTGCGCTTGCCGTAGATGTACGGCCCCATCTTGGGGTTCCAGTTGCTGGCCCGCTGGCCGAAGTGGATGCCCGCCTCGATGAGATCTTTGACGAGTGAACTGGACATGAATCAGAACCCTTTCAGCGATACCGCGGGACGAGGCGTCAGCCGGGGCGCTCGCGCCCGGGGACGACATCCCCGAACCCGGGCCGCGGGACAAACCCCGCGACCAGCGCTCCGCTCGATCCCGGCAAGGTCGCTTCGTGACGCGCCAGGCCCACCTCGACCTGGCGCAACGGATCAACCACCGAGCAGCGTGCCCGCGGAACATCCGCGCTCACGCTCCGGCCCGCCGACGCAGGGCCGAACGAGTAGTGTACACGCGGGCCGCGGACGGGAAAAGCCCCCGGACCGGGCCCGCGCCGCCCCGCGAACCGCCGCCGCGGAGCGTTTCGGGACCTCTGACCTCCCCCCCCCCGGCCAAGTTTCCGGCTCACCACAGCGGCGATCTGGCCCCCGCGGATTGCTTCCCGCCTCCGGGGCCGCTACTCTGCGGGACTCTCCCGGCGGCCCCCCAAGGCCCCCCCGGGCCACGCCAACTCGGGGCGTAGCGCAGCTTGGTTAGCGCGTTTGACTGGGGGTCAAAAGGTCGGAGGTTCGAATCCTCTCGCCCCGATTCGTCGATAAAGCACGCTGAAAGCTCGACTTAGCGTGCCCCTCCGCGCCAAACCGCGCGGCATGCAAGCACCGAACCGGCCCCCGGACACCGGCGGCCTTCAGACCCCCGCCGTCTAACGGTGGCTCCGCACATTCATCAACACACCTTGGACCGATTCCGAGATGCGACGTTTCGGTCGGATGTTCCGCGCTCAGCCGCAGGCGGCGCCCCAGCCTTGCAGCACGGCGATGACATCGCCGAAGTCCACGCGCGCATCGCCGTTGGCGTCGCCGAGGCCGAAGGCGGGCGGCGTCGTGCCCCATGCCTGCAGCACCGAGATGATGTCCGCGAAGTTGATCTGGCGGTCGCCGTTGGCGTCGCCCGTGCAGGGCGGCGGGGCGGTGAGGCCGCTGAGCAGGACGCGGGCGCTGGGCATGATCGGCCCGCGGCGGTTGCCGGGCTTGGGGCCAGCGGCCGGCGCCGCAGCGACGACCGCCGACTCGCCGTGTG
>JANRJV010000080.1:0-17311 GCA_033763795.1 Planctomycetota bacterium
TGCGGCGCGGGCGCGTGCGGCGGTCGAAGAGGTGCGGCTGCTGACGGGGCGCGAGATGCGCGCGCTGTTCCCCGGAGCGAAGATCTGGGCCGAGAAGCTGGGCGGGCTCACCAAGTCGTGGGTCGCGTACCAGGGGTTCGAGCGTCCGCTGTGATCGACGTGGGCACGAGCGCGATGATCGGGGGCGCTGGCCTGACGGCGCTCGCGCTCGCGGGTGCGGCGGCCGTCGGGCCGCAGGCGCTGCGTCCTGCATCGGTGCGAAGGCTGCGTGAACGATGCAGGCAGTTGCGCGCCGTGTGCTTGACGTTCGATGACGGGCCAGGACGCGAGTTGACGCCCAGGGTGCTTGAGCTCTTGAAGTCGGCGAACGGGCTGGCGACGTTCTACATGCTCGGCTTCCGGGCCGCGGCGGCGCCGGACATCGCGGACCTGGTGAAGTCGGAGGGTCACGAGATCGGCGCGCACTCGATGCGGCACCTGCACGCGTGGCGGTCTCCCCCTTGGGCGTCGTACCGGGATGTCGAGGATGGGTACGCGGCGCTGGCGCGTTGGGTGGCGCCGTCCGGCCGCTTCCGACCGCCCTACGGCAAGCTGAACGTGGGCTCGTGGGCGGCGGTGAGGCGGCGCCGGGCGCCGATCGACTGGTGGACGATCGACAGCGGGGATACGTGGGCGGCGCTTCCCGATGTGGCGAGCGCGTCGGAGCGGGTGGCGCGCGAGGGCGGCGGCGTGGTGCTGCTGCACGATTTCGACAGGCAAGTCGATGGGCAGGAACGCGCGGCCTTCGTTCTGCGAGCTATCGAGACGATCATCCGCCGAGCGCACTCGGAGGACCTGCGATTGTTGAGCATCGGTCAAGCAATGAATGAGAGCAGAGGGGCACTTCGATGAACGCCTCACACCATGGCGAACAGCGGCGACGCATCCTCGCCATCGCCTCGGGCGGGGGGCACTGGGTGCAGTTGCTGCGGCTGCGGCCGGCGTTTGAGGGCTGCCGCGTGACGTACGTCACCGTGCGGGAGGACTACCGCGCGGATCTGGCCCCGGGCGCGCGCTTCCGGGTCATCAACGACGCGACGCGCTGGGACAAGGTCGGGCTGGTGAAGATGGCGCTGCGGCTAGCGTGGATTCTGCTGCGCGAGCGGCCTCACGTGATCATTTCGACGGGCGCGGCCCCGGGGTACTTCGCGATCCGGCTGGGGCGCCTGCTGGGTGCGCGGACGCTGTGGCTCGACAGCATCGCCAACGTAGAAGAGGTGTCGATGACCGGTCAGATCGTGGGGCGGTACGCGGACCTGTGGCTGACGCAGTGGCCGCACCTCGCGGGGCCGCAGGGGCCGCGGTGCGAGGGGGCCGTGCTGTGATCTTCGTGACGGTGGGCGCGCAGATGAGCTTTGACCGGATGGTGCGCGCGGTCGACGACTGGGCCGGCGCGCGGGGGCGGCGCGATGTCTTCGCGCAGATCGGGCCCACGAGCTACCGGCCGCGGCACATCGAATGGACGGAGTTCATCGAGCCCGAGGAGTTCCGCAGGCGGGTGCAGGAAGCGAGCGTGCTGGTGGCTCATGCGGGGATGGGCTCGATCCTCACGGCACTGGAAGCGGGCAAGCCGATCCTTGTGATGCCGCGGCGGGGCGATCTGCGGGAGACGCGCAACGATCATCAGATCGCGACGGCGCGGCGGTTCCTCGATCTGGGCAAGGTCGCCGTCGCGTTCGATGAGGCGGAGCTGCCGGCGAAGCTGGACCAGGTGGAGATGCAGACCGCGGCGGGCAAGATCAGTCCGTTCGCGTCCGACCGGCTGCTGGAGGCGGTGCGTGCGTTCATACGGGGCGGGCCCGCCGGCGGGAACCGACGCGGGTGAAGGACCCGAGCGGGCCCTCGGGCGTTCGGAGCGCCGCCTGAGCGCGGCGCCGGGGTGATTGGGGCGATCAAGGAGCCGGAAACTACCGGGACAGTGGAGGTCTTTCGATGACTGCGACGGTTCAACACGCGAGCGCGATGCACACCCTGAAGTCGAAGCTGGAGAGCTCGACCGCGCTCGTCGGCGTGATCGGGCTGGGGTACGTGGGGCTGCCGCTGGCGCACGCGCTGCACCAGGGGAAGCTGTCGGTGCTCGGGTTCGACATCGACAAGGAGAAGATCGAGTTCATCCGGCAGGGCAGGAACTACCTGAAGCACTTCGGCGACGGGATGGTCCGCGAGCTGGGGGGCAGCGGACGGTTCAGCGCCACGACGGACTTCGCGAGGCTGGGCGAGCCCGACGCGCTGATCGTGTGTCTGCCCACGCCGCTGGGCAAGCACCACGAGCCAGACCTCAGCTACGTCGTCAACTGCGGTCGGATGATCGGGCGGACGCTGCGCGCGGGCCAGCTGATCGTGCTGGAATCGACGACGTATCCCGGGACGACGCGCGGCGAGTTCCTGGAGGCGATCCGCGCCGGCGCGGAGGAGACGGGCCGGGGCGGTCTGCGCGAGGGGTCGGACTATTTCCTTGCGTTCAGCCCGGAGCGTGAGGACCCGGGCCGCAAGAGCCACACGACGCGGACGATCCCCAAGCTCGTGGGCGGGCTGGACGAGCGATCGACCGAGCTGGCGTGCGCGCTCTACCGGCACGCGGTGGAGACGGTGGTGCCGGTGCGTTCGGCGGAGATCGCCGAGGCGGCCAAGCTGCTGGAGAACATCTTCCGCTGCGTCAACATCGCGATGGTGAACGAACTGAAGGTCGTTCTGGGCGCAATGGGGATCGACGTGTGGGAGGTCATCCAGGCGTCCAGCACGAAGCCGTTCGGCTTCATGCCCTTCTACCCCGGGCCCGGGCTGGGCGGGCACTGCATCCCCATCGATCCCTTCTATCTGACGTGGAAGGCGAAGGAGGTTGGGTATCCGACGCGGTTCATCGAGCTGGCGGGCGAGATCAACACGCGCATGCCCCACTACGTGATCGATCGCCTGACGGCGGCGCTGAACGAGCGGGGCCGGGCGGTGAAGGGGTCGCGTGTGCTGGTGCTGGGGCTGGCGTACAAGCCCGACATCGACGACACGCGCGAGTCGCCCTCGTTCGAGCTGATCGAGCTGCTGCGGGGGCTGGGTGCGCAGGTTGAGTACAGCGACCCGTTCGTGCCGCGGACCGTCCCGATGCGCAAGCACGACCTGGGGATGACGAGCGTCGCGCTCTCTCCGGAGAGTGTTGCCTCGTTCGACGTTGTCCTGATCTCGACGAACCATTCGTCCTTTGACTACGGCCTGCTGGCGCGGCACGCCAAGCTCGTCGTCGACACGCGGAACGCGATGACGGCGTTCGCGGCGGAGATGGGCGACCGGCTGGTGAAGGCGTGAACGATTGACACCGCAGTCCCTTCCACGATCGGACCATGACGCGGGCGCGGCCGGCGCGCTGGTCGCGGGCGGGCCCGCCGGGCCGGAGCCGAGCCCGTCCGGACGCGCGCGCACGTTCGACGGCGTGATCTGCTTCGGCGGCGTCGACTGGTGGTATCACAACCGCGGTCACTACGACCTGCAGATGATGCGGGAACTGAGCGCTTCGATGCCGGTGCTGTATGTGAACTCGATCGGCATGCGTGTGCCCCGGGTGCGGGAGGGGGCGATGTTCCTCCGGCGGGTCAAGCGCAAGCTGGCGAGCTTCCGGCGCGGTGCGGTGCGAGTTCGCGACCGGTTCGTGGTGTTCAGCCCGGTGTCGATCCCGGGGCGGCGCGCGGCGGGGCTGTCGCGCGCGCTGCTTCCCTGGCAGGTGCTGCGGGTGGCGCGGGGGATGGGGATGCGGCGGCCGCTCGTGTGGGTGGCGTGCCCGCCGGCGGCGCGGGTGATCGAGCGGATGAACGCGGCGGCGCTGATCTATCAGCGGACGGACCGGTTCGAGGCGTTCCACGGCGTGGACCCGGACGAGATCTCGGGCTTTGACCGCATGCTCAAGGCGCGGGCGGACATCACGCTGTACTGCTCCAGTCTGCTGCTGGACGAGGAGGCGTCTGCGTGCCGGCGAGCGCTGTTCGTCGATCACGGGGTGGATTACGAGCGCTTCGAGAGCGCGGGGCGCGGCGCCGTCGCGGCGCCGGCGGACGTGTCCAGCCTGCCCAGGCCTCGGGTCGGGTTCATCGGGGGCATCGATGCCCACACCTTCGACCCGGGGCTGTTCGTGAAGGTCGCGGCGGCGCTCCCCGAGGTGACGTTCGTGCTGGTCGGGGCGTGCTCATTGCCCGACGGCTGGTGCACGCTTCCCAATGTCAGGCTGCTGGGCCAGCGACCCTACGAGCAGGTCGCGGCGTACATGGCTGCGTGCGACGCGCTGATCATGCCCTGGAACCGCAGCCCCTGGATCGAGGCGTGCAACCCGGTCAAGCTGAAGGAGTACCTGGCGGTCGGACGCCCGGTGATCAGCACGCCCTTCTACGAGCTGCGGAAGTACGAGGGACTTGTCCGCGTCGCGGACACGGCGGAAGGCTTCGCGGCGGCGGTGCGGGAGGCGCTCGGACGCCCCGCGGATCCCGAGCCGGGACGGCGGCGCGTCGAGCGTGCGACGTGGACGGCCCATGCGGCCCGTGTGCTGGAGGCGCTCGCCGAGCTGGGCGTGCGGCCGTCGGCAAGCTGATGCTTCAATCGCCCGCTGTCAGCGAATCGGTTTCAACGACTCTGTCACGCTGCGTCGTGCTGGCTGGCGGGCTGCGCGCGTCGTCGCTGCAGTCGCTGTGCCGGGCTTCGGTGCTGGACCTGTGCATCCGTCCCGGCGTGACTGTTCTGGAGCATGTGCTGGGCCGGGTGGCGAGCTTCCGGCGCGCGCCGGGCGGGGACCTCGCGGTGGCGGTCGTGTACGGGGAGCCTGTGGTGGCGCCGACGCCGGGGCCGGCGTGCGCGGGTCTGGCGGTCTCGATCGCCGCGGAGCCGAGGCGCTGGCGTGGCCCGGCCGGTCTTCTGCTGGATGTGTGCGACGACATGGGGCCCGACCAGACCGTGCTGGTGGTGGAGGGGGCGCGGTGGTACGGGTCGGCGATCGCTTCGAGTCTTGAGGCGCACGAAGCGGCCGGGGCGGACGTGACGGTCGTCCGTGCGGCGGACGACAGCCCGGCGGGGGTGTACCTGATGCGGAGGTCGGCGCTGGACCTTGTGCCGCGCAACGGCTTCATGGACCTGAAGGAGCAGTTCCTGGGGAAGGTTCTGGGGGCCGGGAAGGCCGTGCGGGTTCACGAGATTCCGGAGGGCCGGGCGCTGGGGCTGCGGTCCCTGGCGGACTTCCTGGTGGCGGCCCGGCTGGAGGCAGGGGCGCCGCCCGGGGCGAGCCTGATCGATCCCGGGGCGGAGGTGCACGCGAAAGCGGCCATCGTCTCTTCGGTTGTCATGCGGGGGGCACGGATCGGGGAAGGAGCGCTGGTCGCCCGGTCGATGATTCTGGAGGGGGCGGACGTCTCGGCCGGGGCCGAGATCGTCGACAGCGTGGTCGACGCGCAGGGATCTCGGCGGGCACAGGGCGTATTCCGGGCGCTTCTGGCGCACGAGGAGCAATCATGAGAAGGGCGTGGACCTTTTCCGACGGGGTCATGATCGCGGCGCTGGTGGGGCTGGCGCTGGTCGCCACGTGGAGCGTGTGGCAGGACATCTTCGCGCTGGCGCTGCGGAGCGACGAGAGCTCGTACATCCTGCTGGCGCCCGGGGTGGCGCTGTGGCTGGCGTGGCTGCGGCGTGAGCGGCTGCGGTTCTGTCATCCGCGGGCGACGCCGGCGTTCGTGCTGGTGCTGCTGGCCGGGTGGGGGTTCATGGCGATCGGTCAGGAGCGGTCGGTGGACCTGGCGCGCGACTTCGGCGCGCTGATGATCGTGCTGGGGTCGGTGTTCCTGATCGCCGGTCCTTCGCTGCTGCTCCGGTTCGCGGCGGCGTGGAGCGCGCTGCTGTTCGTCGTGCCCGTGCCCGGGCGGATCCGGCATCTGATCGCGGTCCCGCTGCAGCAGGTCAGCGCCGAGGCGACCCGGGCCGTGCTGGAGCTCTTCGCCGTGCCCATCGAGCGGCACGGGAACCTGCTGGTGATCAACGGCGCGGAGGTGGCGATCGCCGAGGCGTGCAACGGCATGCGGATGGTGGCGGCGATGGCGCTGATCGCCTTCGCGTTCGTCTTCTCGTTCCCGATGCGGGTGTGGGCGCGGGTGCTGATCCTGGCGCTGAGCCCGCTGGTGGCGATCCTCGTGAACGTCATCCGGCTCGTCCCCACGACGCTGCTGTACGGCTCGGCGTCGGCGGACACGGCCAACACCTTCCACGATCTGGCGGGCTGGGCGGTTCTGGGGGTGGCGATCGGGGTGATGTGGCTCTTCCTGGCGCTCATGAGGTACCTGGAGCTGCCGGTGACCGCCTACGGTGTTCGGGAGGAGGCGTGATGAGACGGCAAGACGCCAGGTCGCTGTGGAGCTTCGGAGCCGGGGCGCTGGTCCTGGGGAGCATGATCGCGCTGGGTCACCGGGGCCGGGCCCCGGACGTCGATAGCACGGCGTACTTCGCCCAGGCGGCGGAGGCGATCTCCCGGATCCCGTACAGGATCGAAGGGTGGGTTGGTGCGGACGTTGAGGCGCAGGCGCCGGCGGTTCAGCTGCTCCGTCCGAATAAGCTGCTCCAGCGGCGCTACATTTCCACCGATGTAGAGCGGGAGTTCGTGCTGCTGTTCGTGCACTGCGCCGACGCCCGCGACATGCAGGGGCACTACCCGCCCATCTGCTACCCGGCGCACGGCTGGACGCTGGTCGACCGCATCCCCGCCGAGTTCAAGGCCGGATCCAGCCTGCTGCCCGGCACCGTGTACCGTCTCGAGACCGTCCGCCAGGGCGAGAAGCGGCATATGTCGATCCTGAACTTCTTCGCCATGCCCGGAGCCGCCCAGGGGATCGCCCCGGACATGGAGGCGGTCAACCGGGCGTCGGCCTCGTCGGCCACGTCCGTGCTGGGGGCGGCGCAGGTGCAGCTGGTGCTGCAGCACGAGGCGACGCCGCCGGAACTGACGGAGCTGATGGCGACGGTGTTCCCCGCCATCGAACCGGCGGTGTGGAGCGTGGTGCGAGGGAACGAGGCGGATGCTGACTGACGCCGGACTACCCGAGGTCTCGGGCGAGCCCGCGGCGCCCGCGAACCCCCTGCTGCTCGTGCACCGGGCGCTGCGGGGGCGGTATCTCATGGTGATCGTGCTGGCGGCGCTGGTCGGCGCGGCTGGGGCCGCGGCCGGCTTCATGGCGACCAAGCCTCTCTACGCCAGCCAGGGGTGGATCCGGGCGTTCCCGCGTCAGCCGCGCGTGCTGTACGAGACCGAAGAGAACCAGATGATGCCCATGTTCGAGGCGTTCGTCCGGTCCCAGGCGGACCTGCTGCGCTCGAGGCGGGTGATCGACCTGGCGCTGGCGGACCCGACGATGCGCCCGGCGGGCTGGGAGGCGCCCCCCGACGGCGCCCGCGACCTCATCGAGGCTCTCGAGGTGACGGCGCAGCGCGGCAGCGAGCTCATCAGCGTCACTGTCTCGCACGCCTCGCCGCAGGCGGCGCAGGTCGCGGCGAACGCGGTGCTGACGGCGTTCATGACGTATCAGGAAGAGCAGGACGGCCTGAGCGCGACCGAGCGCGAGCGCCGGCTCCGCGAGAACCAGCAGCTGCTCAGCTCCGAGCTCAAGGCGATCCGCGAATCGATCCTGCGCGTCTCCGACCGCTTCGGGGGCAGCGACCCCAAGACGCTGCTGGAGAGCAAGACGGAGCAGATGACTCGGCTGGAGATGATGATGATGGAGCTGGGGGCGCCCGCGCCCGCCGCCGCGCCCGGCGAGGGTGCGTCGCCCGCGGTCGTCCAGCCCCAGGACGTGCCCCCGGACGAGCTGGCCAAGGCCGATCAGGCGCTGGCGGCGCTGCTGGCCGAGCAGCGGGCGATCAATCTCCAGCTGGAGGACAAGGGCAAGCGTCTGGGCGCGCGGCACTTTGAGATGCGCGCGCTCCGCGACCGGCTGGACGGAGTCGAGAAGCAGATCGGGACGCGGCTGGCGGAGCTGCGCAGCGGGCTGAGCGCGGCCGGGCCGATCGCCGGCGCGACGGGTCCGCTCGCGGGCGAGAAGGCGGCGGACTACCAGCACTACGCGGCGATCCGCGAGCGGCTACCCGACGAGATCCGCGAGCTCAACCGCGCCGCGATGGAGGTCGCCTCGCTGCGCGAGCGCGAGGCCGAGGCCGAGAAGCGCCTGGCCGAGACCAGCCGTGCCCTGGAGGTCATCCGCGTCGAGAACGAGATCATCCGCGGCGGCCGCGTGCGCATCCAGCAGCGGGCCGCGACCCCCCTGCAGCCCACCAAGGACCGTCGGCTGCCGCTGGCGGCGGCGGGTCTGCTGGGCGGCGCGGGGCTGGTCGTCGCGGGGTTCGTGGCCGCGTCGCTGGTCGTGCGGCGGGTGCGCTACGCGGACGACCTGTTCGAGATGGGCAGGCAGTCTCCCCTGCTGGGCGTCATCCCCGAGGTGATCCCCGACGACCCGGAGAACGCCGAGGACGTCTCGCTGAGCCTCCACCAGGTTCGGAACAACCTGTTGCAGCACCGATCGCCGGGGCAGATCGCCTCCGTCTTCGTCGTTACGAGCGCGATGCAGGGCGAGGGGAAGACGACGCTGGCGATCGCGCTGGCCGCCTCGTTCGCCAAGGCGGGCTACGAGACGACGCTGGTCGACGGCGACCTCGTGGGCCGGGGGCTGACGCGCGAGCTGGGCCTCGTCCGCGCCCGGGGCCTCGACGACACGCTGGGGCGCGAGATCTCGCAGGACCACCTGCACGTCTCGGAGATCCCCAACCTCACGGTGCTCCCGACCGGCAGCGGGGCCGACGGCCAGGCGGACCAGCTGGCGCTCAAGAGCATCAGGCCGGTCGTCGAGGACCTGCGCCAGCGGGGCGAGATCGTCATCATCGACACGGGCCCGGTGCTGGGCAGCCTCGAGGCGGGCATCCTTGCGCAGCTGGCTGACGCGCTGGTCATCGTCGCGGCCCGCGGGACGGGCGGGCGCATGATCCAGGCGGCGGTGGAGCGCGGCCAGCAGCTGTGCCGCTCGACCGTGGGCCTCGTCTTCAACCGCGCCCGGGCCAACGACCTCTCGACCAGCGCCAGCTACAGCTCCGTCCGCTCGGCCCGCTCGACCAGGGACCCCGGCGCCACGCCGCCGCCGACCGCCAGCGACCGCAGCCGGCTTGTCCGGCTCATCCGTGAAGAACCCCGCGGATCCGTGGGCAACGGCCTCAAGAAGTGATCGCAGGTTCGCTCAGACCGCGCCCCGCTGTTCGCGTCGATGTCGCGGAGCGGGTCCCCGTGACGGTGTGGGGCCTCGCCGCCCGGCAGCTGCACGACCGCTACTGGCTCTCGCGGGGCGTGCAGGTCGTCCGCCCCGGCGCGGGCCCTGATCCGCGCGGGCCCGGCGCGTTCCTGCTGCTGCGCTCGGATCAGGCGGTGCTCTGCGGGGCGCGACCGCTGCTCAAGCGGCTGACGTGGCTGGGATGCCCGACGCTGTGCGTCCGGCTGGTCGATCGCTCGGAGGCGATGTACCGCGAGCGCGTGGTCTCGAGCCCCGACGGCGTCTTCGCACGCATCGAGCGCACCTACGCCGACCGACAGGGCAACACCGACCGCATCGGCGTGACGATGGACCCCCGGGCCGCGGCCCTGTGGGCGTCGATGGAGCCCGGCTTTGAAACGTGGGCGCTCATGCGGCGTCGCGGCGGGTGGGCACGCGGAGCCGTGTGGAAGACCGACGGCCGCCTGTTCGACCTGGCCAGCCCCCGGCGCCAGTCGGACATGCTGGCATCGCTGGTCGAGGAGTGGCGCGAGCCGGCCCGCGTGATCCCGGACATCTATCAGTGGAAGACGGGCGTGTGGGTGCACGAGTCGGCGCGGCTGGACCCGGCGGCCCGGGTCGTGGGCCCGGCGTGGGTCGGCGCGGGCGCCCGGGTGAGCGCCGGCCAGGAGCTCATCGGGCCGGTGATCCTCCGGGACGCCCGGCCGACGCCCGAGGCGGATATCGACTGGGAGGCGCTGCGGCTGCCCTCGTTCCCGCTGCTCCCGCAGGTCCGGTCGAAACTGTCGCGGCGCGTCTCCAAGCGGGCGTTCGACGTGCTGATGAGCGTGGCGGTCCTGCTGTTGACGCTGCCGCTGTATCCGCTCATCATGCTGGCGATCTACCTGGAGGACGGGCGCCCGTTTTTCTTCGGGCACCGCCGCCAGACCCTCGGGGGGCGCGAATTCCCGTGCTGGAAGTTCCGCACGATGATCAAGGACGCCGAGCGCCTCAAGGCGCAGCTGGCGCTGCAGAACCAGGCGGACGGCCCCCAGTTCTTCATAGAGCGGGACCCGCGGCTGCTGCGCTGCGGTCACTGGCTGCGCCGCTTCCAGTTCGACGAGCTGCCCCAGTTCTGGAACGTGCTGCTGGGCCACATGAGCGTGGTCGGGCCGCGGCCCAGCCCCGACAAAGAGAACCAGTTCTGCCCGGCGTGGCGCGAGGCGAGGCTCAGCGTCCGGCCCGGGATCACGGGGCTGTGGCAGGTGCGGCGGACGAGGCTTCCCGAGACGGACTTCCAGGAGTGGATCCGCTACGACCTGGAGTACGTGCAGCATCAATCGTGGCGGCTGGACCTCTGGATCATTCTCCAGACGGTCCGCAAGATCTTCGCGGGCTGACGATCGCCCCGCCGGGGGCAGAGAAGGAGCAGGCATGCAGCGCCGAACCAAGAAGCTGCTGATCGTGTTCGTGGCCGCACCGCTGCTGCTCGCCGCGGCGGGCGGGGCGCTGGTCGTCGCGCGGCAGACCATGGTCGAGCGGTCGGTGCGCGAGGCGCACCGCCAGGGGATCGCCGCCTTCGAGCGCGGCGACTACAAGGCCGCCCTCCCGCTGCTCTCGCGCTACGTCTCGCGCAATCAGACGGACGTGCCCGCGATCCTGATGCTGGCGCGCGCGTGCGCCATGGTCCCCAGGCCCGACGGGACGGAGACCGCCGCCGCCGCCAGGCACGCCGCCGCGGCTCTTGCCATCGATCCCGGGAACACCGACGCGCTCGAGCTGCTCATCGACTACTACAGCCAGCTCCGCTTCGTGACCGAGCTGGGCCGCGTCTGCGACCAGCTGCTCGCGGTCAAGCCGGACCACGCCAAGGCGCTGTCGGGGCGGGCCCAGTCTCTGCTGGCTCTGGGCAAGTACGACGAGGCCCGGGCCGCGGCGGAGAAGCTGTCGGCGCTCGATCCGTCGGACGCCGACCCCTTCCGCCTCGTTCTGGAGATCGGGCGCCAGCAGGGCGCCTCGCCCGAGCGGCTCGCCTCCCAAGCGGCGGAGCTGGCGGCCCGCTTCCCCGAGAGCTTCGAGCTGGCGATCATCCACGCGCAGACGCTGCTCTCGGCCGGGCAGCTCGCGCCGGGAACGGCGCGGCTCCAGGCCGCGGAGAAGCTCACGCCCGCCACGCTGCGCGGCGTGTCCGACGCGCTGCGGCTGTCTGAAGTGGTCGCCGCCCTCCACCGCGTCAGCGGGCAGGACTCGACGGGGCAACTGGCCGATTCGCTGCGGCAGAGCGCGCGGACGATGATCGAGAAGGCGATGCGGAACGAGCGGCTGCGCGAGGGCGTGGCCGCGATCGCCACCGGCTGGGAATGGCGCGGCGGGCGGCTCGCTGAAGCGCGGCGCTGGCTCGACGCGGGCGCTCCCGCCGACGCGCCCTCGACGCTCCCCTGGCTCGGCGCGTGGCGCGCCGTCATCGCTCGCGACGAAGGGAAGAAGGACTGGAAGCCGGCGCCCGCCAACGCGGGGACCGGCGCCGATCGCGCGGCGCACATCTGGAGCGAGATCATCGCGGTGATGGGCGAGATCGACGCGGCCCAGTGGAGCGCCGCCCGAACGCGCCTGGAAGCGCTGCGTGTCCCCGTCGAGCAGTTGGCGGGCACGTCGTCCGCCGAGCTCGGGGCCGCGCAGGACCGCGCCGCGACCGAGGCGGGCGACGCCGCGGTGATGATGACGTTCCTGTGGGGCACGGTGTCGGAGCGGCTGGGCGAGTGGCGGGCCGCGGTCCGCCAGTGGACGGAGGCCGCTGACGCGGAGCCCTCGTGGTCGTTGCCCCTGGCCCGCGCCGCGCAGCTCCTGCTCGAGAGGGGGCAGCGCAGCGCCGCGTACGACGCCGCCGTGCGCGCCTTCCGTGCGCGGACGGGCGCGCTCGAAGCGCTCACGCTGGCCCGCGTGCTGGTCGCGCTCGAGGAGTCGGGCGACGGGTCGCCCGAGGGGCGGGGCATGCTCGCCTCGCTGCTCGCTGACCTGTCGAAGATGGACCTTGTGCGGGCCGAGAGCGTGCTGCTCAAGGGACGAGCGGCGGCGGTGCGCGGCGACGCGAACGCGGCGCGCGGCGCGATGAGCGAGCTGCTCGAACTGACGCCGCCCGCCACGGTCGAGCAGATGCTGGCGCTCTCCGAGTCGATGCGGGCCGCGGGGATATCGGGTTGGGAGCCGCTGATCGCCGCCGCGGAGAAGGCGGGCGGCCGGGCGGTCGCGTTCGTGCGTGCCTCCGACGCGGCGTCGCAGGGTCGGCGCGAGGAGGCGCTCGCCGAGCTCCGCAAGGCGGCCAGCGACCGGACCTCGGTCGAGGCCGTCCCGTTCCTGCTGCAGGAAGTGAGGCTGCTCTCCTCGGCGGGAGCCCGCGAAGAGGCGCGCTCGATCCTGCGGCAGCTCTCCGAGACGCACGAGGGCGTCGCGACCGTGCAGCTCGACGTGCTCGATCAGGACGTGACCTGGACGGACGCCGCGCTGGTTGACGACGCCGTCAAGCGCCTCCGCGCCGCCTCGGGAGAGAAAGGGATCGAGTGGAGACTCGCCGACGCCACCCGGCTGCTGACCTTCTCCCCCGAGGAGTCGAAGGCCCAGGCGGTGATGGTGAGCCTGAACTCGATCATCCGCGAAGATCCGGGCAACGCGCAGGCGCTCGCTCTGCTGGGCGAGTGGTCGCTGATTCTCAAGGACACCTCCGCCGCCGCGTCGTACCTGGCCCGGGCGATCGAGTCGCCCGACGCGCCGGCGACGCTGTATCCGCGGCTCATCAGGCTGCTGCTCGCCGACGGCAGGGCCGACGAGGCCCGGGCGCGGCTCGAGCAGTTCGCCCGGGTCCGGGCGATCTCGCCCGAGCTGCGGCGGACGCGCGCGGCGCTCTTTGCCGAGCTGGGCCAGGCGGATCGCGCGGGGGAAGACCTGGCGATTCTCGCGGCGGCCGGCGGCGCCGCCGACAAGCTGAGCTTCGCCGCCGCGCAGCTGCAGGGACGCGACCGTCCCGCCGCGCTGGAGACCATCGAGCAGGTGCTCGCGACGCCCGACCTGCCGCGACAACAGTTCGTCGCGGCTCTCGGGCTGCTCGCCGACGCCGGGCAGCAGCAGCGGGCCCTCGAGCTGTACGACGAGCGGTCGGGCCCGGGCTCCGGCGCGTCCCAGATCGAGCGCGCGGCGCTGCTCGAGCGGGCCGGGCAGCGGGCCGAGGCGGAGGCCGTCCTCAAGGCCGCGTTCGAGAAGGACGGGAGCGCCGAGGCGGTCGTCGAGCTGGCCCGCCTGTACCTGCGGACGGATCGGCACACGGAGGCGAGCATGCTGCTCTCCTCGGCGCGGAGCAAGGGTCTGACGTCGGATCAGTTCGACAGCCTCGAGGCGCTGGCCGCGGCTCACACCAAGCCGCTCGACCCCGATCAGCAGCAGGCCGTGCTGGACGCGATCGCCCCCGGCCCGCTGCGCGATCTCGCCGAGGCGACCCGCTGGTACGACGCTCATCCGACGGAGCATCGCGAATTCATCGCGAGGCTGCGCAAGATCACCGCGGCGAGGCCCGACCTGGTCCTCGCGTGGCAGTTCCTCGTGCGCACGCTGATCCAGGAGGGCGAGCTTGATCAGGCGGTGACGGCGGCGCGCTCGGCCTCGGCGGCCAGCCCCCAGTCGCCCGACGCCGCACGCATGGAGGCATCGACGCTCATGCTCGCGGGCCGGCCCGCCGACGCGCGGGCCCCGGCGCGGCGCTGGCGCGAGCTGGAGAGCGCATCCATCGAGCCCTCGCTCATGCTCGCCGCCGTCGAGATCGGGGCCGGCGCTCCGAACGAGGCACGCGCGCTGCTCGAACCCCTGTGGAAGCAGGCGGAGACGCTCGCGGCTTCGACGCCGCTGCCCGCGTGGCTCTCTCTCGTCTCCTCGACCGCAAAGCTGGGCGAGGGAGAGCGGGCCCAGACGCTCGCCGGCCTCCGCACCACGGACGAGCCGGACCTCCTGCCCGCCCTGGCGTCGATCGCGGTGGATGACTCGTCGTCCGCCGACGCCGCCCGGCAGTGGCTCGACCGTCTCGCGCCCGCGCTGCAGGCGCGGCCCGACGGCGCGACCACGCTGATCGACGCGCTCTGCAAGCTCGCGATGCGCACGGGCGATTCGCGCGATGTCGAGCGGGCCCTGGCGGTCATCACCCCCCGCATCGACAACCGGTCCGCCACCATCGGCGAGATGCTCCTGGCGGCGTCGATGCTCGAGCGCGTGGGTCGCGCATCGGAGGCGGGTGCGATGTATCGCCACGTGATCGACCGCGAGCCCGACCAGTGGATCGCTCTCAACAATCTCGCGTACGCGCTTCTGGGCGCGGGACAGTCGGCCGACGCGCTGCCGCTCGCGACGCGGGCCCGCGACTCCGCCGAGAAACAGGGCGTCGGCCCCGCCGGGCGGTCGAGCGTGTATCAGACGCTCGCGCTCGCTCAGCTCCGCACTGGCGACGCGGCCCAGGCGCTCGTCACCGTCCGCCGCGCGCTCGAGATCGACGCCTCGATCCCCGAGGCGATCCTCATCGAAGTCGAAGCACTGGAGGCCCGGGGCGATGCCGAGGGCGCCCGCGGCGCGCTCACGACGTTCCTCTCCCGGCCCGACGCCCTCGGCTCCATGAGCGATACGGAAACGGCCCGGGCCCGCCAGCTCGCCGAGCGGCTGGGAGTCCCGATGCCCGCCGCCCAGCCGACCTCAGACGGCCGCCGGTAAGTAAACCGCCCATCCTCTTGACGGGGGATTTAGGCAACCCTGGCAAGCCCGCGGAAACACATCCGCGGGCATTTTTTTTGCTTTGCTTGCATAAACCCTTTGGTGGCGTACATTTGTTGAAGTCCGCCGTCACAGGGGAGAAGTTTGACCTTGCGTGATCGCTTCAGCCATGTTGTGTTTCTGGCCTCGGCCGCCGCAGCCATGACGTGCTGCGCGACGCCGGCGTCGGCGGCTGACCTCACCGCGAGCACCCTGTACTTCAGCCCGTTCCGCGCGACGATGGGCCCGCTCCCCAGCGAGCTGCCCGCCACCGCCCCCCAGCGCTCGACCCACTTCGCGGCGCTCGAGCTCGACGGCCTCGCCGGCGGCATCGACAAGCCGGTGGGCGGTGAGGGCGGCAGCGAGCGGAACAACCCCCTGCCGGTCGTCCCGCTGCCCAGCACGGTGATGCTCGGCGCCGGCGGCCTGCTGGTGGTCGTCGCTCGTCGGCGTCGCAGCGCGTTCGACGCCGCCTGAAGCCTCCCGCTTCGGGGGCTTCCACTTCACATGCAGGTCTCGTGTAAGCCGCGAGTTGGAGTTGAACTCAGCCCGGTCGCTTCTCGCCTGCGCGCCCGGTCCGGAGTTATCGGAATGTCCCCCTTCTACCCCGCTGCGCCAGCTTGACGCCCGGCGGGCCGGCGCGGGCCCGCATAACGGGAATCTGCCCGCCGACATGCCGCAACTGCTTCCGGATCAATGATTTGGGTGCATGCTCCTGTTGCACATCGCCCCTCCGCGTTCCGCGAGATGTTCAGCGGTCGGCGGGGCGGGCCGTGCCCGGTGTCGAGCCGAGCGCGGTGTGGGCACGTAGGCAGGAAGACACGCCGTGAAGAATCGAAGCACTCTGCGGGCGCTCATCGCGCTCGCCGCTCTTGGCTCGTCCGCGTCCGCGTTCGCCGGCACGTTCGTCGCGTACGGCGACGTCCACGACGGCGGCAAGCTGCTGGGCGAAACCGGCGCTTTCCGTGACGGCACGGGCGGCGAATTCAAGGTCGTCGTCCAGACCGGCTGGCTGGGCGTGACCGGCCTCGCCGCCGACGCCATCGGCGCCGGCGAGCGCAGCCAGACCTTCCAGACCTTCTGCATCGAGACCGACGAGTTCGTCGACCTGGGCGGCACCACCTACCACGGGACCATCAACACGATCGCCAACTTCGGCGGCGCCAACACCGACCAGGGCGACCCGATCGACGCGCGCACGGCGTTCCTCTACACCGCGTTCCGTCACGGCACGCTGCAGGGTTACAACTACGCCAGCGGCGCCGGCCGCGAGGCCTCCGCCGTCGCGCTGCAGCAGGCCTTCTGGTTCATCGAGGGCGAGTCGGGCGGCGCCAACAACGCCTTCGTCGCGCTCGCCAACGCCGCGGTCGCTCCGGGCGGCTCCTGGCACACCCAGTGGGGTCCCAACAGCATCGGCAACGTGCGCGCCCTCAACAACGTGCAGCGCAACGCGAACGGCGTGGTCATCGACGACACCGTGCAGGACTTCCTGACGCTCATCCCGCTGCCCGGGGCCACGGGCATGGCCCTCGCCGGGCTCGCCGTGGTCGGCACGCGGCGGACCCGCACGCTCTGAAGCTCGTCGGCAGTTGCCCCGAACGGCTTCGGTGTTCCCCCTGACAGTGGACCGAATAGATCCCTATCCGAGCTGGCAGTCGCCGGCTCGGCTTTCATTTTGGGGTATATCCCTGAAAAAGGGGGAAAGATGGCTGAGGTGGAGTTCGGAGTTTGGTTCAAACCGCGTCAAATGGCGGTTCCGAACCGACCTCGGCCTTGCACAGCCATCAAATTGTTGTAGTTTGTCCTGTGAAGGAGTAGCTCTGGGAGATCCCCCAGACTGCTCGCTTGTGTTTGCGGACATTTCGAGACGTTGTGTTGCAGAGATTGGAGTTCCGGGGGTCTCGGGTTGGTCTGGTGTCTTCCGTCGTCGCAGGGACGTTTTCGCGGGGAAACCCGTGGAAATCGGAGGCGGGAGCGGCAGCCCGATCCAAGAGCCGTCGCAAGGCGGCACGCAACGGAACTCGTGGTGTGTGAACGCGTCTCGCGGTGGCGGTGTATCCGCGCCGCGCGCGTGAGGGTTCGACAAAGACCGGCGGTTGTGCACCGCCCGGAGTTCGAAGAGAGACGACGGGGGTTCCGTCTGATCGAGAGCGGCGGTTCGGGCCGCATGAACAGAGAGTTTCGCAGAGGAGAGTTGAAGTGAAGAATTCCAGCAGCATCGTGGTTGTCGCCGCTCTCGCGGGCCTCGC
>JANRJV010000081.1:0-13177 GCA_033763795.1 Planctomycetota bacterium
TTGTTCGCGATCGCGCCGATCACGCCCAGCACCAGCAGCGTCACCACGAAGCCCGCCGCCAGCAGCCACCAGGGCTTCTTCGCGTCCAGCCCCTCGCGGATGCTCGTGAACTGCTGGTGCAGCGTCGCCCCCAGCCACACCGCCACGAACGTCCGCGGCGCCATCCCCAGCACCGTCCCGATGATGTAGATGTGCAGCGGCACGCGCACCGACGCCAGCAGCAGGTTCGTGATCGCGAAGGGAGAGTTGGGCGGCAGCCTCAGCAGCGTCACGATCCCCAGCGTGCGCCAGAAGCCGTGCGACCGGCCGTGCGACGCCTCGGGCAGCAGCGCGTCGCGCACCGCGGCCCACTTGGGCTGCTCGTCGATCAGCTTCGTCACGCGCTCGCCCGCCGTCGGCCGCGCCACCGCGTAGCCCAGCAGCGCCGCCCCCGTGAACCCCGCCAGCGCCGCCGGATACCCCACCGCCAGCCCGAACGCCCACCCGCCCAGGATCGCCTGCGCATACGTCGGCAGCAGCGCCAGCCCCGCCAGCACCGCGAACGCCCCCGCATAGATCCAGGGCCCCGCCGCTCGGTGGCTCTCCAGCCACGTCGCGATCGTGTCCATGAACCCGATCACCAGGAACCCGCCCAAGGGCGGCAGCACCAGCGCCATCACCGCCAGCACCGACGTCGGCCCCAGCTTCTTCACCACCGAGCCGAGGCTCATCGCCCCCGCGCCGCCCGCCGCCGCGCGTTCGGCTGGGCCCTCGGCCGGGCCCCCCGCCGCGCTCGGCGCAGCCGGGGATCCACCTTCAGACGCGGACGCGGAACGTTCGGCTGGGTCGCTCACGACGCAAAGCCTACCCGCCCCGCCCCGCGCGCCTTGCACTTCTCTCGCCCGCGCCGCCGCGCGCCGCGCCGCCGATCACCCACTCGCCAGCCGGGATCGCAGCCCCTCCAGCATCGCCGCCGTCACTTCATCCTCGCATCGCGAAGCGTCGACGACCAGGTGATGCGCCGGGTCCGCCGCGGCCTGGGCCAGGTACCCCGCGCGCACCCGTCGATGAAACTCCTCGCTCCGCTGCTCGATCCGGTCCAGCAGGGGCGACAGCCGCCCCCGCGCCGTCCGCTCATCGACGTCGAAGATCACCACCAGGTCGGGCCAGCACGCGCCGGGCGCGCCCCGCCGGCCGCACGCCGCGTCCGCCACCGCGCGGATCTCGCTCTCGGGAAGCCCGCCCGCGGCCCCCTGGTAGGCCAGCGTGCTCGACACGAACCGGTCCGCCAGCACCATCTCCCCCCGCGCCAGCGCCGGGCGGATCCGCTGCTCCACCAGCTGCGCGCGGCTCGCCATGTACAGCAGCATCTCGCACCGCAGGCTCATCTCGTCGTGAATCGGATCAAGCAGGATCGCGCGGACCCGCTCGCCCACGGGCGTGCCCCCCGGCTCGCGCACCTCGCACAGCGGCACGCCCGCCGACTGAACCAGCCCCGTCAGCCGCCGGAGCTGCGTGCTCTTGCCCGAGCCGTCGGGACCCTCGAACACCACGAACCGCCCGCGCAGCCGGCCCATCCACGCCGGCGCCGCCGCCGCGCCGGCCGCGCCCGCGGTCGACCCGCCCTCGCCCCGCTCGCTCACGCCGTCTCCTTCATGTACCAGTGCACAGCCGTGCTCCCGTACACGTGCGACTCGGGACCCCGCACCCCCTCCAGCCGGAGGCTCACGGGCACCTTGTCGAACGTCCCGGGCGCGCCCGCACGCTCCACGTGATCGACGAGGGGCCAGGGCGTGCGCAGAATCGCGAACCCCGTGTCGTCCAGCAGCTGCGCCAGCCTCGTGAACTGCTGGAACGCCCGGGGCCGCGTCGCCTGGTCCTCGATCAGCGCGTAGGGCGGATCGAACATCACCACGTGCACCGGCCTCGGACACTTGGAGAGCGCCCCCGCCCCCAGCGCGTCGCCCAGGAACGCCTCGGCCCGCGCGCCCGCGCCCACGTGCTCGATGTTCCGCTTCAGCACGCCGAACACGTCGCGGTCACGCTCCACGAACACGCACCGCGCCGCGCCCCGGCTGATCGCCTCCAGCCCGAAGCTGCCCGTGCCCGCGAACGCGTCGAAGAACGCGTTCCCCTCGAAATGCCCCACCAGCATGTTGAAGAGCGCCGTCCGCACGCGGTCGGGGAGCGGGCGCGTCTTCTCCGTCCCCGCCGGCGCCGCCAGACGCCGCCCCTTGAACTCGCCGCTGATGATCCGCATGCCGGCCATCGTATCGGCGCGGCCCGCCCCCGCCGCGCATGAAAAAGGGCCCGGGACAACCGTCCCGAGCCCCTGAAACTTCGTACCGATCTCAGCCCGCCATTACTGCGGGCAGACCTTCAGCCAGTTGCGCAGCACCGTCACGATGTCCACGAAATTGACCTCGCCGCTGCCGTCGGCGTCGCCTTCGCAGCAGCAGTCCCGCGTCGTGAACGTCCAAATATCGGAGTACACGATCTCGCCCAGCGGCCCGCGCGTCGCGACGAGCCACTCGTAGGTCTGGCCGCACGCCAGGTTGGCCCCGCACTGCGTCGCGGTGGTCTCGCACAAGAGGGCGAAGCCGAACGGGCTGCCCGCGGGCCGGTAGTACACCTGGTAGGACTCGCCGCAATCAGCCGGCGTTCCAAAGAGCTCGAAGGCGTGCTCGCTGCCGATCGACAGGAACGTGACGCACTCGAACGCCTCAGATGACCCCGAACCGTACGGCGAGCCCGCGCTCGCCCAGTAGATCTCATCCCGCGTCGCGCAGTCGCCGCTGAGGTGCAGCCTCAGCCAGCCCCGGCCCGCGGGCAGCAGCGTGGGCTGGATCTGGACCGTGTACTCAAACGCGATCGATCCGACGGCGGTCCGGGTCACCGAAGCCACGAAGGGAGTCACAGTCACGGCCCCGATGGCGCCGCCGGCGTCCGCGTGGAAGGCAACCTCCACCGTCCCGTCCCAGGTCCCGGTCTCGAACGTCCAGAAGCGGATCCGGTTGATCAGCGACTCGCTCGCGAGCGTGAAATCGTTCGCCTGCTGCCAGAGGGTCATCTCATTGCCGAAGTTGAAGTCCGGAGGCGAGGTCGAAAAGAGCGCTCCCGCTCCGCGCTCGAAGGCGATCGCGGGCGCCTCGACGCCCTCGGGTCGCACCAGCGCGCTGGCGCTCGCCGGCGGAGCGAACTCGCCGCTCGCCAGCGCGTCGGCGGGCGTGCGGAACTCGCCGCGCTTCACCGCCGCGTACGCCTCCTGCTTCGCCGCGAACGCGGCGCTCGAAGCGGCCAGCGCCCCCGGCCGCGCCGCGGGCAGCGGCACGCCGACGCCTTCGCAGTCAAGCTGCACGTCGTCCAGATCGAACTGCGCGGGACCCGTGAACTCTTCCGGGATGAAGTGGCTGAAGCGGATGCGCACCGCCTGGCCCGCGTAGCCGAGCGCCGCCAGATCGATCTGGTGCGTCACGTACCCCGTGTCGCCCGACGTGTTGGGCGCCAGATCGATCGAGAGCAGCGTCTCGAGCGTCGGCCCGCCGCCGGAGGGCTCAAGCGTCACGCGATACTCGCGCGAAAGGCTGCATCCCGCGCAGAAAGTCACGAGATCCCACTGAATCCGATCCCGCCAGCTCAGCACCGCCGTCGGCGTCCCCGGCGGGATGAACATGTCGCGGTACAGGTCGTACCGCACGCCCGCCGACCCGTCGAACCCGTGCGTCGCGTAATACAGGCCCTCCGCCGGGAAGCCGCCGAAGTACCCGCCCCCGCTCACCACGGCCAGCGGGCTCAGCTCGCTGCCCGAAGGCGGGATGAACGTCTCCGCCGACCACTGGTCGAACGTTCCGCTCTCGAATCCGCCGTTGGCAAACTCACTCAGGTTGCACGGGTTGTTCCATGAAAGCTCGGTCGTCAGAGGCACGCCCGTCGACCCGGTCTGGGGCAGCGGATTGTTCGCCGGCTCCGCGGAGGGGCACGCCGGCTCACCGTAGAGCTGGAACGCGAGGTTGTCCGCTTCGGTCGCGGTGGGCGAGGCGCAGTTGAACTGGACCGTCGACTGGTGCAACGAGCCCGGCCCGCTCGTTACCCAGAAGAGCGCGAACCCGATGTCGCACGCTGGCGCCAGGCTCACCGACACGAAGTACGTCCCCGCGCCCAGCACGGTGTTGATCGAAGCGGTGTTGTCCCATTCCGGAAACCCGACGAGATCCCGGCCCGTCGGGGCACGCGACAGACCGACGCTTTCGGACGCAACGAGCGCGCCCGGGCCCGCGCCCGCGTCTTCATAGAACGAAATGACCGCCGTGCCCGCGAAGGGCGAAGGATTGGTCTCGACCGTCCAGAAACGCATCTGCGTCAGACGCGTGCTCTGCGCAAGCTGGAAATCGTCATACGTCCTGTAGGATCCGATGTTGAAAGCCGCCTGCAGATCGGGCGTCCCCTGGTCCCACAGCAGCACCCCGCTCCCTCCACGATCCCCCGCGACCAGCGGCTGGGGCTCGCCCGAGGTCCCGCCGATCTTCCGCGCATCCGGGGCTGCGCCCGCCGCGCCCGCGGCCAGCACGCCCACACCGACAGCCATCCAGATCCTGGCACACGAGTTCATTCAATTTCTCCCTTCTGACTCCCTGCACGATCACGGCCGGCACTTCACGAAGAAGCGGGCACCTCAATAAGGTACACCCCCATCAACTGGAAGCAAGGTGTTTTGGGAAGGAAGCGCCCCGGCCCCGCTCCCCGCGCAGCCCCGGGTGACCCGCCTCCCCACTCGCCGCACGGGAAAAAGGGCCCGGGACAACCGTGCCGAGCCCCTGGAACATCGCTGCAGTGCTTCTGTGACGACCTGCGGGTTACTGCGGGCAGACCTTCAGCCAGTTGCGCAGCACCGTCACGATGTCGACGAAGTTCACCTCGCCGCTCCCGTCGGCGTCGCCCTCGCAGCAGCAGGGCCGCGTCGTGAACGTCCAGACGGGGCCCGCGACGTAGTCACCGTTGCCGCCGCGCGTCGCGACAAACCACTCGTACTGCTGCCCGCAGGCGAGGTTCTCCACCAGGCACACCGGGTCCGTCGTCTCACACAGGATCGTGAATGGGAACGGGCTGCTCGCCGGACGGTAGTACACTTCGTACGACTCCTGGCAGCGCGCCAGCGATCCGATCAGCTCGAACGCGTGCTCGCTGAATAGCTGGTAGAACGCGCCGCAACCGAGCGCGCTCGATGAAAGCGAGCCGAACGGCGCCGCGTCGCTATACGTCCAGTAGATATTGTCGAGGGTCGCGCAATCAGCGCTCATATGCAGGCTCAGCCAGCCCCGGCCGGCCGGCAAAAGAGTGGGCGAGATCGTCACCGTGTACTCGAACGCGTAGGTTTCCGCCCCGAACTGAGCCCGGTCCACCGCGATCACCGCTGGTGTCGCGCTCACGCCGCCGATCGCGCCGCCGTTATCCGCGTGGAACATCACCTCCACCGTTCCGTCCCACGGCTCAAACTCGGTGGTCCAGAAGCGCACCCGCGTGAGCAGCGTGTCCTTCGCGAGAATGAAATCGTCCGCCTGCCGGAAGTAACTCATATCGTCGCCGCCTATGGCGTTCGGCGGCGCGGTCGAGAAGACAACGTCCGACGAGCGCTCGACGCCGAAGTGTCGCCGGTCGAACGACGCGGACTCGAATCCACCGTCGGGAAGCGTCCCGAGACCGCCCGGATTGTTCCACGCCAGCTGGGCGGTCAGCGGCACTGCCGATGCGCCGGTGGTCGGCAACGGGTTGCTCGCGGGCTCCGCCCTTGGACAGGACGCCTCACCGAACAGTTGGAACGCGACGTTGGAGGCTTCGACCGCTTGGGCCGGGGAAGCACAGTTCTCCGCGACCGTCGAAACGTACGTCACGCCCGGACCGCTTGATTCCCAGTACAAAGAGCCCTGCGTGCACGTCGGGTCCATGCTGATCGAGATGAAGTATGACCCGGCCGGGAGCGTCGTGTTCAACGATGCGGAGTTCTCCCACTCGAGAAGGTTGAAGGCGCCGCGCCCCGTCGCCGTGCGCGACAGGCCCACCGTCTGCCACGCCAGCAGAGCGCCCGGCCCCGACCCGCTGTCCGCATAGAACGACACCACCGCCTCGCCCGCGAAGGGCGAAGGATTCTCTTCCAGTGTCCAGAAGCGCACCCTGAGCAGACGCCGGGCATCGGCGAGCTGAAAATCCTCGTAACAGCGGTAGACCCCGACATTGACCCCGTCAGATAGATCCGGCGTTCCCTGGTCCCATACCAGCGTCCCCGCGACTCCTCGATCCCCCGCGACCATCGGCCGCCGCTCGCCGGATCCGTCGCCGATCCTCTGGCGAACGCTCTGTTCCTCGGCGCCGGCCCCCGCGGCGATCAGCACCACCAGACCGACAGCTTTGCAGACTCTCTTCGCCACGTTCATCTGCGAATCTCCCTCTGGCTCCCCGCGACGAGAGCGAGCGTCTCACGAAACGGCGCGCACGACAGCCAAAGTACATGTGCCGCACGCGGAAGCAAGGGATTTGCCCAAGAAGCCTCTCGCCCCGGCGCTTAGAACCGGATAACGATCCCGCCGAAGAGCCCCGCAAGCGCCCCGTCGAACTCCAGCGCCTCGGCGTCGCCGTCCTCCAGGTTCATGCGCAGGTGGCGGAAGCCGATCTCCAGCCCCCCCACCCCCTGCCCCAGGAACATCCAGCGGAACGCCACCGTCACGTCCCACGAATACGACGACGCATCCGACCCCGGGAAGCCGCCGCCGTCAAGCGTCAGGTCGAATCCGAACTCGTGCGGCAGGTCGACCGCCACGCGCACGCCCCCGATCGGCTCGACCCACACGCCGTCGTCCTGCGCCGCCTCACCGCCCGGCACGCCGATCGAAAGGTCCAGCGTGTGCAGCCGCGCGCCCGCGTACAGATCGAACGCGACGCGCACGTCCCGCTCAACATCATCGATGGGCGTCAGCACCGTGTACCCCGCCGTCAGATCGAACCCCTGGATGTCGATCGCCGCGTCGACCGCATCGCCCCGCACGAACGAGATCTCATCGCTCGCATCGAACGACGCGCCGGCCCGGCCCTCATCGTCGAACGAGAACCCGAACCCGCGGAACATGAACGACCACTTCCCGCCCCGGATCAGCGCCCGGCCCGTCGGCTCGATCTCGTTCTCGTCCGCGTCGATGTCCTCGACGTCCACGCTCGTCCCGCCCGGCAGCGTCGCATCGCCCGCCAGCGCCGGCGCCCACGCCGCCGCCTCGAAGCGGATCGTCCAGCGATCCCACACCTCCCGCGCGGGCCCGGGCTCCCCGTCCCACGACGCCGACGAAGCCGCCGGCGCCTCGGCTCGCTCCTCAGCCCCGGCGTCAGCCTGCCGCCCCGCCGCGGCCCCCGCCAGAAGTCCGACATGCGCCGCCGCCGCGAGCCACCAAGCCTTCGTCCGCATCGTCACGCTCCGGGAATTCGGTCCTGCTCGGCCCGTCGCCAAGACTACACGACCCGCCGCCGCATCCGGAGTACCGTTTGAACGTCCCATGACGCCGCCCGACCTCACACACGCATCAGGCGATCCGCCCGCGCCAAGCCCCGCTCCCCTCGGCGGCGTCGAGTTCGCCCCCGGACGCGTCGTGCCCGACGCCGCCCTCCGCTTCACCGCCTCGCGCAGCTCGGGCCCCGGGGGCCAGAACGTCAACAAGGTCAGCTCCCGGATCGAGCTCCGCGTTCGCCTGGCCGACATCCCCCTCAGCGCCGCCGCGCTGGGCCGCCTGCGCGCCCTCGCCGGCCGCCGCATCAATGATGAAGGTGAACTGGTCCTCATCGCCGAGGACTCGCGCAGCCAGCATCAGAACCGCGCTCTCGCCGTCGAGCGCCTCCGCGAGCTCCTCGTCCGGGCCCTCGTCGTCCCCAAGCTCCGCGTCAAGACCAAGCCCACCAAGTCCAGCCAGCGCCGCCGCGTCGACGACAAGAAGGCCCGGGGCCGAACCAAGGCCCAGCGACGCGACCGCGGCCACGATTCCTAACAGATCCCGTTTTTTGGGTGCTCGCCCAGTGGTTCCCGGGCCGGCCGACTTCGGCGTGGGGCGAAAACTGTCGCGTCTCGGTTGCCCGCCCCACGCAGCGGAGTATCTTGAAGGTGAGGTAAACCATTTTACTGGTGGGTTTTCGCTGATCGTCCCGACTTGCGCCTCTGAACGTTCGAGGCGCCGCCGCCCTCAGTCACAGAGGTCGGTTCTCGGGTCTCGGGCCGCGAACACCTTCCGGGGTAAAACGGTTTACGCAGCCGCCGGATTCGAACGTCCGGCTCCGCTCGGCGAACTGCCTCGCTCAGTCGTCCGAACGGTCCATCGGAAGCGCAGCGAGAACCGTTGTCCCTCCACGCCGCACCCTTGAGAGAGAACCGTATGAAGTCCATCCATGTCCATCGGCTGGCCGCCCTCTGCGTGCTCGCCGCCGCCGGCGCAGCTTCTGCGCAGGTCACGGTCGACGGCCGCCGGAATCAGTTCCCGGCCAACACCAACCCCTACGGCGCGCCCCTCGCAACCCAGCGCTCCACCGTCATCAGCTTCGAGAACGCCCCGCGCGTCAACATGACCTTCCAGTCCGACCAGTCGAACGTCGGCGGAAAGGGCGCCTACCTCATCACCGGAACCACCTCCGCTCCCGACGAGAGCGACCCCGCCACCGTCGTCACGGGCACCGAGTTCAGGCTCCGCCTCTCGGACCTGGGCATCACCTCCCTCCCGCCCGAGATCCTCGTCGCCGGGTTCGTCAACGGCTCGGGCCACGACTTCGTCTCCAACCAGGTTATCGGCGGCCTCCTCAACGACCCCGGGAACCTCGGCGAGGTCCGCAACGTCAACTTTGCCAACCTCCAGGGCGACCAGTTCGTCCGCGTCTCGACCACCATCCGCTCCGCCGTCGCCCCCGTCATCGACGGCGTGCGCAACGAGGCCGGGTACGTCAACCTGCCCCACACCACCGTCGGCACCGCCTTCGGATCCTCCAACCTCAACCCCGCCGACCGCAACCGCGCCAACGGCTCGGAAATCACCGGCGTCTCCGCCTACATCTGGAACAACGGCACCGCCGGCAACCCCAACGACGACTGGCTCGTCTTCCACGTAGCCGGCAACCTCGAAACCAACTTCAACAAGCTCGAGCTCTTCTTTGACTACATCGCCAATCAGGGCCAGAACCCCCTGCTCGGCAACAACGCCGACGTCTCCTTCAACGGCCTCAACCGCATGGGCGCCAAGGACGCCAACAACCCCAACACCGCCGGCGGCCCCGACGGACCGGGCCTCACCTTCGACACCGGCTTCCGGCCCGACTACTGGATCAGCGTCACCACCGGCTATCCGGGCAACCCGCCACCGGCCGAGGGTCGCATCTTCGTCGACGCCTCGGTCCTCCTGACCAACGGCGGCGGCACCGCGGGCTTCGCCGGTGAAGGCATCTGCCTCGACGTCCCCGGAACCCCCGGACAGTTCGACCTCCCGGGACTCCCCACGCCCCCGGTCGACGGCTTCGTCTGCGACATCGATAACTCCAACTCCGACAACGTCCCCAACTCGGGCGGCGTCGGCGGACGAATCAACTCGCCGGGCTCCGGCTCGCAGCCCGACGTCACACCCGCCGCGGGAGTCACCACGGGCTTCGAGTTCAAGATCAACCTCGAAGGAATCGGCTACCCCGTCGGTCAGGCCGGCACCATCGACATCGCCGGCGCCATCATCGGCTTCAACTTCGACTTCATGTCCAACCAGGCCATCGGCGGCCTCACCAGCGCCGGAAACCCCGATCCCAACAACCTCGCCGCCCCGGCTCAGAACGTGAACTTCAAGGACTGGGACGGCAACCAGTTCGTCTCCGTCAATGTCCCCGCCAACCCCGCGGCCCAGCCCGGCGGAGTCGCCATCAACGGCCGACTCGACCCCGCCGAGGCCGCGTCCTACGGCTCGCCCCTCTGGGTCAACACCACCAACGCCACCGCCTTCGGCGACTCCATCGCCACCCCCACCTTCACCCCCGGGCCCAACCGCTCCAACGGCTCGGAGCTCAACTCCGTCTACTTCTATGTCGCCCGCGACCCCTCCAACAACAACGCCCCCACCCTCTACGGCCTCGTCACCGGAAACCTCCACGACTTCAACAAGCTCGTCCTCTTCTTCGACACCGCCGCAGGCGGACAGAACGACATCCGCGGCGATAACGCCAGCATCGACGGCAACCGCTTCAACACCGGGCTCGGCGGAGTCGACGGCTTCGAGTTCGACGAGAACTTCGACGCCGACTACGCCATCAGCTACACCCTGGGCTTCGACACCAACCTCAGCGTCGCACGCCACTTCGCCGACGGCATCCAGCTCCTCACCGACGGCGGCGGCTACGGCGGCCGCTTCGGCGGCGGCGACAAGCCCGCCAACACGCCCCCCGTCACAGGAACCGTCATCGGCCGCGAAGGCTTCGGCAACAACGACCTCCCGGGAGCCAATCCCCCCGGCGCCATCCGCACCGTCAACGCCAACGGCTCGGAACTCGACGCCGTCTACCTCCGCACCGTCTCCGACGGCAACGGCGGCGGAACCCTCTACATGTTCTTCGCCGGAAACTTCGAGCCCAACGCCACCAACCTCGAGCTCTTCTTCGACACCGTCCCCAACCAGGGCCAGAACCGACTGATCTTCGACACCCGTTCGCCCCAGGACCCCCTCTACGCCGGCAACCCCGACACTGACTTCGGCGCACTCAACCGCATGGGCGGCCCCGTCCTCGACGGCATGGGCGCCACCGTCAACGAAGGCTTCCGCTTCGACGACGGCTTCACCGCCGACTACTACTTCACCTTCCGCGCAAACGACTACGACTCGGCCCTCAATCAGGTCAACCTCTTCGGCAACTACGCCCGCCTCCGCACCGTCTCCGACCCCGTCGGACCGCTGCCCAACGAGGCCGACCGCTACTTCGGCATCGTCGTCAACGATCCCTTCGACTCCTTCGGCTCCGCATTCACAGGCGGCGATCAGCCCGAGGACATCACCGCCGCCGCACTCGCCAACAACAACACGGGCGGCGTCCCCGGCGGCCGCCACTACTTCTGCCCCGGCTCCCCCTCCAGCGATCCCGCCACCGTCACCACGGGCCTCGAGATCGCCATCAACCTCGCCGACCTGGGCTTCGGCCCCGGCAACCCCTACATCAACGGCACCTCCCAGCTCAACTTCACCGTCTTCCTCAACGGCCCCGGACACGGAAACGTCTCCAACCAGTTCCTCCAGCACGCCTGCGTCGATGACCTGGGCGAGCCCCGCGACGTCAACCTCGCCGCCATCGCCGGCCCCCAGTACGTCGGCTACCCCGTCCCCGTCGCCCCAGGCCCCAACTGCACCGCGCCCGTCCTCGACGGCGACGCCAACCGTGACGGCATCGTCAACTTCTCCGACATCACGGGCGTCCTCCAGGTCTTCAACACCAACCCCGGCGTCCAGAGCCCGCCCGCCTTCGGCGACGCCAACGCCGACGGCTCGGTCAACTTCTCCGACATCACCCGCGTTCTCCAGTTCTTCAACACCGCCGGCCTCTCCTGCAACTAACCCAACCTTCCACATCCTGAGCTGACCCCGCGGGGGAGCCCACAAGGCTCCCCCGCTTTCGTTCGGGCGCTCGATCGCCACCCCGTCCCCGCCTGCCACTCTGGCACCCCCACGCCCCGCGTCCGAAGCCCTCTGGCAGTCCTCCGCAGCGGACCAGCCGCCATAAACCCTTGAAATCCCCGCACTTCGGCCCCCGCCCCGCGGGCGCACCCCTTGCTCATCCCACGGTGCATGTACGCGCCGCGCCCACCTTCCGCCCCCGACGCCCCTGATCCCGCCCAGGGACAGCCCGGCGGTCGGCTGAACCTGCTGCTTTCCGCGGCGGGGCCCGTCGCCTGGCGCGACGAGGGATGGGCCGACGCCCTCCCCCGCCTCCTCGAGCCCATGGGCGTCCAGACCCACCGCGTCCGCAGCGGCCGGGAAGCCTCGACCCTCCTCCGCACCACCAACGTCCACATCGCCGTCGTCGACCTCTCGCTCCCGCTCGATTCCGCCGCCGCCGGCCCGGGAGTCGAGGAAGGCGGCCCGCGCCTCCTCGAACTGCTCAACCGCCTCCCCACGCCGCCCCCCACCGTCGTCATCAAGCAGTCGCGCACCAGGCGCGAGGACGCACGCACCCTCGCCAGCGTCCTCGAAGCCGGTGCCTTCGCCGTCCTCGAGCGCCCCGTCCACATCGAGACCGCCCTCGAGGTCATGCGCCGCATTCTGTGCAAGCACTACCTGGGCCGCTGGCCCTCATGCAGCAGTTGATCGCAATCGAGTCCCGTGCCGGCCCGCGCAGCGTGCGCCGGCCCGCCTGTCAATCGAAGGAGCAACCGAACCATGGCCATGAAAGTCCGTCCCCTGGGTGACAAGATCCTCGTCAAGCGCGACGAAGCCGGCGACAAGACCGAGAGCGGCATCTACCTCCCCGAGAGCGCCAAGGACAAGCCCAAGACCGGCACCGTCCAGGCCGTCGGCACCGGCGCCGTCAATTCCGAGACCGGCGAACGCATCCCCCTCTCCGTCAAGAAGGGCGACAAGGTCCTCTTCTCCAGCTACGCCGGCTCCGAGGTCAAGCTCGACAAGGACACGCTCCTCATCATGTCCGAGACGGACATCCTCGCCGTCATCGACGAATGACCGCGGCCCCCCGACCACGCCAGGGACCGCACGAATGACCAACGAACAGCTCCGTTCCGCCCTCCGAGAGCTCAACGCCGAACGCGACCTCACCGTCGTGCTCGTCAACGTACACAGCTCGCACTGGCCCGGGCAGAACATGCTGACAATCAGGCGTGCCATGCTCATCCCCGACGAAGACGACCACCTCATCAAGGTCACCGACGGCAAGTCCATCTACATCATCGACGCCGAGAAGGTCGCCTGGCTCAGCATCGGCTGACCCGCCCGGCGCCAAACCGCCCGCCGGCACGCCCCACACCCCCCACGAACATCACACCCGCAACACAAGGAACACTCCAATGGCAGCAAAGATGATCGCCTTCGACACCGACGCACGCGAACGAATCCTCCGCGGCGTCCAGAAGCTCGCCGCCGCCGTCAAGGTCACGCTGGGACCCTCGGGCCGCGTCGTCATCCTCGAGAAGTCCTTCGGCTCGCCC
>JANRJV010000082.1:0-38356 GCA_033763795.1 Planctomycetota bacterium
GTGCAGATCCAGTCGTCCATCGCCACCGGAGCGAACTGGACGGGCGAGCCCTGGCAGTCGCGCACCACCGAGGGATGCGACGAGAGGTTGAACGTGTAGGGCTGCGCGTACTTCCAGGTCACCAGCGGCAGAGCGATCTGCCCGGAAGCAACCGGCGCGATCAGACCCGCGAGACCCGCGACCAGCGAGAGAACCATTGAGCGACGCATGAGGCAACTCCTTTCGAGGGTGGTTTCTACGTTTTCGCTCCGTCTCGCGTCGCCTCTGTTCAGGGCGGCCGTCCGCGATCGAAGCATCCACCGGGGTCAGCGACGCCGCCCCCGCGAACCGGCGCTGTTCACAAACAAAAACGCCGCCCGCTCTTCGGGGGTCGGCTGCGACAGGGGCAGCGTCATGTCGAAGCAGGCAAAGCCGCCAAACGGGGCAACCGCTCGGCCACGCACGTCGCTCAACCGCTCAGCCGCTCAGCCGCCCCGGCCCGACTCGACCTCGCCGCGCTGCAGCGTGAACACCGCTTTCCACGCCCGCAGGTCCAGCAGCAGCAGCTCGCAGTCGGGGTACCGCTCGTGCGGCGCCTTGTGCAGCATCTTCTCGACCACCTCCCCGAGCCCGGGCGGCGTGGCCGGCGCCGCGTCCAGGGGCGACCGCGCCTTCTCGTGCAGATGCTTGTTCATCACCTCGCGCGCATCGTTCCCGGTGAAAGGCGGCACGCCCGTCAGCATGTGGAAGAACGTCGCCCCCAGCGAATAGATGTCCGCCGGGGGACCGATCTCGATCTCGCCCCGAACCTGCTCGGGCGAGATGTAGTAAGGCGTGCCCAGCGCGTGACCCTTCTCCGCCAGCCCGGCCTCGCGGTCCGCGATCGCCCGCGCCAGCCCCAGGTCCGCCAGCTTGGGCGTTCCCTTGGGATCGAGAATGATGTTCTTGGGCTTCACATCCCGGTGCACGAAGCCCCGCTCGTGCGCGTGCCTCAGCGCCTCCGCAACCGCGATCGTGATGTCCAGCGCCTCCTCCGCGCTCAGCATCACCCGCTCCTGCAGCATCTCGTGGACCGTCTTGCCCTCGACGAACTCCATCACGAAATAGTGGAAATCGCCCCAGTGCCCCACGTCGAACGCCTGCACGATGTTCGGATGATTGAGCTGCGCCGCCGCACGCCCCTCCGCGTAGAACTGCTGCACGATCTTCTCGGAGCGCATCGCCGACGCCGGCAGCACCTTGATCGCCACCAGGCGGTCCAGGTTCAGCTGCCGCGCCTTGTACACCGTCGCGCTCGTCCCCTTCCCCAGCTTGCCCAGCATCTTGAACCCGGGGATCGTCTTGCCCGAGCGCTGCGTCTCGATCAGCTTCTCCAGCCGCGCAAGCTGGTTGGGCGTGATCGCCCGCATGTCGACCAGCGACTGCGCCAGCGTCCGCTTGCGCCCGAAGATCCCCGTCCCCTTGGTCTTCTCCCGGCACGCCGCGACCTCTTCCAGCGTCGCCAGCCCCCGGTCGATCACCAGATGCGCGAGCAGGTTGTCCGCCGACTCCGGGTCCATCGGGCGCGAGTCGGACCCCGCCAGCGAGCTCGCGCTGAACCCCGTCGTCTCGCGCGGCGGGGGCAGCGCCTCGGTCTTGGGCCGCGGCTCGCGCAGCTCGGGCGATGACAGCACCGTCTCCGCTCGCGTGTCGACAGGCTCCGGCGGCGCCGGCGGATACAGGGGCTTGCGTGGCTGGGGTTCAGTGCCCACGGGGAAGACTCGTCTGCCCGGTCGCTCGAACGATCCGGTCCAGCGTACCCGGGCCCAATCGCCTCTGCTAGGCTCACGCCGCTCGTTCCCGAGCCGACTCGACCGCCTCGGTGGAACGCCTCCCCCGCCATGAAACTCAATCCCTTCCACGGTCTGCCCAACGCGCGCCAGGTCTGGGCCTGGGGCATGTACGACCTGGCCAACCAGTCGTTCACCCTGCTGGTCGTCACCCTCTTCCTCCCGATCTATCTCACCGCCGTCCTCTTCGCCGGAAACAAGGACGACGCCGCCCGAGCCCTCGGCTGGAGCCTCTCGGCCGCGAACCTCCTCGTCGTCCTCACCGCCCCCGTCCTCGGCGCCGCCGCCGACTTCGCCGGGCGCAAGAAGCGCATGCTCACCATCACGGGCGTCGCCTGCGCAACGCTCACCGTCGCCCTGGGACTGCTCCCCCAGTCAGGCCCGGCCCTCACGCTCACGCTCTTCGCGCTCGCCAACATCGCCTTCATGCTGGGAGAGAACTTCCTCGCCGCCTTCCTCCCCGAGGTCAGCACCCGCGAGACCGTCGGCCGGATCTCCGCCATCGGCTGGACCATGGGCTACATCGGCGCGCTCCTCTGCCTGCCGTTGGCGCTCATCCTTCCGGGCGTCACCAGCGGCGCGCCCTCGGGCTTCCGCGCGGTCTTTGCCTTCGCCGGGTTCTGGTTCCTGCTCAACGCCCTCCCGACCTTCCTCATCCTGAAGGAAAAGAAGCGCCCCGAACCGCTCCCGCCCGGCGCGCGGCTCTGGAACGTGGGCCTCCTCCGCTTTTCATCCACCTTCGCCCACGCCGCACGCTTCCGCCAGCTCCTGGTCTTCCTCGCCGTCTTCTGCGTCTACTGCTGCGGCATGCAGGTGTTCATCAACTTCTCGGGGCTCCTCGCCAGCCAGTACTTCAAGACGCGCGAGCTCATCCTCTTCGTCCTCGCCCTCGCGTTCATCTCCGCCGCCGGCTCCGCCGCCTGCGGCCTGCTGCAGGACCGCATCGGTCAACGCCTCACCGTCCAGATCTCCCTGCTGCTCTGGATCGCGACCAGCGCGCTCGCCGCGCTCCTGCCCGCACAGAACGCCCCCATGTGGCACCTCATGCTCGTCGGCGCGGGCATCGGCCTCGGGCTGGGCGTCACGGGCCCCGCCAGCCGCGCCGTCGTCGGCATCCTCACCCCCGCCCACAAGACCGCCGAGTTCTTCGGCCTCTGGGGGACCGGATACAAGCTCGCCGGCGTCATCGGCCCCCCGCTCTACGGCGAGATCACCCGCTGGCAGGGCCAGAGCGCCGGCCTCATCCTCGTCGGATGCTTCTTCGTCGTCGGGCTTGCCGGAACCTTCCTCGTCGACATCGCCGCCGGACGCCGCGCCGCCGAGGAGGCCGAGCAGCGCCACGCCGACGAGATCGACGCGCGCGACATCGCCGCCGCCGCAAGCATCAGCGCCGCCGAACTCCGCACTGTCTCAACAAGGGTCGCCCCGAACGACCAGCCCACGCCCGGGCCCACGCCGCCCGGGCCCACGCCGCCCGGACCGCCGCCTCTCAGTGGCGGTACGTGATCCGCGCCCGCGTCAGGTCATACGGGCTCAGCTCGACCGTCACCCGATCCCCCGGCAGGATGCGGATGTAGTGCTGCCGCATCTTCCCCGAAACGTACGCGAGCACCTCGTGCTGGTTCGCGAGCTTCACGCGGAACATCGCGTTGGGCAGCGCGTCCAGCACCTCGGCTTCCATCGAGAACTTTTCTTCCTGCTTCGGCATACTTCTCCTTCGCGCGTCCCCGAGCGGAACGCGGGATCTGCAAACAGGTTATAGCGGGCCTCCCCCGCATGAGCCAGCAGCCCGCACCGCCCCCGCTCGCCCGCGCTCACGCTCCCGCCGTCGTCAGAACCCGCGCGCCATCTGCCGTCACCGCCACCGTGTGCTCCTCGTGCGCCGCGGGAGAGCCGTCCGCCGTCACCACAGTCCACCCGTCGGATAGCAGCCGCACCGGCATCCGCCACCCCGGAAGACCTCCCCGCGCTGCGTCGCTGACGCCCCGCCCCGCGCTCAGCATGGGCTCCACCGCCAGCACAAGCCCCGGCACAAGCTCAAAGTCCTCACCCGCGAACCCCGACCAGTACGCCGGCGCCTTGGGCCCCTCGTGCAGATCGCGACCCACGCCATGCCCCACATACTCCGTCACCAGCCCGAAGCCCGTCGCCTCCGCCCGCCGCTCCAGCTCCAGCGCGATCGCGGACCACGCCCGCCCGGGCCGCATCATCGAGATCGCCACCTCCAGCAGCTCCCGCGTCGCCTCCACCAGCCGCAGCCGCTCACTCTCCCGCGCGACCGCCGCCGGCCCGATCCCGGACTCTCCGCCGACAACCAGCGTCCGCGCCGTGTCGACGCACCACCCGCCCAGCCGCAGCCCCACATCGATCGACACCACATCACCGGCCCGCAGCACCCGCGGCCCGGGGATCCCGTGAACGATCTCCTCGTTCACCGATATGCAGCACGTTCCCGGAAAAGGCGGGCTCGCCCCCTGGCGATACCCGCGAAACAGCCCCTCGGCCCCAAGCCCACGCAGCGACCGCTCAACGACAGCGTCGATCTCGCCCGTCGACACGCCCGGACGGCTCGCCGCCAACGCATCATGCAGCGCCGCACACGCCGCACGACCCGCACGCGACATCACTTCAAGCTCGGCGGGCGACTTCAGCCGCACCGCTGCGGGCGCCGTCGCTCCCGGGCGCGCGGACCTGGAGCGGAAAAGCCCCATCGCCCCGATCGCTAGCTCGCCCGCGGCCCGCGGATCCGCGGCCCCTTCCCGTCGTCGCCCCCCAGGAAGCCCGCGTAGTTCCGCATCAGCAGGTTCGCTTCCAGGCGCTGCACGATGTCGAGCGCCACCGACACCACGATCAGCAGACCAGTGCCACCAAGGAACTGCGACACCGACCAGTCGATCCCCAGCGCCGTGTTCGCCATCGTGGGAACCACCGCCAGGATCGAAAGGAACGCCGCCCCGACGTACGTGATCCGCTCCATCACCGTCTCGAGGTACTCCTCGGTACGGGGCCCGGGGCGCAGCCCGGGGATAAACGACCCGTGGTCGCGCAGCTGCTTGCTCATCTCTTCAGGATTGAACTGCACCGTCGTCCAGAAGTAGCTGAAGAAGAAGATCATCAGGATGTACAGCAGTTCGTACGGGTACTGCCCGACGACCAGGTTGTCGGCGAGGAACGTCGCCACCCCGTTCGTCCAACCCCCGGTCGCGTCGGTCGCCGTCTTGAGCATCCCGAACACCGCCGAGGGAATCATCATCAGCGACGACGCGAAGATGATGGGCATCACGCCGCCGTGGTTCACACGCAGCGGCAGGTACGAGCGCTGACCCCCGTACACCTTCCGGCCGCGGGTGTGCTTGGCCTGCTGGATCGGGATCCGCCGCTGCGCCACCGTGATGATCACGCACCCCGCCACCACGAACACGAACGCCGCCACGATCGAGATGACGCCCATCCAGCTGATCTGCGGCTCGCCCGCGTCCAGACCGAACATCGACGCCACCCAGCCCCACTCCCGCATCGGGGAGTTCTGGACCACGTAGAACAGCGCGTTGGGCATGTGCGCCAGGATGCCTGCCGCGATGATCACCGAAACGCCGTTGCCGATGCCGTACTTGTCGATCTGCTCGCCGAGCCACATCAGGAACACGCAGCCCGCAGTCATCGCCGTCAGCGCCATCACCCACCACAGCGGGTTGTTCGCCCAGTTGGGGTAGACGAGGTTGCCGCGGCTGATGAACGTCAGCCAACCCAGCCCCTGGATGATGCACAGGCCCACGGTGACGTACCGCGTCCACTCCATGATCTTCTGCCGACCGGTCGGGCCTTCCTGCTGCAGCTTCTTGAGGGGCTCGTACGCGCTCGCCAGCAGCTGGAAGATGATGCCCGCCGAGATGTAGGGCATGATCCCCAGGCCGAAGATCGTCGACTGCGAGAACGAGCCGCCCGAGAAGACCTGCACGAACTGCAGCATGCGCCCCACGCCCGTCGCGTCGCCCGCGACCTGCGCCTGCGCCCACCGCTGCAGCTCCGTCTGGTCGACCCCGGGCACGGGAATCCAGTACCCGATCCTGTACACCGCGAGCATCGCGATGGTGAACAGGAGCTTGTTGCGCAGCTCCGGGATCCGGAACACGTTGATGAGCGCTTGGAGCATCGGCTGATCTTATTCCGCGGCCTTGTCGCCGGCGCTCGCGCCGCCCGTCTCACCCTTCGACTTGGCCGAGACCTTGTTCTTCTTCCCGCGCCGAAGCTTCTTCGTCAGATTCTTGGGCGTCTGGTCCTCGGAATTCCGGTCGATGCCGCGGATCTGGTCTCGACGCGTGCCCTTCTCGGTCACCGAACCACCCGCGCCCGTCACCAGCTCGCGGACCTTGCCCGACACGCGCTCGGCTTCGATCTGCAGCTTCACCTTCAGACCGCTCTGTCCGGCCTCGCCCAGATCACCCAGCACCTTCAGGGGACGCGTCGTGTCTCGGATCAGGCCCGCCGCGATCAGCTTCTCCGCGTTCACGACGCCGCCCTTGGCGAAGTCGGCGTGCGCGAGGATGTCGCCCAGGTTCACGATCCAGAACTCCGTCCGGTAGTTCACGTTCGAGAAGCCGCGCTTGGAGATGCGGCGGAAGTACGGCGTCTGGCCGCCTTCGAACGCCTTCTTCAGCGCGTAGCCCGCACGGGCCCGGGCGCCCTTGTGACCCTTGCCCGAGGTCTTGCCCAGGCCGCTCGACTCGCCTCGGCCCAGACGCTTGCGCTTCTTGGAGCGGCCCGCCAGGGCGGTGATTTCATGGATCATCATGGGAAGCGTCTCCTGCGCGCTCCGGCGATCAGCGTGCCCGCTGGCCGGTCGTCCGTCGTGGTCTGTCTACGTTTCGCTCGTCGATCAATTCACCGCCCAAGGCCGCTCAGCTCTGCGGGGCGCTCTCGCCGCCGCCGGCGTCCGGAGACTCGCCGCCCCCGCCCCCGCCCCCGCCGACGCCGCCACCACCGCCCCGGCCGCCGAAGCCGCCGCGCGGTCCACGACCGCCGCCGCCGCCACCGCCGCGCGGCCCGCCCCGGCCTCGGCCCTTCTCCTGACCCAGCTTGTTGACGGGGCCCTTGGCGACCGCACCCTCGCGCTTGGCCGGCATGAACGCCTGGCCGCGCGACAGGAGGTCGTCCACGTCCGTCTTCTCGATCGTGATGCCGCGGAGCTCGGAAACCAGCTCGCGGGCCCGCAGCTGCGACAGCGCGTCCAGCGCCGCCTTGGCGAGGTTCTTGCTGTTCGTCGAGCCGTACGCCTTGGTCAGGCAGTCGGTCACGCCCACCAGCTCCAGCACCGCGCGGACCGTCGCGCCGGCGATGACGCCCGTGCCGGGCGAAGCGGGGATCAGCCGCACCTTCGACGAGGAGTAGCGCCCCTCGACGGTGTGCGGGATCGTCTTGCCGTGCAGCGTCACGCGCTGCAGACGCTTCTTGCCGTCCTTCTGCGCCTTCTCGATCGCCGGGGGCACCTCGTTCGCCTTGGCGTACCCCAGCGCGATCCGCCCGTTGCGATCGCCCACCGCGACCAGCGCGCCGAAGCTGAACCGCTTGCCGCCCTTGACGGTAGCGGCGCTGCGGAACACGCCGATCGTCGTGCTCTCGAGCTGTCCTGATCCCGAAGAATCTTCGATGAATTCAGCCATAGGTCTCGCTCGTGCTGTCGCCAGGCTCGGTGCCGGTCGTCAGATGGTGTCTCGCTCGTGGGTCCTTAATCGCAAAGAATCGTGATCGCTCAGAACTTCAGCCCGTTCTTGCGCGCCGCGTCCGCCAGGGCCTTCACCCGGCCGTGGAACCGGAAGCCGCCGCGGTCGAACGCGACCTCGGTCACCCCCGCCTTCACCGCGCGCTCGGCCAGAAGCTTGCCCACGATCGCCGCCGCGCCGGAGTTGCCGGTCTTGCTCAGACCCTCCAGCGACTCCGTCGTCGACGCCGAGCAGATCGTCCGCCCGCCCAGGTCGTCGATCAGCTGCGCGTGCATGTGCTTCAGGCTCTTGTACACCGCCAGACGAGGCCGCGAAGGAGTCCCCTCGACCCGCTTGCGGATCCCCATGCGCCGACGCTGCCGGCGGAGTGCTTTGTCTTTGTTCTTGTCCATGGTTCGCTCCGTTCTCTCGTGGGCGCGGATCAGCTGCCGAACGCCTTGCCCTGCTTGCGACGGATCGTCTCGGTCGTGTACTTCACGCCCTTGCCGTTGTAGGGCTCGGGCTTGCGCTTGCTCCGCACGACCGCCGCGAACTGCCCCACCGCCTGGCGGTCCGCACCCTTCACCGTGATCATCTGCTTCTCGACCGACACCTCGACCCCCATCGGGATCGGCACCTTGATCAGGTTCGCAAACCCCAGCTTCAGGTCCAGCGTCTTGCCCGCCACCACCGCCGTGTACCCGACGCCCACGACCTCCAGCTGCTTCTGGAACCCGGTCGAGACCCCCGTCACCATGTTCTGGAGGTGCGCACGCGTCGTGCCCCAGTGGGCCCGCGCCTGCCGGTCCTCGACCGACTCCTGAGGGATCGTCACGCTCAGATGCCGCGACCCCTGGTCGAACGCCACCCGCACACCCGCCGGAACGGCCAGCGCCAGCGTCTTGTTCCCCGAAGAGACCGACACCTTCTCGGGAGTGACGTCCACCTTCACGTTCGCGGGGACGACGATGGGTTTCTTGCCGAGTCTGGACATCGCTGCGTTTCCTTCGAGGGGTTCCGGGACGCCGCTGTCGGGTCGCCCGTGTGCCTGCGCCTCTGGTTCATCTCGCTACGCGGAAATCGGTTCCTCTGCGGACGCTCCGACCTTGATTTAGTACACCGTCGCCAGCAGCTCGCCGCCCAGCCGCATCTCGACGCACTTGCGGTCCGACAGGACGCCCTTGGGCGTCGAGAGGATCGCAACGCCCAGCCCCTGCAGCGGCCGCTTCAGATCGTTCACGCCGCGGTACACGCGCCGCCCGGGGGTCGACTCGCGCTTCAGGTGCGTCAGCAGCACCTCGCCCCGGGGACCGTACCGCAGCTTGATCCGCAGCACCCCCTGCCGCCCGTCGTCGAGGTGATCAAACCCCTCGATGTAGCCCTCGTCCTTCAGGGCCGCGGCGATGCCCTTGCAGACGTTGCTGCTCTTGACGTTGACGGTCTTGGCGCGGTTGTTCACCGCGTTGCGGATCCGTGTGAGCATGTCGGCGATCGGGTCGCTCATCGTCATGGAATGCGTCTCTCGATGCGTGGGTCGTCTGCTTCTTCGTCGGTCTCGTCGTCGGGCGCGTCGGGGCCTGTCCCCGCTTACCAGGAGGCCTTCCGCATGCCGGGGACCTTCCCCTCCAGCGCGAGCTTGCGGAGCATGATGCGGCTGATGCGGAACTTCCGGTACACGCCCTTTGCGCGCCCCGTGATCTCACACCGACGCACCACGCGGGTGCTGAACTTGGGCTTGCGGTTCGAACGCGCCACCTGGGCTTTGGTCGCCATGGATCAGTTCCTCGCCCCGCCTCAGCGGGCGTCCTTCTTCCCGTCCTTGCGGAAGGGCATCCCCAGCTGCTCCAGCACGAAACGGCTCTTCTCCGGGCTGGAGTTCCGGAAAACCACGTTGATGTTCATCCCGTGCGTGAAGTTCACGTCGGCCATGTTGATCTCGGGGAACACGCCCTGCTCAACAAGGCCCATCGCGTAGTTCCCGCTCTTGTCGAACGCGTTGGGCGGCAGCCCGCGGAAGTCCTTGATGCGCGGGATCGCCAGGTTGATCAGGCGGTCGAGAAAGTGCCACATCCGCTCCCGGCGGATCGTCACCATGATCGCCGTCTCGGCACCCTCGCGCACCTTGAAGTTCGACACGCTCTTCTTGGCCTTCAGGATCACAGGCTTCTGGCCCGTGATCTTCCGGATCGTGTCGATCGCCGTGTCCTTCTTCACCGGCGGGATCTTGTTCCCCTCCAGGTGACGGCCAAGGTTCACGTTCAGCACGATCTTCTCGAGCCGCGGCTGCGACATCGGGTTCGTCAGACCGAACTGCTCGGCTACCTTCGCCCGAACCTCGGACCGGTACGCCTCGCGCAGACGCGGCGGGAGCGCAGGACCGGTGTCAACCGGCGCTCCGTGATCATCGCCCTTCTTCGGCTTGCCTTTGGCCATCGCTCGTCCCTTCGCTCTGCTCGTGAACCGCCGCTCCCGAAACCGCGACGATCACCCCTGACCTCTGCTCACTTCTTCTTCCGGGAGGCGGACGCCGCCCCGCGCACCACGCCCAGCTCCTTCACGACCTTCCCCTTCTGCACCGCCACACGAACCTTCGACCCGTCCGAACGGGTCTCGAAACGCACGCGCGACGCGCGGCCCTCCACCGCCGGCGAGACCGACGACATGTGGAACGACCGGTCGACCGTCACCTGCCCGCCCTGCGGGTTGATCCGCGTGGGCTTCAGGTTCTTCGTGATGCCGGGGATCCGGGGCCCCTTCACCACCACGCGGTCGCTCTTGGGGATCACGCGAACGACCGTCCCCGTCGCGCCGCGGAAGTCACCGGACAGAATCACCACGTCATCGCCCTTGCGGATGTGCCTCGGCATGTCAGATCACCTCCGTCGCAAGCGACACGATCTTCATGTAGCCCTTGTCGCGGAGCTCGCGGGCCACCGCCCCGAAGATGCGCGTCCCCCGGGGGCTCCCGTCCGCGTTGATCAGCACCACCGCGTTCGCGTCGAACTTCACGTACGAGCCGTCCGCACGCCGCGTCGGGAACGTCGTACGCACGACGACCGCCTTCACGACGTCGCCCGCCTTGACCTCCGCGCCGGGCAGCGCCTTCTTCACCGAGCAGACCACCTGGTCCCCCACGCCCGCCGTGCGGCGCGTGAACTGACCGCGGCCCGTCGAACCGCCCATCACGCGGATCACGTAGGCGATCTTCGCCCCCGAGTTGTCCGCAACGTCGCACCTTGTTTCTGCTTGAAGCATGGCTCGCGCCTTTCAGGCACGCCCGCGGCTCAGAGCGCCGGGGCCTTTTCGACCACGCGCACCAGGCGCCAGGTCTTGGTCTTGCTCATCGGACGGCAGGGAGCGACCTCGACGCGGTCGCCCGTCCGGGACTCGTTGTTCTCGTCGTGCACCTGCAGCACGGACTTCTTCTCCACATACTTCCCGTACTTGGCGTGCGGCGCCCGGAACTTCACCACCACCCGCCGAGTCTTGTCGCGCTTGTCGCTCTCGACAACACCCGTCTGAACGCCCGCCGAGGTCTCGCCGCTCATGTTCGTCGCACGCTCCATCACCGGCCACCCGCCTTCCTCATCTGACGGGCCCGACGCTCCGTCAGCATCCGCGCGATGTCGCGACGGACCTTCCGGAACAGGCTCGGATCCTCGATCTTCTCCGTCGTCGTCTGAACGCGGAGGTCGTACAGACGCCGGCGCAGACGCCCCAGCTCCGTCTCGATCTCCTCACCAGTCATCTTGTGAACTTCAACAGCCTTCATCGGTGTCCTCTCCGCGCTCAGACCTCAAGACGCCGGCCCACGAACCGGCAACGAACCGGCATCTTCATCGCCACACGGGTGAACGCCCGCTTGGCAACGTCGTCCGGAACACCCGCCACCTCGAAGATGATCGTCCCGGCCTTCACGCGCGCCGCCCAGTAGTCGACGTCCGCCTTGCCCGTGCCCATTCGAGTTTCCAGGGGCTTCTTCGAGATCGGCTTGTCCGGGAACACCCGGATGTACAGCTTGCCCTGACGCTTCAGGAAGTGCTGGCACGCGATGCGGCCGGCTTCCAGCTGACGAGCCGTCACCCAGAAACCCTCCAGCGCCTGCAGCCCGTAGTCGCCGAACGCCACGTAGTTGCCCTTCGTCGCCTTGCGCGGGCGGACGCGGCGCATCTCCTTCCGGAACTTCACTCGTTTGGGCATCAGGGGCATGGATCAGTCCTCGGTCTCAGTCTCGGTCTCTTCTGTCGCAGATCAGTTCAGCAATCCCGCAGTCTCACCAGCACAATGGCCTCTCGCCGCTCAGCGCCGCCCGCGGGCCCGGGGACGAGCCCCCGCCGCCGTGCTCTGAGACTCCTCCTCCGAAAGCTCCGCCGAGTACGGGCCCTTGTAGACCCACACCTTCACGCCGATCGCGCCGTAGGGCGTGAACGCCTCGGCGAACCCGTACTCCACGTTCGCCTGCAGGCTCGACAGCGGCATCGAGCCCATGCGCGTGTCCAGGCGACGGCTCATCTCCGCCCCGCCCAGACGACCCGCCAGCAGGATCCGGCACCCCTTGGCGCCCGCCTGCATCGCCGCCTCCGCACGCATCTTCACCACCCGGCGGAAGCTCGCACGCTTCTTCAGCTGCTCCGCAACCGCCTCGCCGATCAGCTGCGCATCCACGTCCGGGTTCTTGATCTCGATGATGTTGATCGAGACCTTCCGCCCCGTCATGTACTGCAGCTCCTCCGTCAGCCGGTCGACCTCGGCCCCCTTGGGACCGATCACCAGGCCCGGACGAGCCGTCTTCACGATCACCTTCAGCTCTTCACGCGTCCGCTCGATGTGGATGTCCGACACCGCCGCGAAGGGAGGCGTCCGGTTCAGACGCTTGTCCACGAATCGCCGGATCTTGTAGTCCTCGACCAGCAGCTCGCCGTACAACGCCTTGGGCGCGTACCAGCGGCTCTTGTGGGCCTCGGTGATGCCGACGCGGAAGCCGAACGGATGAGTCTTCTGTCCCATGGCTTGCTCCTGGGCGCGCCGATCAGCGGCGGGCCGGCATCTCCTCAACCCCGACCACGATGTGGCTCGTCCGCTTCAGAATCGGGTGCGCACGCCCGCGGTCCTTGGGCTGGAACCGCTTGATCCGCATCGCGTTCCCCACCCGGCTCTCCGCAACAACCAGCCGGTCCACCGCCGCCCCAGCCGCCTCAGCGTCCGCACGCGCCGCGTTCAACGCCTTGCGGACCTGCACCGCCGCCCGCTTGGGGCTGAACTGCAGCAGCGCGTCCGCCTCGTCGAACCGCCGGCCGCGGATCAGCTCCGCAACCAGACCGATCTTCCGCCAGCTCCCGCGCGCAAAGCGGAACGTGCTCGTAAACCGCACCAGGTCCTTCGTCTCGACCCCCAGCGCCTGCGCCATCGCCGCCGCCTCGGCGGGCGAGCAGCGAGGATGATCCTTCCCCGCCATCCAGTTCCGTACCTTCTTCAGAGCGACGTCGCCCTGCTTGCGGCGTTCGGAGGGCTTGGGCAACGCCGCGGCCAGCTGCTCGGGCGTCAGCTTCCGCTCGCTGGTGATCTTCGTGAGTTTCGGGCCGTTGATCTTCATCGGAATGCCTGCCTGGTGAGCTTCGTGCGTGCGTGTTGAAGAACGAGAGGGGGAACCGCGGGCCGCCGCCCGCGATCAGCCGCCGCCGCTGCCGCCCGCGATGCCTTCCTTCTTGTTCGTGTGACCCTTGAACATCCGGCTGATCGAGAACTCGCCCAGCTTGTGCCCCACCATGTCCTCCGTCACGAAGACATCATGGAACATCCGGCCGTTGTGAACCTTGAACATCACGCCCACGAACTCGGGCACGATCGTGCAGTCACGCGACCACGTCTTGATCGCCTCGCGACGCGTCGCCGTCCGCATCTTCTCCACCTTCCGGTAGAGCTTCTCGTCGACGTAGGGACCTTTCTTCAGCGATCTCGACATGGCTCGTCCTGCTTTCCTCGTTCCGTTTGACCGACGCTCGCCTTCGCTCAGCCTTCGCTCGGACCTCTCTCGACCACTCCCCGCTTACTTCAGCTGCCCGTACCGCACGCTCTTGCGACGGCGGATGATCAGCTTCTCGGAGAACTGCTTGCGGTTACGCGTGCTGCCGCCCTTCGACGGCACGCCGCTCCGGCTCACCGGCGCACGGTTGCCCTTGGATCGGCCCGAACCGCCGCCCAGGGGGTGCAGGCCGTGGTGCATCGCCACGCCGCGCGTCTTGGGACGACGGCCAAGCAGACGCACCAGACCCGCCTTGCCGTACCACCGCTGCACCTGGTCAGGGTTGCCCACCTGGCCCAGCGTCGCCCGGCATTCCAGCCGGACACGCCGGATCTCGCCCGACGGGAGCACCAGCGTCGCGTACTCGCCTTCCTTGTTCGTCAGACGGGCGTAGCTCCCCGCCGAGCGGCACATCTGCGCGCCCTTGCCCGGGATCAGCTCCACGCAGTGCACGTCCAGGCCCGTGGGGATGAACGCCATGGGCATGCAGTTGCCCACCTTGGGCTCGACCGCCTTCGTGTCCGCGACGATCACCTCGCCCACCTTGATGCCCAGCGGCGCGGGGATGTACCGCTTCACGCCGTCCGTGTACTCGACCAGAGCGATGTGGCACGTGCGGTTGGGGTCGTACTCGATCCCGATCACGCGCGCCTCGATCCCGTCGCGGTCCGCCCGCCGGAAGTCGATCTTGCGGTACATGCGCTTCACGCCGCCGCCGCGGCCGCGCACCACCACCTTGCCCTGGTTGTTCCGGCCGCTCTTGCGCGGCAGCGGAGCCAGCAGCGACTTCTCGGGGCTCTTCTTCGTCACCTCGGAGTGCGCGTTCACCGACGCGTTGCGGCGGCCGGCGCTCGTGGGCTTGTAGATGCGGATGGGCATGCTTGGCTTCCTCAGTGCGTCCGGAGACTCACACCAGCTCGATCACGTCGTCGGGATGGATACGCACGATCGCCTTCTTCGAGAACTTGGGCGGGATCATCCCGTACCGCATCCGGCGGTACCGCCCGCGCCGCGTCACAGTGTTCACGCTCAGAACACGGACCTTGTACAGCTCCTGGATCGCCGCCTTGATCTCGTCCTTCCGCGCCTCGGGCGCGACCTCGAACGAGAAACGCTTCGACACGTCGGAGTGGAACGTGCTCTTCTCGGTCAGCAGAGGCTTCTTGATGACCTGGTGCGCCTGCATCAGACGGCCTCCTTCATCGTCGCCTTGCTCACCTGGCTGCTCGGACCCGCGATCCACGCCTCAAGGTCCTCACGAGCGATCACCATGTACCGGTGGTTCAGCATCTCGAAGCACGTCAGCTGGCGGCTGTTGCACACCGTCACCCCGTCGAGGTTCCGGGCGCTCAGACGCGCGTTCGTGTTGTCCTCGGGCAGCGCCACAAGGCAAGAGCGGTTGATCCCCACCGCCTCCAGCAGGTCCTTGAACGCCCGGGTGCGCGGCTCGGCGAGCTTCAGCCCGTCGATCACCTTCACCTCGTTGTCCAGCAGCTTGGCCAGCAGCGCGTTGCGGTTCGCACGCCGACGCATCTTGATCGGCATGTCCAGGTGGTACGCCTCGCGCGTACGCGTCTTCGCGAACGCGTGGCCGCCGCCGCGACGCATCGGCGTCCGCGCGGGGCCCATACGGGCGTTGCCCGTGTGCTTCTGCTTGAAGAGCTTGCGGGTCGAACCCTCCACCATGCCGCGGCTCTTGGTCCGCGCGGAGCCCTGACGCAGGTTCGCGTGATACATCACGTACGCCTGCTTGATCAGGGCGGGGTTCACTTCGCCGCCCAGGGCGCTCGCGTCGATCTCGATCGTCGAGACCTGCTTGCCCTGCATGTTGAAGACGGGGACTTGCATCGTCGTCTCACTCGTCTGCCGCCTGTCCGGGCCCCCGCCCCGCTCTCACGCTCGAGCGGTCATTCCAGCGGTGGCCCGCCTCGCCTCGCCCCGCGACGCCGCTGTTGTTCAGCGCGGCGTGCCGGGTCCGACTCGGCGGTTGCTCTCGGGTTGTGCTCGCCCGGTGGTATCCGTCATCCGGACCCGCCGGGCCGACGGGACCGCTCGTTCCGCGGCCCGCCGTCCATCACGTTCGATCCATCAACTCCGAAGGGCCAAGCCCGCTCGGATCATTCTCATCATCACTTCGAGGCCTCCGCCTGCTTGCGGGCCTTCGAGCGGTACAGACGCGTGGGCGTCCGCAGCTCGACCATCCCGGTGTTCGGGCCCGGGATCGAGCCCTTGATCAGCATCAGCCCCTGGTCCTTGTCGATCCGAACCACCGCGAGCGAACGCGTCGTGACGCGCTCAGCACCCATGTGACCCGGCATGCGGATGCCCGCCTTCTGGTTGCCCCGGCCGCGGTCCGTCGCCCGCCCGCCGATCGAGCCGGGAGAGCGGTGCTTGCGCTCCGTGCCGTGACTCGCGGGCATGCCCTTGAAGTTGTGACGCTTCATGACGCCCTGGAAGCCCTTGCCCTTGCTCGTCCCGATCACGTCGATGAACCGCAGAGACTCGAGCGCTTCCACCGTCAACTCCTGACCGACCGAGTACTGCTCGAGCTCCTTCTCGCTCACGCGGAACTCGCGGTGATGACGCAGCGGGCCCGACTGGGCCTTCCCGTCGTGCGCGATCATCGCCATCGTCGAGTTGCGGGCCTTCATCTCCCCGTACCCGATCTGCACCGCCGTGTACCCGTCACGCTCGGCGGTCTTGAGCTGCGTCACAACGCAGGGCCCGACCCGCACCACGGTCACGGGAACAGAAGCCCCGTCGTCCGTGAAGACGCGGGTCATGCCCACCTTGGTTCCCAGCAGCGAAACACCCATCGCAGTCCAGCCTTCCTCTCGCCCGCACGCCGGCCCCTCGGCCCGCGGCGGTCGCTCTCGTGACCCACGATCCGCGGCCGACAAGGCACGCGTACGGGGTCCGGTCCGTGCCCGGAACACAAGGCAGAGGGACCCGTCTCACAATCGAAAAGGCCGATCCTCCTCGCGGAGAACCGGCCCGAATTTCAAGCCTTGATCTTGATGAAAACGCCCGCGGGGACCACAAGCCGGTTCAGGGCTTCGACCGTGCGGGCGTTGGGTTCAGTGATGTCAATGATCCGTTTGTGCGTCCGGATCTCGAACTGCTCGCGAGACTTCTTGTCAATGAACGGGCTCCGAAGCACCGTGTACCGCTCGATACGCGTCGGCAGAGGGATAGGACCCGCAACCTTCGCGCTCGTGCGCTTGGCGTGGTCCACGATCTCCTTGGCGGAAGCGTCCAGCGCCTGGTGGTCGTACGCTTCCATCCGAATTCTGATCCTGCCGCCGCTCATGCGCTACCTCGAAAGACCCCGAAGGGTGCGGTTCAAATCAGGGCACACGCCCGCACAACCTGCCAACCCCAGACGATCCGTCGCGACGGACACCCCGGGGCCATCCATCGGCCTCGTCCATGAGCCGTCGCCGCGGAACACATACTGGGGAACCACCAGCCCCGCCGTCAGCGGGTCAGGGTCGGAGAGTGTACGCATCGCTAGGAATGTGTCAAGCCGTTCACATTCCCCGCCCAACCTCTCTCTCGACCCCCCGCCTCCACGCCTCCCCCGCCCCGCTCGTCCGATACACCCTTGGATGACCCCACCCATGACCACGCACACCCTCGCGGCCCTCATCGCCGGCCTCCTCCTGGCCCCGACCACCGCCGCCCACGCGCAGAATCGGCCCGGTCGCGAACCCCCCGCCCCCAACCAGAACCCGTCCCCGCCGCCCCCCCGCCCCAGCACGCCCCAAGAGGCCGAAACCATCGTCGAGCAGCCCGCCGAGATCCCCGGGCTCCTCGCCACCGCCCCCTACTCGATCCCCAGCCTGGGGCTCGAGCTCCTCCTGCCCGTCGACTCCCTCATCGACCTCTCCCGCGTCGAGGGCGGCCGAACCTCCGTCGTCATCACCCCCCAGGGCCGAGACCAGAACTACGTCTTCCAGGTCCACAACTCCGTCTCCGCCGACAACTCCGTCACCATCGATCAGGCCCTCGCCAACATCATCGAGCAGCGCCGCGCCATGCACATGGGCAAGGACCAGCGCGGCCGCCAGGCAACCCTCGTCCGCGTCTTCGACTCCGAAGACGACCTCCTCATCGCACAGCTCCCCGCACGCCGCGCCTACCTCGACGTCCCCTCCGACCCCACCATCGCCGTCACGGGATACACCCTCTTCCAGACCGGTCCCGGCCAGTTCGTCATCTTCCAGATGGACTGCCCCGTCGGAGTCTTCCCCCGCGTCAGACACCTCTACGAGCTGATGGTCGCCGCCGCCAAGTTCCGCGACCCCACCGAGCTCGGCGCCGAACGCGCCGCCGCCCTCCTCGCGGGCGAGGCCTTCCTCAAGACCATCACCGCCCAGGACCTCGCCGCCCTCTGCCAGCGCCCACCCGAGCTCCTCCGCATCTCCCGCCCCGCTCCCTCGGGCGACCCCATGGACGCCCAGGAGCTGGGTTACCAGCTCATCACCATCAAGCAGGGCGACGCCTCCGAACTCGAAGGCCGCACCGGCCCCGCGCCCGCCGCCGCCGCCCCGGGCTTCATCGTCCGCATCGAGGCCCGCGCCCTCGCCGCGGGAACCGTCGTCGACACCGTCAGCGCCTTCTACCTCTCCGCCGACCGCGCACGCGAGCTCTGGTCCATCACCATGAAGGTCGGCCAGGGCAAGAACGCCCGCACCTGGGTCGAGACCGGCATCCGCAACGAAGACCGCCTCACCGTCAAGACCACCAGCCCCTCCGAACCTCCTACACAGGCCGACTGGTCCCCCCTCCCCCCCAGCTACCTCTCCCGCGTCGAGACCGTCCTGCTCCCCCGACTCGTCTCCCGCGCCGCCACGCCCGGAGTCTTCGGCTTCTATACCTACGACTCCACCCTCGCCAAGATCACCCTCCGCCGGGAAACCTACGACGCACACGACGACGGCTCATGGACCGTCACCGTCCTCCCATCGGAAAACAGCGCCCCCATCACCACCCAGCTCCGCGCCGACGGCTCGCTCATCCGCCGCTCATCGCCCGACGGCCAGGTCACCGAGCCCATCGACCCCGACCGCCTCGAAAAGCTCTGGAAAGACAAGGATCTGCCCGCGGACTAACCCGCGCGCAGCACGACCGCCAAGCCGCTCAAGCCCGGTTACTGCGGCGGCGCCTGATCGCCCGCGCCCTCGGCGGGCGCATCCGTCGCATCGGAAGAATCCGCCGCGTCCGACCCATCCCCCGTCGACTGCTGCTCTCCGCCGGCCGCGTCATCCACCGACGTCTCCGCCGGCGCATCGGCCGGTCCGTCCGCCGGAGTCTCGCCCGAACCTTCCGCCGGAGTCTCCGCCGCCGGCTCGGCCGGGCTCTCAGGCGCCGCCTCGGGAGCCTTGCCCCCCAGCCGCACCCACATCTCGTTCACGCGCGTCGACAGCCGCTGCAGACGCTCGCCCGCCTCGCCCGAGCCGCCCGACTCGAAGATCCCCCGCGCCTTCTCGTACTGCTCCAGCGCCGCCGCCCGCGCCGCTTCCGCCGCGCTCCGCAGCCCGGCCGCGGCCTCCGCAACACCCTCCGCCCCGCCGATCGGAGGATCCAGCAGCGCCGACTCGACCACCTGCGCCGCCCGCGAAAGCGCCTCGCCGTGCTCACGATGCAGCGCGCCCAGGAGCTGCGCCGCCGCACCCGTCGCCGAAGACAGCACCTGCTGCGCCGGACCACCCCGCGCCGACGCCAGCTTCGACGCCGCCGACTGCATCTTCCCCCGCGCCTCTTCGAACGCCGGCGTCACCTCTTCGTTCACGACCCGCAGAACCTCGGCCACGACCGTCCGCGCCTCGGCCTCGGTCGACCGCGCCGCCTCCGCAGCCGCACGCGATTCCTCCGCCCGGCGCGTCGCCGCGTCACGAGCCCGCTGCGCCGCCTGCTCCAGCATCTCGATCTGGCGCTCGACCCGCGCGACCTCCAGCTCCAGCTCCCCGATCGCCGGCGCCTCGCGCACCGCCCGCGCCTCCAGCAGCTCGCCCTCGCGCGCCACCGCGTCCGCACGCCGCCGCTCCTCGTGCAGCTTCTCCGCCGCCGCCCCGCGCTCCGCGGACGTCGCCTCCGTCAGACGCGCCTGCAGAGGCGCCAGCGCCTCGCGCATCCCCCGCGATTGCTCCAGCTTCTGCGCCGCCTCCGCACGGATCGCCTCGACCCGCCGCGTCGCCTCGGCCAGTCGCCCGCGGACCTGCTCCAGCTCGCCCCGCTTGGCCTGCGCCTCCGACTGGAAACGCGCGATGTCCGCCGAAGGGTCGTACCCCTCCAGCGCCCGCGCCAGCGACCGCTGATCAACCAGCAGCTTCAGCGTCGCCGCCGCCGCGTTGGTCGCCCGCATCAGCCGCGCGTCGGCCTCGCGGAACTTCGCCGCCGCGAGGTCGCCCTGGCCCGACAGCGCGTGCGCGTTCATCGCCGAGAACAGCGCCGCCATCGCCTGATCGTCGGGCGACCCCGCCCCGCTCAGCTCCCCCAGAACCGACTGATAACCCTTGCTCAGCACCTCCGAAGGCGCCGCCGCGCTCCCCCCCGAACCCACCGCCGAGAACGTGTCCCGGCTGCGGACCATCGCCTCCGTCCGCGGGTCGGCGCGCTCGCACGACGCCAGCGACGCCGCCCCAGCCAGCAACGCCAGCAAGGGGCCCACGCCCGCCCGTCCGCGCACACCCGACATGCTCAGTCTGCGATCGTCCATGGTCGTACCGCCGCTCCCTTGCTTCGCTCGCGTGCACCCTCCGGTTCCCACCGCGCGCGAGTCACGAGTCTACATGAAGGCCCCGCACATAGACGCCGCGAACGCCCTCACCGCTCGACAGGCCCGGCCGGAACCCCCGGCCCCCCCGGAACCCCCGGACGATCGCCCGCGATTTCGCCCGGCGGCGTGTACTCAACCGGGTAGTCAGGCCGAGGCCGGTACATCATCCGGATCCACTCCAGCGTCTGCTGGTACCGCCGGCTGTCGCGGTCCGTGAACACCGGCCGCCAACCCCGCGCCGGCGGGTGCGGGAAACGCGCGTCGTTCCGCGGCAGACCGTACTGAATCAGCAGCGAGCGCTCGGGCTCGTCGTAATTGATCAGCGGCGACCCGTCCCGCGTGCGGAACCGCTCCAGAATCAGGAAGTTCGTGAACACGCTCTCCTCGGCCGTCGGCCGGTAGTTGAACAGCCGCAGGCGACCCGCGTTCGACCCGCCGTGGCAACGCGTCGTCGCCGCGTGCGACACCAGCCACGTCGCGTGGATGTTGTCACGGAAAAAACGCATGCTCTCGGGGATGTCCACGATCCGAACCTCGGGATAAAACTCCCGCGCCCGCAGCCGGAACATCAGGTCCAGGATCTCCGGCGCAGGACGCCCCGCCAGCGCCGCACGCTCCTCCCGGCTGTCGGGGATCAGCGGCTCCTCCGCATACCGCGACAAAAACCGCTCCACCACCGCCCGCTCGATCACGATCTTGGGCGGGTCCGTCAGATCCACCTCGTACACCTTGATGAGATTGATCTGCTCCTCCGTCAGCAGCGGAAAATCAGCGATCCGGGGCCGCGTCGGGAACTCGGGCCCCGAGTCCTCGCCCGCCTCCCGCGCCCCCGCCGGCCGCGACCGCCGACGCAGCGCCGCCAGCTCGCGCACCTCCCGCTGCAGCCGCAGACCCTCCGCGTGCGTCGGATCCGACTCCAGCGCCAGCCCCAGCTCCGCCAGCGCCTCCTCGTACAGCTCCTGACGCTGCAGCCACGCCGCCAGCATCACCAGACGCTCCGCGTCGTCGGGCTTGATCCGCGCCTTCATCTGCCGATACCGCTCCCGCGGATCATCGACCACGACCACGCGCTCCAGCGATGACGCCTCCACGCGCAGCGTCACCCCGGAGATCTTCACCGACACCGTCGACTCGCTCCGCGAAACGAACTCGCCTTCCAGCCGGTCCCCGTCCTTCATCACCAGGATCACGCGATCCCCCGCGATCGGATCCCGCACCGTCGCCGCCACCTCGGGCAGCTCCACCGGCTCCTTGACCTGCTCCCCGGCGCCCCCGCCGGCTTCCCCGCCGGCTGGCTGACCTGCGCCCTCCTCTTTCGATCCTTGTTCGGTATCCGATTCCCCCGAACCGGGCTGGGTCTGTTTCTGGGGTGCGCCGTTCTCCGGCACTTGTCCACACGCAACGCAGCTCCCCCAGAGTGCCCCCGCACCCACCGCCGCGGCGGCCCAAACCCGCCACCAGCCGGCTCCGGGTAACCCACGGCAAGTGCTTGATGAACAGCGTTTTATCACCATCTTCTCCGCCGCCCGAACCACCCGCAACACCCGCATCCTCGGTCCGTCTCTCATCGATTCTGCGGGCTTTTTTGGCTATTTTCTCAAGCCCATCCTTCCAGGTCGCTCAACGAGAGATATACTCATCATTGACGTGTTTCTTCCCTCCTAGCCCACCGTACTTCCCCCGGTATGGTGGGTTTTGGTTTTTGGACGGCCCGCAAAGGGCCGTTTGTGTTTTTGTACACCGGATATCCACACGCCGCCGCCCAGCTCACCGCAGCGGCTCGGCGATCACGATCAGACCCACCATCTCCTCCGGCAGTTCCAGCTGCGCCTGCACAAGCTTGTCAGGCCGCTCGGTCGCGAAGAACCCGCCACCACGGAACTTCTCGCCGAACTCGTTGCGGAACTCCCGCAGGTCCAGCGTCAGCGTCTCGCCGATCGCCAGACCGTCGATCCCCCGCGAATACTGAGCGTTCAGCCACAGCGTCCCCGCCCCGAACGCCCGCGCCGAAGTGTTCGTCAGCGTGATGTGCGTCTCCCGCCGCGTCACCTGGATGTTCTCGGTCACGGCCTGCGCCCGGCCCGTCGGGTACGCCGCGCCCCCCGACAGCGACGCACGCGAACAACCCGCCCCCAGCAGCGCCGCCACCCCCGCGCATGCCGCCGCCGCGGACCACTTCGCCACGCCGCGCTGCACGCGGCCACGTTCCTCGAGCGTCTTCACACTTCTATACTCGCCGCGATGGGCTCCGAGAGCAACAACGCCACCGGACCCACCCCCGCCATCGCCCCAGGCGTCGAGCTCCTCGACCCCGCCAACGTCGCGGCCCGCTGGAACAACGCCGCAGCTCTCACATCGCTCGTCCCGGGCTTCGACGCGCCGTTCTTCCAGGCGGGACTCGCCGGCTACTCCGACGCCCCCATGCGCATCATCGCCCGGCGCCACGGCTGCCCGTGCTGCGTCACCGAAGCACTCCTCGACCGCACCCTCCTCTCGGGCGGCCGAGGCTTCGCCAAGGCCGATCTCGGGGACATCGCCGAGAACGTCCCCGGCGCAGAGGAGGATCACCCGCTCGTCGGCCAGATCATGGGCAGCGACCCCGGCGAAATGGCCGCCGCCGCCGTCAAGATGATCGAGCAGGGCGCACGCACCCCGCGCCGCTACCAGGACCTCGCCCGCCAGCCCGAAGCACCGCCCGCCGACGCCGCGCTCGTGCACGCCCCCGACCGCACCTTCGCCGCCATCGACGTCAACCTCGCCTGCCCCGTCAAGAAGATCCGCAGCAAGGCCCGCGGCGGACACTGGCTCCGCGAGCCGCAGGGCGCGATCGACATCCTCCGCGCCGTCCGCGCCGCGCTCCCCGACTCGATCCCCACGAGCGTCAAGCTCCGCCGCGGCTCCGACGACTCCGCCGAAGCCGAACGCAACTTCTTCCGCATCTTCGACGCCGCATACGACCTCGGCTATTCATGGACCACCGTCCACGGCCGCACCGTCGAACAGAAGTACGTCGGCCCCTCCCGCTGGACCTTCCTCCGCGACCTCGTCCGCCGCAACCCCGACAGGATCATCTTCGGGTCAGGCGACGTCTGGCGCGTGCAGGACATCTTCCTCATGATCGGCTACACGGGCGTCGCCGCCGTCAGCGTCGCCCGAGGCTGCATCGGCAACCCCTGGATCTTCCGCCAGGCCCGGCAGATGCTCGCCGGCGCAGCTCCCACCCCGCCCACCATCACCGAGCAGCGCGCCGTCCTCCGCGAACACTTCGCACTCGCCGTCGCGCTCAGCGGCGAGGACCTCGCCGGACGAACCATGCGAAAGTTCGGCATCCGCTTCGCCCAGCATCACCCCTGGCCCGAAAGCGTCCGCCGACGCTTCATCGCCTGCGCCCGCACGAGCGAATGGGAGGCCGTGCTCGACGAGTTCTACGACTCCCTCAACGCCGCCCGCTTCCTCCTTGGGCCCGACCCCGCCGGTGCACAGTCCGAAGCTCCGGGCGAGCAATGGTCCTGCGACCCCGACCCCGCGGCCGCTCCCACGCCCTGAGCCCCGCTCCCGCCGGGCAAAAGTCGCGTCAACCCCCCACAAACCGCTTGCAGCCGCCCGCCGCAAGCCCATAGTTGAAGAGCCTGGCCGAACGGGAGCGCTGTCGCCGCCCCCGCTCGTCCCGCTCTCGATGGGAGTACGGTCACATGACAGAGCTTCCCGCCGCGCTCCGCAGCGCGCTCGTGCTGATCCCGCTGAGCCTCATCGCCGCTAGCGTCTGCGCCGCCGGCCCCGTCGATTCCGACAACGACGGCGTCCCCGACCAGTCAGACAACTGCGTCTCCGCGCCCAATCCCGATCAGTCCGACAGCGACACCCCGAGCATCTACGGCGGCTGCTTCAGCGACGGCGTGGGCGACGCCTGCGACAACTGCCGCTTCGTCGACAACTCCGATCAGACCGACACCGACGGCGACGGCGTCGGCAACGCCTGCGACACCTGCCCGGGAGTCACAAACCCCGACCAGGTCGACACCGACGGCGACGGCCTGGGCGATGCCTGCGACCCCTGCCCCACCGTCCCGTCGTTCCTCGACGCCGACGACGACTGCATCCCCATCGGCACCGACAACTGCCCCTTCCTCCCCAACAACGATCAGGCAGATTCCGACAGCGACGGCGTCGGCAACATCTGCGACTTCGGCCTCGACTCCGACTTCGACGGCGTCGCCGACCCACTCGACAACTGCCCGCTCATCTCCAACTCCCCGCAGACCGACTCCGACGCCGACGGCGTGGGCGATCTGTGCGACAACTGCCCCACCGACTTCAACCCCGATCAGTCCGACCCCGACAGCGACGGCCTGGGCGACCCCTGCGACCCCTTCCCAACCTTCTCCTACTTCGCCGACACCGACTACGACGCCGTCCCCGTCTGGGATGACAACTGTCTGCTCGCCTTCAACCCCGCGCAGACCGACGCCGACAACGACGGCGTGGGCGACGCCTGCGAGTGCCTCGGCAACGACTCCGACCTCGACGGCGTGCCCAACGACACCGACAACTGCCCACAGGTCTTCAACCCCGACCAGCAGGACCTGGACCTCGACGGCCTGGGCGACCCCTGCGACTTCTGCCCCGACGTCCCGTCTTCCACCGATTTCGACGGCGACTGCGTCCCCGACTCCAACGACAACTGCCTCACCGACTTCAACCCCGATCAGGCCGACACCGACAACGACGGCCTGGGCGACGCCTGCGATGTCGGCGACGACATCGATCAGGACGGCGTCCCCGACCTCACCGACAACTGCATCACCACCTTCAACCCCGACCAGCAGGACGCCGACGGCGACGGACTGGGCGATGTCTGCGACAACTGCCCCAACCTCTCCTTCGAGTTCGACATCGACGGGGACTGCGTCGAGAACGGATTCGACAACTGCTTCAGCATCTTCAACCCCGATCAGGCCGATCAGGACGCCGACGGCGTGGGCGACCCCTGCGACATCTGCCCCGGCAACTTCGACCCCGAACAGTCCGATCTGGACGGCGACAGCCTCGGAGACGCCTGCGACCCCTGCCCGCTCGTCCCCTTCCTCTCAGACACCGACTCAGACTGCGTCGAGGACCCCGCCGACAACTGCCCCAGCGTCTTCAACCCCGATCAGGCGGACACCGACGCCGACGGCCGGGGCAACGTCTGCGACGCCTGCCCGGGCGACGCCAACTTCGACGGCGTCGTCAACTTCACCGACATCGTCGAGGTCCTCCGCGCCTGGGATTCCATCATCCCCGGCCCCGCACTGGGCCCGGGCGACGCCAACACCGACGGCGCCGTCGACTTCCGCGACATCACAGAGGTCCTCCGCAACTTCGGCCGCGACTGCACCGTCTGATTCGCCCCCAACCCATTCCGCGTAACGTCCGGCCTCCAGGAGGCATCGGATCATCCGCGTGAACCCGGTCGTTCTGCTGATCTACGCCGCCCTCGCTTACCTCGCGATCGGCGCGCTCATCGCGCTCCCGCTCGCCTTCCGGGGCGTCAACCGTCTCGACCCCGCCGCCCGCGGCTCGGGCCTCGCCTTCAGGCTCGTCATCATCCCGGGCCTCGCCGCCTTCTGGCCCATCGTGCTCGCTCGCTGGCTCCGCGCGCCCGCCCCGGGGGACCATTGACGTGCTCGCACGCCAGCGCAAAGCCCACGCGCTCATCTGGCCCGTCCTGGGCCCCGCGCTCCTTGCGCTGCTCGTCTGGGCCCTCCTGACGCGCCCCGCCTCCCTCGACCCCGCGCCGGGCCCCGGCGCCGCACCCGCCGATTCCCGCCCGCCCGAGGCCGCGCCGTGAGCGCCACCTACCGCTTCGTCAACTGGAACAGGCACAAGCGCGTCTACAACGCCGCCATCGCCGCCGGCGCGCTCCTCTACGTCGCCGGCTTCGTCGTCATCAGCCGCTTCGCCCTCCCCGCCGCCGAAGGCGTGGGCGACGAAGTCCTCATCATGCGCGCCCTGGGCTCCTGCGCCCTCGTCCTCCTGCACGTCATCCTCGCCATCGGCCCGCTTGTGCGCCTCGACCGCAGGTTCGCCGCCCTCCTCTACAATCGACGACACCTCGGCGTCACCATGTTCCTTCTCGCGCTCGCCCACGCGCTCCTCGCCCTCCTCTACTACGGCGGCTTCGGTGTGCAGAACCCCATCGAGGCCATCTTCGCCGCCCCGCTGGGCCCCGCGGGACCGCCCTTCGAGATCTTCGGCCTCGCAGCCCTCGCCATCCTCTTCCTCATGGCGGCCACGAGCCACGACTTCTGGCTCGCCACGCTCTCGCCACGCCTCTGGAAGTGGCTGCACATGCTCGTCTACCTCGCCTACGCGCTGCTCATCGCGCACGTCTCCTTCGGCGCCCTGCACAGCGACCGCTCGCCCCTCCTCGCCGCCGCGCTCGCCGCCGGCGTTCTCCTCCTCACGACGCTGCACATCGCCGCCGCCCGCCGCTCGCGTCCGCCCGCGCCCTCAGCCGCCGACCAGCAGGGCTGGATCGACCTCGGCCCGCCTGCGCAGATCCCGGGCTCCCGCGCCCGCCTCGTCTGCCTCCCGCAGGGTGGCTCCGTCGCAGTCTTCCGCGACGGCAACACCTTCAGCGCCATCTCCAACGTCTGCGCCCACCAAGGAGGCCCGCTCGCCGAGGGCAAGATCGTCAGCGGCTGCGTCACCTGCCCATGGCACGGCTACCAGTACATCGCCGCCAGCGGCACATCACCGCCCCCCTACACCGAAAAACTCCCCACATATCAGCTCCGCATCTCCGCCGGCCGGCTCATGCTCAACCCCCGCGCCAATCCACCCGGAACGCACGTCACGCCCGCGGAGGTCGCGCCGTGACCACCACCGATCCGACCCCCGCTCCCCCCGCTCCCCCCGCGCCCGCCGCCGACGACTTCTACGTGGGCTATCTCGCTCTGCCCCGGTCGCACGCACGCTTCATCCGCATCCTCGTCCCAATCGCGCTCTGGTCGATGGTCGCCCTCGCCGCGCTCGTCACGCTCACGCAGCGACCGGCCGGCGCCGGACTCTGGGATCTCAGCCAGCTCCGCACATGGGAAGGCGTTCTCCGCGCTCGTCCCTACCCCATGCTCGAGATCGAGCAAGACGGCGCCCGCCGCACCATCCTCCTCGTCGAACAAGGCAAACACGGCGTGCGCCCCACCGCCGCAAACCTCGACGGCAGCCGTGTCCGCGTCATGGGTTGGCTCCTCGAACGCGACAGCCGCCAGATGATCGAGCTCGCGCCCGAGCCCGAGTCCCTCGTGGCTCTCTCGCCCGCCGCACCCGGCTCCACACGCACAGCGCCCCCCGTCCCCGCCGCCGCTCCCATCGAGCTCCGCGGCGAGATCCTCGACTTCAAGTGCTACCTCGGCGCCATGAAGCCCGGCTCGGGACGCGCCCACCGCGCCTGCGCCATCCTCTGCGTCCGCGGCGGCGTGCCCCCCATGCTCGTCGTACGCACCCCGGCGGGCCCGCAGTTTCATCTGCTCATGGACGACGCCGGCGGCCCCGCGCCCCCCGACATCCTCAGCATGATCGGCGTCCCCGTCACCGTCACGGGCCGCCCCGCACTCATCGGCGATCTCCCCGCGCTCGCCATCGCGCCCGGCGCCGTCCGCCCCGCCGAGTGACCGCCTCTTCATCACCCCACGCCGCGCCGCGTCCGTACGATGAGGCCCATGAGCTCACCATTCACCGCCGCCACGCGCACCGCCGCCACGCGCACCGCCGCTCGCGCCCTCGTCCTCTTCGCCGCTCTTCTCTCCGCGCTCCCCGCGTGCACCTACGCCCCGCGCGACCCCGCGCCTTCCATGCAGACCGTCACCGAAGTCGCACGCTTCGAGGACGATCAGTGCACGGGCGTCGCCGTCAGCCGCACCGGCCGACTCTTCGTCTGCTTCCCCACCTGGCACGAAGGCCACCGCATCCACGTCGCCGAGGTCAACACCACCACGGGCGACTACTGGCCCTACCCCAGCGACGACCGCAACGCCTGGCGCGAGGGAGAGCCCCCCGCCGGCCCCGACGGCGCTGACCGCTTCATCTGCGTGCAGAGCGTCATCGTCGACGACACGGACCGTCTCTGGGTCCTCGACCCCGCCTCGCCCCGACTCGCGGGCACGCTCCCCGGTGCGCGCCCCAAGCTTCAGCAGTTCGACCTCGCCACCAACACCCTCGTCCGGACCTACACCTTCGACCCCGCCGTCGCCCCGAGCAACAGCTACCTTAACGACGTCCGCGTCGACACCCGCACAGGCCACGCCTTCCTCACCGATTCGGGCCTCGGCGGCCTCGTCGTCCTCGACCTCAACACCGGCGCCGCACGACGCGTCCTCGCCGATCATCCCTCCACCATGGGCGAGCCCGACGTCGTCCCGCAGGTCGGCGGCCGCAGCCTCATCTTCGCCAGCGGCCCCCTCGCCGGCTCACCCGCCGTCATTCACTCCGACGGCATCGCCCTCGACACGCGGCGCGGCTGGCTCTACTGGCAGGCCCTCACCGCACGAACCCTCTACCGCATCCCCACCGAATCGCTCGTCCGCACCGACCTCACCGAACAGCAGCTCGCCTTCTCCGTCGAAAACCTCGGCGTCACCGCCGTCACCGACGGCATGGAGATCGACGAGCGCGGCAACATCTACCTCTCCGCACTCGAGCACGACGCCGTCATCGTCCGAACCCCCAAGACCGACCGCAAGAACGTCCGACTCGTCACGCTCGTCCGCTCGCCGCTCATCGCCTGGCCGGACTCCTTCGCCTTCGGCCCCGACGGCTCCGTCTACTTCACCACCTCGCAGATCCATCGCACATCCTGGTTCGCCCCCGACGGCTCCATGCCCCAGGCCCCCTACCGCGTCTTCCGCACCGCCCCGCTCCGACGCTGACCGCGCGGCCCGCGCCCCCCGCGTCCCCCGCGCCGCACGCCCGCGCCGCCGCCGCGCGTACACTCGCGGCATGCCCGACGAGCGCCCCCCCGCCTCTCCCGCGTTCCCCGTGCAGGGCGCCGCCGCACCCCAGGGCCGGCCCGTCGAGCGCCGCGCCACCCTCCAGCTCCTCCGCATCATCTTCCTCGTCCTGCTCTTCGTCTTCACCGCCCTCGTCATCGTCACCGATTCAACCCTCCCCGGCGGCGGCATCCAGCTCGTCCGCTGGTGGCCCCTCGCCGTCGTCGGCGCACTCCTCTTCTTCGGCGGCATCATCGCCCTCGACATCCTCACTCCCAAACGCAAGCTCTCCACCCTCTCCGCAATCCTCGTCGGGCTCCTCGCCGGCGTCGTCGTCGCCGCCATCCTCGGCATCGTCATCGACCTCTTCAGCGACATCTACGGCTTCGGCGACCGCAAACTCCTCGAGCCCTTCAAGATCCTCATGGGCCTGGGCATCTGCTACCTCACCATCTCCACCGTCCTCCAGACTCAAGACGACTTCCGCCTCGTCATCCCCTACGTCGAGTTCGCACGAAAGATCCGCGGCGCCCGGCCCCTCCTCCTCGACACCTCCGCTCTCATCGACGGCCGCGTCCTCGCCCTCGCCGAGACCGGCGTCTTCCAGGCCCCAATGGTCGTCCCTCGCTTCGTCATCGATGAGCTCCAGCGCCTCTCCGACTCCGCCGACAAGCTCAAGCGCGCCCGCGGCCGCCGCGGGCTCGACCTCGTGGGCAAGCTCCAGCGCGCCCCGCTCGTCGACCTCTCCATCGACGAGACCGTCCCCGCAGGCGCGGGCGTCGACCAGATGCTCGTCGAGTTCGCACGCACCGCCCCCGCCACGCTCGTCACCACCGACAGCGGCCTCGCCCGCGTCGCCGCCATCCAGGGCGTCCCCGTCATCAACCTCCACGAGGTCGCCGCCGCCTGCAAACCCGCCGTCATCCCCGGAGAGCTCCTCACCCTCACCGTCGTCCGCACGGGCGAGCAGCCGGGCCAGGGCGTGGGCTACCTCGACGACGGCACCATGATCGTCGTCGAAGACGGCGCCCACGCCATCGGCCGCGACGTCTCCGTCAACGTCACAAGCTCCATGCAGACCAGCGCCGGCCGCCTCATCTTCGCCCGCCTCGCCGCACCGACAGACGCGCCCGGCGCCTTAACACCCGCGCCCCCCGCGCCGCAAACAGTCCCGACAGCCGCGCACGAAGCGCCGAGCGCGCCGCCCGCACCCGCCGACAGACCTCTTCCTCAACCTTCCGCGTCTTCCATGCCCGCTCCCACGAGCGCCCCGCTCGTGGATGCGCCCAGGCCCGCCGAGCCCCCGGCCCCCGTTCCCCGCGGCCCCTTCGGCCCGGGCCGCACCGATCAGCCCCGCAGCCCGCGCAACCCCCGCCGCTGAACGCTCACTCCGTCCCGCCGGACTCCTTCACGAAAACGTACGGGCCCCGCTCCGCCCCCCACACCTGCTTCGACTCCGCGTCGAACCCGCGGTCCCACGACGTCAGCGCATCCTCCGTGATCGTCACCTCGCTCGTCGCGTACGCCGCGCCGCGCAGCGTGCTCGCGCACGCCCGCCCGTCCGTCGACCCCGTGAACATCTCCCCCTCGCGCCTCAGCGTGATCGTGCACCCCTCCCGCGGCAGCAGCCTCCCCGCCTCCAGCGCCCCGAGCACCGCCGCGTTCTTCCACGCCCCCGCGTACACCAGCGGATCGCCCGGCAGCTCGTACACCCGCGACTCCAGCGTGCCGCGCCGCGCGCCCCGGCTCAGCCGGTACATCCGCTGACGGTAAGGCCGCGCCTCCGCGCTCGCCATCGCCTGCTCGACATACAGCCACACGCCGTCCTCGCGCTCGGGCCACACCCGCGCCATGTGCAGCCGAACGTCGCGGAAATGCTCGGGCTCCGCCGCCGCCTGCTCCGCCGAAGAGAACGACCCCTCCATCCACCGCGTCAGCACGACGAGGTCATCCTCCGCGCCGCCCCCCTTCCCAGCCGAGGAACACCCCGCCGCCCACAGCGCCGCCGCAAGCCCCGCCCCGACCACCGCCGACCGACTCGTTCGCGTCTTCATCCCCGCAGCGTACGTCAGCGCTCGAAGGGCCACTCGATCCGCCGCCACGTCCCGCTGCTCGCTGCGGGCGCGCGCGTCGCGTGATCCCCGTGCGCGAACCACACCTCCCGCCGCCCCGGAGACGCCACCGCCGAATAGATCGTCCGCAGGTGCGCCGCCTCGCGCATCTCCACCCAAGGGTCCCCCAAAATCTCCACGAAATCGTGCGGCCCGTCCCCCGCCGGACCGTGCGCCAGAATCTCCGCCATCCGCTGGTACCGCGCGATCGTCGATCCCCGCCGCGAAGACCGCAGCCGCGCCTCGTCCCGAGGATGCCGGTCCTGCCTGTGGTTCGTCGCGATGATGCACGCCCCCGCGCCGTGCGCCCCTTCGTTCGGCTCGTGCCGCGTGTACCCCGCCCGCGAACACTCGAACAGCGCGCCCCGCCCGCTCGCCCCCTCCAGCGCGAACACCAGCACGCCGCGGTCCCGCTCCGTCGACGCGATGAACGACTCAAGCTCCTCCAGCCCCGCGCACGTCTCCAGCGCCTCCCGCGCCCAGAACAGCCAGCTGAACCGCGCCCGCCCCTGCGTCGTCTTGTCCGGCGCGGGCAGCGTGTGCAGGTGCAGCCACAATCCCCGCTCGTTCACCGCCGTGTCCGCGTCGATGTCCCCGCGGATCCCCAGCGTCAGCACCGCGTGCCGCCCCGGCGCCTGGTGCACCGTCGCCGCCGTGCCCCGCCGCAGCGTCGCGACAAGCCAGTCGCAGTTCCGCGCCACCCACATCGAACCCCCCGCCTCCGCGATGATCCCCGAGCACCCGCCACCCGACCCGAGAATCTCGCGCTCCGGCGTGGGCTCCGCCTCCCCGCCGCCCGCCGCGCTCTCAATCTCGATCGAGTTCGCCCCGCCCGTGCTCGTCGCGATGTCCGCGTACAGAAACTCCGCCACGCTCGCCGCCGGCACGCCCGCCCCCATCGCCATCCCGTCGATCTCTTCCTGCGCCCACGTCGGCAGGCGCGACAGCCACGCCGCGCTCTGCGCCGCCGCCAGCTCCCGAGGCACCCGCGTCGCCTCCTCGATCTCTCGCAGGTACAGCTCGCGCTCCGCCCCGCCCACCGCCAGCATCGACGACAGCATCCGCCCGTGCGTCATCCCCCGGTCGCCCGCCCGGCCCCGCAGCCTCACCAGCGCCACCGCTCCCGACCAGCCCGCGCTCACGCCGAGGGCTCGCCGCTCGCAGACATCTCATCCGCCAGCACGTCCGCCCCGCCCGCGTGGTTCCCCATCCGCGGCAGAGCCCGGCCGTCCGCCATGGGCCGCGCCGCCTCACCATCCTTCACCACGCGCACCACGCGCTGCGGGAACGGGATCTCGATCCCCGCCGAGTCCAGCCCGCGCCGCACCGCGAAGAACAGCTGCTGCCGCGCATCCAGGAACTTCTCCTTCGGCGCCCACACGCACACCCGCCAGATCACCGACGAGTCCCCGAAAGAGTCCACCATGATCAAGGGCGGCGGATCCGCCACCCGGTCCATCACCTCGCCCGCCGCCCGCGCCAGAACCTCACGAGTCTCGTGCATGTCCGCCCCGTACGACACCCCCACCAGCACCTCCGCACGCCGCACAGGGTTGTGCGTCATGTTCTCGATCACCGTCCCGAAGATCTGCCCGTTCGGAATGATGATCCTCCGGTTGTCGGGAGTGTTGAGCGCCGTGCTGAACAGCCCGATCTCGTCCACGATCCCCATCTGCGACGCGATCGACACGAAATCGCCCACCTTGAAGGGCCGCGTGATCGAAAGCGCCGCGCCCGCCGCCACGTTCGAAAGCGACCCCTGCAGCGCCAGCCCCGTCGCCAGACCGCCCGCACCCAGCAGCGCCGCGAAGCTCGTGATCGGGATCCCCACCATCCCCATGCACGTCAGCACCGCCAGCACAAGAATCAGCACCCGCGACACGTTCCCCAGGAACCGCGCCAGCGTCACCTCGATCTTCGACCGTTCCAGCGCCCGCCGCACCCCCCGCCCCGCCACGCCCGAGAAGTACAGCGCAACGAACAGGAACAGGCACGCACCGACCACGCGCACGCCATACTGCGTCACCACCGGCGCCAGCCGATCCCAGTACGTCTCCACCCCCAGCGACCGCAGCGTGTTCTCGACCACCGACGGGTTCCCCGCCGAAGCCAGCCCGGCCGCACCGATCATCGTGTGCCAGTTCATCCGCCGCGTCCGTCCCGCCGACTCGTTCCCTCGGCCGGCTCCGCACCGCCGACGATGCCGTCCGCCGCCGAAATTCCCCCTCATCCTAAGCCGCCGACCGCCCCGCCACCCGGCATTCACAACCCCCGTGCGCATACATCGCTATTCAGACCGCCTCCAGGTTGCTTCCGTCGCCGGCGCGTGTACGGTGCGATGTCTCGCTCACGCCGCGCCAAGGGCCCCCTCGCCCGCCGCGGCCCCACCAACGACCCAATGGACACCCCGAAGATGATGTTCCGACCCGCCCCCCATCTCGCCGCCGCACTCTCCCTCTTCGCCGCGTCCGCCGCCCTCGCCCGACCCGGCACCGTCACCAGCGGCGACGCCCAGTTCCAATGGGCCAACACCAGCGCCTCTTCCGCAACCCTCGGCAACGTCAACCTCCGACCCGACGGCGCCCTCGGAACCCCCGATCATGCCTTCCAGCTCTGGTGGTGGTTCCGCGCACCCGGCATCGTCGAACGAGAGTTCGCCTTCCCCGACGCCGACTTCGGCGGCGAGAGCTACGCCGGAAACATCGCCAACATCCTCTGGACAAACATCGGCGTCAGCGGCGCCCGCTTCAACGCACGCCTCGAAACCATCCTCACCGAGGGCCAGGCCCCCGGCCAGGCCTCCGTCGAGCAGAACCTCTACATCACCAACCGCGAGATGACCACCGTCACTCTCCACTTCTTCGCCTACGCCGACCTCGAAGCCGGCGCCTCCACCGCGGGAGACACCGTCACACTCCAGGACCAGGCAACCCGCCTGCTCCGCATCACCGACACCTCCGGACAGTTCATCGATTGGCAGTCCTCCTCGGCCGCCAACTTCGCCGTCTCGCGCGGCGCCTCCGCCGGCGGCCTCCAGCTCCGCAACGCCCTCAACGACAACGCCCCCACCACGCTCAACAACTCCGGACTCCCCTTCACGAGCGACGACTTCTCCGGCGCCTTCCAGTGGACCCTCGTACTCCCCCCAGGCGTCACCCAGGTCATCGGGCACACCATCAGCGTCAACCTCTCCCTCGCCGCGCCCCCCTGCGAGGGAGACGCCAACAACGACGGCCTGATCAACTTCGCCGACGTCACCAGCGTCCTCGCCAACTTCGGCGAGGCGGGCCCCGCGGGCGACGCCGATCAGAACGGCGTCGTGAACTTCGCCGATATCACCCGCGTACTCTCCAGCTTCAACGCGCCCTGCTGAGCCCCGCCGACCCCGCGACGGGCGCGCCGCGCGCCGCCTTCCCCGTCCCCCCGCCGCCCACAAGCAGCCGCTCGATCGCCCCGCGCCGATACTCGAAGATCTTCTCGAGGTCCGGGCGCACCAGCAGCCGGTGCACGATCGAGCTGCCCGGCACGCGCGGCAGCTCGTACCGCACGATGTCGCGCATCAGCGTCCCACCCTCCACCGCCTCGAACGTGTGCAGGTGGATCCACGTGCGATAAGGCCCGCGCACCTGCCGATCCTCGAAGCGGTGCGGCGGGTCGTACTCGCTGATCAGCGTCCGCCAGCCCGTCGGCACGCCCCGAATCTTCAGCCGGTAGTCGATCAGCGCCCCCTTGCGCATCTCGATCGGCCGCGGCGTGACGATCCGGAAATTCAGCAGGGGCGGCGTGATCGCCTCAAGGTTCTCGGGGTTCTCAAAGAACGGGAACACCCGCTCGACCGGCAACGGGATCATCTGTTCAACGCGCAGCTCGTGCATCACCCTGTCTTCGTCGCCCCCACCCGCCCGGACGCACCCCCTCAGCCGTCCTCTACCGCGACATCCCCCGCCATCCGCGCCTCCAGGTACGCGTTCACCTCCTCCGCGTGCGTCATGTTGATCAGGTGCTTCCCCCCGCGGATCACGCGGTCGGCGTGCCCGCGCACCAGCCGGAACGTCCAGTCCGCGTCGCCGTGGATCTGGTGAATCGCCACCCCCGCCCCCGTCAGCTCCCGCAGCTCCTTCTCCCCGAAGCTCCACTCCGCCGCCGCCCGCACCCCCCACCGCAGATGCCGCAGGTCCACCCCCTCGACCATCCGCACCAGCAGCCGCGCGTCAAGCTCGCTCAGCCCCTCGCGCCGCGCCACCCGCTCGTACAGCCGCATCATCAGCATCCGCGCCACGTTGTCGTTCGCCAGCCGCAGCGCCATCGCCTGCCACCGCAGCGTCCCCGGCATCGCCGACGACGCCCGCGCGCTCGCGATCAAAAACACCCCGCGCGGCGGGGCCCCCTCCTCCACCAGCTTCCGCGCCGCCTCCAGCGCCAGCGCGCCCCCAGACGCCACGCCCCCGATCCAGCACCCGCGCTTCGCCTCGTCGCTCGACAGCACCGTCTGCAGGAAACGGTCGGCCCACCGCCGCGCGTAATCCCGCAGCGACTCGGGCACCGCCCTGCCCCCATCCACCACCGTTTCCAGCGGCGCCGGCCAGTCCGGCAGAAAAAGCCGCTCCGACAGCACATGCCGCTGCGCCTCGAACAGCAGCCGCGTCGCACCCAGAGCGGGGAGAAGGATGAGCTTTCCCGTCATCCCCATCATCATCCCAGACCACGCCCCCCGCACAAAGCCCCTAGCCCGCCCCCCTCCTACGATTCTCTCGCCTCTCCACGCATCGAGCCACGCCCGCCCACCGAACTCATCCACGATGGAACCCGCCCCCCTCCGCATCCTCCTCGACGGCGCCTGCCCCGTGTGTCGGCGTGAGGGCGACCTCCTCCGCCGCCTCGACCGGGGCCGAGGCCGACTCGCTCTCGAAGACATCAGCGCGCCCTCCTTCGACCCCGCCCGCTTCGGCCTCACCTCCCAGCAGGTCGTCGACCAGATCCACGCCCTCGACCCGTCGGGCCGCGTCATCGTGGGAATGGAAGTCTTCCGCCGCGCCTACGCCGCGGTCGGCCTGGGCTGGCTCCTCGCCCCCACCGCCTGGCCCCTCCTCCGGCCCGTCTTCGACCGCCTCTACCTCCTCTTCGCCCGCAACCGCGTCCGCTGGTTCGGCGGCTCCACCTGCGCGGGCGGCGCCTGCGCCGTCCGCCGCGCCTGAAACCTCTCACCGCCGCCACGCCCGATCGCCGCGTGTAAACTCGCGGACTTTCAGGAGTCCGCCGCGCGATGAGCACCGTCAGCACCGCTCCAACTCTCAATCAGCTCCGCGCGCTCACAGAGCAGATCCTCATCACGGAAAAGCAGCTCAGGCTCGGCGGCGGCCCCAAGGCCATCGACCGCCAGCACGAGAAAGGACGACTCACCGCGCGCGAGCGCATCGACAAGCTCGTCGATGACCCCGCCCTCTTGACGGAGCTGGGCCTCTGGGCCGCCTACCGCATGTACGAGGAGCACGGCGGGGCCCCCGCCGCCGGAGTCGTCACGGGCATTGGCCCCGTCGAGGGCCGCCTCTGCATGATCGTCGCCAACGACGCCACCGTGAAGGCCGGCGCCTTCTTCCCGATGACCTGCAAGAAGATCATCCGCGCCCAGACCATCGCCCACATGGCGCGCATGCCCCTGCTCTACCTCGTCGACTCCGCGGGCGTCTTCCTCCCGCTCCAGGAGGACGTCTTCCCCGACACCGACGACTTCGGCCGCATCTTCCGCAACAACGCCGTCATCTCCGCCGAAGGAATCCCGCAGTTCGCCGCCATCATGGGCTACTGCGTCGCCGGCGGCGGCTACCTCCCCGTCCTCTGCGACACGCTCCTCATGACCGAGGGCAGCGGCCTCTATCTCGCCGGACCCGCCCTCGTCAAAGCCGCCATTGGACAAACGGTCACCGACGAGGACTTGGGCGGCGCGAAGATGCACGCCTCGATCTCAGGAACCATCGACTTCCGCGAGCCCGACGACGAACGCTGCATCCAGCGCCTCCGCTCGCTGGTCTCCAAGCTCCGCGCCCCCGCCTCCGTCCCCGCACGACCCGCCGCCGGCGCCGCACCCGAGCGCGACCCCGCCGACGTCTACTCCATCTTCACCGACAAGCCCGGCGCCCCCTACGACATGCGCCAGATCATCCGCTGCATCGTCGACGGCCCCTCCCAATCCTCCCCGGGCTTCGACGAGTACCGCGCCGAATACGGCCAGACCGTCATCTGCGGCTACGCCTCCATCGAGGGCAAGCCCGCCGGCATCCTCGCCAACCAGAAGACCATGCAGCGCCCCGCCGAGGGAGGCATCCAGATCGGCGGCGTCATCTACCACGACTCCGCCGACAAGGCCGCACGCTTCATCATGGACTGCAACCAGAAGAAGCTCCCCATCATCTTCCTCCACGACACCACGGGCTTCATGGTCGGCAAGGACAGCGAGCAGCAGGGAATCATCCGCGCGGGCGCCAAGATGGTCAACGCCATGGCCAACACCGTCACGCCCAAGATCGTCGTCATCGTGGGCGGCAGCTACGGCGCCGGCAACTACGCCATGTGCGGCCGCGCCTTCGACCCCTTCCTCTCCCTCGCCTGGCCCAACGCACGCTGCAGCGTCATGGGCGCCGCCCAAGCCACCGGCACCCTCGCACTCATCGAGGAAAAGAGCCGCGAACGCAAGGGCGAGACCATCGACGAGGAAACCAGGAAGGCCATCCTCAAGGCCGTCGCCGACAGCTACAACGAGCAGCAGGACATCCGCCACGCCGGCGCCCGCGGCTGGATCGACCGCATCATCCAGCCCCACGACACGCGCCGCGAGCTCGCCGCCGCCCTCGACGCCGCCTCCAACTGGGACCTCTCGCGCCCCTTCCGCACGGGCGTCCTTCAGACCTGAGCGCCGGACGCGCCCGCGACCACGATCGTGATGTCGTCCTGCGCCGCCCCCTCGCCCAC
>JANRJV010000083.1:0-27178 GCA_033763795.1 Planctomycetota bacterium
TGCCGGGGCAAGCCCGCGGCCCGCTGCTCCGCCAGATGCTCGTCCCAGCGCACCTTCAGCGTGTGCTCGACCTTCAGAAGGTCCAGCAGCCGCGCCGCCACAAACGTCACGACGTCGTCCACGCTCCGAGGCAGGAGATAGAACCCCGGGTTGCACGGCGCGATCGTCGCCCCCGCCAGCGTCAGCGTCTCCATCGCGCGGATATCGATCAGCGTCAGCGGCGTCTCGCGGTGCGCCAAGATCAGGGGCCGCCGCTCCTTCAGACACACCGCCGCCGCCCGCGTCACCAGCGTGTCCCCGATCCCGCACGCGATCGAGTTCAGCGTGTGCGAGCTGCAGGGCACGATCACCATCCCCTCGTGCACGAACGATCCGGAGCCCAGCGCCGCCCCCACGTCCCTGGGCGGGTAGTAAACGAGCCGGTCCCCCGCCGCCGCGTCCAGCCCCTCCTCGCCCAGCCCCACGAACCCGCGCAGCGACGGCCCGTCCAGCCGCTCGATCCCCATCTCATCGAACAGCAGCCGGGCGCCGTAAGGCGTGACGCACAGGTGGCATTCGTGCCCCGCCCCCAGGATCCCGCGGACCACCGCCCGCGTGTACAACGCCCCGGACGCGCCGGTGATCCCCACGATGTAGCGACGAAGGGCCATCGTCCCGGATGATAGGAGTCCGCCGGCCCGCCGCACACAAAGGCGAAGACACCGCTCCAGCCGATACACTCTCCCGGCAACCAACGACACGCACGGAGACGGATGCGATGGCCGCAACAGGGACGCAGGCCCCACAGACCGCAGGGAAAACCGCTCGCAACGCCCCAGGCCGCGGCCCGACCGCCGCCGCGCTGCTCGCCCTCGCGCTCGCCCCGGCCCTCCCCGGGCTCCCGGGATGCGCCAACTACGTCAACTACCCCGCCATCGGCACCGCCGAGGAAGACGCCGCCATCAACGATCCGAACGTCGCGCCCGCGCCGACCATCGTCCAGGCCGCACTCCGCCGCGTCACCTCCAGCTTCCCCGTCGATGGGCCCTACGTCATCAACCTCCCCGAAGGCATGACCCGCCGCCGCGCCGAAGAGATCCTCCGCCTGCTGAAGGACCCCGACGCGCGCCTCCCGGCTCCGGACACGCTCGAGCTGCCCGCCTATCACGTCACGCGCGTCTGGCTCCGACCCGCCGACAAGGCCAACGTCGAAGTCCTCCGGCCGATCTTCGGCGTGGGCGCGCGACCGGGCGAAGGCGACAGCGCCCAGTATCAGCCCGTCATGGTCCGCCTGCGCCGCTCGCCCCTGGAAGACTGGAAGGTCGACAGCGTCCGCGTCTGGCCCATCGGAACGGTCGTGCCCCCGCCGCTCTTCGGGTGGGACGAGCCCGTCGCCGACCCCTCGGCGGTAACGGCTCCCGCCCCACCCGCCGCCGCGACTCCTCCGACTCCGGGGGCCGTGCCGCCCCCGGGCCTCTGACGCATCGCCCGCGCCCGCCGCGCATCAGCCTCCGCGCTTCCGCGTCCGCGCCGCGCGCTGAGCTCCGGCGCTCAGCTCTCGGCCCGCCCGCTCTGCCGCGTACTCAGCGCCAGGTGCTCCTGAAAGATCCGGACCACCAGCGGGCAGCGCCCGCACACGCTCAGCTTGCGGTACAGCCGCTCAAGGTGCGTGTGCACCGTGTGCGCCGAGATCCCGAGGTTGTCCGCGATCGCCGCCTCTTTCAGATCGTCGAACACGCCGTGAACGATCTGCAGCTCCCGCGGCGAGATCCGCAGCGCCGTCGCCAGCGCCGCCCACTGCTCGCTCGTCAGGATCGCGTGACCCCGCACGCTCGCGGGCGCCGGGGCCGCGGCCTCGGGCTCCGTCCGGGTCGGCACGCTCGTCGCAGGCGGGGCGCTCACAGGCGCCGCCTGAGCCGGCGCCACCTGCGGGGCAGGCCTTGGCACCGCCCGGGTCGCGAGCACCCGTCCGGTTCCTGCGCCCCACTGAGTCGGCACAGGAGCCGCGACAGGGGTGTAGTTGCTGGGCTGAACGATGCGAAGATGAAAGCTTCCGGTGTTCATGGCACCCGGATGAGCGTCAACCGCGCGCCGGACGGGCGCACAAAACCCAAGATGATTTCAGATCGCCGACTTCCCGATCAGAACCCGTCCAGATGACGGTTCCGCGCGCACGCGCGCGAGTCGCAGCCTCCCGAGCCTCGCCCGCGCTCAGTCCATCCACACGCGCCGCAGCACGCGCTCCAGCGGCTCAGGCTCGGACCCCGCCCGCTCGTGCGCCCGGTCCAGCGCCGCAAACGCCTGCCGCACGTCGTCCGCGTTGCCCGTCTGCCAGCCCACGTACGCCAGCACCAGCGCCGCGTCCGGCGTGAAGTCCGTATCCCGCGGCAGCCGCTGCAGCAGCCTCGAGCGCACCCCCTTCAGCCGCTCGCCCCGCACGAACACCCCCTCCGCGAACCGCGCCGAGATCATCTCGGGGTACGCCGCGAAGAGATTCCGCAGGTTCATCGCCGCCGAGCGGAACATCCCCGCCCCGATCTGCGCGTGGATCCGCCCCGTCGCCGCCATCGGGTCGCCGGGCTTCACCCGCAGCGCCGCCGTGAACCGCTCCTCGCTGTCGAACCAGCGATCCTCGCGCAGCAGACGATCGCCGTTCTCCATGTGCCACGAATACAGGTCCTTCGCGCCCTGCTGGCGGAGGAACGACTCCAGCTTCAGCTCCCCGTTGTCCAGCAGCTCCGCCGCCCGCTGCACGATCTCGTCGGGCGTGGGCGGCGGCTCGTCCAAAGGCGAGCGGGGCTCACCGTCGACGCCCTCCTCATCCTCCTCACGCTGGCCCGGCATCCCCAGACCTTCCACGCCGCCGGGCGTCTCGCCCGTATTCGCGGGCGGCACATACTTCTCGCGGAACGACCGGCGCATCTCCTCGATCATGCGGTCGAAGCGCTCCGCCGTGGTCTCGCGCTGTTCGTCGGCCGTCTCGGGAATCCCGCCCAGCCGCGACGCGGGCACCTCAGCCCCCGAATCCGCCCCGTCCCCCGCATCCGCCCCCGGCGCGCCGTAAGGCTTGGACAGAAACTTCTCGGCCCGCAGCTTCAGATCCTCACGCAGCGATTCAAAGGGCGTCGACGCTTCAATCGGCTGGCCCACCGGGTCCGCCACGCCCGGGCGGCTCTCGAGCCCGCCCTCGCGCTCGCCCGGCGCAGCGCCCCCGCCCGACCCATCCGCCCCGGGCCCCGACAGCGGGTTCACAGGCCCGCCCGCCCCCCGCGCCTGCTGCAGCAAGTCCGGACGCTCCACCATCGTGAACGCGCTGTTATCGATCCCCAGCTTCTTCACCCCCTGCAGCGACGACGCCGTCAGATACCCCGGCTCGCCCGACGTCTGGTCCACCGTCCCCAGGATCCGCGGGAACCGCGCGTTGCGCACGAGCATGTCGCTCGTCGAACGCAGCACGCCCCGCAGCGTCCCGTACGGATCGACCGACACGGGCGCCGGCCCGCCCGTCGCTTCGCGCGACGTCACGCCCGCGCTCTCGCGCCGCACGATCACGTTGCCCAGAAACCCCTGCGTCTGCCCGCCCGTCGTCTCGGAGAACTGAAGCTGCAGCGACGACAGGCCCCGCAAGTCCTGCGTCGCAAGCCCCGAATACGCCGAGTCCCGCTGGAAGCGGAACAGATCGTCGGTGCCCGTCCGACCACGGAAGTCCTCCGCCGCCGTGTAGCCGATGTCGCCGCGGAACGCCTTGCCCCCGCCCACGTTGCCCGTCACGACCGCGTTGCGGAACGCCAGCTCCTGATAGAAGTTCGCCCGGTTCGTGTTCATCCCCCCGCCGCCCACGCGCGTGTTCGCGTCCAGCGCCCGGCCCGGCAGGTTCGTCGCCTGGCCCGGCCGGGGCGGCGCCCCCGGCGCACGCGTCGGACCCTGACGCTGCCCCCCGTCCAGCGCGTTCTGCGCAAGCGCGGCGCTCGCGCTCATCGCGATCACCGAGCACACCGCGAGCATCCGCTTCATAGAGGGGCCTCCGTGATGGAAAGTCTAGGGGCCCGCCGCGCCCGCATCGAGACCGACGCCCCGCCCCGGGCGCCCGCCCGACGCGACGACGCCGAAGGCCTCAGAACAGCGGGCGGCTCTGCTCCAGGTCGCAGAACGTCTGCCGCGCCTTCCCGCACACGCCCTGGGGGGCCAGCAGGTAATAGATGAGCCCTTCTTCGCGCCACACGTTGATCACGCCGTTGCACGAAGTCTTCAGCCGGCTCTCGCAGCCCTCGTTCGTGTAATAGAAGCCCGGCTCGATCGCCAGCTCCCCCGTGTCCTCCTGCACGAACAGGCTGATCTCCGGCGCGCCCGGCGCCACCGCCGGATCCGCCCGATAGATCAGGTGCGCCGACCGGCCGCTCCCCGGCACGCGGCAGGGGCCCAGCCCCGCGAACGCGTACCCGGCCCGCGCGATCTTCTCAGACCGCAGCTCCAGAACGCTGGGCACCTTGTGCAGGATCTCGATCGCGGCCGCCGCCGCAGCCGCCGGCGTCCGCGCCGTCATCTTCTTCTCGAAGAACGGGGCGCTCTCGCACGCGCCGTGCTGCTCGGAAGTGAACGAAACCAGCCGCGTCACGCGCTCCAGCGGAGCACCGGCCGCGCCCAGCGAACCGGGCGCGGGCGCCACCGCCAGCGTCGACGAGCCCCCGCTCCATCCGCCCGGACGCAGCGAGAGCAGCGCCGCCCCGCCCGCAAACAGCGCCAGCGCCGCCGCCGCGGCCAGCATCGCCTGCCGCCGCAGCGCCGGCCGCACGGGATACACCTCGCCCCGGCCCGCCCCGTTCACGCCCGCGCCGGGAAACTTCAGGGCCCCGGGAGCCTGCGCCGCCTCCCGCTCCTCCGCCGCCAGTGCGCCGCGGATCCGGTCGGCCAGCCCCGCAGGCGCCCGCTCGGGAGAGCTCATCGCCCGCTCCACCAGCGCCCGCAGGTCGCGCTCGAACGCCATCCGGCTCTCGGCCCCGGCGTCCTCGCTCCTCAAGATCCCCAGCTGCGCGTCGGACAACTCTCCGTCCGCGCCCGCACGAGCCCGCGACCCGGCGTCCAGCCCGTTCAAACTGATGATGGGATCGTTCGCGTCAGACATGCAGCAAGTCGCTCATCACCCGTGACCTGTTCCCGAAACCACTCTCGCATCACGCCGGCCCGCCCCCGGTCTCCGCCCCACTCAAGGGTCCGCGCCGGCGGCCGTTCCCCTCTGCAAACCCATCTCGTCCCGGAACGATTCCAAGGATTTCGCAAGCAGCGAGCGCGCCCGGTGCAACCGTGACATCACCGTCCCGATCGGCACGCCCACCATCGAGGCGATCTCCCGATACTTCCGCCCCTCCACGCCCCATAAGAGCAGGATCTCCCGGTGCTCGGGCGACAGCTCTTCAATGGCCTTCTTCAGCCGCTCATCGACGTGCTCCCAGTTCAGACTCCGAAGATCCCACGCCGGCGGGGGCTCGTCCGCCGCCCCGGCGTGCCCCTCCTGGTTCGCCGTCCCCGCAGCCCGGATCGGAAGCTGATCCACCTCGCCCGACAGCGCCGGGGCCTTCGCCCGACGCGACGCACGCGAATAAAACGTGTTATGCAGGATCGTGAACAGCCACGACCGCATCCCCCCGCCCCGCTCCTCGAACGTCGCCGCCTTCCCCTCGCCCTGATTCTGCATGGACCGGAACGCCCGCAGATACGTCTCCTGCACCAGGTCCTGCGCCTCGTCAGGACGGCGGGTCAGCTGCAGCGCCAGCCGGTAACAGGCGTCCAGGTGCTCCAGCGCAAGCTTTTCAAACGCGGCTCGATCCATTGTTCAGGGGCCGAGACTAACGGAAACCCGGCCCGCGCAGGCCGAAACTCAAGGCTGCTCCTCCGACCCGGGACCGAACCGCCGCGCCGCTCGCTTCTTCGCCGCCAGCAGCCCCGCCGCCGAAGACTCATCCCCCTCCGACCCCTTCGCCCCCTGCGCCTTGGGCGCCGGCGCCGCCGCGTCGGGCTTCACCCCGCCGCCCTGCTTGCTCAGCATCTGCTGCCGCAAACGCTCCCGACGCGCCGCGATCTCCTGCTCATCGAGAACGACGGGCTCCAGAGGCTTCACGTCGGGCCCCGCGTCCGCCACCGGCTGCCTCTGCACCTTGGGCGGGGGGCCGATCTTCCGCTCCTCAACCCCCACGTCGGCTCGCGCCGCCACACCCGCCGCGGGCTGCACGCCCCCCGTCCCCGCGCCCGATCCGTCCGGCCGCGCGCCAGGCGTCGGCGCCCGCCCCCGCGCTGACTTCGTCCGCAGCGCCGATACAGTCGCCGCCGCGCGCTCGGCTCGCTCGCGCACCCGTCCCGCCGCCTGCTCCCGAACCTCGCCCGCAAGCTCGCGCGTCACCAGCCGGTCCCACGCGATCCGCCGCGTCGCTACGTCCAGCAGGAACACCACGACCGCCCACACGATCAGCACACGCCAGATGGGCGACGCCGCCCGCACCGGCGGCGCATCACCCCGCTCAAAGAGCGCCGCCTCGCCGGGCCGCTGCGGGTCAAGCACGCGCCCCCCCGTCGCCCGCGCGATCTCGCCCAGGAGCGCCACGTTCGACTGCTGCGCCCGGAACTCGACCCCCATCGCACGCGCCGCCCCGCCCACCACCGGCGCCAGCCGGCGCTGACCCTGCTGAGGCGTCAGCGCCACGATGTAGTTCCCCCGGTCCGCCGCCGGGAAACGCGCCTCGTACACCCCGGGCCCGACCTGCGACAGCCGGACCGCCGAGGGCGTCCCGTCGGGCCCGTACACAGTCCCCGGCACCGACAGCAGGTCCATCGGCTCGCCCGCCTCGTCCAGCGCCGTCAGACGGATCGACAGGTCGTCGCCCACGAACTCCGTCTCGAGCTCGCTCGCCCGCTCCGCCGCGGGCCTGGCGATCAGCCGCGCGATCTGCGTCCACAGCGCCTGATACCCGGGCCACTCGATCCACCGCCGCGCCCAACGCGACGCGTCCGACGTGAACGCCGCCACCTGACCCCGCCCCACGAACCACGTCGAAAGCACCGGCTCGCCCTCGGGCGTCGCCAGCACGTTCACAACCGTCGGGTCGTCGCGCCGCTGCGTCAGCACCAGCCCTTCCAAAGGAGGAATGGGCCGGGGCAGCCCGCCCACCAGCGCCGACCCCGACCGCAGATCCACCGGCGAGAAAGGCGTCTCCCGGATCAGCGGCTTGCGCACCACCCGGATCTCCTTGATGAAGACCCGCGGCAGCGTGTTCGGATCCGTCACCTGATAGAACTGACCGCCCCCCGCCTGCGCGATGCTCGCAAGCTGCTCGACGTCCGCGCCGTCCCCCACCGAGATCGTCGACACCGTCATCCCCGCCGCACGCATCCGCGAAGCCAGCGTCTCGAACGTCGCCCCCGCCTCCGTGGGCGGCTGCGAACGCCCGTCCGACAGCACGATCACGTGCCGCACCGACGCCTCCGCCGCCTCGCCCTCAGACAGCACCCGCTCCGCCCGCGCCAGCGCGGGGTACAGGTTCGTCCCGCCACCCGACTGGATCTGCCGCACCCGCGCCGCCGATACCGACGCCTGCGCGTTCCGCCCGGGCGGCACGATCACGTCAAAGTCGCTGTTGAACGCGATCACGCACACCACGTCCGACTTGTCCAGCGTCTCGACCGCCAGCGCCGCCCCCTCGTTGGCGATCTCCTGCTGCGAACGCATCCCTCCCATCACAGACCCGCTCATCGACCCCGAGTTGTCGATCACCAGCACCACCGCCGCCGACGGCGCCAGCAGCTGCTCGGGCAGGTCGAGCGTCACGGGCAGGATGGGCTCAAGGTCCGTCCCCTTCCATCCCCCCGAGCCGAAGGAGTCGGGCCCGCCCACCATCACCAGTCCGCCCCCCAGATTCGACACATAGTCGGCCAGCAGCCGGTGGCTCTCCCGCGGGATGTCCTCCGCCGCCACGTCCTGAAGAATGATCAGGTCGCTCGCCTGCAGCGCCAGCAGGTCCGAGGGCATCTGCCGCGGCGCCACCACCCCCACGTTGATCCCCGCCGCCGCCAGCGTGCGCTCCAGCCGCCGCCCCGCCGAGTCGGGCACGCCGTCGCCCACGCCGTCCACGATCAGCACGCGCCCCTTGCCGGGAGTCACCGTGAACGCCTCCGCGGAGTTGTTCACCGACAGCCGGTCCTCCGCCTGCCGGTCCGGAGTGAACACCGGCCGGAACCGGTGCACCGTCGCCTCCTCGCTCAGCCGCACCTCCACCGTCTCGATCGTCCGCCCGGGCTCGAGCGTCACGCGCCGCGCCGTCCCCGGCCCGCCCCCGTTCAGGTCCAGCGGCCGCCCCTCGTACAAAAGCTCCAGCGTCCCCCGCGCCGCGTCCGACGCCGTCAGCACCACCCGCACCGTCACCGTCGAGCCCGCCGGCGCCTGAGGCGGCGCGTCCACCGCTTCGATCATCACCTCGTTCTGCACCCGGTACGACACCGGCAGCACATCCACCGGCAGCGCCGCCGGCCCGCCGCTCTCGTCCGACGCCGCCCGCGCCCCCGCCAGCGTCCGCGCCGCCGCCAGCGCGTCGCCCCGCGTCTCAACCCCGTCCGAAACCAGCAGAAGCCGCCGCCGAACCCCCGGCGGAAACAGCGCCGCCGACAGCTCCAGCGCACGCTCGATGTCCGTTCCCTCGGCGAAGCTGTAGTCAAGCGAGAAGTCCGCGAACGCGCCCCCCCCGCCCGCGCCCCCGCCCGCCCCGCCTCCGTTGACAGGATCGCCGTTCCCGCCCGACGTGACCCGCGCCTCGCCCACCGGCCTGGGCAGCGAGACCGCCAGCGCCGCCCCGTCGAACACCACCACGCCGAACAGGTCGTCGGGCTCGCCCGCCGCCGCCGCCGACGAGCGCGCCGCCTCCACCAGCCAGTCGCGCACCGCCGCCCCGTACGCCGAACCCCCGGAGATCTCGCCGGGCCCGCCCCCCGAACTCCCCGCGCCCCCGCCTTCTGCGCGCGTGAGCCTCGAAAACTGCCGCGCGCTCTCCGACACATCCACCACCGCGATCACCGCCACGCGGTCGCTCGTGTGCACCGCCGACGCCCCCGCCAGCACGCACGCGATCAGCAGGATCAGCACCGTCCGCAGCACGATCGCCGACCACGCCCGCGCCCGGCTCATCACTTTGAACCACGCCAGCCCCGCCAGCGCGCAGGGAATCGCCAGCACGCTCACCAGCAGCCAGAGGGGCTCTTCGAACGTCAGGGGCACGGGCGCAGTGTAGGAGCGCCCCGCAAAGCCACCGCCCGCGCCCGACCGCCGCTTCTCAGGACGCGGGGCTCTTCGGGCCGATACACGCCCCTGATGCGCGACGATGCGCCCAAGATCCAGACGCCCTCGGCCCCGACGCCCGAGCCCGCCGCCCCGCCCACCGGCCTGCGCGGCCCGCTGTTCCGTCTCGACCCCGGATGGCTCTTCATCGTCGCCGGCGCCGCCCTGCTCGCTTCCACGGTCCTCATCCCCGCCCTCGACGACCTCTCAGAAGCACGCTTCCAGCGCGACCGCGCCCTCGCCGTCGAGCAGTACCGCAAGGAACGCCTCGACAACTACGCCGCCTACCTCGACGCCCTCCGCGCGGGCGACCCCACCCTCGTCCAGAGCCTGGCCGCATCACAGCTCAACCTCGCGCCCGACGGCAAGATGGTCATGCTCGACGCCTCGCAGCCGGGACTCCCCCGCGCCGACGTCTTCGGCCCGCTCGAGCCCCGCCTCGTCCACCCGCCCCGACCGCCGCGCCCCCACTCGATCCTGCAGCGCTGGGCCACCGACGAGCGCCGCCGCGTCTGGCTGCTCGCCGCGGGGATGCTCTCGATCGTCATCGGACTCCTGCCCGCCAGCGCCCGCCGCCGGGCCCCGTCCGAGCTCTAAAACTCGATGACCTCGCCCTCTTGAAGGGGCTGGATGTCGCTCGACGAGCGGTCGTACTCGTCGATCACGTGCGTGATCCGCATCTTCCGCCGCACCGCCGCCGGCAGCGCGTTCAGCAGCTCGATCTGCGTGTGCGCCGGCCCCAGGTTCGCCTCGTGAACGATCACGTCCGCGTCCGAAAGCCAGTCGATGTGCGCCTGCTCGAAGCACGTGTCGCCCGACCACCCCAGCGTCCGCGCCCCGTCGCTGATCTTCAGCCCGATCGTCGGCACAGGATGGATCGTGTACCGGCACTCGACCGTCAGGCCCGCGATCCGCGCGGGCTTCCCGGGCTCGACCGTTCGCACATCGAAGAAATCGCTCAGCACGCTCGTCCGCCCGCCCCGCGTCAGCGGCGGGTCCATCGCCGGCGCCAGCCGCTCCCACAGCCGCGCCGCCGCCGCCGGATGCGTGTGCACCCGCGGCAGCTCCTTCGACTGCCCCCGCAGCCGCGCCACCAGACGAGCCCACCCGTACGACTCCAGCCCGTTCACGTGATCCCCGTGCAGATGCGTGATCAGCACGTCCGGGATCTGATTGTGATCGACCATCCACCCCGACGTCGCGCACGCCTCGCGGATCGCCCGGTGGATCAGGTCCGGGCAGTCCAGCAGGAAATACCCCTCCGGGCCCTCGATCAGAGCGCTCGTGCCGAAGCCGCGGCTCGTGAAAGCGTCGCCGATTCCCAGGATCAGGGCGCGCATCGCAACTCCGTCGGTGGACGGCGACCGCGCCCACGCAGACAGCATCCTACCGGCGCCACGCCCCCGCGCCCACACTCCGCCGCCCGTCAGTCCACGGACACCGGCCGCGCCTGCACCACCACCGGAACCTCGTACTCGCGCCCCTCCCGGAAGATCGTCAGCTCAACCTTGTCGCCCGGCCGCCGCTCCCGCAGCTCCCGCCGGATGTCAAAGAACGTGTTCACGGGCTTCCCGTCGATCGCCAGAATCACATCGCCCGGAACCACCCGACCCGACCTGAACACCGATGTCCCCCTCAGACCCGCCTCCGCCGCCCCGCTCCGGGGAGAAACGCTCCCGATCAGCACGCCCCGGCCCATGTTGAACCGCCGCTCCACCGCCTCCGGCGCCCGGCTGATCCCCAGCACCACGGGAGACCCGCCCGACAACAGGTCCGTCACCACCTCGTTCACAGTGTCCACGGGCACCGCGAAACCGATCCCCGCGCTCGAACGCGTCGCGCTGCGGATCGCCGTGTTGATCCCGATCAGCCGCCCAGCGGAGTCCAGCAGAGGACCGCCCGAGTTGCCCGGGTTGATCGCCGCGTCCGTCTGGATCACCCCCTGGATCTCCTTGCCCGAGATGCTCGTGATCGTCCGCCCCAGCGCCGACACAACCCCCGTCGTCAGCGTCTGGTCCAGCCCGAAGGGATTGCCGATCGCCAGCACGCTCTGGCCCGTCCGCAGGTCCGACGACGTCCCCACGGGGATGGGCCGCAGCTTCTCCCGCGGCGCATCGATCCGCACCACGAACAGGTCCTGGTCCGGATCGCCCGCCAGGGGCTGCGCCTCCCACACGCTCCCGTCGCTCAGCACAACTTCCGCCCGCGTCGCCGTCGCCATCACGTGGTAGTTCGTCACCACGTGACCCTCCTCGTCCCAGATGAACCCCGAGCCCTCGCCCTCCTCGATCACCACCCGCTGTCCCATGGGCGTCGCCCCCTCGCGCCGCGTGTTGATGTGCACCACAGAAGGCGCCGTCCGCTCGAACACCTCGATCACCGCCTGCTCCGCCGCATCCAGCGGGCCCCGCGGCGTCACCTCGCGCATCTGACCACGAACCGGCTGCGCCTCGGCCCGCCCGCAGGGCGCGAACCCCGCCCCCACCCACGCCGCCAGAAACCACGCCGCCATCGCTCGGGCCCCATTCGTCGCCAAGGCTCGCGCTCCTTCTCTCGCGCCCGGGACCCGTAAGGCTCTCCCGCCCCCGGCCCCGTGACGCCCACTATTCATACCGCCACCAGCAGCCCGGGCGGCATCCGCCCCGCCCGCCGCTCCCCGCCGTCGCCTCCAGTGGTACAACCAGCGCGTGCACGAACTGACGCTGCGCCAGTGCCGCGACGCCATCGCCAGCCGACGCATTGGCGCCGAGCAATACCTCCGCGCGCTGCTCGACCGCATCGCCGCCCACGACCCGGGGCCCGCCGGCCTGGGCTGCTTCCTCGAAACCTTCGCCGACGACGCGCTCGTACGCGCCCGCCTCATCGACCGCGAACAGGGCCTGGGCCGCTTCATCGGACCGCTCGCCGGCGTGCCCGTCGCCGTCAAGGACAACATCTGCACGCTCGAAGGCCGCACCACCTGCGCCTCGCGGATCCTCGAGCACTACCGCTCCCCCTTCCCCGCCGCCGCCGTCTAACGCCTCACCGCCGCCGGCGCCATCGTCCTCGGCAAAACCAACATGGACGAGTTCGGCATGGGCTCCTCCACCGAAAACTCCGCCTTCGCCCGGACCCGCAACCCCTGGGACCGCGCCCGCGTCCCCGGCGGAAGCTCCGGGGGCTCCGCCGCCGCCGTCGCCGCGGGATTCGCCCCCGCCGCCCTCGGCAGCGACACCGGAGGATCCGTCCGACAGCCCGCCGCGTTCTGCGGCGTCGTCGGCGTCAAGCCGACCTACGGCCGCGTCTCGCGATGGGGACTCGTCGCCTACGCATCCTCGCTCGATCAGATCGGACCCATCACCCGCACCGTGGAAGACGCCGCCATCATCCTCGAGTGCATCAGCGGCCTCGACCACCGCGACGCCACCAGCGCCGACGTCGACCCTCCCTCGCTGACCGCCGACATCGACGAGCCCGTCGAACAGCTCCGCCTGGGCGTCCCGCGCGAGCTCACGGGCGAGCTCGCCGATAAGAACCACCCGGACGTCCGCCGCGCCTTCGATCAGGCCGTCGAGACCTTCCGCTCACTCGGCGCCAGCATCGTCGACGTCGACCTCCCCTCGCTCCGCCACGGCATCGCAGCCTACTACCTCATCGCCACCGCCGAAGCATCCTCCAACCTCGCCCGCTTCGACGGCGTGCGCTACGGCCGCCGCGCCGACCTCCCCAGCGACGTCCCCCCCGATCACGCCCTCTACGAGCTCTACGCCCGATCCCGAGCCCAAGGACTCGGGCCCGAAGTCCGCAAGCGCATCATGCTCGGCACATACGCCCTCTCCGCCGGCTACTACGACGCTTACTACCTCACCGCCCTCAAGGCCCGCCGACTCGTCAAACAGGACTTCGACCGCGCCTTCGCCGGCCACGGCCCACGCCCCGCCGTCCACGCGATCCTCATGCCCACCGCCCCGGGACCCGCCTTCCAGCTCGGCGAAAAAACCACCGACCCGCTCACCATGTACCTCGAAGACCTCTACACCGTCACCGCCAACCTCGCGGGCGTCCCCGCCCTCAGCCTCCCCATGGGCCACGCGACCGGCACCGGCGCGCCCCTCCCCCTGGGCCTCCAGATCCTCGCCCCCATGTTCGACGAGGCCCGCCTGCTCCGCATCGCACGCCAGTTCGAGAACGCCACCAGCTTCGCGAACAAGCAGCCGATCCCCTGAACCCCCGCCGCGCCCGCCCCGTGCTCACTCGGCAAGCCGCTCGCCACGCCCCTTGCTGCTCAGCCTCACGAACTCGTCGTACAGCCGCGCGTACGCGCCCCCGGCGATCATGAGCTGCCCGTGCGAGCCGCGCTCGATCACCTTCCCGTGATCCAGCACAAGGATCTCGTCCGCGTGCCGGATCGTGCTCAGGCGGTGCGCCACCACAAGGCTCGTCCGACCCGCCATCAGCCGCTCCAGCGCCGACTGGATCAGATGCTCGGTGTACGTGTCCACCGCGCTCGTCGCCTCGTCCAGGATCAGGATCCGGGGGTCGGCGAGCATCGCCCGCGCAAAGCACACAAGCTGCCTCTGACCCAGCGAGAGCGACGCACCACGCTCGCCCACCACCTTCCCCATGCCACCCGCCAGCCCCTCGATGATTTCCCGGCAGCCAAGCGCCTCGCACGCCGCGATCACTTCCTCGTCGCTCGCCCCGGGCTTCCCGAAGCGGATGTTGTCCATCACCGTCCCGTCGAAGAGGAAGTTGTCCTGGCTCACGATCGCCATCCCCCGCCGCACCATCCACGGCGGCACGGCCCGGATGTCGACCCCGTCGATCAGGATCTCCCCCCGCTGGAACTCGTACAGACGGCACACCAGGCTCACGATGCTGCTCTTGCCGCTCCCCGTGTGGCCCACCAGCGCCGCCGTCGCACCGGGCTCCACCGCGAACGACACACCGTGCAGCACCGGCCGCGCCGCGTCGTACCCGAACGTCACATCGCGGAACTCGACCCGCGCCCCCCGCGTCCCCGCCCGCGCCGCCAGCGCCCCCGGCCCCCCCTCGTCACCCTCCGCCCGCGCCGACAGAGGCGTCTCGATCGCCGCCTTCGTGTCCATCAGCGCGAAGAACCGCTCCGCTCCCGCCATCGCCTGCAGGGTCGTCCCGTACAGATCCGCCAGCGCCACCGCGCTCCCGAAGAAACCCGCCGAATAGATCATGAACCCGATCAGGTCCGCAACGCTCATGTGCCCGCCCGCGATCCGCGCCGCCCCCGCGCCGATGATCACCACCGCCACCGTCTGCGAGGCCAGGTCGAACATCGGGATATAGAACCCGTGGATCCGCGCCGCACGCATGTTGTTGTCGCTGTGGTGCTGCAGAAGCTCGCGGAACATCCCCGCGTTCACGCGCTCCCGCGCGAACCCCTGCGTCACACGGATCCCCGCCACCGTCTCCGCGATCGTGCTCGTCAGCCGGCTGTACGACTCCTGCACCACCCGGTACGCGTGCTCCATCCGCGCGCCCAGCTTCTCGTTCAGCCACACAACCACCGGCGCCGTCGCCAGCAGCATCAGCGCCAGCACCCAGTCGTACAGCACCATCGCTCCGAAGAACAGCACCATCATCAGCAGATGGATCAGCGTCCGCGGGATCACCTGCGCGATCGCCGCACGCATCGCCGAGATGTCGCTCGTCCCCCGGCTCAGGATCCGACCGAGCTTCGTCCGGTCGAAGAACGACATGTCCAGCGACAGCACGTGCGCGTGCAGGTCGCGCCGCAGATCCACCACCACCTGCTCCGTCAGGCGGTTCACGCTCCGCACACGCCAGCCGAAGAACACGTAATAGATCACCGCAACGATCACCGCCGCCCCCGCCCCGACCGCCAGCCCGTGCTCCGCCGGGCGCCCCGTCAGCTCCCGCCATCTCTCGGGCTGCTCGATCGTCCAGCGGATCGTCTCCGTCACGATCAGCGGCGTGAGCGTCAGCAGCGCCGCCATCCCCGCCCCCTGCAGCGTCACGAGGATCTGCAGCCGCTTGTACCGGAACGAGTACGACCACAGCCGCCGCACCAGCTTCCACTGCAAGGGCCGGTGCTCGGGCTCGCGCTCCTCGTCGGGCTTGGGCGGCGCCGCCACCAGCAGGTTCGAAGGCAGCGTGCTCATGGTTCAGCTCGCCTCCCTCTGTCCGAGCCGCCCCCGCGCCTGCCCGGGCTTCTCCTCCGCCTCGTCCAGCGCAAGCTGGATCAGCGCCGCCGCGCGGTAGTGACCCGCCCGGCTCATCAGCTCCTCGTGCGAGCCCGAGTCGATGATCCGCCCCTTCTCCAGCACAAGGATCCGGTCCGCACGCCGCAGCGTGCTCAGCCGGTGCGCCACCACGAACGCCGTCCGACCCCGCATCACCTCCTCCATCGCCGCCTGGATCTCCGACTCCGTCAGCGCATCGATCGACCCCGTCGCGTCGTCGAAGATCAGCACCCGCGGGTCCACCAGCAGCGCCCGCGCGATCGTAAGCCTCTGCCGCTGGCCCCCCGACAGCGAGACGCCCCTCTCACCGATGATCGTCCGCAGCCCCTCGGGCAGCTCGTCGATGAACCCGCTCGCCGCCGCGATGTCCGTCGCGCGCCGGATCTCCTCCTCGTCCGCCTCGGGCCTCCCGAACGCCACGTTCGCCGCAACCGTGTTGCTGAACAGGAAGGGCTCCTGGAACACCATCCCGATCGCACGCCTGAGGTCCGCCACCCGGATCGTCCGCACGTCCCGCCCGTCGATCAGCACGCGCCCCGCCTGCGGGTCATAGAACCGCGCGATCAGCGACAGCAGCGTCGTCTTCCCGCTCCCCGTGGGCCCCACGATCGCCACCGTCTCCCCCGCCCGCACGCGGAAGCTCACGCCGTGCAGCACGGGCTTCGCTGGGTCGTACCCGAACGTCACATCGCGGAACTCGATCTCCGCACCCCGCACCCCCCGCACCCCCGGCACCCCCGGCACCCCCGGCCCCCCCGCCCCCGTCTCCAGCTCCTCCGTCCCGTCCGCGATCACCGGCAGGTCCAGCAGCTTGAACACGCGCTCCGCGCCCGCCAGCGCCTCGGGCGTCTCGCCGATGATCGAAACGATCGCGTCCGCCTGGCTCGCCAGCCGCTCCAGCAATCCCCGGAACACCCAGAACGTCCCCAGCGCGATCCCGCCCTCCGCCGGCCCCTTGATCACCAGCAATCCCCCCAGCCCCAGCAGCGTCGCCTGCGCCACGATGTTGCTCGCGCCAACGAAGGGCATGTGCCGCGACTGCGTCCCCGCGATGTCCATCGCCTGGTCGCGCAGCCTTTCGCACAGCCGCACGAACAGCCCCTGCCGCTCCCGCTCCCGCCCGAACACCCTCACCACCCGAACCCCCGCGATCGACTCCTGCAGAGCCTTCACCATCACGTCCGCCTGCTTCGACTGCTCCAGGTACCGCGGCTTGGTCACCCGGCTGTACCGCGTCATCACCGCCACCTGCAGCGGATACACCACCGCGCACGCCAGCGTCAGCAAGGGATGCGTCGAGATCATGTACCCCAGAAAGATCGCCAGCGTGATCGCCGCGATCCCCGCCCGGATCATGATCCCCTGGATGAACGCCCGCACCTGCTGCGAGTCGCCCGTCACCCGGTTGATCACCTGCCCCGTGTCGATCGTGTCGAAGAACCCGAAGGGCAGCCTCTGCAACTTCTCGTACAGCCGCTGCCGAAGGTCGACCACGCACGCCTGCACGAACCGCTCATCGCACACGCGGATGAAAAACCGCGCCACACCCGCCGCCGCGCTCAGCACCAGCACCGCCGCCGCCACAACCCCCACCGTCGCCGCCAGCCCCCACTCCGAGGGCGGCCTCAGCCCCAGAGGCCAAGCCGCCGCCGGCGCCCCGGGGTCCAGCTTCTCCCGGATCACGTCGATCGCCAGGCCCTGCCCCGCCAGCCCTGCCAGCGTGAACACCTGAAACACCACCGTCGCCAGCACCGCCGGCCACGCCACCCGACGGTGCCGCCACGCCAGCGCCAGCAGACGCCGCATCAGCTCGCGCACCGGGATCCCCGGCCCGTCATCCCCCGAGCGAACTGTCACCTCCTCGCGCACAGCCGCCATCGTATTCCCCCCGATCCGCCGCCGCGCACGCCACCTCTCCAGCGCTACCCCCGGGGCCGCCGCCGCACCGCTCCCCGCTACGCTGCCCGCATGCCCTCCTTCCGAGCGCCCTGCCTGCTGCTCCCCCTCCTCTGCTCGCTCGCCTCCTGCGGCGGGTACACCGCGCCGAACCTCGTCGTCGAAGACGCCGCCGTCACCGAACAGACCGCCGAGGGCGTCGTCGTCACCTTCCGCGTCCGCGCCGAAAACCGCAACGCCGAACCCCTCCCCATGCGCACTGTCCGCTACAGCTTCTCCATGGGCGGCTCAAACTCCTTCACAGGAACCCGCTCCGCCGAAGCCACCATCCCCCGCTTCGGCACCCAGACCATCACACTCCCCGTCGCCCTCAAGCTGGGCGAAGGCGGCGACCTCGCCCAGATCCCCGACCAGCCCGTCGCCTACACCCTCGCCGGAAACGTCGAGTACGAACTGCCCGGCTCGATCGCCGAGGTCCTCTTCGACACCGGCATCCGCGTCCCCACCGCCGCCTTCGCCGAGCGCGGCGAGCTCGACTTCGCCGCTCCCGCGGCCCCCGCGCCCGCCGCGCGGCCCTGACCGCACGCGCGTCGCACAGACCGCCGCGACCATGCCACGCTACCGGCTCACCCTCGCGTACGACGGCACGGACTTCGCCGGCTGGCAGAAGCAGGAACCGCCCATCCCCGGCGCCCTCCCCGATGACTCGGGCCTCATCCCCCGCGCGCCGCTCCGCACCGTCCAGGCCGCCGTCGAAGACGCCGTCCGACTCGTCGTTCGGCAGCCCGTCGTGCTCATCGGCGCCAGCCGCACGGACTCAGGCGTCCACGCCCAGGCCCAGACCGCCGCCTTCACCTGCGAAGGCGAAGCCAACCGGCCCCCCGATGACCGAATCGCCCTCGCCCTGACCGCACGCCTCCCCGACGACATCATCGCCCTCCGCTGCGAACGCACCCGCGACGACTTCGATCCCATCGCGGGCTGCATCGCCAAGGGATACCGCTACCGCTTCTACGTCTCCGCCGTCCCGCCCCTCTGGCAGCGCCGCTACGTCAAGCACGTCTGGCGCCCGCTCGATCCCGCCCCCATGGACGACGCCGCACGCCTCCTCGAAGGCGAGCACGACTTCGCCGCCTTCGCCGCCGCGGGCCACGGCCGCGAGTCCACCGTCCGAACCATCCACCGCTGCCGCGTCTTCCAAGCAGACCGCGGCCCCGACTGGCGGGAGATCCACCTCGAAATCTCCGGCAACGGCTTCCTCTGGAACATGGTCCGCATCATCGCCGGCACGCTCATGGAAGTGGGCCACGCTCGCCGATCCCCGGCCGACCTCGCCCGCGCCCTCGACTCGCGCGACCGCACCCACGCCGGCCCCACCGCCGAGGCAAAGGGACTCTGCCTCATGTGGCAGCGCTACCCCGAAGATCCGCCCGAGCCGAACACCCCCGCGCTCGAAAGTCGTCCCCCCGCCCGGCCCTAGCATCCGCCGCGCCCATGCGCATCCTCCACATCTCAACCCGGCTCATCGTCGGCGGCTCGCAGGAAAACACCATCCTCTCCTGCATGGGTCAGGCCCGCGCCCGCCACGAAGTCCACCTCGCCTTCGGCCCGATCTTCGGCCCCGAGGGCTCCATGCTCCCCGATATCGAAGCCTTCAATCACTCCCTGCGCGCCGCCACGAACCACTCAACCATTACCCCCATCACGACCCACCTCGTCCCCGATCTGGTCCGCCCCATCGATCCGTTCAAAGACCTCCGCGCCTACCGCCAGCTCCGCGCCCTGATCCGCCGCATCGACCCCGACGTCGTCCACACCCACTCCAGCAAAGCCGGCATCCTGGGCCGCGCCGCCGCCTGGGCCCAGGGCGGCAGGCAAGGCCGCCCCCGCGTCGTCCACACGATCCACGGCCCGCCCTTCCACCGCTACGAATCCGCCCTCCGCAACCGCCTCTACATCACCCTCGAGCGCGCCGCCGCGCGCCGCTGCCACGCCATCGTCAGCGTCGCCGACGCCATGACCGAACAGTTCCGCGCCGCCGGCATCGGAGCCCCGCACCAGTTCGTCACCGTCCGCTCGGGAATGGACGTCGGCGCCTTCGCCGCCCCGCCCGCCCCCGGCGAAAGCCGCGACGAAGTCCGCCGCTCCCTGAACCTCGACCCCGATCACATCGTCATAGGAACCGTCGCGCGCCTCGCCGAGCTCAAGGGACACGACGACATCCTCGACGCACTCGAAGACGATCTCCGCGCCGATCCGCGCCTCCGCCTCCTCTGGGTCGGCGACGGCTACTGGACCGAACGCCTCACCGCCCGCCTCCTCCGCTCCGAACTGCGCAGCCGCGTCGTCATGACGGGTCTCGTGCCCCCCGCGCGCGTCCCCGTCATGCTCCGCGCCATGGACATGCTCGTCCACGCCAGCTACCGCGAAGGCCTCCCCCGCGTCGTGCCCCAGGCGCTCCTCACGGGCCTCCCCGTCGTCGCCTACGACGTCGATGGCACACGCGAAGCCTGCATCGACGCCCTCCGCGATCCCCACCGCGGCACGGGCCGCCTCGCCCCCGCGGGAGATGTCGCCGCACTCCGCGACGCCATCCGCTGGACCATCGCCGACCCCGCCCGCGCCCGCGCCGCCGCACAGCGCGGCCGCGACCTCTGCCAACACCTCTTCAGCCTCAGCGCCATGATCGAAGGCCTCGACCGCGTCTACCGCGCCGCCCCCGACACCACCCCCCACGCCCCCCTGACTACCCTGCCCGCACGATGACGCACCCACTGAACATCCTCGTCGTTGGCCCCCATCCGGACGATCAGGAAATCGGCATGGGCGCCACCATCGCCAAGTTCGCCGCCGCCGGACACAACGTCCTCATCCTCGACATGACCGACGGCGAGCCCACGCCCTTCGGCGATCCCCAGACCCGCGCCCGCGAAGCCGCCGAGGCCGCACGCATCCTGGGCGTCCCCCGACGCCAGCTCGGCCTCACCAACCGCCGCGTCGAGCACACCCTCGCCGCACGCCACGCCGTCGCGGCCGTCATCCGCCAGCATCAGGCCCAGATCATCTTCTGCCCACACCCCGAAGACGCCCACCCCGACCACCGCGCCGTCACCCGCATCGTCGAGGACGCCCGCTTCGACGCCAAGCTCACCAAGACCGACATCCCCGGAGAGCCCATCTACCCCAAGTGGCTCTTCTACTACTTCTGCTCGCACCTCCGCGCGCCCTTCGTCCCAAACTTCTGCATCGACGTCACGGGCTACGAAGACACCAAGCGCCGCGCCATCCTCGCCTACGAGAGCCAGTTCCTCCGCAACCCGCGCAACACGGGCGTCGAGACCTGGCTCTCCGCCGCCCTCGTCTACTTCGGCAGCCGCATCGGCGCCCGCGCCGCCGAGCCCTTCTACGCCACCGAGCCCCTCGGACTCACCGACCTCTCAAGCCTCGTCCTCACCTGACTTCCCCCGCCATTCGCCAATCGCCAATCGCCACTCGCCCCTCCCCACTCCCCACTGGCCCTCCCCGCCCCTCACTCCTCAACCTCTTCTCCCTCCTCCGTCTCCGCCGAGCGCTCCTCGCGCCCCTTCATCAGCTCCGCCCCGCCCGCGACCCCCGCCGCGTAGTCCTCATCCTTGAACTCGCGCAGCACCTTCATCACCCCCAGCAGCGTGTGCTGCACGTTGTCCACGCGGATCGAGTTGTCCCAGGGCGTCGTCCGCATGCCCCCCTGCACGCGCCCCACCCGCCGCACGTAATACATGTCCACGTCGTCGGCGAACTGAAGCTGCATCAGGTTCCGCAGCGCCAGCGCGATCGAAGACCGGTACCGCTCCGCCCGCCGCTCGTCCCCCAGCGCCCGCGCCAGCTTGAACCCGTCGGCGATCCCCTCCAGGTACACCCCCGTCGACGACGCATGCGAAGGCCCGAACCGCCGGTTCCGCGGCAGGTACCAGTCCCCCACAACGTCCGGCTCGCTCCACGACACGCGCTGCAGCCCCACCAGCCAGTCGCACATCTCCAGCGTCCAATCCGCCCACGCACGGTCCCCCGTCGCCTCGAACATCACCGTGTACGCCTGCGCATGCCAAGGCACGAACGCGGGATTCCGGTTCTTGGGCTCCAGGTGCCACGCCTTGTAGTACTCCCGCGCCGCCGTGATCCGCTCCAGCAGCCCCGCCTCCCGTGTCTCCGCGTACACATGCGACAGGTACAGCAGCGCCTCCCCCGGATAGAAGTTCTCGAGCCCCGTCCGCGTCTCGGGCAGCAGGAACGTCCGGAACGAACCGTCGGGCCTCCACAGAAAATCGATCGTCGAGCGCAGCCCCGCCTCCTGTTCCGCGTACAGCCCGCGCACGTGCGACGTCCGCATCGCCAGCGCCGCCAGCGCGATCGCCCCCAGCTTCACGCCGTTGGGATCCTCAACCCCCGGATGACCGTCGTACACCTTGTAGAAGTTCGACACGTTGAACGCCAGGTTCCGCTCCAGCGCCCCGCGCCGCCCCGCGTCGTCCGCCGCGCACAGCTCCGAAGACCCCAGCGCCAGCGTCGCCATCCACTGCCGGATCGCGTTGTTCGCCTCCGACTCGCCGCCCCGGCTCGGCCACCACTTGTAGATCATCCGCCCGTCGCTCTGCACCGCCCCCACCAGCCACTCCGTCAGCGTCGCGCAGAACCGCTCCACGTTCGCACGCGTCACCTCCTCCAGCGCCACAACCCGGTTCCCCCGGAACATCCGCGCCGCCCGCGGCTCAGCGGTCAGATCCACCAGAAACTGCCCGCCCTTCAGCACCGCCGCCGGCGCGCTCTCCGCCTCCGCGCTCGCATCGCCCGACAGCAGCGCGCCGTCCTTCAGCAGCCGCTCGATCCCCTTCGCCAGCGATTCGTTCCGCGCGATCGTCGTCGTCGGGCTCAGTCCCCCCACGTCATACCGCTCGCCCACGCGCAGCCCGTCCACCCCGCGCGACACCGCCGCCTCAGGACGCACCACAAGCTCCCCCAGCTCCAGAGGCTCAACGCGCTCCACCACGAACACTTCCAGCGTCACGCGCCGCGACTCCGCCCCTCGGCTCCACCCGTCCAGCGCCGCCGCACACCCCGACGCCAGCGCACGCCGCGCGTTCTCCCCAGTGTGCCACCCGCCCGCCACAAGCACGCCATCCTCGCGCAGCGCCACATACGCCGCCCCCGGCTCCAGCGCGCCCAGCGGCGGAAACTCCCGCAGCCCCGGCTCGCTCCCCCGCGCTCGCTCCACCGCCTCCACCACCGCCGCCGGCTCGACCGCCATCGCCGCCCGCGCCGCCAGCGCCAGCGTCACCGCCGCCAGCCGCGCCGCCCATTCGCCCGCCCGCCGCGCCGCACCGCTCATGTTGCGTTCCATCCCTTCAATCCTACCGCTCCGCCATTGTCGATCGGATTCTGTTTGGTACATTCCGCAGCGTGTCATCGACCTCAACGATCTCGCTCCTGCGCCTCACACTCGTCGAAGGCGTGGGCCCCATCCTGGGCCGGCGCCTGCTCGAAACCTTCGGCTCCGCCGAAGCCGCCCTCGCCGCCTCCCCGGGCGATCTCGAACGCGTCGAAGGCATAGGCCCGACCCGCGCCCGTCGCATCCACGCCTCCATGCGCGACTCCGAAGCCGCCCTCGACCGTGAGCTCGCCCTCGCGCAGTCGCTCAATGTTCGCGTCGTCGCCCTGGGCGACCCCAGCTACCCGCCGCTCCTCACTCCCTGCGCCGACGCCCCACTCGTCCTCTACCACCGCGGCCCCGCCCCCTGCCCCCACACCGACTTCCCCGTCGCCATCGTCGGCTCGCGCCACTGCACCGCCTACGGCGTCGAACAGGCCGAACGCTTCGCCACCGCCCTTGCCCAGGCCGGACTCACCATCGTCAGCGGCGGCGCACGAGGCGTCGACTCCGCCGCACACCGCGCCACCCTCCGCGCCGGACCCACCGCCGCTCCAACCGTCGCCGTTCTGGGCTGCGGCCTCGCCAACTGCTACCCGCCCGAAAACCGCGACCTCTTCGACGAGATCGTCGCCGCCGGAGGCTCCATCGTCAGCGAGCTGCCCCTCGCCACCGCGCCCAGCGCCGAAAACTTCCCCGCACGCAACCGCATCATCGCCGGCCTCTCCCTCGGCATCCTCGTCATCGAGGCCCCACGCGGCTCCGGCGCCCTCATCACCGCACGCCTCGCCATCGACGACTACAACCGCGAAGTCCTCGCCATCCCCGGACGCATCGACTCCCGCGCCAGCGAAGGTTCAAACGAGCTCCTCCGCGCCGGCGAAGCCGCCATGGCGACCCGCCCCTCCGACGTCATCGATCAGATCGAAGCCGCCGCACGCCACCACGCCTCGGGAACCCACGCCGACCGCTTCCGCACGCCGGGCGATCCCGAAGCCCCCGCGCCCCCGACGCTCTTCGGCCCCGCCGCCGCCCCGCACCGCGCGCCCGACCCCGCCCCCGTCCCCGCCCCGCCGCCCGCGAACCTCTCGCCCACACAGCAGGCTCTCCTCGACGCCCTCGCCCAGCCCGCCACGCTCGAAGAACTCTGCCGCAGAACCGCCCTCGACCCCGCCCTCATCCAGAGCGACGCCACCATCCTCGAAGTGCGCCGCATCATCGTCCGCCGCGGCTCCACCCTCGCGCGCCGCTCCTGACCTGTCGCCCCCGCGACCCCGGCGGCTACGCTTGCTCCCATGACCGATCACGAGGTCCGCTGGCTCCTCGAGCTCACCGCCATCCCCACCGCCGCAGGCCGCGAACACCGCGTCATCCGCTGGATCGAAGCCTGGACCGCCCAGCGCCCCGACCTCAACCTCACCCGCGACCGCGCCGGCAATCTCATCATCCAGCGCGCCGACGCCCACCAGGGCCCCGCCGCACCCCGCCCCCTCTACATCACCGCCCACCTCGACCACCCCGCCTTCGTCATCGAGCGACGCATCGCCCCCGGCTCCCTCGCCGCTTCCTTCCGCGGCGGCGTCCTCGACCCATATTTCCGCGGCGCACGCCTGCTCATCCATCCCGAGTCCGGCGCGCCCCCCGTCCAGGCCTTCGTCATGGAGAAGATCGCCGCCGAGCCCTTCGCCGAGTGGCTCCTCGAAGTCCGCGCCCCCGCCGACGCCCAGCGCTCCATCGCCCCAGGCGACATCGCACGCTGGGAGCTCCCGCCCCCCGCCCTCGAGGGCGACCTCGTCCACACCGACGCCTGCGACGATCTCTCCGCCGTCGCCGCCGCGCTCGCCACCATGGAGCGCCTCCGCTCCCGCCCCGACGCCGCCCATCTCAAGCTCCTCTTCACCCGCGCCGAAGAGATCGGCTTCGTCGGCGCCATCGCCGCTTGCAAGCTCCAGACCATGGAGCCCGCCTCACGCGTCATCGCCCTCGAAAACAGCCGCAGCTTCGCCGAGAGCCCCATCGGCGCCGGCCCAGTCGTCCGCGTGGGCGACCGCATCAGCGTCTTCAGTCCCACGCTCACCGCCGCCGTCGCCAAGGTCGCCGAGAGACTCGCCGCCGCTTCCGCCTCCTCCTCCGCCGCGCCGTCCGCCCCCTTCCTCTGGCAGCGCAAGCTCATGCCCGGCGGCGCCTGCGAGGCCAGCGCCTTCCAGGCCTTCGGCTACGACGCCACCTGCGTCTGCGTCCCGCTCGGCAACTATCACAACATGGCAGACCTCGACCGCGTCCAGGCCGCCGACCCCGCCGCCGTCGACTCCGCCCGCTCCGCCCGCGAGTTCATCTCGCTCCGCGATTACCAGGGCATGATCGCCCTGCTCGAAGCCGCCGCCGCCCACCCCGACGCCCTCGAAGGCGCAGAAGCCCTCACCACCCGCCTCGAAAAGATGTACGACTCCCGCCGCTTCGTCCTCGACTGACCCGCTCTCACCGCACCACGATCAAGGGCGGCCGGTCCGCACCGCTCACGCGCGCCCCGAACGTCCCATCCATCTCGTTCAGCCGCCGCGCCAGCACGGGCATGTACGCCCGCTCCGTCTCCGTATGACCCGCGAGGATCACCGCGCATCCGCGATCAATCGCCGCCAGCACCTCGTGATGCTTCATCCCTCCCGTCACGAAACATTCCGCCCCCTCCCGCACCGCATCATCAACCAGTGACGCCCCCGAGCCCGGCACCGCCGCGATCCGCTCCACCACGCTCGCAAGGCTCTTCCCCCCCGGCAGCGCCGCCATCACCGCCCCCGCCCCCAGCCCCGTCCGCAGCCGCTCCGCGATCGCGCCCACGCTCGCCGGCCTCTCCAGCACGCCCACGCGCCCCGGTCCGCGCGACGGATCCGGATCCGCCGTCAGCGCATACACCTCCACCGCCGGCTCCTCGTACGGATGCGCCCCCGCCAGCGCCCGCAGCACCCCCGCCAGCCCCGCCGCGCTCGACACCATCTCCAGCCGCACCTCGCTCACAAACTCCAGCCGCCCCGGCTCGCCCACCGCCGGGTTCGACCCCGCGCCGCCCCGGAACGACCCCGTCCCCGGCATCGTGAACGAGCACAGGTCATACGCCCCGATCCGCCCCGCACCCGCCTGCGCCATCGCGCTCCGCACGCGCTCCAGCGCCGCCTCGGGCACGAACGTCACGACCTTGTGCGTCTGGCTCGCGCGGCGACGCGTGCCCGGGCGCAGCGCGCTCATCTCCTTCAATTTCCCGCCCGCGCCCCCGCCGCCGCTCCGCCCAAACTCCTCCGCGCTGCCCCCAGCCGCGATATGCATCAGCAGCTCCGTCACGCCCCCCGGCGCCGCGTCCAGCGCCGTGTGCGGCGAGTAGACCGCCATCCCCCGCCGCAGCGCCCCCAGCAGCGCCCGCGAAGGACCATCCGCCGCGACCACCCGCGTCAGAGGCCTGAAGATCGGCGGGTGATACGCCACCACCGCCCCAGCCCCAACCCGCGACGCCTCGCCCAGCACCGCCTCAGTGAAGTCCACCGTCACCAACACCGGCCCAGGCAGCCGCTCCGACTCGTCCCCCGCCAGCAGGCCCACGTTGTCCCACGCCTCGGCCAGCTCCACCGGCGCCAGCACCTCCATCGCTGCCACCAACTCGCGCACCAGCGGCATGGTTCACCCTGTCCCCAAAAGGCTTCCGTTCGGGCACCGAAACGTCCCCGTCAAGTTATCCGACCCGCCCGGTCGAAGTGCCACTCTGACCCCGATCACGCCGCGACGCCCCGGCCCCACGCCCCGCGCCGCTACGCTGAACCCCCACGCCGCACCCCCAGCGAGATCCAGAACGATGTCGCAGATCGCTTCCATCGCCTCTCCCGTCCTCGGCACATCCAAGAGCTCCGCCGACCTCGCCCTCCGCGCCGCCGGCGTCGTGGGCTTCGCCGCGCTCACCGCTCTCGCCTCGCAGTGGTCGATCCCCGTGCCGGGCACGCCCGTGCCCATGACCCTCCAGACCCTCGCCGTCACACTCTGCGCCTTCACCATGGGCCCGCGACTGGGACTCATGAGCATGCTCCTCTACTTCGCCGCCGCCGCCGCCGGGGCCCCCGTCCTCGCCGACGGCGCCGGCGGATGGAACACCGCCATCGGTGCCACCGGCGGCTACCTCCTGGGCTTCATGCTCGCCCAGCCCGTCATGGCCTTTGCCGCACGCAACGGCAAAGCCTTCGGCGGCGCCAAGGCACTCCTCGCCGCGCTCGTCATGGGCAACGCCACCATCTTCGCCGCGGGAGTCACCTGGCTCGCCATCCATCAGAACCTGAGCCTCGCGGACGCCCTCGACCAGGGCCTCTGGCCCTTCCTCCCCGGATC
>JANRJV010000084.1:0-15394 GCA_033763795.1 Planctomycetota bacterium
TTCGCGGTGCTGGGCGCGGTGCTGGCGTCGCCCGCGCTGCTGCCCGGGGCGGCGGGTTCGGCCGACGGCGGGGCAGCGGGCGCTCAACTGGCTTCGCTCACGGCGACGGGCGGGGCGGAGGCGATGAGCCCGCACGTGCGACTGGGCGTGCAGCTGGTGCTGGTGGTGGTGTGCATGTTCTTCGCGCGGACGTGGGCGATGCTGGTGAATCGCCTGGCGGACTGGCGCTTCGACCGCGGCAACCCGCGCACGGCGCGGCGTGCGGTCGCGTCGGGGCGGCTGTCCGCGGGGGCGGGATGGGTCGTCGCGCTGGGGTCGGCGGCGGCGTTCGTGGCGGCGACGGGTGGGTTTGCGCTGCTGGGCAACTTCTGGCCGCTGACGCTGAGCGTGCCCGTGCTGGCGTGGATCGCGCTGTACTCGTTCACGAAGCGGTTCACGCTGCTGTGCCACGTGTTTCTGGGGGCGGCGCTGGCGACCTCGCCCCTGGCGGCGGCGCTGGCGATCGAGCCTGGGGCGCTGCTCGATGCCGCGCGTGCGGAAACGGGGCGGGCGCTGTGGCTGCTGGCGGGGTTCATCGTGCTGTGGGTCGCGGGGTTCGATGTGGCGTACGCGCTGCAGGATCTGGACTTCGATCGGCGGACGGGGCTGCACTCGATCCCGGCGGCGCTGGGCGTGCGCGGGGCGCTGTGGACGAGCCGGGCGATGCACGCGGCGGGGTTCGCGCTGCTGGTGCTGGCGTGGCGGGCCGAGCCCCGGCTGGGGGCGATCTTCGGCGTCGCGGTCGGCGCGGCGGGGGTGCTGCTGGTGATCGAGCACGCGGTGCTGGCGCGGCGCGGCGTGGCGGGGCTGCCGCTGGCGTTCTTCACGATCAACGGCGTGGTGTCGTGCGTGCTCGGCGCGGCGGGGGTCGCGGGGGTTGCGCTGGCGAGCTAGCGGGCCCCCGCTTCGGTGCCGCGGCGGCCCGGGCCCCGCGTCTGGGTCTATTCTACGTTGCATGTCGTCGAGCAACCCCGACCCCGTCATCCAGGCACAGGACCGGTTCATCGCCGCGTGGGGGCAGATGGGCGGTGCGTGGGGCATCAGCCGGACGATGGCGGAGGTCTTTGCGCTGCTGTACATCAGCGCGCAGCCGCTGTGCACGGACGACGTGATGGAGCGGCTGCAGATCTCGCGGGGGAACGCGTCGATGTCGCTGCGGGCGCTCCAGGAGTGGGGCATCTGCACGCGCGTGCATCGGCGGGGCGACCGCAAGGAGTATTTCGAGAGCGAGCACGACGTCTGGACCATCTTCAAGACGATCGCGCGCGAGCGGAAGAAGCGCGAGCTCGATCCCGTGGTGGCGGCGCTGTACGAGATCCGCGATCTGACGGGCGTGCGCGCCTCGGCGGGGGGCGCTCAGGGCGGGGCGGCGCGCGGAGCGGCCGCGGCCAGCGGGGTTCCCGCGGCGACGTCGGGCAACGGCGCGAAGAAGCCCGGAGCGGGCGGCGGCGGGGGCAGCGAGACGCCCGGCGTGACGAGCGTCACGGAACACAACGAGCGCATGGACGCCATGCTCGAGTTCATGACGGCGATGGACAAGATCGCCAGCCTGCTGCTGACGCCCGAGGGAGCGGGGCTCAGACGGGCGCTGGCGCTATTTGACTGAGCGAGCTTCGGCGCGGAGGCGCGGCGGCGTGCGCGGGAGCGCGGAATCGCGGATGCACAGCGTGCGCCGAGACAGGCTGCGCGGAAGCGAAGGTGCGCGGCCTGGCGCGGACGCGTGGCTTCAGCCGGCGCTCTTCTTGCCCATGACGAATCCGACGCCCGCGAAGAGGAGCGTGGCGCCGGCGAGGATGCCGGCCCAGATGGCGGGGGCCATTTCGCCTCCCACGGACGCGAGGAAGGGGAGGGTCTGTCCCGCGAGGCCCATGGTGACGACGACGAGGGCGAGGACGAGAGCCGCGAGGGCGCCGAGGGCGAGCCCGCCACCCAGGCCGCTGCCCGCGCCGTCGTAGATCTCGACGGGCCCGACGGCGACGGCGGGGGCTTCGGCGTCTGCGAGATCGGTGGGCGCCGCCTGGCCTTCGAAGAGGCCGCCGGTGGCGGCGGCGGTGGCGCCGGCGGAGGCTTCATCGCTCGGATAGAGCTCGTCAAGGAGGCCCTGGGCTCCGAGGGATGTGTCGTCGCTCTCGCGGGTGAGGTCCATGAGGCCCGAGCCCGAGCCCAGCGATTCGACCTGGAGGCTGGAGGGCTCGATGGCGGTCTCTGTGACCTGCGTGACGGCCGAGGGGTCGGCGAGTTCGAGCTCGTCGGCGTCGAAGACGGGGATGCCGCTCTTTTCCTTTGGGCTCTCCTGCTGGAGGCGGGAGCCGCCGATCGAGCCGCCGATGGACCCGATGGAGCTGTCGGCGAGGCCGATGGAGCCCAGGGCGGTGCCGGCGCCGGTGTCGGCGAGCGGGATCATGCTGCTCATGTCGGAGGCGTGCTCGTCGTCGCCGGCGAGCACGTCGACCTGATCGACCTTGAAGATGAGGCGGTCGCCGTCGCGGAACTCGGCGAGCTCGCCGCGGGAGGCCATCTGGCGGACTTCGTCGGGCGACTTCTTGAGCCGCTGGGCGGTCTCCTCGAGGCTATAGAACATCTTTGCCATGTCAGCGGTCTCCGGCAGGGGCCGCGGTCGCGGGAAGCGGCGGCGCAGAACGACTGTGTGAGGGTCCGACCAGCAGCGACATCTTATACGCAGGGCGGGGAAAGCGGGATCGGGGCGCTCCGGGGTGTGGGCTCGGGGCGGGCGACCGGGGGGGGTCGGGGGGCCGGTGGTTGGCGGTCCGGGGGGCCGGGGGCCGGGGAGCAGATGCGGCGAAGAGCGGCGGGGATCTGGCGCCCAAAAAGCGAGAGGGGCCGGCATGGCTGCCGGCCCCGTCATCGTTGTGGCGCTCTAAGAGCGGGATACGCCCGCTCCGTTTTCCAGGTCGGCGAGGATTCGCCGACGTTCGACCCCGGCCTCCCGGAACCCTTGGAACTCCGAACTGTGACGTCCGGACTCCTTGGTCCCCCCGGAGTCGTTCGGTCACATCATCATGGTCTTCTTGGAGACCTTGCGACGGGCCTTCTTCTTGGAACCCTTCTTCTTCGTAGCTTTCTTCTTCGAGCCCTTCTTCTTCGTGGCACGCTTCTTGGCCATGGGAACCTCCTCGTTCAAGTTCGGAGCTTGAGGATGGACGAGAGCGAGAAGCGCCACACCGCTCGTCCTCGTCCGATGCACTGTACTTGTATCGGAGCAAGCGGGTCAAGCTCTTGATCGATCTTGCGCGACGACACTACGGATGGTGGTGACGCTCGCTGCGGCGCGCCCGACGCGCGGCGATGCCATCGCGAGCGCGCACGCAGGATCATCGCCATCGGCCCGCGCGAGCGCGCGGCGCGTGCATCTGACTGCCGGAGTCTGGTGCGGCGGCGGGGCGGCGCGGACGCTGGGCGGAGCGCGTCGCCGCGGCCCGTGATCGCGTGATTCCGCCGAATTTTCGGGGCGTTACGGGAGTGACCGGTCGCGGGGGTCAGGGCGCGTCGGCGGCGGAGGACGCCGCGTCGGCCTGAGCGTTGGGCTTGTGTGCTCGCGGCTTGTTGAGGCGGGCGCGCAGGTCGCGTTCGATGGTTGCGCCACCGCCGAAGAGCGCCTCGACGCGCGTGCCGTTGATGGTGTTGTAGAGCTCGACGGCTTCGGCGTCGGTCACTCGGGGGCCGACCCGCGCGCGGACGATTCCGGTCGCCGGGTTGTACCAGTAGGCGGCGACGTGACGGCTGACGGCCTGGCGGATGGCGGGGTCGGCGAGCTGGGCCTCGTAGCTGGAGGCGATCTCGACCCACGGATAATCAGAGGGGACATAGGGGTTGAGGGGCACCTCGCCGCTGAACCACGCGGGATCGATGGTGACGGGCCAGCCCCGGCTGTTGAGCGTGGTGCCATCGGTCGCGGCGCGAATGCGGACCTGGCGCTGCAGGGCGTCCAGCGATTCGATCGCCCGGGCCAGACGCTGGGCCTCACGCTGCTCGCCCGAGGCGGTGACCCAGAGCACGGCACCGGTGGACGCGAGCATCAAGACGACAAGAAGGGGCCAGATCCATGATCTCACGGCATGATCTCCCGCTGCCGGCGGCGTGCCCGGAAGGGTGCGCCGCACGAGGCGCCCCGCGTGGTGAATGTCCGTTTGCGGGTGGGATGAAACCAGCGGGGGCCGGGTGCGAGGGCCCGGGGAGCGCCGCGTATGCGGGCTGTGCGGAAGATGCGGGCGCGGCGGCGCCAGCGGCGGCCGAGAATCATGGAGCGGGCGCGACGGGCGAGGGTGACGGGGGAGGGCGATGGGCGGGCCCGCGGCCGGTGGCCCTAGACTCGCCCGCATGCCGCCGATCACAACTATCACGCTGGAATGCGGACTGCCCCTGCTGTGTGAGACGATCCCGGGTGTGCGTTCGGCGGGAGTGACGTGGCTGTTGCCCGCGGGCACGGCGCGGGAGCCGGCGGGCCGGCTGGGTCTCGGGGCGATGTGGGCCGAGCTGCTGATGCGGGGGGCGGGGGATCTGGACTCGCGGGCCCAGGCCGACGCCTTCGACGCGCTGGGCGTCTCGCGGGGCACGGGGGTCGAGACGTTCCACGTGTCTGTGACGGCGACGCTGCTGGGCTCGCGTCTGGCGGGCGCGCTGCCCCTGCTGGTGGACATGGTGCGGCGTCCGCGGATGGACGGGGCGAGCGTCGAGCCGGCGCGCGACCTGTGCATGCAGTCGATCGAGAGCCTGCAGGACGACCCGCCCGAGCGGCTGATGCTGCTGCTCAAGCAGCTCCACGCGCCGGAGCCCATCAACCGCTCGGCGCTGGGCACGATGGAGGGTCTGCAGGCGATCACGGCGGACGAGCTGCTGCCCGAATGGCGCGCGCGGGCCGTCCCCGCGCCGCCCACGGGCGGATCGGCGGAGGGATCTGCTTCGGCCGAGGCGGGGCTGCTGGGCGGCGGGGCGGTGCTGGCGATCGCGGGCGATGTTGATCCGGCGGCGGTGGCGCGGCAGCTCGACGGTCTGCTCAAGGGATGGTCGGGGTCGGCGCAGCCCGTGGCGTGGACGCCCCGGCAGCGGCTGAACCCCGCGCAGCCGGCGTATCACCACGAACAGGACAAGACCAACCAGGTGCACATCGCGCTCGCGTACGACGGCCCGAGCGAGCGCGACCCGAGCGCCTGGCCCGAGCGTCTGGCGACGGCGGTCTTGAGCCAGGGGATGGGCAGCCGCCTTTTCACTGAGGTGCGCGAGAAGCGCGGCCTGTGCTACAGCGTCTCGACCTCCTACAGCACGGACGCGGCCTTCGGGCGCAGCGTGGCCTACGTCGGGACGACGCCCGAGAAGGCGCAGCAGAGCCTGGACGTGCTGCTTGCTGAGCTGCGGCGCATCCGCACCGCCGAGGGGGCGGTGACGAGCGAGGAGTTCGCGCGGGCGGTGACGGGGATGAAGAGCAAGCTGGTGATGAGCGGCGAGAGCTCGTCGGCGCGGGCTGCGGCGCTGGCCCGCGACTGGCACAGGCTGGGCCGCCCCCGCTCGCTGGACGAGATGGCCCGGGCGATCGACCGGCTGACGCTCGAGGACGTGAACCGCTGGCTCGCCTCCGGGCCGGCGCTCAGCGGCGCGACCATCGTCACGCTGGGGCCCGCGGCATTGCGGGCCTGAGAAGACGCCTCAGCGCGCCGGCCGGACGAGCGCTCAGGGGCAGACGGGCGTTTCCGCATTTCCCTCGTCGCAGGCGGCTTACCGGGGAGGGTCCGTCAAGGGTTGTTTTCGGCACGCCGCGCTGCTGCAGGCGCGAGGGGCCTGACGGCTCGCACGACGCAGACGGCGGCGTACATACCGGCGACCTCTTCGCGCTCGACCACGCGCGGGGCGAAGGCGGGGTTCAATGGCTGGAGCCTGATGCGCTCGGGACCGCCTTGCGCGTCCTTCTCGAAGTAGACGCGCTTGAAGGTCGTCTCGGCGTCGCGTTCGAAGCGCACGAAGCAGTCGCTGCCCGGCGGCGTGGGCGCCTTGGGGCTGAAGACCACGACGTCGCCCTCCAGGTACGCGGGCTCCATGCTGCTGCCCACGACGCGGGCGGCGAAGGCGTCCGGATCGTGCACGTCGGGGACGCTGACGTACTCGTCGGCGATGCGCGCTGGGTAGCCCAGGTCGGTGAACTCCGTGGGATATCCCGCGGCGACCCTGTTGATCACGGGGACCTGCAGGGGCAGCACGCCGCGCACGCCCCGGGGCTCGCCGCCCCATCCCCCCCACTGCTCGGCGTGCGGCTGATCGGCGTGGGCGGGCCGGGCGCTCGTCGCGCCGGGCGCGGGCGGGCCCTGCGCATCGATGTCCGCGACGAGGCGCTGCAGCTCGCCCGAGCGGTGCAGCGCGTCGATTCCCTGCAGCGAGAGCAGATGAGCGAGGCGGCGCGCCTTGTGCTGCCGGGTTTCGAGGTCGAGCACGCGGCGTTTGACGTGCGCGGGAGTGAGGGCCCAGTCCCCCACCGAAACGAGTGTGCCCGGCTCCAGCCTCAGAGCGCCCTCGAGCTTCTCGAGCAGCTCGCGCGAGGGCGGGTTGTCGCGGCGGTCGTTCTCGATCGATGAGAGATAGCCCCGGGTGCAGCCGATGATGTCGGCGACCTGCTGGAGCGTGAGTGCGACCTCACGTCTTCGTGCGCGGATGATGGCTCCGAGTGTTGACATCGCCGCTGGTTGCGCGCTCGTTCGCGGAGATACCATACAAAACCCTTGCAAACGGTCATCTGGTGAGTAAAAGTCTGTCGACAAAGTTTACTGATGAGTGTACACACTTCCGTTGCGCACGGCCAAAGAGAGCCACAGAATCGAGGAAAACCATGACACTCGGCGGGACCCTGACGTCCATGAACGCCCTCCAATACCCAAACAGTACCCTATCAGATCGGCCCTTGCGAGAGCGGCCCGCCTTGCGCACGGTGGAAGTGAGGCTGCGGGCCGGGGACGGACTGGCTGAGCAGAGGGCCGCGGAGCTCGGGCCTCTGGGCGCGGGCGGCGGCTCGCGGGGGGAGGGCGGCGGGCCACGGAGTCGAGGCGGACGGGTGCTCGATCCCACGGATCTGAGGCGGCGGGCGCGCGGCGCGTTCACGGCGGGGGAGGAAGAGGACGAAGGGGTGGCGCCGCCGCGCGAGAGTGGCGGGCCGCGTGGCGTCCGGGACGGCGCGGGGCGGTCGCGTTCGCGGCGGGACGCGGCGGAGCGGGTGGTCGCGCTGGCGGAGTTTCTGCCCGAGGACGAGCGTTCGGCGGTGCTGGCGGTATATCGCGACGGCGTGACGGTTCGCGACCTGGCGCTGGCGGCGGCGGTCGCGGGTCCGAGGCGCGATGTGGAGTCGCTGGCGCGGCAGCTGCGGCGGCGCGTGCGGCGGGCGGCGCAGCGGGCGCTCTCGCCGCGCTTCGCGTTCGTGGCGGCGTTCCTGCACCCCGAGGAACCGGCCGAGCGCGCCCGGCTTGGTCTGCCCTGCTGGACGCCCACGCGGCGCCGCGTGGCGCGGGCGTGCGTGCTGCACGGGCTGTCGCTGCGCCGGGCCGCGGCGGAGCTGGGCCTCTCGTTCCACTGCGTGCGGCGCGAGATGCAGTCGATCCTCGCGCAGGCGGAGACGCGCTCGTGAACCGGTTCTCGCGCTATGCGCCGACGCTCGAATCGCTGGAGGCGGCGTCGCTGCTGGGGCTCACGCTGGATGGAGCGCCGGTCCCGGACGCGTGCGATGAGCGGCAGGGGGCGGCGCTGCTCGATGCGGCGCTGGTCCCCGGCGGGATCATGCTGGTAACGGGGGCCAGCGGGTCCGGGAAGTCGACGCTGCTGGAGCGTGCGGCCCGCGCGGCGGGGCGGCGGGGCTGGGCGGTCGTTCGGCCCCGCGCGCCGGAGGGCCGCGGCGCGCTGTCGACGGCGCTGGCGGTCGTGAGGCGTGCGAGCGGGGACGCGACATGGAGCGTGGAGCGGGGGATGCGCGCGCTGGCGCGGGCGGGATTGGGCGACGCGGCGTGCATGGTGCGGCGCGTGCGCGAGCTGTCGACCGGTCAGCGGTGGCGGCTGGCGCTGGCCGAGGCCCTGGAGCGGGCGGGGGCGGAGCGGCGGCGCGTGCTGCTGGTGCTGGATGAGTTTGGGGCGTCCGTGGATGAGGAAACGGCGCTGGCGGTGGCGGCGGGTCTGCGGCGGGCGCTCGCGCGTGGCGGACGGACGGCGGCGGTGGTCGCGAGCAATCACGCGACGGCGGGCGTGCGTGCGGCGCTCGCGGCCGATGTGCACGCGGAGCTGGATGCGGCGCACCGGCCGCGCATCGTGCCCGTCTCGCGGCGCGGCGCGCTGACCGGGGCCCGGCTGCGCATCGCGCGGGGCACGCGTGCGGACCTGGAGAAGCTGGCGGCGCTGCACTACCGGTCGGCGGCGCCGGCGACGGTGGTGCGCGTGTTGACGGCGCGGCGGGCCGGGGACCCGGAAGACGCGGCGCCGGTCGGCGTGCTGGCGGTGGCGATGCCCACGCTGAACGGGGCGTGGCGCGAGCTGGCGTGGCCAGGGGTGTTCCGCACGGGTGATCGCCAGCGCGACGCGGCGCGGCTGAACCACCCTCGGCTGGGCGTGCGCTGCATCGCGCGCGTGATCGTGGAGCCGCGCTTCCGCTCGCTGGGCGTGGCGACGCGGCTGGTGCGGGCGTATCTGCGCCGGCCGCTGACCGCGCGGACGGAGGCGCTGGCGGCGATGGGCCGGGCGAGCGGGTTTTTCGACGCGGCGGGGATGACGCGCTACGAGCTTCCTCTCGCCCGCAGGCATCGGCGTCTGCGCGACCTTTTCGAGCAGTTCGGCGTGGATGTGCGCCGGCTGGCGTGCCCGGACGGGGCCCGCGCGCACGTCGAGCGGCTGGTGGGGCCCGCGCTGCTGGAGCGCGAGCTTCGGGCCTGGGCGCGGTCCTCGCGCGCGACGGCAGGGCTGATGTCGCGCGGCGCGGACCAGGCCGCGATCTTCAAGGCGGCGTGCGCGGCCCTGGCGGCGGCGCCGGTCGCCTTCGCGGCGGGATCGCGCGCACGCGGAGGAAGCTGATGACAGCATTGACCGCGGCGCACGGAGGGAGCATGGAGATGCGGCGTTGCGCGCAAGCACACACGACAGGCCGGCGGGCGGCGGGCGGAGGCCCGCAGCGAGGACGTTCCGTGATCGCGTGGGGCCCGCAACCCCTCCCGCGGCGGGGACGCTCCCGACGACACTGACCTTTTTCCTCACGGTGGACGAGCGGCGGGAGGTCCTGCGGGCGCTGCGCCGGGTGGGACGCGATCGCGCCCGGGCGCTGCTGCGCGCCCTGCGCATCGCGTGAGGCGGGCCGGCGGAGATGGCTCGGCGACACCAAGATCAGCTCGATTCGGATGCGCACGCGGAGGAGCGGAGCATCACCAGCGTGAGCAAGACGGACGAGGGCAACGCCGCCGACGCGCGGCTGAAGGCCATGCTGCGGGGCGAAGCGCCCGCGAACGAGGACGATCTGCGGCTTTATCTGCGCTGCGGGCTGGAGGTCGAGGTTCCCGACGAGCCCGTTCTGGAGTCGAGCTGCGCGCCGCTGGACTACCTGAACCACGCGTTCTTCGAGGTCGGGGGGCGGACGGGGTCGGACGCGGTGGTGCTGGCGTCGCGCGGGGCGGGGAAGACCTTCTACGCCGCGGTCGCGACGGCGCTGGACCTGCTGTTCAAGCCGGGGATCGAGGTGAAGATCCTGGCGGGGTCTCTGGAGCAGGCGCGGCGGATGCTGGAGCATCTGCGGCGGCTGTTCGAGAAGCCCGCGACGGCGGGGCTGATCGACGGGAAGTTCCGCGAGCGCGGCGCGCGGCTGACCAACGGGTCATCGGTCGAGATCCTCGCGCAGTCGCAGGCGTCGGTGCGGGGCGCGCGGCCTCAGAAGCTGCGGTGCGACGAAGTGGAGCTGTTCGACCCGGACATCTGGCGGGCGGCGCAGCTGGTGCCGCGGTCGAAGGTGTGCGGGGCGGAGGGTCGGCGGGTGCGGGTGCGCGGCTCGATCGAGGCGCTGAGCACGATGCACAGGCCGGCGGGGCTGATGGCGGCGCTGCTCGCTGACGCGGAGCCATTCCAGCGTGCGGCGCGGGAGGGAGACGAGATGCCGAGCGGCGCGGCGGCGGCGGGAGGCGTCCCGGCGCGGGGGAGGCGCACGCTGTTCCGTTGGACGGCGATCGACGTGCTGGAGCGCTGCGGCCCGGAGCGGGAGTGCGGCGCGTGCGGGCTGCAGCCCGACTGCGCGGGGCGTGCCAAGCGCGAGCGCACGCCGGGCCACTTCTACATCGATGATGCGCTGGCGATCCGCGTGCGGACCGACGAGGCGACGTGGTCGAGCGAGATGCTGTGCCGGCGGCCCTCGCGGCGCGGGGCCGTGTTCCCGGAGTTTGATCCGGCGGTGCACGTCTTCGGTCCCGAGGAGATGCCGGCGGCGCCCGGCTGCCAGTGGATCGGGGGGATGGACTTCGGTCTCAGGACGTCGGCGGTGCTGTGGGGCGCAGTCGACGGCGCGGGGGTGCTGCGGATCGTGGCCGAGCGCGTGGTGCACGGGGTGCTGCTGGGCGAGCACGCCGAGTCGCTGCGGACGGGGAACCCTGCGCACCCGTCGGCCCGCGACGGGGCGGCGCTGCCCGTGCCGGCGTGGCTGGCGGTCGATCCGGCGGGTCAGGCGCGGTCCGATCAGACGGGCCAGAGCGCGGTGGCGCTGCTGCGGCGGGCCGGGCTGTGCATCCGGTGGCGGCGCGAGGGGCTGGCGGCGGGGCTCTTGGCGGTGCGGGCGCGACTGGGGCCGTCGCGCGGCGGGCCGACGCTGCTCGTGGCGCGGTCGTGCACGCGGCTGATAGAGGCGCTGCTCAGCTATCGCTACCCCGACGATGCGCACGCGGAGCAGCCCCTCAAGGACGGCGTGCACGACCACCCGGCCGACGCGCTGCGCTACATGATCACGGTGCTGGACGGGGGCATGAGCGGCGACGCGGGGACGGGCGGCGGCCTGCGGGTGTCTCGGTATGCGTGAGCGGCCGCGATCACCAGAGCAGGGGGATCAGCAGCTCGACCATGACGTAGACCGCGAGGGAGAGCAGCACCATCGCTCCGACGGTCTGGACGGTCATGAGAACGACCTCGCGCGGCAGGCGGTCGAGCGTCGGGACACGGATCGCTTTGTAGGCCAGGCTGATGCCCAGCGCCAGGGGGAGGATGGTGATCCACCACGCGTCGTGGAGGTCGAGCGGGTCGAGGAAGGGGGTGTAGGCGAGGAGGTGGTTCAAGCGGTTCGGGCCCCGGGGGGAGCCGCCGCTTCGGCCCGGCGTGAGGGTCGGGGGCGGGGGAAGAACCAGCCGGCGTCGATGATGGCGATCATATTGAGCATGCCGGCGAGGGCGGTGTAGAGGGAGCCGACCTCGTTGACCCGGCCCAGCGACTTGGTGATGCGTGGGGCGCCGGAGCCCGCGGCGGCGCCGGGCAGGGGCGTCTGGGGACGGCCCGAGGGGCCGGGGACTTTGAGCATCTTCTGGTGTACGGCGTCTGCGGCGAAGGCGGTGGGCCCGACGCCCGCCTGGAGGAGAAACCACCACTTGTCCTCGACCCGATCGACGACGTCAATTCCACCGATGAGCATGCCGCCGAAGAACAGGCCGAGGATCCCGGCGGCGATGCAGAGGCCTCGGCGGACCTCTCCCCGGGCGGCGTGGCCCAGCCCGGGCAAGACGCATGCCAGCACGAGGGCGAGCGGGTTGAACTCGAGGTGTTCCTTGCGGGTCATCGGGCGTGTCGGGCGGTTGTGCGCGGGATGGAGGAGTGGGCGGAGTTCGCTGCCGCGCAAGGCGGCGGGGGTCGGGGGTGAAGAAAGCCGAAGTGAACGCGGGATAAAGCGGGGAAGATCCCGGCGGTCGGGAATTGACAGAACCGATGCCCCCAGTAGTGTACCGGCGCTCGCCCGGGACCGGACCGTGTACGGCCGGAGGGGAGAGCGACATGTCTCGCCTCCGCGTGAATCGTGCGGGGGACCACGCTGAGAGCGACGAGGTGCGTCATGACGCTGCTGATGGGTTCGACCGCTAGCGAAGAAGTTCTGGAGTCGGGGCTGTGGTGGACGGCGCCCGGCGCGAGGGCCGGGACCGGGCTGCCCGCGGTCGTCATGGAGGACGACGACGAGGACTTCGACGACGATGACGACGACTTCGCCTGGGACGAGGACGAGGACGAGGAGTTCGAAGAAGGCGAAGACGAGATGGGCGGCGAGAGCGAGTTCGAGGAGTTCGACGAGGACGAGGACGTCTTCGACGACGACGACGACGACGACGAGGTCTGATCGCGCGTGCCGGGGAGCCTGCGGGCCGGGGGGCTCGCGGGCCCGGAGCGGAATCCGCGGCGCGCGCGTGCCGGCTCGTGGAGGTGTGCGATGAGCGGCGAGCCCCGTGAGCCGGACAACGAGCGCGACGAGGCGGTCGAAGCGGAGGCGCTGGAGAAGCTTCGGCACGAGTCGGGCGAGGTGATCGACCGGCGCAGCGGGCTGGACCGGCGACAGCTGGCTGAGCAGCTGCGGAGCGGCGCGGCGCAGTCGACCGGTCTGGAGAGGCGGCGCGGCCCGGGGCGGCGGCTGTCGGACACGCTGAAGTCGGCAGAGGAAGGCCACATGAACAAGGAGCAGTTCCTGTTCCTTGTCGCGATCGACGCGTTCAAGCGTGCCAACCACAAGACGTTCCCCAGCTGGACGGACGTGCTGGAAGTCATCCGGCTGCTGGGGTATCGCAAGACGTGCGTGAGCGAGCTGAGCCTGCCCCAGGCCGAGGACTGGCAGGAGCGGGCGGACGCGCCGTCGAACGTTCGGCGTGAGCGTCACCAGCAGGACTGAAGGTCCGGGAAGCGCTGGTCGCGGGGCGCGGCGGGAAGCGCGGGCGTTTGGCCCTATGATGGGTGCTCGACAGGACGGAGTGAGCCATGCCGCACGTGATCGCTGAGCCCTGCATCGGAACGAAGGACACCTCGTGCGTCGAGGTGTGCCCGGTGGACTGCATCCATCCGACGAAGAACGACGCTGACTTCGGGAAGATGGACCAGCTGTACATCGATCCCGACACGTGCATCGACTGCGGGCTGTGCGTGGACGAGTGCCCGGTGAAGGCGATCTTCCCGCAGGAGGATCTGCCCTCGCAGTGGCACAAGTTCGTGCAGGTGAACATCGACTACTACACGAAGAAGTGAGCGCGGGCGGGCGGGCCGGGGCGAGGCGACCGGGCTTTCTGCGCGTAGGATGCACGGGTGTTCGCGTCGATCCCCGAGATTCTGGACGAGCTCCGCGCCGGCCGATTCGTCGTGCTGGTGGACGATGAGGACCGCGAGAACGAGGGCGACCTCGTGCTGGCGGCCGAGTTCGCGACGCCCGAGAACATCCACCTGATGCAGCGGCTGGCGGGGGGCTACCTGTGCCTGTCGCTGACGGAGGCCGACTGCGAGCGGCTGTCGCTGCCGCCTCAGGCGGCGGACAACACGTCGGTGCGCGGGACGCCCTTTACGGTGTCGATCGACGCGCACCCTCGTCACGGCGTGTCGACCGGTGTGTCCGCGTTCGACCGGGCCAAGACAGTGGCGCTGGCGATCGACCCGGGGTCGACGCCGGCGGATTTCGTGCGGCCCGGCCACATCAACCCGCTGCGTTCGCGGGACGGCGGCGTGCTGGTGCGGACGGGGCAGACCGAAGGTTCGGTCGATCTGTGCCGTCTGGCGGGTCTGCGGCCGGCGGCGCTGATCATCGAGATCGTGCGTGCGGACGGGCGGATGGCGCGTCGGCCCGACCTGGAGCGGCTGTGCGGCGAGCACGGGTGGAAGATGTGCTCGGTGGAGCAGCTGATCGCGCACCGCCTGCAGACGGACTCTCTGGTGGAGCGGCTGGAGCCGGCGCGGGGGACGCTGCTGCGGACGGCGCTGGGCGAGTTCAACCTGATCGCGTTCCGGAGCGTGGTGGACCCGCTGCCTCACGTGGCGCTGACAGTCGGGGGCGTCGGGGACCTTGACGAGCGGGGCCGCGTTCGGCGTGGCGAGGAGCCGACGCTGGTGCGGATGCACCGGCGGAACCTGCTGGGGGACGTGTTTCTGGACGCGGGGTCGAGCCCCGAGGGGCCGACGGCGTGGTCGCTGCACGCGTCGATGCGGGCGATCCAGCGCGCGGGGCGGGGAGCGGTGGTGTATCTGCGGACGCACGGGCAGGACGACGACTCGCTGGAGCATCGGCTGCAGATGCCTTTCCAGCGTGCGGGGAGCGAGTCGTTCACCGCGGCGGGGCTGCGGATGGACCTGCGCGAGTACGGGATCGGGGGCCAGATCCTGCGCGCTCTGGGGCTGTCGCGTCTGCGGCTCTTATCGAACCATCCGAGAGCGCTGCCGGGGCTTGAGGCGTTCGGGCTTGAGATTGTGGAACATGTGTCCGTATCATCGGGAGAGTGATGCGCGTGCAGCCGCTCCGAGGAGGCACGCTCCGAGCAGCTTCGGAAGAGGCGCGGCGCATCACAGCACAAAGGGCCCCGACGGCGAACGTCGGGGCCCTTGTCGTTGACATGGGGAGATTGTGGGGTCGGGGAGCGGGGATTACTCGCGCTTGCCCTCGACGCCCGCGATGAGGGTGATCTCGTCGCTGAGCATGTTGCCCTCGATGTACTTGGTCATGCCGAATTCGGAGCGCTTGATGGTGAAGGCGGCCTCGAAGCCGGTCTTGTAGCCCTGGGGGGTCTCGCCCTCGCCGATGACGGTGACGGTTGCCTCGACGGGGCGGGTCTGGCCCAGCATGGTGAGGTCTCCCCGGACCTTGAGGGTCTTGTCGCCGGTCTTCTCGAAGCTGGTTCCCTTGAAGGTGATGACGGGGAACTGCTTGGCGTTGAAGAAGTCCGGGGACTTGAGGTGGTCGTCGCGCTTGGAGTTGCCCGAGTCGATCTTCTCGACGTCGAGCGTGATCTCCAGGGTGCTGGCGCCGGGGTTGTTCATGTCGAAGTTGAAGGTTCCCTTGGGGGCGTGGAACATGCCGAAGAATGGGGCGACGCCCAGGTGGTTGACGCGGAAGACGACCCCGGAGTGGACGGGGTCGACGGAGAAGGAGGCGGCGGAGGTGGAGGCGGCGCCCAGGGCGAGGGCGGCCGCGGCCGCGAGCGAAGCGAAGACGTTCATGCTGCGAACTCCTGTGTTGCGTGTGCGGTGTGCGTGGTTCGGGGCGACCGCTTGGGGTGCCCCACGATCAGACGGTAAGACGAACCGGGGAGGCTGCTGAAAGATTCAGGGGATAAGCTACGGTCAAACAATCGTTGTGTCAACAAGTATTTTTCGGGAGTGGTGATCGGGGCGGCCGGGCCGGCGGGGG
>JANRJV010000085.1:0-32218 GCA_033763795.1 Planctomycetota bacterium
GCGGAGACTTGTTTGGCGAAGTCGGCGGGGGAGAGGGCGGCCTCGCCGGGGGCGCTGGGAGTGCCGGCGTTAGTGGACGATGCCAGAGTGAGGAAGGAGATGATGAACGCCGCGGGGCTTCGGGAGCGCTTCATGGAGAACGAGTACGCTTTGTATCCCTCTCCTGGTTCGAGAGTCGTGTTCGCACGTGGTCATGAATACTCTGGAATACTGACATGTCCGACCTGCCGCGGAAGCTTGAGGCCGCCCGATCCGCCGTGTTTCACGCGTGCGCGGTGTGCCGGCGTGTGCAGTCGGAGTTGTCGGCGATCCGCTCGCTGACGAAGGACGACCGGAGCCCTGTGACGGTGGCGGACTTTGCGTCGCAGGCTGTGGTGGCGCGGACGCTGATGGAGTCGCTGGGTGATGTGGTGCTGGTGGGGGAGGAGAGCGCGGCGGAGCTGCGGCGTCTGCAGTCGGAGGGCTCGACGGAGCTTGTCGAGGCGGTGCTGCGGGAGGTGCGGCTGGTGTGGCCCGGCGCGACGCTGGACGAGGTTCTGGACGCGATCGATGTCGGAGCGGCGGAACCGCCCACGGACTTGGTTCACGGGTTCTGGACGCTGGACCCGATCGACGGGACGAAGGGGTTTCTGCGGGGCGAGCAGTACTCGATCTCGCTGGCGTGGATCGAGAACGGGGCGCCGGTGATCGGGGTGCTTGGGTGTCCGAACATGTCGAAGGATCTGAGCCGGCCGCTGGATGAGCGGGACGAGTCGGGGACGATCTACTGGGCGGAGGCGGGTCAGGGGCTGTACGAGGTGTCGGCGCGGGACGCGAAGGACCGTGCGACGCGGATCCGTCGGCTGGAGCCGGCGGAGGGTGAGCCTCTGCGGCTGTGCGAGAGCGTGGAGAGCGGGCACACGAGCCACGATGACGCGGAGATGATCATGGAGCGCGTGGGGGAGGTGGCGGAGCCTCTGCGGCTGGATGGTCAGGGGAAGTACGCGGTGGTGGGTCGGGGTCAGGCGGACGTGTATCTGCGGCTGCCGCGGAAGAGCGGGTATGTGGAGCGGATCTGGGATCACGCGGCGGGGGCGCTGGTGGCGGCGGAGGGGGGCTGCGCGGTGACGGACGTGCGCGGGTCGCTGCTGGACTTTTCGCGTGGTAAGGGTCTGGAGAACAACCGCGGGATCGTGGTGGCGGCGCCGGCGCTGCACGGGCGGATCATGGGAGCGATCGGGGCGCTGGGGCTGTTCCGGGACGTGTGAGGTCGTGGGCGCGGGCGGCGGTCGATGCTGCCGCTTTGTTCCTTAGGTACGGGGCGTTGATGGCGGCGCGGCGTGGTTCCGCGCGGCGCGGTGTGCATGCGGTGTGCATGCGGTGTGCGAGTTGTGGGTGGTGTGGGCGCGCGGGGCGGGCGAGCGCGCGGATGGAGCGAGGGGTTGCGCGGAGCCGCGCAAAGAACGCGCTCATGCGGAACGGCATCGATGAGCGGCGCCGGGGACAAAGGGCCCGAGATCGGGCATGCGCGCTGCGAAACCGCCGGGGCGACCCGAACGAAGATTCAAGAAATCCGAACAATTTCGGTCGATGGTGTGTATCATCTTTTTCGATCTCTCTCTCCTCCAGCGGGGCGCCGTTGAACAAATGGCGCCCTGCTTTGCTTTTTGGGGGCGGGGTCTGTTGAGCGTGGTCCGGCGGGATCGTGGATGATGGCGTGGTGGAGATTGAGAGTCCCATCCTGGTGACGGGAGCCGCGGGGTTCATCGGTTCGCACGTGGCTGAGGCGCTGGTGGTGCGTGGCTGCGATGTGGTCGGCTACGACAATTTCGACGGGTTTTACGCCGAGGCGCGGAAGCGGTCGAACATCGCGGAGGTGGAGCGTGCGGCGGCCGGGGGTGGGGGCCGTTTCCGGCTGGTTGAGGGGGACATCTGCGACGCGGCGGCGCTGGAGGGGGCGCTGCGGGGTTGCGGGGTGCGGGGGGTGATTCACCTTGCGGCGCGGGCGGGGGTGCGGCCCAGCATTGCGCAGCCCGCGGCGTATGCGCGGACGAACGTCGAGGGGACGACGGTGGTGCTGGACGCGGCGGCGCGGGCGGGGTGCTCGCGGGTGGTGGCGGCGTCATCGAGCTCGGTGTACGGGAACAACCCGAAGGTGCCGTTCGCGGAGTCGGACGCCGTGGACCATCCGATCAGTCCGTACGCGGCGACGAAGAAGGCGTGCGAGCTGGTGGGGCACTGTCAGCATGCGCTGACGGGGATGCCGGTGGGGATGCTGCGGTTTTTCACGGTGTTCGGTCCCCGGCAGAGGCCCGACCTTGCGATTGCGCAGTTCCTGGAGCGGGTTAGCTCCGGGAAGCCGATCCGGATGTTCGGGGACGGGAGCACGAGCCGGGACTACACGTACGTCGATGACATCGTTTCGGGGGTTCTGTCGGCGTACGAGCGTGTCGGGGCGCACGGGTACCGGGTGTGGAACCTTGGGGGGAACCAGCCTGTGAAGCTGTCGGAGATGATCGGGGTGATCGAGCGCGTGACGGGCCGGGCCGCGCTGATCGAGCGGGCGGAGATGCAGGCTGGGGATGTTGAGCGGACGTACGCGGACCTGAGCCGGAGCGCGGCGGAGCTTGGGTATGGGCCGCGGGTGAGCTTTGAGGAGGGGGTCAGACGGCAGTGGGAGTGGATGAGGGGCGTGGGAGGGGTGCGCGGGGCGTGACGGGCGTGTTGATGGAGGAGACGTAGGCGCCCAGGACGCAGAGTCCCCAGGCGCGGGACCAGATGGGGGTTTCGGGTTCTGCGAGGAAGGCGCGCCAGACGGTGTCGATTCCGCCGCTGGAGAGCAGGCCGCAGCCCCGGAGCGCGGCGAGGGATGACTCGCAGAGGTCTCGGAGGGAGGAGGCCATCCACCTGCGGATGGGGAGGCTGAAGCCGCGCTTGCCGAGGGTGAGGAGTTCGGGGCGGAGCAGCTCGGGGAATGTGTGTCTGAGGAGATGCTTGTTGGCGCGCCAGTGGGGCATGCGTACGGCGGCGGGTATGGGCATGACGGCGTTGAGGACGGCGGTGTCGAAGAAGGGGACGCGGATCTCGAGGCTGTGGGCCATGCCGTTGGTATCGCTGTCGCGGAGGAGCATGTTGCCGTCGTAGAAGGCCATTTCGAGTCTTGAGACGGAGACGACGGGGTCGAGCTCGTCTATCTCTACGTTCTCGAGGGCTTCGGGCGGGATGAACTCGGGGGAGAGGCCCATCTCGTCGGCCTTGAGGCCCAGGGCGGCGAGCTGGCGCGCGGACATGGTGCGGCGGCGCTGAAAGTAGAGGTCGGCGAGGGTTCCGGAGCTCTCGGCGATCTCCATGAGTTTCTGGCGGTAGGCGTAGGGCCGACCGACGGCGGCGAGTCGGGCGAGGAGGGTGCGTGCGGGGCGGGGCATGAAGCGGATGTGGCGCATGAGGCCCTGGAGCCGTGGGACGTCGACGAAGGATGTGTAGCCGCAGAAGAGCTCGTCTCCGCCGAGGCCTGAGAGGGCGACGGTGATGCCGGCGCGTTTGACGGCTCCTGAGACGACGTATGTGTTGAGGCCGTCGATGCTGGGCTGGTCGAGGGCGCGGAGCCAGTGCTCGACGCTGCCGAGTGCTTCCTGCGCGGTGATCTGCACGTCGACGTGCGGGATGCCGAAGGCCTGGGCGGTGCGTGCGGCGGGTGCGGACTCCGACATGTCGGGGTTTTCTTCGAAGCCGACGGTGTAGGCGCGGATGTCGGAGATGTGCCTGGCGGCGAGGCCGGCGATGATGGTGGAGTCGAGCCCTGAGGAGAGGAAGACGCCCACGGGGACGTCGGAGACGAGGTGGTCGCGGACGGAGGCGGTGAGGGTTTCGCGGATGCGCTCGGTTGCTTCGGTCTCGTCGATGGTGTTGTCGACGGGCGGCGGTCGCCAGTAGCGCGTGGGGGGCTTTGGGGCGCGGTCGAGTACGGAGTCGAGAGAGATCTCCTGGAACGATCCGGCGGGGAAGGCGTAGACGTCCTCGAAGATGGTGGCGGGTTCCTGGACGGCGCCGTAGGCGAGCATGGTGGCGACGGCGCGTCTGCTGATGGTTCTGCTGGCGACGCCGCTGGCGACGAGGGCGCGGACCTCGCTGGCGGCGGCGAGCATTCCCGCGGAGCGTGCGACGAAGAGCGGCTTGATTCCGAGCGGGTCGCGTGCGAGGACGATGGTGCGTGCGGCGCGGCGGAGCCAGACGATGGCGTACATGCCCTGGAATCGTCTGAGGACGTCGGGCCCCCATCGGACGAGGGCGTGGAGCATGACCTCGGTGTCGCTGCGGCCTCTGAAGCGGACGCCGAGCTGCTCGAGCTCTGCGCGGAAGACCTGGAAGTTGTAGAGCTCTCCGTTGTAGATGAGGAGGTCGCCGGTCTCGGGGTGGGCCATGGGCTGGTGGCCGAGCGGCGAGAGATCGATGATTGAGAGGCGTCTCTGGCCCAGGCCGACGGTGATGTCGCCCAGCGTGACGAGTTCAATGCCCGAGTCGTCGGGCCCGCGGTGGATCTGTGCGCATGTGGCGGCGTCGAGCGCGGTTTCGACCGCGCGCGGGTCACGTCCGACGATTGCCGCGATGCCGCACATCCGTTACCCGCCCGGTGGCGGGACTACCTCCAACGCCCTACTCCACTTCCGTTTCACGAGCGCCCCCGGTTCACCGCTGCTGGACAAGACTGCATCACCATCGGTCGAAATTGCCCCCCATCGCTCCGAGCGTTTTGGCAGTGGAGCGTATCAGGGCGGGGCGTTGGGTTCTCGGCTGAGGTACGCCGACGGTCGGTGAGCGTCAGCCAGTGAATCCCCTGCAAAATGTTCGGGAATTCATGGTTCTTGCCGGAATCGGGCTAAAGCGGGGCGGAGGGTGGCGGCGAGGTATTGGCGGTATTCAGCCGCGTCTTCGGGCTTGAGGAGGACGTCCCAGAAGGCGGCGCCGGAGGCGCCGTGGAGGCGGGGTTCGGCGAGGGACCGGTCGAGGTCTGCGGGGTCGAGGAGCTTGAGGCCGTGGGTCTTGTTCATGACGTCGTAGCGGATCCAGATGAGGGCGATGACGGGCTTGTCCGGCCCGCCGAGGGCGCGTGCGACGCCGACGGTGTTGCGGAGGTGGTTTTCGTAGAAGTCTTTGGTTGCTTCGCCGGGGCCGGGCTTCTGGCCGGCGGGTGCGGTCTTGTTGAACATGTAACAGCAGGGGAAGAGGGCGTCGGAGGCCTTGTAGAGCCAGTCGAGCTTGCCGTCGGGGAGGTTGTGGTGGGGCCAGGGGATGCCGTAGTACCCCCATTTGGCGTTGGGGCGGGCGGCGCGGCAGACGCGGAGGGTTTCGAGGAGGAAGGTGCGGGCGGCGGACTCGAAGCCGGCCTTGGCGAGTCGTTCGATGTCGCGTTCGGAGCGTTGTGGGTTTCGCTGGCGGACGAGCTGTCGCGAGAGGTTCTTGTACTCGTCGCGTGAGACTTCCCAGAGGGGGTCCCAACCTTCGTAGTCGATGACGACGTAGCCGGCGAAGGCGCGGTCGGGGATGAACTTGTCGATGTCGAGGGTGAGCTTGGCGAGGTGGGCGGGGAGGTCGGCGGCCTGGGGGACGCCGCCGTGGAACTTGGCGCCTTCGTGGAATCGCGGGTAGAGGCCGAAGTCCTGCTGATAGACCATGATGCAGTCGGTGCGCACGCCGAGGGTTTCCGGGGCGAGGCCTGCGGCGTGTGGGCCCGAGACGCACCAGTAGAAGGTGTAGGGTCGGTCTGCGCGCTGCGGCTGGGAGGTCTGCTGGTCGGCGCGGGCGAAGGCGGCGAGGGCGAGCGAGAGCGCCAGTACGAGCGAACGCGCGAGAGCGGCGGCTGGAGTCATTGCATGACGGTACCGTTCGAGATGCGTGGCGGTTCGGCGTGATGAAGCGGAGGCGAGCGCTTGGCGGATGGACCTGGACATGCGGAGTGGGGCTCGGGCCGCGTTGGGGCGGGGGACGGGGCGGGTGCGCGCTGGGGGGCTGCGGCGCTGGTGCTGGGCGGGCTGGTCGGGGCGGCGCCGTGGGCGGCGGTGGCGTCGCTGGCGTGGGAGAGAAGGCCTTATCCGCTGGACCTTTTGAGTCATTTCACGGTGCATCTCGGGGTGATGGCGGTTCTGCTGGCGGTGGCGCTGGCGCTGCTGGAGGCGGCGGGGGCGATCCGGCTGCGGTGGGTGGCGCTGAGCTACGCGCTGGCGGGGGCGGCGCTTCTGGCGGGGTCGAGGCTGTGGGTGCGCACGCCGGGGACGGGTGCGGAGCTGGCGGGTGCGGATCGGGTGCGGATCGTCTTCTACAACGCGTACGGGGAGCACACGCGGCATGACAACGCGTTCAACGCGTGGCTGCGCGACCGGGGGGCGGACATTGTTGTGCTGATCGACCCGCCTTGGGGGCACCTGAGCGATCAGCCCTGGCTGCGGCGTGAGCTGCCCTTCACGCTGGAGCCCAGCGCGGGGAAGCAGTGGCCCATCGTGATCGCGAGCCGGTTCCCGATGCGGGAGGAGGCGCTGGCGGAGTACAGCGAGCGTGTGAAGATGAGTTTTGTGGCGCGGCGGAGCCAGGTTGTGCGGCTGGCGTCGGGGCGCGAGTTTCTGCTAACGGCGATGCACCCGCCTTCGCCGCGGAAGGAGCGGTATCTGCTGCTGGCGGAGCGGATCGTGGTGCGTGACGGGGAACTCATCCGCGCGTGGCGAGAGCGGACGGGGCTGCCGGCGGTGGTGGTGGGGGATTTCAACTCGTCGCCCGTGGGGCGTGTGCACCGGGTGTTCCGGAGCACGAGCGGTCTGACGGGGTGGAGCCCGCTGGTGCTGGGCGGGACGTGGCACGCGGCGCTGCCGAGGTGGGTGGCGGTGGCGATCGACCGAGCGTGGACGGGCGGTGCGGCGCGGGTTGTGCGGATGGAGGTCGGGCCGCGGTTCCGGTCGGATCATCGTCCGGTGACTGTGGAGGTCGAGATCGGGGGCGCGATCCCCGAACAGAAGCAAGATCCGTCGGGGGCGGTCGAACCGGGGGGCGGCGCGGCCCGATAGAGTCTGGTCTGCACGGGCGTCCGGGGCGATGCGGATCGGAGCGCAAGGGTCTGATGGGCGGTCTTGATTTCACGACGATCGCGGTTCTGGTCGTAGCCGGCGCGGTGGCGGCGATGATCGCGATCGTCAACTTCAAGTTCGCGATGGTGACGTACGTGGGGATGGTGATGGCGTCGTGTCTGGCGCCGCCGATCGACTGGCAGGGGAACCCTGTTCCGACGTGGATCATGCCGATCCAGCAGAGGCGGTCGGAGATCTTCGCGTTGTGCGGGGCGCTGCTGCTGGTTCCCATGGTGTTCCACCTGCCGCGGGTGAAGTTCGGGCGGGTGTCGGTGCAGGGCATCTTCATGCTGCTGATCGCGGGGTACGCGGGGTTCGTGCGCATGATCGCGAGCGACTATCCGCAGGCGGGGATCGAGTCGATCGGCTTTGCGGCGCTGACGATCCTGCCGGCGATCATCATGCTGCCCTCGGTGCTGGAGGACGATGAGGATGTGTTGCGGATGTTCCGGCTGCTGGCGCTGATGAGCGCGGTGTGGGCGTTCTGCTGCGCGGTGCAGTTCGTGATCCGGCCGATCGTTCTGACGCTGGGGGGCGGGTACACGCGGTTCCAGGGGATGCTGGCGAATCCGCAGCACGCGGGGTCGTACCTTGCGGTGGTGGGGTCGGTGTGCCTGTTCCTGGTGATGAACGACACGAAGCTGCGGTACCGGCCGCTGTGGATCGCGCTGACGGCGGCGAACTGCCTGATGCTGCTTTGGACCGGCTCGCGGACGAGCGTGGCGATGTTCGCGATGGGCGCGGCGTCGATCCTGTACACGCGTGTGGGGAGCGCGATCCTGTTCCTGCCGGTGGTGGCGGGGATCTTCGTGCTGGGGTTCAACTTCCTGGAGTCGAACCTGGCGGACGTGCTGGGGCGGTACGGCGGGGGCGAGGACACGCGGACGATCGCGTGGGTGCGCATGCTCGACCAGTTCTACGAGAACCCGATGTTCGGGACGGGGGCGGCGGAGGACACGAAGAGCTCGGAGAACAGCATCCTGTTCGGGCTGGCGACCTACGGCATCGGGATGGGGCTGCTGCTGGTGCTGTACACGCTGGTGAGCGCGTTCCTGATGCTGCGGCTGTACGTGCTGCGGTTCAAGCTTCCCGGGCTCGAGCGGCGGATGGCGGACTTCGTGATCGGGTTCAACGCGATGTATTTCGCGGGGGCGCAGTTCGAGGGGTACCTGATCTCGCGCGTGTCGTCTGGGCTGGCGTTCATGATGTTCTTCGCGTCGCTGGCGAGCTGGCTGGCGATGCGGGCGCGGGAGACGCCGGAGGCGGAGGAGCACCACGCCGCGGACCTGAGCGAATCGGCGCTGGGGTACACGGAGTACGCGGACTATGGGGCGGATCCGGGTGTGAAGATCGAGGCGGACGATCGCGAGAGCCGGTGAGGCGGTGCGACCGCACGCCTCGGGCGCGGGCGGCGGGGCGACGGACGCGCGCGGCGGGGGGCGGGGGGCGGTCTAGAGGCTTCGGTAGAGGTCTTCGTAGCGGCGCAGGACGGCGGCGGCGTCGAGCTCGCTGAGCACCCAGCGGCGTGCGGCGGCGCCCATTGATGCGGCGCGGGCGGGGTCGGTGAGGAGCGGGCGGAGGGCGTCGGCGAAGGCCCGGGGGGTCTGTTCGCAGATGACGGCGCCGCCCGACTGTTCGAGCTCGTTCCAGATGTCGACGGCGCGGGTGGTGACGACGGGGACGGCGCAGGCGAGCGATTCGAGGAGCGAGAAGCCCCAGTTTTCCTGGCTGGTGGGGAGTGCGGAGGCGCGTGCGGCCTGGAAGAGGGCGGCTTTGCGCGGCCCGGTGACGAGGCCCAGGAAGGTTGTGGAGCTTTCGATGCCGGCGCGGGCGACGCGGGCGCGGAGGGCGTGTTCGTAGGCGGGGTCGTCGGCGACGCCGGCGATGGCCAGACGGTTGGCGATGCCCTGTGAGGCGAGGAGGGCGGAGGCGTCGATGAGGTGCTCGAGGCCTTTCTTGACGTGGAGCCTGCTGAGGAAGAGGAGGATGGGTGCGTCCTGCGGTCCCTGGATGGCGCGTGCGGCGTCGGCGATGGCGTCCGCCGGTGCGGGGGTGCGGTAGAGGGAGAGATCGATGATGAGCGGGAGCACGCGGGCGCGGGCGGGGTTGAACCACCGGGAGGCCTGCTCGAGCTCGGCCTGGGCGGTGCAGTGGACGGCGGCGGCGCGGTCGAGGAAGGCGCGTCCCTTGAGGGAGAGGTAGAGGCGTTTCTTGAGGTGTCCCTGGCGGATGGTCCAGTCGTCGAGCATGCCGTGGACGGAGACGACGTAGGGGACGGCGCGGCCTCGGGCGATGTCGGCGAGCTGGGGGTTTGTGGCTTCCCACGGGCCGTGGAGGTGGAGGGCGCGGGCGCCGGCGATGATGCCTTCGGCGCGGAGGGTGTCGGCTTTCTTGAACTGGCGGAGGGGCTTGAGTCCCTGCGGTTGTGCGAGGGTGTGGGCGCGGGGCGTGAGCGGGGCCTGGCGTTTCCACTCGGGGGGGACGTCGCGGTCATCGAAGCAGAGGAGATGGACTGTGTGCTCGGCGCGTGCGAGTGCGGCGCAGAGGTCGAGGACGGAGCGGACGACTCCGCCGTGGGCCAGGACAACCTCCGAGAGGTAGTGGACGATTTTCATGCGTGCGTTGCGAACGGCGTGTTGCGCGGCTCGCGACGGGGCTGGGGCGGGAGGGAGTGGGGATCAGGCTTTGCCGGTGGCCCACCTGATGAGGATGTCGGCGACTTCGGCGCGCGTGAACTCTTCGGGTGGGCGCTGCGAGGCGGCGAGCATCTCGCGGACCTTGGTTCCGGAGAGGCTGATCTGGTCGCCCTCGATCCTGGGGAAGGTCTTCGGGCTGACCATGCCCTGTGCCTTGCGCGAGTATGCGGCGTGCTCGAACTTGAGGGGCTGGATGGCGAGGTTGGCGGGGTCGAGGGTGTCGAAGATGGTCTGTGCGTCGTACGAGCCGTAGTAGTTGCCGACGCCGGCGTGGTCTCGGCCCACGATGAAGTGGGTGCAGCCGTAGTTCTTGCGGATGAGTGCGTGGAGGACGGCCTCGCGGGGCCCGGCGTAGCGCATGGCGGCGGGCATGACTGTGAGCATGGTGCGCTCGGGGACGAAGTAGCCGGCGATGAGGGCCTGGTAGCACTGCATGCGTACGGCGGCGGGGATATCGCCTTCCTTTGTTTCGCCGACGAGGGGGTGGATGAGGAGACCGTCGCAGATTTCCTGGGCGCACTTGCAGAGGTACTCGTGCGCGCGGTGGATGGGGTTTCGGGTCTGGAAGGCGGCGACGGTCTTCCAGCCGAGCTTGGCGAAGGCGGCGCGGGTTCGGGCGGGGGAGAGGCGGTGTTCGAGGAAGGCCTCGGGGCCGGCGGGGTCCGGGCAGTCGACGAGCGATTCGACGGGGCCGGCGACGCAGACGTCTCCCTCGGCGAGGACCTGCGCGACGCCGGGGTGCGCGGGGTCTTCGGTGCGGAAGACGCTGGGGATCTCGAGCTTTTTGTCGTGTGCGAAGGTCTCGGCGACGGTCATGACTGCCTGGAGCGTGCCGCCCGGGGCGTGGAGTGCGAGGCGGTCGCCGGCGCGGGGTGCGCGGCTGCTGGGGACGGAGAGGAGGATGGGGATGGGCCAGATGTTGCCCGAGGCGAGGGTCATGTTGCGGCAGACGCTGGTGAAGTCGGCGGCGTTCATGAAGCCCGTGAGCGGGCTGAAGGCGCCGATGGTGATCATCTCGAGGTCGCAGGACTGCTTGGGCGAGAGGTCGACGCGCGGGAGCGAGGCGGCCTCGCGTCGGAGCTCCGCGGCGCGTGGTGCGTCTGCGAGTCGATTGACGAGGGTTCCGCCGTGGGGCGAGATGAGACCGGTCACGCGCTGGCTCCTGTGCTGACTGGTGTGCGGGAGGTGCGGGGTGTGAGCTCGTTGAAGCAGGTGACCCATCGGTCGACCCACATGAGCTGTGAGTATGGCTCGGCGAGGGCGCGGCTGCCCAGGCCCATCGCGGGGAGCCTGTCGTAGCGCTCGTGCATGTAGACGAGTCCTTCGGCGAGGGACTCGGCGTTGCCGGTCTCGCAGGTGAAGCCGTTGTAGCTGGAGCGGACGAGCTCCACGCGGGAGCCGCAGGCTTCGGAGCAGACGATGGGGAGTCCGGCTGCGCAGGACTCGACGATGACGAGCGGCCAGGGGTCGAATCGGCTGGCGAGGACGAAGACTCCGGCTTCGAGGAGCACGTCGCGGAGGTCCTTGGGCTGGACGAAGCCGCGGTCTTCGACGCCTTCCTGTGCGCGGACGAGGTTCTGGAGCGGTCCCTGGCCGCAGCATGTGAGGGGCCAGGGGTCGGGGACTGATCGGCGGTAGATGGAGTAGCCCTCGAGGAGGACGTCGAGGGCTTTTTCTTCGGCGTATCGGCCCGTGTAGAGGAAGCGCTTGGGCCATCCTCCGGGGCGTGCGGAGCGTACGGCGTGGAGGGTTGAGAGCATTTGGAAGTCGACGCCGTAGACGCCGCGGCGGATGATGCGTTCGGGGAAGCCGAGGATCTTGGCGAGCATCCAGCAGCGTTCGCCGGTGACGAAGACGCGGTCGATCTTCGAGAAGTAGCGTTTCATGATGTAGCGGCCGTAGTTCTGGCGGAAGGTTCCGAGGTAGGGGGTGTCCATGGCCATGATCATGCGGGCGTTTTCGGCGCCCTTCATGGTGGGGATGCGGACGTACGCGGGGGTGTGCCAGCCGTTGATGACGATGATGTCTGGCTTCTGCTGCTCGATGATGCGCTGGACGACCTTGTGATCGATGGCGCCGTCGCTGGGGAGGAGCTCGCAGGGGATGCCCTGCATGATGCCGCTCTGGAAGCTGGTCTGCGCGGTCTGTCCGCCGGAGGCGCGGGCGAGGACGAAGAGGTCGACGCTGGCGTGCTGTATGAGGGCGCGCCAGCAGGCTGCCATGTATCCGGAGATGTGCGACCAGCAGATGAGGACCTTCATGCGGCGTGCCCTGTCCGCCGGAAGACCATCATGTTTGTCGGGAGGTACGGGGGCGCGCCGAGCTGTGTGAGGCGGCGCGCCATGTTCTGGGTGGCCGGTTCGTCGAGGGTGAATCCGCGGGCGTTGTACTTGGCGATCCAGTAGGAGCGTGGCTGCTCGTTGATGTGACCTATGCCGCCCTGGCCCGGGTAGGCGGCGGTGAAGACGATGAGGTCGCTGGTGTTGCACATGTAGGCGACGAAGGCGTCGGCGAGGAACTCGGGGACGTGCTCGGCGACTTCGAGGCTCATGGCGAGGTCGTAGGGCTTGCCGGGCATTCCCGAGTCGTCCTTGGAGACGTCGAAGGGGTGGCAGGTGACTCCCTGCTGCTGGGCCTTGCGGCGGCCGCGCGGGGAGTACTCGCAGGCGACGGCGGCGAGTCCCTTGTCGATGAATCGGCGTGTGTAGACGCCCGTGCCGCAGCCGACGTCCGCGACGGAGCGGACGGCGGGGAAGGTCTCGGTGATGGCCTGCACGACGCGCGGGGCGTTCTCGAGGGCACCCTGGTGGAAGGAGCGCGTGACGCCCCAGTTGTAGGTGAGCCAGTCGACGCCGAGCTTTTCGCCCACGCGCGAGACGCTGACGAAGGCGTAGCGCCAGAGCTTTGCGGGGAGCGTCTCGCGGGGGGGGAGGTTCGGTGGGGTGTCGGCTTGTGCTGGTGCGGCGGGCACGGTGTGGCTCGGTGACGGATCAGCGTTCCTGGCGGTACATGCGTTCGAATTGCTGGATGACGTTGCCCGGATCGAGAGACTGGAAGACCCACTGGCGGCCGTTGTGGCCCATCTGGTCGAGGCGGTCCGGGCGGTCGAGGAGGGTCGAGAGTGTATCGGCGAGCGGGGTTTCGTCGGCGGGTGCGATGACGGCCCCTCCGGAGGCTTCGAGCTCGGGCCAGATGTCCACGCCGCGGGTGGTGACGACGGGGGTTCGGCAGGCGAGTGCCTCGACGAAGACGAAGCCGAAGTTCTCCTGGCTTGTGGGGAGTACGAAGAGGTCGGCGGCTTCGTAGAGCGAGAGCTTGTCCTGGTCGACGACCTGGCCGACGAAGGCTGCGCGGTCCTGGATTCCCAGCTCGGCGGCGAGGCGTTTGACGGAGTCGACGTAGGCGGGTTCGCCCGAGCCGGCGATGATGAGGTTGACGGGGCGGCCTCGGTCGGCGAGGAGGCGGACGGCGCGGAGGAGGGGCTCGAGCCCCTTCTTGACGTGGATGCGGCTGAGGAAGAGGAGGGTGGGGCTGGGGCCGGCGAGCTGGGGGAACCTGGCGCGGGCGCGGTCGGGGCCCGGGAGGGTCTGGAAGGGAGTGAGGTCGAGGAGGTTGGGGACGACGATGCCCTTGCCTGCCGGGAAGTGCTTGCGGGCCTGCTCGAGCTCGAACTGGGCGGTGAGGTGGACGGCGGCGGCGCGCTCCAGCCAACGGCGGACGGCGAGGAGGAGGAAGAGCTTTTTCTTGAGGGCGCCCTGGGTCATGCACCAGTCGTCGAGCATGCCGCGGACGCTGACGAAGTAGGGGACGTTAAGCCTGCGTGCGATGGCGGAGAGCTGCCAGTTCCACGGGTTCCACACGCCGTGGACGTGGAAGGCGTCGTGGGTGCGGATGAGGTCGGTGAGGTGCTGGAGAGTTGGTCCCTTGAAGAACTGACCGGGTGCGGTGGGCCCGGGGATGGTGACGACGCGGGGCGTGGGGGGCGAGGCGGCCTGTGGGGCGCGCCAGGAGGCGGGGACGTCGGAATCGTCCCATGTGACGAGAGTGACTTCGTGGCCCCGTGCGGCGAGTGCGGCGCAGAGGTCGGTAACGGCGCGGGCGGGGCCGCCTATGTCCGCGCGGATGAATGCCAGCAGGTGGAGGATTCGCATGGCGGTTCAGGCGGGGGCGGCGGCGGAGGCGGGGGCGTTTGAAGCGGGGGCTTGGGAGGCCTGGTTCTGCCCCTTCACGACGCGCTGGGAGACGACGGCGGCGGGGTTGCCCGAGACGACGGTCCAGGGGGCGGCGTCGCGCGTGAGGAACGTGCGGGCGCCGACGACGGCGCCGTCGTTGATGGTGACTCCCGGGGCGATGAAGGCCTGGGCGGCGATCCAGACGTCGCTGGCGACGCGGATGGGCCTGCCTGTGAGCGGGAAGTCGGGTCGGCGGTAGTCGTGCGTGGCGGTGCAGAGGACGGAGCCGAAGCTGATCACGACGCGGTCGCCGATCTCCGTGCCGAAGGCGTTGTAGAGGTAGACGTCGTGGTCGATGTAGACCTGGTTTCCTGCGACGAGGCGCCAGGGCGCCCAGATGCGCGCGGTGGGGTGGACGCGACCTGAGCCGAACTTGGCGCCGAAGAGCCTGAGGAGGAAGAGGCGCCAGCCTTCCATGAACCAGGGCGAGGGCCTGAAGAGGAGTGCCCAGACGATGCGCCAGAGGAGTCGGCCGAGCTTGTTGCCCAGCGAGTGCGGGTTCCTGAATGATCCGGGGTCGGTGCGCATCTCACGCCTTCTTGCGGGCGAGGATGGTCGTGCTGGTGTCGAGCTTGCTGTAGTCGAGTCGTCGGTCGGCGTCCTCGATGGGCTTGAGGCGGGCGAGGAGCTTGTCCATGGTGGTCATTGAGCTCCAGGGCCACTTGAAGTGATAGAGGTCTCTGGAGCCCAGGAGCTTGCCGGCGGTCATGTGCTTGATGCGGACCCATGGGTAGGCGAGCGTGTAGTGCTTGTGCCAGTTGGGGAAGTTCGGGAGGTGCTGCTCGGGCTCGAGGCCTGCGGAGCGGAGGAGCGAGCCGAAGGACTCGCGGGTGTAGTGGCGGAAGTGTCCCATGAGGCGTTCGTACTCGGGCCACCAGTAGTAGTAGGGGACGGCGGCGATGAGGAACCCGCCGGGCTTGAGTACGCGTGCGATCTCCTTGACGGCCTTGTCGTCGTGCTCGATGTGCTCGAGGACCTCGAGGCACATGGCGGCGTCCATGCTGGCGGACTCGAAGGGGATCTCGTAGATGGATCCCTGCTTGATCTCGGCCTTTCCTGCGAGCCTGCGGGAGGCGACCTTGACGTTGCTGGCGGCGAAGTCGAAGCCGAACATCTGGTAGCCGTCTTCGGCGGGGATGCCGTGCATGACGTCTCCCAGTCCGCAGCCGACGTCGAGGAGGCGGCCGCCTCTGGGGAGGTTCTTGCGGAGGGTGTCGTTGATGACCTCCCGGCGGAGTGCCATGCGCCGGTCGTCGATGTATGCGGAGACGTCGCGTTCCTCGAAGTAGTCTTCGTAGAACTTCTCGTAGTTTTCGGAGTCGACGCCGAACTCGCGTCTGCGGATCTTGGCGAGCTTGAGGATCCAGAGCGCCTTGTAGTCGGCGAGCGTGGGCTTGCGTGTTTCGGTGTGCATGGGTGACGCTCCGGTTGTTCCGGTGGATTGCGTGCTGCGTTCTCAGCCGCTGTAGACCTCTCGGCCCATTTTGAAGAGTAGCCGGTAGCCGTTTTCGAGGTTCGCGAGGCTGAGCGAGCGGGCGAGGCGGTCGTCGCCCAGGGCGGCCATCATGGCGAGGGCGTGGGAGTCGTCGCTCTCGCGTTTGATGAGCTTGTCGACGACCTTGGCGGCGGTGGCGCGAAAGTTGCGGCGCGACTCCATCTTGTAGAGGGACCAGGAGTCGAAGCCCATGTGGGGGACGAAGGTGTCGGGGAAGAAGCCCAGGCTGCAGAGATAGTTCTCGAAGGTGAAGAGGATGCGGGCGCGGCGGGTGATGAAGCCCTGGCGGAGGAGGAAGGAGACGGGGTAGGCCTGGCTGGTCATGCGGCCTTCGATGAGGCCGGTCTGTCCCTGGTAGTTCATCTCCCAGCGGAGGTCCTTGAGGTCCCAGGGGCCGTTCGTGAACATCATGGCGACGTCGAGGTAGTGGAGCGAGTAGTCGAGGAGGAGGGTCTGCGAGCCTCGTTCGTCGCGGCGCCAGGCGGGGGAGTGGAGACTGACGGAGGGGGACTGGTAGTTGACCTCGACGTGGAGGAGCCTTCCCGGGTTGTAGGTCTGCAGGTGCCGGATCATCTGCATGACGTTGGGCTTGAAGCGTGAGTTCTGGAGGACGTAGACCTTGCCCGAGGCGGGTCGGGAGCGGTCGAAGTCGATCCACTCGTCGAGCTCGGGGTCGGTGTAGCAGAGGGGCTTCTCGACGAGGATGGGTCCGGCGGCTTTGCGGAGGAGGGGGATGGCCTGGTTGTGGAAGCGGCCGGGCGAGGCGATGACGTGCAGGTCGGCGGGCTCGATGGTCGAGCCTTCGATGGCGCGGACGTCGTAGCCGGCGGGGTCCTTGAAGGCGCGGACGTCGTAGGCGTTGACCGAGCCGCTGAAGCCGAGCTTCTTGAGCGCGGGGAGGTGCTTCTGCTTGATGATGCCGCCGAAGCCGATGAAGGTGACCTTTCGGGCGTTCATGGGCCTGGGCTGCGCGTCGGTGTGCGGGAGCTGGAAGTTGGGGACCTGGCCGTCCATGGAGTCGGTGAGGGCCTGGCGCCAGTCGCACTTGAAGCTGAGGTTGAGCTTGCGTTCGGTGCGGCGGGAGTCGAAGACCTGCTCGCGGCAGGCGGCGGAGATGAGCTTGTAGGGCTTGACGGTCATTCCGGCGACCTTGGCCATCACATCGCCGCCCATGGCGGCGAGGAGCCAGAGGGGCACGGGGAAGGAGACGACGCGCGTGCCGCAGCCGAGTCGCTTGCAGGCCTCCTGGAGGTACTCCTTGCGGGTGGGTCCGTCGGAGTCGACGACGAGGACGACCTGGCGATTGTCGTCGGGCTTGGCGTCGACCGTGGCGACGAGGGCCTGGTTGACGATGTCGCGCGTGATGACGGAGACGCGGTTGTCCTTGCTTCCCAGGAGGAGGATCTGGTTGCCCGGCATGCGGAAGCCCATGCCGATGATGGGGTTGATGAGTCCCGGGGCGAGGATGAACCCGGGGCGGAGCATGGTGAGGGTGATGTTCTGGGGGAAGTTCTTCGAGAGGTAGAGGTCGGTGGCGACCTTGAGGGCGCCGTAGGCGCCTTTCTTGTTGGGGTCGGTCTCGACCCTGGCGGATTCGTCGACGAGGGTGACGGTGGAGTCGTAGACGCTGACGGAGGAGATGTGGATGAGGTGGCGGACGTTGCGGGTCTGGCAGAACTTGATGAGTGAGGCGAGGTACTCGTTGTTTCGTTCGGCGGTGTCGTCCTTGAGGAGGATGTAGTTGATGACGGTGTGGAAGTCGCCCGTGAGGTGGGGATTGTCGTGTATCTGGTCGACGGGTCCGGAGACGGTGTTGCCGTTCTGAGCGACGCGTCCGCGGGAGAAGTTGACGACGGAGTGGCCCTTGGCGGCGAGGAAGGGCTCGAGTCCCTTGGCGGCGAAGCTCTTGTGGCCGCAGACAAGGATGCGTTTCGGGTCTGACATCGGGGCTCACTCCGGGCCGGTCGTGCGTTGCGGGGCCCGTGGGCCGTTGTCCCAGTTCGGGCGGGGGTTGGCCCGTCGAGCGGGGAGGCGGCGGTACGGGGCTGGGGACGTTGAGAGGGGCTGAAGCTAGGAAGTTAGCGGAGGCTCAGCAACACAGCGACTGTTCGGATCGTGTCAAGGCTCAGGCCCGAGAACCGCTCGCGGGGCCGGTGTTCGGTGGGTGAAATCGGCGATTAGGCCGACCGACTTCGCCCGGGGAGCTACCCCTACGCGTCGTGGAGCGGGTTGTTCGGGGTGCCGGCCATGTCGGGTCGTTTCCGGATGGGCTTTGCGGGGTTTCCGCCGTACATGGTCCAGGGCTCGAGGTCTTTGAAAGCGGAGGCGCGGGCGCCGAGGAGGGCGCCTTCGTGGAGGGTGACTCCCGGGCCGACGAAGGCGTCGGCGCCGAGCCAGGAGTCGTCCTTGAGGGTGACGTGGGGCCTGATGAGGGGGAGGTCGCGGCGGGTGAAGTCGTGCGTGCCGGCGCAGAGGTGGGAGTACTGGCTGACGGAGACGCGGCGGCCCAGGGTGATGGGCCCGAGGGCGTAGACGATGGCGTGTTCACCGATGGCGCAGTTGGGGCCCGCGGTGAAGTTCCATGGGCACTCGAAGCGGGCGGTGCGGCGGATGCGGCAGGAGGGGTGGACGCGGGCGCCGAAGAGTCGGAGGAGGGTGTTGCGCCAGCGGTACCAGGTTGTGAAGGAGTATCTGAAGAGGGTTCCCTGTACGAGCGCCCAGGCGAGGCGGCCGACCTTCTCGCGGCGAGAGAAGGGGCTGATGTGCCGCGCTTCGTCGTCGATGACGAGCTGTGACGGTTGATTCGTCACGCGGGTGTGTTCAGCGGCGTGGTTCTGCATCGACGCTGGGGGTCTTCATCTCGCGGTGCTTGGCGATGGAGACGAACTCGTACCAGGCGAGGAGCCTGCACATGACGAAGCCGGGGTAGCCGTCGAGGAAGCCGCGCTGGAGGACGTAGCTGTAGATGAACCTGAGCGTGGGTCGCATGGGGAGCCGACGGGCGAAGCGCTTGATCCATCTGCGGCGTGCGATGGGCCCGCCGAAGATGGAGGCGCGGATCTCGCCCTCGTCGCGGGCCTCCATGGCGTGTGCTTCCCATGTGGTGTAGCGGTTGTGCTTCTCGATCCAGACGGAGAGGTCGGGGTATGCGTAGTGGAGGAAGTCGTGCCTGAGGTATCCGGCCTCTCCGGTGGAGAGGACGACGTGCTCGTGGACCTCGTTGTCGCCCGAGCCCGTGTCTCCCAGGGTTCCGATGCGTTCGTAGCGGCCGACCTTGTGCCTGAAGAGGCGGATGTTGTAGCTGGGGTAGAAGCCGCAGCCCTTGAGCCAGCGTCCCATGAACATGAAGCGGCGGTTGAGCCAGTAGCCGTCGCCGCAGCCCTCGGCGCCCTTGCGCCAGGGGGTCCACTGGCCGGCGACGACCTGGCGGACCTCCTCGGTGAGCTCGGGGGTCATGTATTCGTCGGCGTCCAGGATGAGGACCCACTCGTTGCGCCAGGGGACGTTCTCGAGGGCCCAGTTCTTCTTCTTGGGCCAGCCCTGCTTGGAGTAGTAGAACTGGTAGACGTCGGCGTTCATGGCCTGCGAGATGGGAATGGTGAGGTCGGAGCTCTGGCTGTCGACGACGACGATCTCGTCGGCCCACTGGAGGCGGCGGAGGCAGTGCTCCATGTTGCGCTGCTCGTTCTTGACGGGGACGAGGACGGAGACCTTGACGGAGCGCGGTGCGGGCCAGCGGCCCGGGGGCGTGCGCTCGGGCTGGAGCTTCTGGCGGAGATCGGAGGTGCGCGGGTCCGTGGCGTCCGGGACGGGTGTCGACGCGGCGTGCTGCGGCGCGACGCGGGTAGGTGGCGCCGGCGCGGGCGGGAGCGCGACGGGCGCGGGCGGCGCGAGAGGCTGAGCGGCGGGGGCGGGCTGCGGGGGCGCCGCGGCGGGGACGGCGCGTGATTCGGCGGGAGCGATGGCGGCGGCGGCGGCTGTGTCCGTGAGCGCCGCGGAGTGAACGTGACCCTCGCGGACGGCGAGGCCGAAGGGCACGGCGGCGTGGGTGAGGCGGAGGTCCTTGTCGGCGCCGGCGAGGCGGAGCTCCGTGAGCTTGAGCGAGATGAAGAAGTCGTAGGTTGCGAGGAGGAGGCAGAAGCGGAGGCCGGCGGCGCCGTCGAGGAATCCGAGGCGGAGGATGTACATGTAGAGGAAGCGCCAGAGTCCCGAGAGGGGGAGCTTGGGGAGGACGTTGCGCTTGAGCCAGCGGCGGATGGCGATGCCGCGTTCGAGCTGCTCGGCGAGCTCGCCCTTTGGTCGGTTCTGATCGCGGAGGAGCTCGCGGGATTCGAGGGTGGAGTAGCGGTTGTGCTTGGCGATGAAGTGCTCGAGTCCTCGGCGGTCCTCGTGGAGCATGTAGTGCTTGAGTCGTGCGGTGGGGCCGTCGACGCGCATGTGCTCGTGGACGTCGCGCTGCTCGTAGCGTGCGCGGCCGCGCTTGAAGAGCCGGAGGTTGTAGCTGGGGAAGAATCCGGCGTGGCGGATGGGCGAGCCCATGAAGTATGTGAGGCGGTTGACGTAGAAGCCCGACTCGGGGACGGAGTCGACGGGGCGGCTGACGATGGCCTCCATCTCGGCGCGGAGCTCGGGCGTGAGGGCTTCGTCGGCGTCGAGGATGAAGACCCAGTCGGAGGTGATGGGGAGGTTGTCGAGGGCCCAGTTCTTCTGCTTGGCGTAGCCGAGCCACTTCTGGACGACGACTTCGGCGCCGGCTTCTCGTGCGATGTCGCGGGTTCGGTCGGAGGACTCGGAGTCGACGACGAAGACGCGGCTGGCCCATCCGACGACGCTGCGGAGTGCGTGCGGGAGGTTCAGTTCTTCGTTGAATGTGGGGATGATGATCTGGACGCCCGCGAGCGTCCGGCCGGGTGTGGCGGAGCGGCCCGGAGCCTCGCTCTTGTGGAGCGGCGTTGGAGCGGTGGGCTGGGCGGTGGTCATCGCGCGTCGGCCTTTGCGGGTCGTTCGGTCATCCGGCGAGGTGTGCTTGGGTGGCGCATCGGCATTATACGGGCCGGGGATTGGAGCCGTTCGCCGGGGAGGCGGGGTGGTGTGCGGCGTGTGCGGTCTGGCTGTCGGGGGGCAGGAGGCGCGCGTGCTGGAGCGCGTGGCGACAGGTCGTGAAGGGGGCGGAGTCGAGGAGTCGGCGGAGCTTGGCCTCTGTGTGTTTCATCCCGATGTAGCACTTGAAGGCGCGGTGAGGCGGCATGGGGACGCGTGGGCAGTCGGTGGCGAAGTCTCGCGGGTGGAGGTAGACGACGGTGCCGCGGCCTTGGGCGGCTTCCTGCTTGAGGCCGTAGGAGATGAGGGCCGAGGGGAGGAGTCGCATGTAGCCGCCGCCGGAGTAGCAGAGCTTCTTGGGGCCGAAGCGGGCGATGCTCATGGGGAGCTCGGGGATGGGTCGGCCCGAGGGGGCGGTGACGATGTGGGGCCCGGCGGTGCAGGCGTATCCGCCGTGGCCCCGCGCGGCGGGGAAGAGCGAGGCGTCGTAGGTAAGGCCGGCGTCGAGGAGGACGTCAAAGGCCCACTCCGAGCCGCGGGTGATGGAGAATGAGGGAGCGCGGAAGCCGCGGACGTCGGCGGCGGGGACGGCGGCGCGGATGGCGGCGATCGAGTCGGCGATGTCTCTTGCGAAGACGTCGGGCGTGAGCTCGTAGACCTTGCGGTGCCAGAAGGAATGCGTGGCGAGCTCGTGGCCTGCGGCGGCGATGCGCTGGACGAGGGCGGGGTGCTTCTCGGCGATCCAGCCGAGCATGAAGAAGGTGGCGCGGACGCGTGCGTCGTCGCAGATCCTGAGGATGAGGTCCGTGTAGCGCTCGACGAGAGAGGACCTGGCGGAGAGGCCGGGCCAGAGCGAGGGGTCTTCGACGGCCTTCACTTCGACGATGTGGAACCAGTCCTCGATGTCGAAGGAGAGGGAGTGGAGGGGGGAGTGGTGAGTGGGGGAGTGGGCAGTGGGGGAGTGGGGAGGCGGGGAAGGATTGCGGTCAGGCATGGCCTTTTCGTCCTTCCTGGAGTGATCGGATGAGGGCCCGGAGCATCTTGCCGATGTCCTCGCAGTGCTGCAGGAGGTTTGACGCGTCGTCAGGCGTGAGAAGGCTGATGCGCTGGGCGAGGATCGCGTGAGTTTCGAGTTCCTCCAGGCTGCCCTGCGCGATCCGGAGGAAGTGGATGTAGTCGCCCGTGTTGTCTCTTCCCCATCCTTCGGCGATGTTGGCCGGGATCGACACGCAGCCGCGGCGCATCTGGGAGGTCATGCCGAAGACTTCTTCTTTCGGAAAGGAGCGCGTGGCCGAGTAGCACGACTCCGCGAGACTCATGGAGGCCTGCCAGACGCGAAGGTCTCTGTACGACTCGATGGTCACGCGCGACTCCGTTGCTGTCGTGCGACTGGCGCCCCTGGCGACTGCCGACTGCCGTGACAACTAGCAGAACCTGTGGCCGTTCTGGCGGAAGCGTCGGACGTCCTCGGCGGTGGGCATGGAGAAGTGGGTCATGAGGGCGGCGTCGTTTGGCGAGGTCTCGACGGGGACGTTGCGGGCGGCGGCGTCCTCGACCTTGCGGACGCACTCGATAATGCACTCGGCGGCGAGGTCCTTGGAGCGTGCCATGACGTCCTCGAGGGTGTCGTGGGGCCAGATGCGGTAGCGCTTCTGGACGATGATGGGCCCGTTGTCGAGCTTGGCGTCGACGAAGTGGACGGAGACGCCGCCTTCTTTCTCGCCGTTGGCGAGTGTCCAGAAGCTGGGCATGAGGCCGCGGTAGCGGGGGAGGAGTGCGCCGTGGCAGTTGACGATGCCGTGGGAGGTCTGTTCGCGGAGCTGCTTGCGGTACATCTGGGTGCCGCTGATGGAGACGATGAACTGAACGCCCTTGTCGCGGAGGTGCTTGAGGAACTCGGGGGAGTTGACGTCGCAGGGGCCGTCGACGGGCACGCCGTATTTTTTGGCGACGGCGTGGATGCTGTAGCAGCGGCGGGTGGAGCCCAGGACGCCGTTGACGAGCCTGCCCATGATCTTGGCGGAGCCCTGCTCCCAGCACTTGCGAGCGAAGTAGACGGGGCCGTAGAGCCTGTAGAACTCCAGGAGCGTCTGTGCGAAGGACTTCTTTGCCTGGGTGATGGGCTGGAGGTTGATGCCGGCGGTGGAATCTGCGAATTCACGGAGGTACTTGTCGAGCACCTTGGTGAGGTAGCGGCCTTCGTCCTGGATGAAGACGTACTTGGTGAGTGTCATTGGTGCACCGTGGCGTGGGAGGCGGGGCGGCTGGGCGTGAGGGGCTGGTGGTGGGTTCAGAGGCCTTGCTCGAGGATGTCGCAGAAGCGGCCGCAGAGGACGTCCTGCTTCATGTCGCGGTCGATGTAGGCCTTGGCGCCCGCGCCCATGCGTTCGAGCTCGGGGCGGGGCGTGCGGGCGATGGCGCGGATGGTTTCGACGGCGGCGTCGACGTCGCCGTGGCGGATGTGCCAGCCGGCGTGGTTGTCGCGGACGATGTCGCTGGCGTGGCAGGGGTCGGGCGCGACGAGGAGGATGGGGCGGCTGACGGCCATGGCGCCGTAGATCTTGCAGGGGTGGACGACGCCCACGACGTCGTTGCCGACGGTGACGATGTGGACGTCGGCGGCGGAGAGCGAGTAGCGGAGGTCCTTGAAGGGCTGGTAGGGGAGCGAGCGGATGTTGGCGGGCTTGTGTTCCTCGATGGTCTTGTCGACTTCCTTTTTGCCGACGCCGCCGCCGATGAACATGAAGACGATGTGCTGGTCTTCGGGCGAGTCCTTGAGCTTGAGGGCGGCCTGTAGGACGGTGGTGACGGGCGTGGAGTAGCCGTGGTTCCCGGAGTACATGAAGACGGTCTTGCCGGCGAGGCCGTGCTTGTCCCTGAACCAGTTCTCTTCGTGCGGGAGGTCTTCGAGGGTCTGTTCGTGGGGCCAGGGGGGCATGATGGTCATGCGCTGGCGGAGCCTCTCGGCGTCGCGTGGCGAGAGCTTTCGTTCCATGCGCTGGGCCATGAAGCGGTCGAGGGGGACGACGTGCTGGGCGCGCTTGAGGACGAAGCGCTGGAGAGCGTTGAGGAGCCTGGCGGCGGTGCTGTCCGCGCGCATCTTCCCGAGCTCGATCATCTGGTCCGGGTTGAGGTCCATGACCCAGTACTTGAGCGGGACGCGGCGGATGGAGGAGGCGAGTGCGGCGGCGAAGCCGCACATGGGTGGCGAGGTGCTGACGAGGATGGCGGCGAGGTTGCGGGTGGTGAGTCCTGCCCAGAGGCAGTGGAGCATGAAGATGAGCATGGCGAGGGCGCGGACGGGGATGCTCTTCTTGCCGAAGCTGGACCACGGGACGCGGCGGATGTGGACGTTGTCGCGGACCTCTCGGGGCTCGTAGCGGAGTGTTGGGTCGTCGTAGCCGCGGTCGGAGGTGATGACGCGGACGCGCCAGCCGCGGCGCGCCAGTTCGGCGGCGGCGTCGTGCATGTGCTGCCCGACGGAGGCGGGGTCCGGCGGGTAGACCTGGCTGAGGATCAGGAAGGTTCTGGAGGATGGTTGTGGGGGGCTCACGCGTGATCCGTCGTGAAAAAGAGCCGGGACGGCGGTGGTCCCGGCTCTCGGTGTGCTGGTCTGTGGGCGGCGCGGTGCGGGTTCAGCGGGCGCCGACGGGGACCTTGCTGGTCATCTGCTCGTGGATCCAGTGGTAGGTCTTTTCCATTCCCGTGCGGAGGCGTGTGTCGGGCTCCCACTTGAGGAGCTGCTTGATGACGGTGTTGTCGGAGTTCCGGCCGGCGACTCCCTTGGGTGCGTCGAGCTTGTACTTGCGGTTGAGCTTGATGCCGGCGATGTCCTCGACGATGTCGACGAGCTGGTTGATGGAGACGAGCTCGGAGGATCCCAGGTTGATGGGCTCGAGGACGTGGTCGCTGTCGGTGATGAGGTTGATGCCCTTTACGCAGTCGTCGATGTACATGAACGAGCGGGTCTGGCTGCCGTCGCCCCAGATCTCGATCTCGTGCTTGCCGGAGAGCTTGGCGGCGATGACCTTCCGGCAGATGGCTGCGGGGGCCTTCTCGCGGCCGCCGTCCCAGGTGCCGTGGGGCCCGTAGACGTTGTGGAAGCGAGCGACGCGTGCGGGGACGCCGAAGTCCTCGCGGAAGTGTCGGCAGAAGCGTTCGGAGAAGAGCTTTTCCCAGCCGTAGCCGTCTTCGGGCATGGCGGGGTAGGCGTCGGCCTCCTTGAGGGCGGTGACGCGGGGGTCCTTCTGCTTCTCGGCGTTGTAGACGCAGGCGGAGGAGGAATAGAAGAAGCGTTTGACGCCGATCTCCTGGGCGACCATGAGCGAGTGGGTGTTGATGAGGACGCTGAGCATGCAGAGGCACTTGTTGTTCTCGATGAAGCCCATGCCTCCCATGTCGGCGGCGAGCTGGTAGATGCGCTCGGCGCCCTCGTAGGCGCGGCGGCAGTTGCGGAGGTCCTTGAGGTCGAGCTGGAGGTTCTCGGCCTGGGGGTGGACCTGGTACCACTCGTCCATGGGCTTGACGTCCACGGAGCGGACGCGGTAGCCCTGCTCGAGCAGGTTTTTCGCGAGCCACCCGCCGATGAACCCGCCGCCGCCGGCGACGACCGCCAACTCACCTCGTGCCATCTGCTCCATCCTTCCCGGTTCCGAAGAACCGCATGTGCCTCCGGGACGTCCTCCGTCCCGGGGTAGCTGACCTCTCTTGCTCGGCTGAAACGCCCGCCCGCTCGCGTCGAGAGGGCCACAACCGCGTTCAGCCGGACCGCACCAGCCTCCACCAGCCCACCCTGGTTCCCTCGGACGTGCGTTGCCGGGGACCGGGAAGCGTATCCGATGGCCGCGTCCCCGGCGGTTGCGGCGGGGCTGCGGGCGGGTCGGGGCGGATCCCTGACATCGGCCTCACGTGGGCGGGCGAAGCTGGGTCGGACCGGGCTGGTACGTGCGGGGGGCGAGGTCCGTTCGCGCGGTTAGCATCGGAGTTCGCGCATGGCCGACGCCGAACAGATCATGACCGGACGGCGGGCGGGGGGCTCCCCGCCAGAGGGAGGCGGCGCGTCGCCGTCAGTGGCGGTCGGCGGTCTGGCCGGGCCGGCGGGCGGTCTGGCGGGCGCGGACCCGGCGGGGCTGTCGGGGACGACCGGGCCGACGTCGGACGGGGCGGCGGCGCCGGCGATGGGCAAGGTCGTCAGCTCGGGGATGAGCTGGGCGATGGCGCTGTCGCTGGTGTCGAAGCTGCTGGGGGCGCTGGCGCAGATCGCGCTGGCGAAGATCCTGGCGCCGGGCGACTTCGGGGTGTACCTGGCGAGCCTGGCGATCTCGAACCTCGTGCTGATCTTCCGCGACGGGGGGGTGCGGGAGCTGCTCATTCAGAAGGGGGCGAAGGAGTATCCGGCGCTGGTCGGGCCGGTGTTCTGGATGGCGCTGGCGATCAACGGGGGGACGGCGCTGGCGCTGGCGGCGGTGGCGCCGCTGGCGGCGCGGTACTCGAACATGCCGGAGATGACGTCGGTGCTGCTGGTGACGGCGGCGTCGCTGCCCCTGGCGACGCCGGGGGCGGTGCTGATGTGCCGGCTGCGGATCGATCTGCGGTTCAAGCTGGTGAGCAACATCGCGACGATGTCGGCGTTCATCCGCTATGTGTCGATGGTGGGGCTGGCGCTGGCGGGCATGGGGCCCATGAGCTTCGTGCTGCCCCTGATCATCATCGCGGTGTTCGAGAGCGTGGCGGGGTTCGTTGCGACGCGGCAGGCGCCGTGGCTGCGGGCGCCGGCGCCGCGGCTGTGGCGGGGGTTCCTGGGGCAGGTGAAGTGGCTGTTCCTGGGGGCGCTGGCGGGGATGATGCTCGACCAGGGGGACTACTTCGTGGCGCTGCGGTTCATCGACCGCGAGACGCTGGGGTACTACGGCTTTGCGAACCAGCTGCTGCTGCAGTCGGTGTACGTCGTCCTGTCGTACGCGACGGGGACGGTGCTGTTCCCGGCGCTGTCGAGGCTGGCGGGTGAGCCCGAGCGGCATCGGCAGGCGTCGCTGCGCTTCCTGCGGGCGCTGATGCTGATGTCGGCGCCGGCGTGCATCGGGGTGGCGCTGGTGTTCGAGCCCCTGGAGCGGTGGCTGCTGGACGGGAAGTGGGACGCGTCGGTGCTGCCTTTGCAGATCCTGGCGCTGATGTACCCGATGCGGTGCACGATCGGGCTGACGACGGCGGCGCTGATGTCGCAGGGGCGGTTCAAGCGTTGGTCGGTGCTGACGATCCTCGAGGGGTGCGTGCTGATGGGGGCGACGTACTTCGCGGCGACGGCGTACGGCACGCCGCTGGCGCTGGCGTGCAGCACGGCGGGGTCGCTGTTCGTGACGCGGCTGGCGGTGGTGTCGTTCGTGCTGGGGCGCGGCGCGGGGTCGGCGCTGGCGGATGTGCTGGGGTCGATGCTGGCGGCGTGGCTGATCGCGGTCGGGGCGGGGGTGGGGGCGTGGTGGCTCGACGGGGCGCTGCCCGCGGCGCTTCATCCAGCGGCGCGGATGGTGGCGGTGGGGGCGGCGTTCACGGCGATGTACGGGGTCGGGGCGCGGCTGGTGCTGTCGCGGCAGGTGCGGGAGGCGCTGGGAGTGCTGCCGGCGCGGCTGGGGCGGCCGGCGCACCGGCTGCTGCTGCTGAGCGAGCACGCGCGGCGGTGAGAGCACTCGGGCGGTGAGAGACGCGGGCGGTGAGGGGTGTGGGCGCGGCTTACTGCTCGTGGCCGGACTTGCGGGGCAGGTCGTGACCGGCGTCGCGGAGGGTCTTCTCGCGGCGGGCGAGCTCGAGGTCGGCGTCGGCCATCATGCGTGCGAGTGCGGCGACATCGACGATGGGCGACCAGCCGAGGACGGTGCGGGCCTTTGAGGCGTCGCCCTGGAGGGAGTCGACCTCGGCGGGCCTGAAGTAGCGGGGGTCGATGACGACGTGCTGGTTCCAGTCGAGGCCGTGGTGCTCGAAGACGAGCGTGAGGAACTGGCGGACGGAGATGGAGACTCCGGTGGCGATGACGTAGTCGTCTGGGGTTGTCTGGCGTGCCATGAGGGCCATGGCGCGGACGTAGTCGGCGGCGTAGCCCCAGTCGCGGACGGCGTCGATGTTTCCGAGGAAGAGTTTTTCCTGGAGTCCCAGGCGTATGCGTCCTGCGGCGCGGGTGATCTTGCGTGTGACGAAGGTCTCGCCTCGGCGGGGGGACTCGTGGTTGAACATGATGGCGCAGGAGGCGTGCAGGCCGTAGCTCTCGCGGTAGTTGACGGTGGTGTAGTGGGCGAAGGCCTTGGCGCAGGCGTAGGGGGAGCGGGGGCGGAAGGGGGTGGTTTCGCGCTGCGGGGTTTCGACGACCCGGCCGAACATCTCGGAGCTGGAGGCCTGGACGAAGCGGACGTCGCGGGAGGTTTCCTGGCGGTAATTGGCGACGGCTTCGAGGAGCTTGAGCGTGCCGAGGGCGGTGCTCTCGGCGGTGTGTATGGGCTGGTCGAAGGAGACGCGTACGTGGCTCTGTGCGGCGAGGTTGTAGACCTCGTCCGGGGCGACGACGCGCATGAGCTTGGCGAGGACGTTGGCGTCGGTGATGTCGCCGTAGTGGAGGATGAGGCGTCGGTTGAGGTCGTGGGGGTCCTGGTAGATGTGCTCGAGTCGAGCGGTGTTGAAGCCCGAGGCGCGGCGGATGATGCCGTGGACCTCGTATCCCTGGGAGAGGAGGAGGTCGGCGAGGTAGCTGCCGTCCTGGCCGGTGATTCCGGTGATGAGCGCTCGTCGGAAGGCGGTCATGGGAATCGCTTGAGCGGGGGTTCGGGCGGGTCGATGAACGCGAGCGGTGCGAGGGACGTACGGTCCGCAGGTTATCGGGTACCCTCCCGACCCCCTTGACCCATCGAGCGGAGACGGCGGCTGCCATGACCAATTGGCCGGACAGACTTCATCTCGGCTGCGGGCGCACGATGCCCGACGGGTGGCTGAACGTGGACGGCTCGTGGGCGGCGCGGCTGGCCAAGCGGCCCGGGCTGCTCAAGGCGCTGCAGACGCTGAAGCTGGTGCCCCGGCGCGAGGGCGACGAGGGGTTCAAGTCCTCGGTGTTCACGCATGACCTCAGCAAGCCCCTGCCCTTCCCCGAGGGGACGTTCACGGGCGTGTATGCGTCGCACACGCTGGAGCACATGTGGCTGGACGAGGGGGGGCGTGTGCTGCGGGAATGCCTGCGGGTTCTGAAGCCCGGCGGGGTGTGCCGGATGGTCGTGCCCGACCTCAGGCACATCATCCTGGAGTACATGGGGCAGTTCGATTTTGGGAAAGACGACGTGTACTCGCAGGTCACTGATGAGGTGAAGCGGACCGTGCCGCGTGCGGACATCCTGAACATGCGGCTGCTGCTGCGCGACCCGACGGCTCCGCGGGGCAACCTGCTGCTGAAGGGGTACCGGACGATGAAGGACTTTCACTCGCACAAGTGGATGTACGACGCGGAGTCGCTGGCGTACCACATGAAGCGGGCGGGGTTCGTCGAGGTGCAGGAGCGGGGTCTGCACGAGAGCCGAATTCCGGGGATTCAGGATGTAGAGAGGCCCGAGCGGGTGCGGAACGGGGTGGGGATCTGCGTCGAGGGTCTGAAGCCGGGGCGCTGAGCGGCGGGGGGCTGAAGAAGGCGGGCTGGATCGGGCGGGGCTCGGAAAGGCCGGGGGGCCGGGGTTCCGGAGGGCCGGGCGGGGTCTGCTCAGCGGTATTCGCGCAAGTTGAGCGCGCGACGGCTGCGGGTGCGAACTCGGGGCGGGTGGCGTTCGATAGACTGGCGTCCCTTTTCCCGGGGCCGATCGGTAGGACTTTGTTCAGGAGCTGATCGCCGGTGTCGCAGGTCAAGCGGATCTTGGTGACGGGCGGGGCGGGATTCCTGGGCTCGCACCTATGCGAGCGCCTGGTTGAGGAAGGTCACGACGTGATCTGCCTCGACAACTTTTTCACGAGCCAGAAGAGCAACGTCGAGCATCTTCTGGACCGGAAGAACTTCGAGCTTGTGCGGCACGACGTCGTGCACCCGATCTGGCTGGAGGTCGACGAGATCTACAACATGGCGTGCCCGGCGGCGCCCGGGCACTATCAGTACAACCCCATCAAGACGATGAAGACGTCGGTGGTGGGGGCGATCAACGTGCTGGGTCTGGCCAAGCGTTGCCGGGCGAAGGTTCTGCAGGCGTCGACGAGCGAGATCTACGGCGATCCCGAGGTTCATCCGCAGCCCGAGACGTACAAGGGAAGTGTGAACACGCTGGGTCCCCGGGCGTGCTACGACGAGGGGAAGCGGGCGGCCGAGACGCTGTTCATGGATTACCACCGGACGAACCGCGTGAACGTGCGGATCGTGCGGATCTTCAACACGTACGGGCCGCGGATGCACCCCTACGACGGGCGGGTGGTGAGCAACTTCATCCGGCAGGCGCTGAACGGCGAGGACATCACGATCTTCGGCGACGGCGCGCAGACGCGCTCGTTCTGCTACCGGGACGACCTGGTGGAGGCGATCATCCGGATGATGAACGGTCCGGACACGTTCATCGGGCCGGTGAACATCGGGAACCCGGGGGAGTTCACGATCAGGCAGCTGGCCGAGCAGGTGATCGAGCTGACGGGGGCGCGGTCGAAGCTGGTGAACCGGCCCCTGCCCGCGGACGATCCGAAGCAGCGTCAGCCCGACATCACGCTGGCGCGGAAGCATCTGAACTGGGAGCCCAAGGTCCCCCTGCGGGAGGGGCTGAAGCGGACGATCGAGTGGTTCCGCTCGATCGATATGAGCCATTACCGCGCGCCGACGCCCAACTATTGAGAGGGCCGGGGGTCGGGGCCGGGGGGCCGGGGGCCGGGGGGCTGAGGTCCGAGGTCTGAGGTCTTTGATTCTGAAGCGGAACGCTTGGGAGTGCGTCATGCGTCTGACGATGGTTGGAACGGGCTACGTGGGTCTGGTCACGGGCGTGTGCTTCTCCGCGACCGGCAACGATGTCGTCTGCCTTGACGTCGACACGCGGAAGATCGAGATGCTCAAGGGCGGCGGCTGCCCGATCTACGAGCCCGGGCTGACGGAGCTGATGGCCAAGAACGTCGAGGCGGGACGCCTGCGCTTCACGACCAACCCCGAGGAGGCGTACCGCGACGCGCAGATGATCTTCATCTGCGTGGGCACTCCCACGGGCGACAACGGCGACACGGACATGAAGTACGTGTGGTCGGCGGCGGACGACATCGGGCGCGTGATCAAGGCGCTCGGGCACGGGCACGAGCCCAAGGTCGTGGTCGTGAAGTCGACCGTGCCGGTGGGGACGACGCACGGCGTGCGCGAGCGCATCCGCAAGATCGTGGGCGACATCCCCTTCTCGGTGGCGGACAACCCCGAGTTCCTGAAGGAAGGGGCGGCGATCAACGACTTCATGAAGCCCGACCGCGTCGTGGTGGGCGTCGACGACGAGCGCACTGGCCAGCTCATGCGCGAGCTGTACGACCCGTTTGTGCGGCAGGGGCACCCGATCTACGTGATGGACGTGCTGTCGGCGGAGATGGTCAAGTACGCGAGCAACAACTTCCTGGCGACCAAGATCTCGTTCATCAACGAGATGGCGAACCTCTGCGAGGCCTACGGGGCGGACATCGCGCGGGTGCGCGAGGGCATGTGTGCCGACAAGCGCATCGGGAACCAGTTCCTGTACCCCGGGCTGGGCTACGGCGGGTCGTGCTTCCCCAAGGACACGCTGGCGTGCATCATGATGGGCCGGCAGCGGACCATCCCCACGCAGCTCTCGCAGGCGGTGCACGACGTGAACCAGCGGCAGCGACGCCGCTTCTACGAGAAGGTCGAGGCGCACTTCAAGGCGAGCGGCGGCCTCTCCGGCAAGACGGTCGCTTTCTGGGGGATGGCGTTCAAGCCTCACACCGACGACATCCGCGAGGCGCCGGCGGTGGACCTGATGAAGTGGACGAGGGCCGCGGGCGCCCGGGTGCGCGGCTTCGACCCCGTGGCGGCGGAGAACGTGGAACGGGAGAACCCCGGCGCGTTCGAGATCTCCGACGGGCTGTATGAGACGCTGCGCGGCGCGCACGCGCTGGTGATCAGCACGGACTGGGACGAGTTCAAGCAGCCCGACTTTGAGAAGGTCCGCGCGCTGATGGCCGAGCCCGTGATCTTCGACGGGCGGAATCTTTATAAGCTTGAACAGATGGAGCGGCTGGGCTTCACGTATTACTCGGTGGGCCGGGCGCCGGTGCACGCGGCTGCGACTCGCGCCCGGGCGTGAGGGTCCGGCTGCGCGGGCGGGCGTGAAGGATCGCCGAGATTCTGAGTTGTGGGGTCCGGCCCCGCGAGGGGGTGGGCGAGCGGCCGAGCGGAGGTGCGGGGCCGGGAGCGGCCGCGGCGCGCCTGTCGGGCGCGCGCTCATTCGCGGTCATATGGTGATGTTGGCGTTGCCCCGTGATAGAAGCGGTTGTATGTTCCATGCGCTTATTGAGCGAACTTGCCCGAAGGGGGAATGCCCATGCCGATCGGAACGCGGACGAGCGGTGGCCCGGCCTTGGTGTTGCACGGGCTCGCGGCCGTGGTCTTCTCGTCAGTGCTGGGGGCGGACCCCTGCGCCGCGGAGGAGTGCTTCACACTGCCGAAGTTTGTGGGGATCG
>JANRJV010000086.1:0-7283 GCA_033763795.1 Planctomycetota bacterium
AGGCCGATCACCGCATGCTTGGACGCGATGTAGACCGGGAAGCCGGGCATGCCGATCGTGCCGCCGATCGACGCGTTGTTCACGATGGCGCCGCCGCCCGACTTCACGATGGCGGGGATTTCGTGCTTCATCGAGAGCAGAACGCCCAGGACGTTGATGTCGAAAACGTGCCGGTAGTTCTCGATGGTCTGATCGGTCGTGGGCACGCCTGCCAGCCCTTCAACTCCCGCGTTGTTGAAGGCGTAGTGCAGCCCGCCGAACGCCCGGACGGTCTCCTGCACCGAGCGGGCCACGTCGGCCTCAACCGCCGTGTCGGCGCGGACGAAGAGCCCGCGGGCCCCCTCCCGCTCCACCAGCTTCACGGTCTCATTGCCCTCTGCCTCGCGCCGACCCGTGACCACCACCGCGGCGCCGCGGCGCGCGAAGGCCACCGCCGCCGCCCGGCCGATGCCGCCAGTGCCACCCGTGATCAGCGCAACTTTGCCCTTGAGGTCCATGCGATCCTCCCTCTGGTGTGAAGGTGTTTCAACAATAAATGTACAAACACAAACCTGCGCCCGCAACAGCTTCCCTGTGGCTACGCGCGACTTTCACACTCGGCCAGTGGAAGCCCGAACCGAGCGTCTGAGGCGATCCCCGGGCCCTTCCGCGGACGTTCGGCGGGGTCTCAAGCCTTGACGCGGGCGGCCGCGAACGCTTGAGCGGCGGCGAGAGCGTCTGCGAGCCGGGCGCCGTCGGGCCCGCCCCCCTGCGCGGAATCCGGGCGTCCGCCGCCCTTGCCGCCCATCACCGCCGAGGCCTCGCGCACCCAGTCACCGGCCTTCAGCCCGGACGCGACGAGCTCGGGCGGCACGGCCGCGACGACCGTCGCCTTCCCGTCCGCGGCCCGCGACAGCAGCATGATCGCCGCCCTCGCGTGCCGGGCGCGCACCGTATCGAGGGCCGCGAGCATCGCCTCGCGATCACCCCCGGCGGCGGCGATCTCCATCACAATCACCGCACCGGTCGCGGTCTCGGCCATCTGGCGCGCCGCGGCGATTGCCTTCTCGCGCTCGGCGCCGGCGGCCTGCTTCTGCGCCGACTTCACCTTCTCCTGGAGCGGCGCCAGACGCTGTCGCAGCTCCGCCTTGCGCACCAGCGGGAGCGCCGCGGGCTCAAGCTCCTGCGCGAGCGCCGCGACCTCCGTCGCGAGATACTTCGCGTCGAGCGTCGCCGCGCCGTCGATGCGGGCCCGCAGGCGGTCGGCGAGCGCGTTCGCCTCACGGGCCGCGTCGCCCGTCAGCGCCGAGATGCGCCGCACGCCCTTGGCGACGCCCTCCTCCGCGACCAGCGCGAACACCTTCGCTTCACCGGTGCGGGAGAGGTGCGTCCCGCCGCAGAACTCCGCGGAGACGGCCCGCCAGCGCTGGTCCGAAGGGCTCGCGAGCATCTCGTCGGCGGTGGCGCCGATCGAGACGAGGCGGACGGGATCCGGGTACGTCTCGCCGAAGACCGCGCGCAGCCCGGCGACGCCCCGCGCCGCCGTCAGCGGGACGATCTGGGCATGAACGGGCAGGTCGCGCTCGATGAGCCGCGCGACGTGCTGCTCGACCGCCGCCGCTTCCTGCGCGGTCAGCGCGTGCGGGTGGCTGAAGTCGAAGCGGAGCCGATCGGGAGCGACCAGCGAGCCCTTCTGGTCGATGTGGTCGCCCAAGGTCTCGCGGAGCGCCCAGTTCAGGAGGTGCGTCGCGGTGTGGTTCGAGGCGGTGTGCGTCCGCCGCACCTGGTCGACTCGCAGCTCCACCTCGTCGCCCACGCGGAGTTCGCCCTTGAGCGCACGCCCGACGTGCAGCACGTAGCCGCCCACGGCCCGGGTGTCGTCCACGATGAACTCGCCGCCGTCGTGCGCATCGCGCGCGGATGAGCGCCGCTCGCGCGAGACCGCCAGCCGTCCCTTGTCGCCCACCTGGCCGCCCATCTCGGCGTAGAAGCTCGTGCGGTCCAGGATGACCGCGAACTGATCGGTCGGCCGGGCCGTCGAGGCGGAGATGTGCTCGTCGAAGTTGTGCCCGTTCCAGATCGCGACCACGCTCGCCCGGATCTTCCGCCCGTGGAACTTGTCCGAATCGTCAGTGGGATCGACGCGCATGCGGCGGAGCGTCCCGAGCGCTTCGGGCCCGAGCGTCGATGCCCCCTCTTCGGTGTTGCGCGCGGCGCCGCGGGCCCGCTCGCGGGCCTCCTCCATCAGCCGGTGGAACCCGTCGATGTCGACGCGCAGGCCCCGCTCGTCAGCCATGAGCTGCGTGAGGTCGATCGGGAACCCGTACGTGTCGTGCAGCTTGAAGGCGTCCTCGGGCGCGACCGCGCCGGCGGCGGCGCCCGCGGCCGCGGCCTTCTCGAAGAGCACCAGCCCCTGCGTCAGCGTCCGCCCGAACGCCTCTTCCTCATCCTTGATCACGTCGTGCACGCGCTGCGGGTTCTTCCTGAGCTCGGGGAACGCCCCGCCCATCGACTCGACGACCGAAGGCACCAGCTCGCACAAGAACACACCCGGCACGCCCAGTGTCTGGCGACCGAAGCGGACCGCACGCCGCAGGATCCGGCGCAGGACGTAGTTCCGCCCCTCGTTGCCCGGATCAGCGCCGTCGGTGATCGCGAACGTCAGCGTGCGGATGTGGTCGGCGATCACGCGATACGCGGTGTCCTTCCCGTCCGTCCACGAGCCGCCGTACGGGGGCACCTTGCACACGCGCTGGATCGCGCTGAAGATCGGCGTGAACGCGTCGGTGTCGTAGTTGCTCGCCTTGCCCTGGATGAAGCGCGTCACGCGCTCCAGGCCCATCCCAGTGTCGACGTGCCGCGAGGGAAGCTGCCGCAGGCCGTCCGACCCGGGACCCGTGCGGTTGAACTGGATGAAGACGTGGTTCCAGATCTCGATGACGTCCGGGTCACCCTTGTTCACGAGCTGATAGCCCGGGACGCGGGCCCGCTCGGCGTCGGACCGGCCGTCGTACGTGATCTCGGAGCACGGACCGCAGGGGCCCGTGTCGCCCATCTCCCAGAAGTTGTCCTTGAGGTTGCCGGGAAGGATGCGGTCCGCGGGCAGGTACTTCCGCCAGATCTCGTACGCCTCGCGGTCCGGCTCAATCCCCAGCTCCTTGCTGCCCTCGAAGTACGTTGCGTAGAGCCGGTCCGGGTCCATGCCCCAGATCTGCGTCAGCAGCTCCCACCCCCACTGGATGCTCTCTTCCTTGAAGTAGTCGCCGAAGGACCAGTTGCCGAGCATCTCGAAGAAGGTGTGGTGATACCCGTCCTTGCCGACGTCATCCAGATCGTTGTGCTTGCCGCCCGCGCGGATGCACTTCTGCGAATTGACCGCCCGCTTGAGCCCCGCCAGCGGGCTGCCCGGCGCCACGTTCCCCAGGAACAACGGCTTGAACTGGTTCATCCCCGCATTGGCGAAGAGCAACGTCGGATCGTCGTGCGGCACGACCGCCGACGACGGCACGAAGCTGTGCCGCGCCCGCTGCACGAAGAAATCGATGAACTCCTGGCGGATCTGATTGATGGGACGGAACTGCGGCATGGGGCGAAAAGTGTAGCTTGGACCCGGTGCCCCGGCGGCCCCGTCGCCCCGCGGGGAATCACTCGAACTTCACGCGGTTCTCGATCGCGCCCAGGCCCTCGATCTCCACGCGGACCACGTCGCCCGCCCTCAGGAAACGCGGCGGCGTCCGGCTCATGCCCACGCCGCTGGGCGTGCCGGTCAGGATGACCGATCCCGGCGCCAGCGTCATGCCCCGCGACAGATCCGAGACCAGCGTCGCGACGCTGAAGATCATGTCCGCCGTCGTCCCCGACTGCATCACCTCGCCGTTGACCGTTGTGCGCAGCGTCAGTGCGCCGGGGTCAGGCACGGACGAAGCCGGGGTGATCCGCGGGCCCAGAGGACAGAACGTGTCGAAGCTCTTGCCCCTGCAGAACTGACCGCCGCTGCCGGTCTTCTGCCACCACCGGGCGGACACGTCGTTGGCGACGCAGTATCCGAGCACGACCCCCGAAGCCGGGTCGGCGGCTTGCTCCTGGGAAACGTCCCGGGCCGGCCGCCCGATGACGATCGCCAGCTCCCCCTCGAAGTCCACCTGCTCGCGGTCCTGGCACAGCCGCGGCACCACGATCTCATCGCCCGAGAGACACGCCGAGAGCGCGTTCTTCATGAACACCATGGGCCGATCGGGGATCTCCGCGCCCTGCTCCTTCGCGTGTTCGGCGTAGTTGCGCCCGATGCCGAAGATCTGGCCCAGACGCAGCTTCTCTCCGGACGCGAGGAGCGCGTACACACCGTCACGATCGCGAAAAAGCTCCATGAGCCCAATGGTACCGCCCGCGCCGGGCGGGCCGGACGTCTCACCGCTCCCTGCGGTTGGCGTCCTTCTGGAATTCGATCGCGCGGACGCGCGCCTTCTCCTGCTCAGTCTCGGCGTTGGCCATCGCCGCACGGAACTGCTCGAGCCCCGGCGGCTCGGGGAAGAGCGCGGCGAACTGCTCCGGCGACACGCCCTGCGTCCGCTGCACCGCCGAGGAAAGATCGTCGTACACCGCCCTCTGAATGGACAGCGGCGTCCGGCGGTACAGCAGCGCCGCCTGCTGGGGACCGAGCCTGTAGTATCCGAAACTGCCGCCCGAGAGCAGCCGCATCAGGACGCGCGTCGCGGTCTCGGCGAGGCTGGCACCCACGAACTGCGCCATGCGCCGCGCCTCGGGATCGGCCAGGGTCCGCATGTTCTGCGTCTCAAGATAGATCGACCGCACGCGATCGGCGTACTCGAGCTGGCGGCGAAAGACCTCGGGCTGCCCCTGCGCGAGGCCGCGCAGGAACGCGTCCGTCAGGGCCGCCTCCATCTCGTTGATCGCGACGTGGGGCGTCGTCAGCCGATCCCTGAGCTCCTTCTCGACGAACTCCGCGAGCGGGAGCTTCAGGTCATCGATCAGGCCCGCGTCGTTGATGTTCAGGCCGGGCCAGTTCCGGAGCTTGGAGTGATACTTTTCGGCGTTCGCCAGGTCGCCGCGCTGGTAGTAGATGCGGATGACGTCCTTCAGGAAGTTCTCGAAGCCCGCGCCGTAGAGCGTGTACGCCCGCTCCTCGATGTTCGCCGCGATCCCCCCGCGCGCGATCACCTCTTCGAGCATGTTGCCGTAGGGGTCCACCCAGTCGAAGTTGTTGAGCGCGAAGTACTCGTTCGTGAGCAGGTCGTACTGGATCGCGCCGAAGCGGAACAGCTCCTGCATGGAGTGCATGATGATGCGGTCGGTGTTGAGCGTGTCGAACTGCGTCGTGCCCTGCCGCTCCAGCCCCTCCTCGACGCCCCGCGCCGCCCAGTACAGAGCGTGGCTCGCGGGATGGCGCCAGTCGAGCGGCCCGAACTTCTCGGTGTACCGCACCATCCGCTCGGGCTCCATGTGGAACTGCTCGGTGATGACGCGGCGGCGAACGTACTCAAGCAACGGCGGCCAGGTCGCCTCGTACGCCGGCTCGCTCATCAGCGCGTCCAGCGCGTCGTTGCGGTCGCCCTCGCGCAGGTCGCGGCTGAACTCGTGCTCGCGAACGTACCACGCGTTGACCCACGCCTTCCGGTACTCGATCAGTCGGAGCAGGTTGATGTCGAGATCCAGCCGCGCCTCGGCCCGGATGCGGTTGACCAGCTCCTCGGTCCTGGCGGGGGGCAGCGGGTCGCCGGGCCGGAGGTTCTCGGCGGCCGCCCGCGCCCGCGATTCACGCTGCGCCACCTGCTCCAGCGTCTGCGGCGCGTTGGCGACGAGCCGCATCCACTCCGCCATCGTCCGCTTGTTCTCGTCGCTCGTGCCGTCCAGCCGAGGGGGATCGCCCAGCAGGATCGTCCACTCGCGGGCCACCTCGCGCTTGTAGTAATGATTCGCGTCGTCGGCGTACCCCTGGATCTTGTGGATGAACGTCCACGCCAGCTCGCGGTGCAGCAGCACATCGTTGGGGTTGCGCGGGATGCCCTCCGAGCGCAGCAGGTTGATCCCCGCCTTCACCCATTGCCACCGCTCCTCGGCGGTGTTGGTCGCGACGGAGATGTTGTACGCCATGTTCCACGCGTGGAAGGCCCACACGCGCGGGAACCGGGGCTGCAGCCGTGTGATCGCACTCGAGAGCTGGATCGCCTCGTAGAACTTCCCTTCTTCTTTCAGCTTGTTGGCGCGGATCCACAGGTAGTTGACGAACAGCCCGCGGAACGCGCCCATCGCCACGCCCACCGCCACCTCCGGCGGGTCGCCCTCGACCGCCTCATCGGTGTAGGTGAGCTGGGCGCGGCTGGCCTCGGCGGTCGTCTCCGCCCCGAGAAACGCCGACAGCCCGACGCACGCGGTGAGCATCAGGGCCGCCAGGAGCTGGATGAGAGAGTCGCGGTTCATCCGTGTGTTTACCGTCCGGAGTAGGTCGCCAGTTCGCGCTGGCGGAAAATCGCCCAGCCCAGGCCCAGCACCGCCGCCGCCCACGCGATCAGGACCAGCGACGACGAGAGCAGCGGGCCCCATCCGAGAAGCCGGCCGTCCACGAGCTTGGCCGTGGGCTTCAGCTCCGCGTACACCTGGAACACCCGGGAGATCGGCACCGCGATCACCCGGACCACCAGCGCCACGTAATCGATCCCGTCCTTGGTCATCGACACGTAGTAGTCCAGCGATTCCTTGAGGTACCCCGCGCTCTCGGCGGCGAAGAGCACCGTCATCGCCACCAGGCACGCCACGGGGAAGCTCAGGAACGTCGAGGCCGCGATGGCCACCGCCGCGGTGAACCCGAGCTTGACCCACATGACGAACATGATGCGCACGAAGTTCGTCGCGTAGTCGCCCGAGGAATAGAGCACCTCCAGCCCGTCGGGCGGGAAGGCAAGCTCGCGCGGGTTCTCGCGGTCGTTCTCGACGACGAGCGTGACCGTGCCGTCCTCGTCGATCAGCCGCTTGTCGAAGAGCAGCGTCTGCGAAGCGGCGAGCGCCACCTGCCGCTCGAAGAGCACCTGGTTGATGTAGAACCGCACGCGGTAGATCGCCGTCGGGTCGTTGGAGCCCGCGTTGACCCTGTAGCGGAGCGTGACGCGGGGATTGGCCCCGGGCGAACGCGCGTCGGCGAGACCGATGAACAGATACGCCTTGGCCCCGCCGGGCGGGATGGTCCGGTAGAGTGATTCCTGCTCGATCTCCAGCTCTCGCTCCGCTTCGTAGCGGAGCCGGGGCGAATCCGACAGCGACGGATCGCGCGAAATCTTCTCGAGCACGCG
>JANRJV010000087.1:0-6480 GCA_033763795.1 Planctomycetota bacterium
AAGGCGGTACCACAAGTCGTGCACCGCCTGCGGCGCTCCGTACGCGGGATACGCGCTCAGGTCGACCGGCCCGAACCGCTCCTCCCAGCGCCGACGCAGCGCGTCCGCGACTTCCTCGCAGACCGATCCGCATGGACTGTCCTCAGGCGGGGGGATTGACGCCCGAGCTTCCGGTGGTGTCACCGGCGGCGGCGTCGATGACGAGGTTCCATCCCGCTGCCCGTTCAAGCCACGATCGGAACCGTTACGTGCCGAATCGCTCAAGGCGGCCTCCCGTCCATGGGAGTCTGTGCGGTACCAGAAATTGAGGAGCACCCGGAACACACCGCTACAGCTTGCACACAACATAGCACCATTCCGATGATCGTCCAAACAGATGTTGGTTCTTCATTGAATCTGAAAGCCCATACGCCACGTACCGGCCTTCGGACGTCAAAATCGGCCTCATGCTCGCCGTCAGCGTCAGCTTTTGCACAGCCCCGCCCGCGCAAATGCGCGCTGACGCGCCTCAAAACTCATCTTCGACCATCACCGCGCGCTCGCCTCGGCAAACGCAACGAGCGCCCCCGCCCCGCCAGTACAGTCGCGCCGTGCAGCTCCTCGTCGCCACCTCGAACCCGCACAAGCTCGCCGAGCTCCGCGGCGTCCTGGGCCCCTTGGGCATCACCGCCCTCAGCCTCACCGACGTCCCGGGAGGGCCCTTCCCCGAACCCGTCGAAGACGGCCTGACCTTCTTCGACAACGCCCGCATCAAGGCCCGCGCCTACGCCCGCCTTGCGCAGCGGGTCGCCCTCGCCGACGACTCAGGCCTCGAGGTCGACGCCCTCGGCGGCGCCCCGGGCGTCCACAGCGCCACCTACGCCGGCCCCGAAGGCGCCCGCGCTCAGCGCGACGCCCGCAACAACGCCAAACTCCTCAACGCACTCCAAGGCATCCCCCACGACCGCCGGACCGCCCGCTTCGTCTGCGTCATGTGCGCCGCCGCCCCCGACGGCTCCATCCTCGCCGAGTCCCGCGGCACCTTCGAAGGCGTCATCGGCACGCCCCCCGACGTCCCCCGAGGAACCAACGGCTTCGGCTACGACCCTCTCCTCATCCTTCCCGAAGGCAACACCAGCGCGGAACTCACCGAAGAACAAAAGAACGCCCGCTCACACCGCGGCGCCGCCGCCCGCGCCATCGCGCCGCTCCTGCTCCAGGCCCTCCGCGCACGGACCTGACAGCCCCGCACCCTCGGCCCCCGGCCCCGCTCGGACCCTCATCCAACAGCCCCGCACCCCCCGGCCAAGCCGATCACGCCGGCTCGCGGCCCATCCCGCCCTGCCGCCCCCCGGAACCCTGCGCCCCCGGGTCCCCGGCCCCCCGGCCAGCGCTCAATACTTCCGCAGCACGCCCGTCACCACACCCTGGACCTTGCAGTCCTTCACGCGGATGGGCTCGAACGCCGGGTTCGCCGGCTGCAGGCGGACATGATCCGCCTCCTTGTAATACGTCTTCAGCGTCGTCTCCCCGTTGGGAAGCAACGCCACCACGCGGTCGCCGTTCCGCGCCGAATCCCGCCGCTCAACGATCACGTAATCCCCGTCCAGGATCCCCTCGTCCCGCATCGACTCCCCGTCGACCCGCAGGCAGAACGTCGCGCCCGCCGTCGTCCCCGCCCGGGCCTGGAACAGCGAGCCGACGTCCAGCTCGTCAGAGTCCGTGAACTTCTCGATGGGCACGCCCGCCGCGATCTTGCCCACCAGCGGGAACCGCAGCGGCCGCTCCTCGTCGGGCAGCGCGATCCCGTCAGCGATGGACAAAGAGCGTGCCTTGTTCGGCTCGCGAACCAGCGCGCCCTTCTTGATCAACGCCTCGACGTGCTCGAAGACCGTGACCTTGCTGACGCCCAGCTCGTCGGCGAGCTCCTGCATCGTCGGCGAATAGCCCCGACGCACGCGGCAGTCGCGGATGAGCTGAAGAATCTTGAGCTGCTTGGGTGTGAGATTCATGGAAAGACTGCTCCCGTTCGGACAAGGCACGGAACCGTGAAGACGACGCCGAGCCAACACGCTGGCCCGGCCACACTGGCGCCTGCGCGCGCACGCGCGAACCCTCGACGCCGGCGCGCAACGCGGCCGCCAAGGAAAGACCTTCAGTAAGACTTCTCCCCTGCCCGGAAAGCAGGTCCACGGACACCGTCAGCACCGCAAGCTCGCGCGCCAGCTCCGCCTCCCGCGCACGCACCCCATCCGCCGCCCCGGGCCCGGAACCACCCGCACTCGCGCCGCCCCCGACCGTTCCGCCCCCGCGCGCCCGGGCCGGGCCCGCGATAACACTCTCCCTGTCCCCAGCCGCGCACCCGCCCCCGGCCCCATCCGGCGCCGCGAACGCCTCGCCTTCCACATCACTCCAGACCAGCGCGCCCCGCTCATCCCCCGTCGCCGAACGCCGGAAGTCGCCCCCCGGCCCCAGCATCACGACAGGTTCAAAGCCCCCGGACATCAGCCCGCGCACCAGCCGGCCGAAACCCCCTCCGAACATGCCGCTTCGATGAGCAGTGTGGACCATGCCGATCCCGTGCCTCCGACGCCCCCGGACCAGTGGTCCGAAGGCTCCGTCAGTCGCGACGCCGCCCGTCCCTTCGATCTTCCGCCGGTCTCCCGGCCACACATCGAAGAAGACGCGCACCGCCGCCACCGGATGAGATGGGCCGCGCTCCGCAAGCCCATCCGCAGGAACCAGATCACCGCGTTCCGCACCGATCCTCGGCACGACCGGGTCTCCACCGACCCGAGTTCCGAACCGCCCTGAGGGCGATCCGTTTGGTATACATTACCCCTACATCGACCGCACTGCAAGGACTTTGTTTGGATTTTCGCGCTCGCAGCGCACTGCCCACCAGCTCGATACCGAACATTCGTTCAGCTAACGACTTACGATCATCCGCCGCCCCCCGCGCCCTTCAGTTTCCCCGTCCGGCGCGGCCCAGCCTCACGAATCTCCCCAGCGCGATTACCGGGAAGTAGTGCCGGTACAGGTGGTACCGCAGGTAGAAGACCTTCGGGAACCCCGTCCCCGTGAACCAGGGCTCCACCCACGACCCCGCCGGCTCATCATGCAGCCGCGTCGGCGGCTCGGCCGGCGCCGGCTCCTTCAGCTGCGTCGCGCACAAATAGTCGATCGCCCGCCCGACCCCCTCATCTTCCACCGACCGCTCGCCCAGGATGTTCATCAGCGAGATCACACCCCACGCCGTCTGCGACGCCGTCGAGGGACCCTTGCCCATCAGCGACTCATCCAGATACGAGTTCGCCGACTCGCCGAACCCGCCGTCAGGATTCTGCACCGACCGCAGCCACGCCAGCGCCCGCTGCAGCTCCGGCGCATCCCCCGGCATCCCGACCGCCACCAGCCCTCCCACCGCCTGCCACGTCCCGTACAGGAAGTTGCATCCCCATCGGCCCCACCAGCACCCCTGCTCCCGCTGCTCGCGCCGCAGGTACGCGACCGCCCGCCGGATCACCGCGTCATCCGTCGGCACGCCGCAGGTCACCAGCGCCTCCAGCGTCCGCCCCGTGATGTCCGCGCACGACGGATCCTGCATCGCGTTGTGATCCGCGAACGGCACCTTCTCCATCCACTCGCGGTGCGTCGTGCGGTCGAACGCCGCCCACCCGCCGTCCTCGTTCTGCATCGCCATGATCCAGCGCACGCCCCGCCGCGCCGCATCGCGCGACCGCGCCCCGATCTTTCCCGCCGCCGGATCCGCCGCCGCGCGCCACAGCGCCTTGCACACCATCGCCGAGTCGTCCACATCCGGGTACCACTCGTTGCGATACTCAAACGCCCACGCCGCCGCGTCCCCGCCCGGCCCCATGCGCCCCGGCCGGTCCTGCGCACGCATGTTCCGCGCCCAGTCCCCCACGATCGAGACCTCGTGATCGCACAGCCATCGGCACACCCGCGCCACGCGCTCGTCACCCGCCGTCAGCCCCGCCTCCGTCAGACCGTACAGCGCGATCCCCGTGTCCCACACCGGGCTGAAACAAGGCTGGATCCGCGTGTGCGCGGGCGTGGTCCGCGTCGCCTCCGCCTCCACAAAGAACCGGTCCAGCTCCTTTTCCGCAAGCCGGATCACCGGGTGCTCCCGCGGATACCCCATCGCCTGCAGCGCCACCTGGATGTACACCATGGGCGGGAAGATCGCCCCCAGACCGTCCGTCGTCTCGCTCCGCATCCGGTCCAGCAGCCACCGCTCCGACGCCCCGATCGCCATCGAGCGCAGCGGCATCAGCCCCCACTTCTGCAGCCGCTTCAGCGCCCGGTCCGCCACCAGGAACACGTTCGTCCAGCTCACGGGGTCCGTCCGGTCCCAGGGCTTGGACAGGTACGAACGCTTCGCGTGATCCACGAACAGCTCGCCGATCCCCCGCGCGCTCGGCAACCGCCGCACCGGCCGCAGCGCCGAGCACAGGCCCAGCGGCAGAATCATCGTCCGCGTCCACGCCGCCACCTTGTCCAGATGGAACGGGAACCACCGGGGCAGCAGCACGATCTCAGGCGGGATCGCCGGGCACGCGTCCCACGACACCTGCCCAAGGCACGCCAGATAAAACATGCTGAACGTGTTGATCTTCTCCGCGCCGCCCATCGCCAGCACGCGCTCCCGCGCCCGCCTCATCGCCGGCGACTCCGGATCACGCCCCCACAGCTTCAGCGCGAAATACGCCTTCACCGTCGCCGAGATGTCCGCCGGCGAGCCCGGATACTGCCCCCACGTCCCGTCGGGCCTCTGCAGCATCTCCACGTACGTGCACAGCCGCTCAAACCGCCCCAGCTCCTCAGCCGTCGCCGCAGGCGCCTGATCCTGCCCCAGGATCACCTTCATCAGCAGGTACTCGGTGTTGAGGATCGAGTCGCCCTCCAGCTCCGCGCACCAGTGACCGTCCGCCGCCTGCTTGGACAGCAGCGACGCCACCGCCGCCTCCAGCCCCCGCGCCGCCTCCGCCCCGCGGTCCCGGGGCCCCGCGCCCGCCGCCGACCCGGCCCTCCCGGACGACCCCTCGGCGCGCGGCGTCTTCCCCTCAACCTCCCAGGCAACCGGCGGCGTCGACAGCAGCGTCATGAGCTCTCCTCGCAACCAAGGCGGAAACCCACAGCCTAGGAAACCCGACACCCACCCGCCTCCCAACACCCCTTCATCTCCGCGCACACCCCCCGCCCCGGCGCTACCATGCCCCCCATGGAACATGTGTCCTCGGCGACCACCCTCGCGGTCGGAACGGGCCTCTCCGCCAACGTCGACGTCGCCCTCGCCGCCGAGCAGGCCCTCGAAGCCGCCGCCGCACCCGCCGGATTCTCCCGCGGCGCCGTCGACCTCGCCCTCGTCTTCGTCTCAGGCGACCACGCCGCCCACCTCCCCGAAGCCGCCGCCGCCGTCCGCTCCGCACTCGAGCCCGGCACACTCATGGGCCTCACCGCCGAGGGTGTCCTCGCCGGTGAAACCGAGATCGAACGCGCCCCCGCCGTCGCCATCTTCCTCGCCTCGCTCCCCGGCACCTCGGTCCACCCCTTCCTCTACCGCGACCTCCCCCACGTCAAAGACGGCGACGAAGACGCCCTCCGCGAAACCGCGCGAGTCATCGGCGCCCGCCGCGACCTCCGCGCCACACTCTTCTTCGCCGACCCCTTCAGCGTCCCCGCCTCCGCCGCCGTCGCCACCATGGGCGACGTCCGCAAGGTCGTCGAAGGACTCCGCCGCGCCCCCGTCCTGGGAGGCATGGCCAGCGGCTCCGCCAAGCCCGGCGGCAACACCCTCGTACTCAACGATCAGATCATGCGCGCCGGCGGCATAGGCCTCGCCATCAGAGGCGACATCGAGATCGACGCGCTCGTCAGCCAGGGATGCCGGCCCATCGGCAAACCCGTCGTCATCACAGGCGCCCAGCGCAACATCATCAAAACCCTCGGCGGCCAGAAGGCCCTCGACGCACTCCGCGACATCATCTCAGAGCTCGACCCCGCCGACCGCGAGCTCCTCCCCAACGGCGTCATGATGGGCCGAGTCATCGACGAGTACAAGCCGCGCTTCGGCCGCGGAGACTTCCTCATCCGGGGCGTCCTGGGCGTCGACAACACCTCGGGCGCCATCGCCGTCGCCGACCTCGTCCGCCCCGGACAGACCGTCCAGTTCCACCTCCGCGACGCACGCACCGCAACCGAAGACCTCGAGCTCCTCCTCGCCGCTCAACAGCTCCAGCACCCCGCCGCCGGCGCACTCGTCTTCACATGCAACGGCCGGGGCTCCCGGCTCTTCGGCGAGCCCGGACACGACGCCGGACGAATCGCCCGCTCCCTCGCCCACGAAAACGGCAAGCCCCTCCCCATCGCAGGCTTCTTCGCCGCAGGCGAGATCGGCCCCGTCGGAGACGACTCCTTCCTCCACGGCCACACCGCCAGCGCCGCACTCTTCCGCCAACGCCGCCGAATCCACGGCGA
>JANRJV010000088.1:0-40215 GCA_033763795.1 Planctomycetota bacterium
GACGATCAAGTACGTGATCGATCCGCTGACCGGGCGGCTGGTGGCGTCGGTGCCGGTGGCGGTGCTGCTGTCGGGCCAGCATCTCTTGTGGGTGCCCGAGGAGAGCCTGGACGCGCTGCAGCTGCTGCTGTCGGCGGACGAGCTGGCGGAAGGTGCGGCGACGGACCGCTGGCGCGTGTTCCACGGCGAGCCCGAGCACGTGCGCTGGGCGCAATTCTGGATCGACGGCGCGCGGCACGGGCCCTGGGTGTTCGACGGCGATGCGCTGGCGGCGCCGAACCCGCTGGCGGCGGATGAGCCCGGCCTGTGCAAGTCGCTGAACGCCGACAAGGGGGCGCTGGCGGCGCTGTGCCAGCGCTTCGCGGGCGTGGTGGTCCCGGATCCGGTGTGCGTGGGGGTCGACCCACGCGGGGTGCACGTGCGGGCGCGTTTCGGGGTGGTGCGGATCCGCTTTGAAGAGGTGCTGCCGGCGGCCGGCGCGGTCCGGCAGAAGCTGGAGTCGATGGCGAGGGCGCTGTGAGCTCGGCGCGGAGCGCGGCGGATGGTGCGGGCGTGGGCGGCGCGCCGGGGCGCCTCCGCGAGGCGCACGCGCACATCGCCGAGCACGGCGACGAGCTGACGTGCCCCAACCTTTCGGGCTGCACTTCGCGGGACGAGGCGCTGCGGATGATCGCGGCGGCGGTGCGCGAGCGGGGTGCGGAGCTGCGGCGGACGGGCGGCTGGCTCCGGGCGGTTGGCGCGAGGAACACCGCGTGGGCCGACCCGCGCTGGCCCACGGCGGCGGAGGTCGACGAGGCGGCGGAGGGCCTGCCGACGATCGTGATGTCGTTCGATCATCATGCGCTGGTCGCGGGCAGCGCGGTGCTGAAAGAGATCGGGTTCGACGCCGATACGCCCGACCCGGCGGGGGGCGTGATCGAGCGCGAGAACGGCCGCGTGACCGGCCTGCTGCTGGAAGCGGCGGCGTGGGCGGCGCGGCGGGCGGCTCCGCCTCCGTCGCCCGCGCAGTATGAAGAAAACGTGCGGGCGGCCCTCGCGGATCTTGCGCGCCTGGGCTTCGGCGAGGTGCACGACATGCTGGCGTCGCCCCAGCTCGCGCGCACGCTGCTGGCGATGGAGCGGCGCGGCGAGCTGACGATGCGGATCAGTCTTTACGCCACGCACGAACACTTCGAGACGCTCGCGCGGGGCGAGCTTGCCCGGCCCGGCGACCGCGTCCGGCTCGGCGGGCTGAAGATCTTCACGGACGGCACGCTCAACAGCCGGACGGCGCACATGCTGGCCCCCTTCCGCGAGCCGATGCCCGGGCACGAGCGCGGCACGCCCCTGATGTCGACCGACGAGATCCGCGCCGCGGTCGAGTTTGCGGCGTCGCTGGGCTTCCCTGTCGCGGCGCACGCGATCGGCGACGGGGCGGTCCGCTCCGTGCTCGACGCGGTGGAGTCGGCCCGGGCGCGGGCGCCGGGGCAGCGGATCGAGCACGCGGAGTTCGTGGACGAGCGCGACGTGCCGCGCTTTGCGGAGCTGGGGGTGATCGCGAGCCTGCAGCCCTGCCATCTGCTGACGGACGTCGAGGCGATCCGCCGATTCGTGCCGGGGCGTGCGGAGCGTGCGTTCCCGCTGCGCGAGCTGATCGACTCGGCGCGGGCGCGCGGGCTCGATCCGTCCCGACTGGTCTGGCTGGGGAGCGATGCGCCGATCGTGCGCCCGGACCCCGAGGATTCGCTGTGGGCGGCGGTGGAGCGGCGGCGGCCCGGCGCTCCGCGGAGCGAGGCGATCGCCCCGCGGCAGGCGATCACGCGTGAAGAAGCGCTCGCGTGCTTCGTGTCGGCGGGGCCGTGAGCCCGGCGGGGCCCCGGCCCTAGACTCTGGCCCATGTTCTCCGTCGCGTGCTGTCGCCGGCTCCCGTTTCCCCTTGAGATTCCCGGGGCCGAGGTGCGTTTCGGGCCCTCGAGCGGCGTGATGTCCGCCGACGAGCTGATCCCGTTCATGCGCGGGGCCGACGCTGTGGTGACCTGGTTCTGCGACAAGATCGACGAGCGCGTGATCGAGGGCGCTGGGCCGCGGGTCAAGGTGCTGGCGAACTTCGCCGTGGGCTACGACAACATCGATCTGAAGGCGGCGGCGGCGCGGAACATCATCGTGACCAACACGCCCGACGCGGTGACCGAGGGGACGGCGGACATGGCGTTCACGCTGCTCCTGGCGGCGTCGCGCCGGCTGGTTCACGCGGACCGCTTCGTGCGCAGCGGCGCGTGGCGGGCGCACGGGATCCTCGGGCCGGCGGAGTTCATGGGGCTGGCGCCCGCGGGGCGCACGCTGCTGATCGTGGGGGCGGGGCGGATCGGGTACGCGACGGCATTGCGGTCGATCGGGTGGGGCATGCGCGTGCTGTACACGGCGCGGTCGCCCAAGCCCAACTTCGAGGCGGCGCCGCTCAACGGGAGACGCGTGGAGATCGACGAGGGGCTGGCGCAGGCGGACTACGTGAGCGTTCACACGCCGCTGACCCCCGAGACGCGGCACATCATCGACGCCCGGCGGCTGGCGCTCATGAAGCCCTCGGCGGTGCTGGTGAACACGTCGCGCGGGCCGACGGTCGATGAGGCGGCGCTGGTCGAGGCTCTGCGGAGCGGCAGGCTCGCGGCGGCGGGGCTCGATGTCTTCGAGCGCGAGCCCGAGCTCGCGCCTGGGCTCGCGGAGCTGGACAACGTCGTCTTCGCTCCTCACATCGGGAGCGCGACGACCGACAGCCGGAAGATGATGGTCGATCTGACGGCGGCGAACATCCGCGCGGTGCTCAACGGCAAGCCCGCGCTCACGCCCGTGCGGACGGGCTGAGGGGCTGCGGGGGGCGCGGGGGGCCGTGATGCCGGGCCGGGGCCTTCGGCGGAACCGGCGGGGCGGGCCAGCCATACACTTCGGACATGGACCGTGTGCGTGCGATCGTTCGGCGGGCCGCGGAGCGCGATCGGGCGCGGCGCTGGGTGCGCGTGACCGGGCCGGCGCTGGCGGCTGCGGCTGGCGCGGGAGCTGTGCTGACGCTGGCCGACAAGCTCGTCGGTCCGGGGCTTCCCTGGTGGCTGCTGTCGCTGGTTCCGGTGGGCGGGGCGCTGGCGATCTGCAGCGCGCTGACGCTGCTGCGGCCTCGGCGCACGTTCGAGGCGGCGATCGAGGTCGATACGGCGCTGGCGCTCAAGGACCGGCTGGGCAGCGCGCTGGACCTGTCGGGGCGTTCGGCTGAGGATCCCTTCGCGGCGCTGGCGGTGCGCGACGCCGAGACGCACGCGGGGCGCGTGGATCTGCGGCGTGCGATGCCCATCCGCTGGGGGAACTCGTGGGCGACGTGGCCCGTGCTGGCGGCTCTGGCGGCGGCGGCGGGCTACTGGGTGGATCCCATGCGGCTTCTGGCGGATCGGGAGGCCGAGTCGCGGCTGCGGCTGGTGAACGAGCGGCAGCAGATGGCGCGCGAAGAGCTTGAGCGGGCCGCGGGCGCGCTGGGCGCGGATGAGGCCCCCGCCGCGAGCGAGGAGGACGGCCCCGCCGTCGACGCGCCGTCGGACGTTCTGCGGAAGCTCGCGCAGCAACTGGAAGCGGGCGAAACCGATCCGGATGATGCGCTCGCCGACGCGGCGGGGGCGCTCGACGAGAGCGCGCGGTCGACCGACGCGCAGGCGCAGGCCGCCGAGCAGGCAACGCAGGCGCTGGAAGAGACGCTGGCTCAGATCCCGGCTGAAGAGTCGGCCGCCGCGTCCGGGGCGACGGAGGGAGCGAGCGACCCGGCGGCTGGGCTGCGCGAGGCGTTGCGGCGAGGCGATCTTGAAGGCGCGGCGGCGGCGCTCGATCAGCTCAGCAGGCAGCTCGAATCGATGTCCGCGGAGGAGCGGGAGCGCGTGTCGCGGGAGCTCGATGAGCTGGGGAGCGAGCTGGAAGACGCCGCGGTGCGGGCCCAGGCGGCGGCGGAAGAGGCCGAGCGTCGTCAGCAGGAATCGCTCACTCAGCAGGGTATCCAGCCCGAGTCGGGCGATCTGCACGAGCAGCGCGACCGTCAGAAGCTGGAACAGAAGCTGCGCGAGCAAGGGCTCGACCCTGAAGCGGCGCGGCGGATGGCCGAGAAGCTGGCGCGTGAGAACGCCGAGCGCCGGGCCCGCGAGCAGGCGGCTGAGCGTGCGCGGCAGTTGAGCGAGGCGACGCGGGCCGCCGCGGATGAGGTTCGAGAGCCGCAGCCGCCGCCCCCGCCCGCTGAGTCGCCGCAGCAGCCTCCGTCGCCCTCGGAAACTCCGGAACCCGGGGAACGTCCGGCCCCGGGCGAGCAGTCGCCGCCGCCAGAACAGAATCCCGGCGGCGAGCGGACGAATTCTGAACAGCGCGAGCGCAATGAGCAGGCATCGGAACCCGGTGAAGGCGCGCGGCAGCGCACCGGGGAGCCCGCGCCGCGGCAATCCGAACAGCAGCCTCCATCGCAGCAGCAGCCTTCGCAGGGGCAGCAAGCGCCGCAGTCCGATCCGCAGGGCGCCGACCCAGCGCAGCCCCGGCAGAGCGATCAGGGACAGCCGCAGCCCGGCGCGGAGCAGCCTCGAGAATCGGGGGGCGAGCAGGGGCAGCAGCAATCCGGCGACCCGCCTCGGGGCCAACAGCCCGAAGCGCAGCCCAAGGGCGAAGGGGGCTCGCGCGGCAGTCCCAACGAGGATCCGCAGGCCGCCGAGCAGGCGGGCGAGCAGGCGCCTTCAGAGTCGCCCGGTCAGCAGCGTCCTGATGGCGCGGAGCCCGAGGGGGCGCAGCAGCAGGGGGGTCAGCAGGGGCAGCCCTCGCAGCCGCGGAACCCCGGCGGGGCGCAGCAGCAGCCCGGCGGCGTTGAGCAGCTTCGCGAAGAGCTGCGAAGGCTGCAGGAGGATCAGGGGTCCGCGCAGGAGAAGCGCCAGCGGGCCGAGAATCTCCGCCAGCAGGCGCAGCGTCTGCTCGAGCAGACGAGCCCCGAGCAGCGGCGGCAGCTCGAGCAGATGGCGCAGCAGCAGCAGAACGAGCGACGGCCGACCGGCGGCCGCGGGGCGGGTGAGGGCGAGGGTGCGCCGTCGGGGCCGCCGCCGTCGAACATGCCGTTCAATACGGAGGACGTGGATGCGCGGCGGTCGGGCGAGAACCCGAGCGTGGTGGGCGAGCGGCCCGCCTCGGGCCCGCAGAGGCCCGACCGTTCCATCAGCAGGCGGGAGATGGACGAGGCCTTGCGCGAAGCCCAGCGGAGCGCGGAGAAGGCGATCGAGGAGCAGGTGATCCCGCAGCGGTACCGCAACGTGCGCAAGTTCTATGACCGCGTGCTCCGCCGCGAGCAGGCGCCCGGCGCTCCCGAGCCCGGGCCGACGGCCCCAGCGGCGCCGGACGCGGAGAAGCGCCCTCCGGCGTCGTCGAAGCCCTGAAGCCTGCGCGAAGTGCATCGTCCGAGAACCGGCGTGGCCTAGGGTCCCGAGCTGTAGGTGTGTGCGGCGAGGTGCGTGCATTTCCTAGTGCCAAGTTCCGATGGCGGCGAGTCGATGAAAGACGGTTCACGGGGTGAACTGGATTTCACGTCATGGGCTCGCGAAGCGGAGCAGTGCTGTGGATGTCGTGCGTGGCGGGGGTCGGCGTTCGCTGATCCCGGCCAGCGCGTCATTGTCACCGATGGGCCCGCGGGCACGGACGTGCGCACGAGCGCGGTCGGTGCGTCGTCCATCGGTGCGTCGTCGGTGGCGCGCAGCGTCAGTCCGGCGCCGGCGCGGCTGCTGGCGCTGACGGCGCCGGATCGCGCGGCGCTCGCGGTCGTGACGGTCGACGCGCCGGGGTTGATGAGCCTGTTCCTGATGACCGACGGCGGGGTTTCGGCGCCGCTGGCGGTCGATTCGCTGGTTCCTCTGGGGACGGCGGGGGCGGCGTACGCCGTGCCGTCGTCGCATCTGGTGCTGCTGAGCGGGGCCGCGGGCTCTTCGGTGCTGGACGTGCGGACGTACGACGGCTCGGCGCTGTCGGGCGCGGCGGCCGCGCCGCTGGGGCTGTCGTCCGAGCCGGTGCGTGTGGTGGCGCGGAGCCGGGCGTCGTCGGACCAGGTTCTGATCGTCGCTGCGAGCGGGGCGGAGCTGGCGGCGACGGTGTGGGATAGCGGCGCGTTCCGGTCCACGCAGACGCTCGATGCGAGCTACGACGGCGGGGCCGGGCGCTTCGATGCGGTCTGGACGCGCTGGGGCACGCCGCTGGTCGCGTGGGCGCGCACGGGAGACGTGGCGCTGCGTGTCTCGAGGTTGAGCGGCGGGGCGTGGAGCGCGATGACGGGAACGCCCGTCGCGCCCGGGGCGATCTCGGGGGTGGTTGTCGCGGCGGATCCGCGGGAGCGCTCGGACCACGCGGCGGCGGGGATGATCTCGGGCTCTGGGCGGCTGGACGTGGCGGCGGTGGAGCACGGCGCGTGGTCCTCCGCGGCGCTCGTGGCGTCCACGGTGGACCTCGCGGCGGACGCGCCGGCGGCGCTGGCGTTCGAGGGGTCGGGCGGGGCGCTGACGGCGGCGTGGCTGTCGCCCGGCTCGAGCGCGGTGTCCGTCAGCCGGAGGCCGGAGGGGGGCGCGTGGAGCGGCGCCTCGCAGACCGCGGCTCTGGCGGCGGGGCTGGAAGAGGTCGCGCTCGCGCCCGTCGATTCCGAGGCGGCGACGGTTCTGCTGGCGCGGGCGACGGCCGAAGGCTCGGGCGGCGGGCCCGCCGTCGCCGACTATTCGCTCTATTCCGAGACGAACATCGTGCTGCAGGGCACGGACAACCAGTACGCCGGGCTCGTGGGCTCGCAGGCTGCGGGGGTGCTCATTCCCGACCCGCTCGCGGCGTCGGCGGGGTCGACCAACATCACCGTCGGGCAGGACGCCTCACGCACGCTCACGCCCGGCAACTATCGCGACCTGAACTTCGGCGACCGGTCGCGCATCACGTTCGACGGCGCGGGCACGTACGTCTTCCGCCGCCTGACGCTGTCGGGGGTCGACTGCCGCTGGACGTGCGTCACGGGTTCGGGCGACATCACGATCATCTTCATGCAGGGCGAGACGGAGTTCCGCGACGGCTGGATCGTCGAGCGCACGGGGTCGGGGGCCGTGGCGTTGCACACGGTGGCCGGCAACTTCAAGATGGGCCACGACGGGCGGATGGATTTCGTGCTGAGCGTGCACGCGGGCGAGATCAAGATGGGCGACCGCAACCAGATCTCGGGGCACATGTTCGCGCGCGACCTGATCGACATCGGGCACGAGAACATCTTTGCAGCGCCGTCGTGGGCGTACCCCGGCTCGGGCGGGACGCAGACGCTGCACGAGGCCTTCGGGCTGCTGGTTTCCGCGTCCGGGCCCGGATCGCCCGTGGCGCTGATGTCGGCGCCTGTCGAGGGGGACGCCGCTCCGCCCATGGCGGCGCCCGAGCCGGCGGCGTCGCACGCGCCGGCGATCGTGCGGTGGCGCGAGGTCGGCGCGGAATAACCGCGACGGACTGCCGGGCGGCGCAGGATCGGTGCGGCCTTCGTGCCGATAGCTGGAGCGCTGGAGCGGGCGTCTCCGGGCCCAAGGGGGGCGGACTCCCGCGCACGGGCGAGAACCAGCCATGCGGAGCCGGCGATGATCAGCGCGCGGTACAGCTCAGCGTCGGCCGCGGCCGAGAGGCAGGTGGCCCGCTTCTCGCGCGAGCTGGGTCGCTCGACGGAGCGGCTGGCGACGGGGGAGCGGATCAACCGCGCGGCGGACGATCCGTCGGGGCTGATCGCGTCCGAGCTGCTGGGATCCCGCATCGCGGCGATCGAGGGCGAGCTCAAGGGGCGCGAGCTGTCGCAGTTCCGGCTGTCGGCCCGGGCCGGGGCCGAGCAGGCGATCGCCGATCTGTTGGCCGAGCTCGAGCCCCTTGCGGTCGCCGCCGCCAACCGCGGCGCGACCAGCCGGGAAGAGCTCGAGGGGCTGCAACTGGAGGTCGACGGCATCGTGGCGGGCATCCAGCACGTGCTGGGGACGACGCGCTTCGGGGGCGAGCTGCTGTTTACCGATAGCGCGGCGTCGCGCTACGGGCTCGACGAGATCGTCTCGGGCGGGCGGTTCAACCTGATCGACGGCGAGGCCGGCGCACAGGACATCATCCGCAACGCCTCGGCGTCGGCTACGCGCTCGCTCGCCTCCATCGGGGCCGAGCAGCGCTACGCGCACGAGAGCACCGTGGACGTCCTGAGCGCGGAGCTGATCGAGGTGAGCGCGGCGCGCTCGTTCATCCGTGACACGGACTTCGCGAAAGAGGTCAGCGAGATGGTGCGGGCGCAGGCGCTGAAGGAGGCCGCGACGGTCTCGCTGCTGATCTCGAGGGATCATTCCCGCTCGCTCATCCTTTCCCTGCTGAGGTGATGGGCGGGCGAGTGCGGCGTCCCGCGGCGGGCCCGGCGGCCGGCTCGGGGCGGCTGGGACTGACCGAAAGCGGCGAAGTCTTCACAAGGCTGGCTCCTTGCCCCGCCTCGATGCATTCGTAGAGTTGAGAAGCGAACTCGGGTTCGACCGCCGTTCGGGGTCCGGTCGTCGCCGGGCTTGGAGAGTCATCGCACACGGGTCCGCGAGCCAGGCTCCGGGCCAAGACAGGGGCAGCAATGAGCATCAGCAGGCGCGCCGGCACGTGGTCCCGTCCGATGGTCGGCTTTCTTCTCGCGGTGACGGTCGCGCCGGGGCTGTTGTCGCGGCGTGCGCTCGCCGACGGCGCGGCGGCGGGCGGGGCGGGCGGCGAGTTCTACGTCTTTCAGGGCGAACGGCGCGAGCTGAAGGTGGACGCGTCGCGCGTGGCGGTGCTGCGGGCGGCGGAGGCGGCGGCCCGGGCCGGCGGCGGCGTGCCCGAGCTGGGCGTGGCGCCGATCGACGCCGAGACCTGGCCGATCGCGGGATGGACGCTGGTGAAGTCCGCGGCGCTAGCGCCTGCATTGCGCGCGCGGGACGCTCAGGCTGCGGCGCAGCGGGAGTTCACGCCCCGGCAGCTGGTGGCGGCGGCGGCGTCGGCGGCCGAGGCGCGTGACATCGCGTTCGTCTCGCCCGTGTTCTTTGACGACCTTGGCGGACCCATGATGGTGACGCCGGTGCTGCTGGTCGGCTTCGGTCCTGAGGTGGACGCCGAAGGGGCCCGGGAGCTGCTGGCGGGCAAGGGCGAGATCGAGGCCGCGGACTGGGCGAACATGCCCGGCGTCTACCGCGTGCGCAGCGTGGCTCGCGACGGGTTCGAGGTGCTGGACGCGGCCAACACGCTCGCGGAAACGCCCGGCGTGCGCTTCGCCGAGCCCAGCATGATCTTCACGGGCCGCTCGTCGCTCACGCCCAACGACCCCAACTACGCGAGCTGCTGGGGCATCCACAACACGGGACAGTTCGGGGGCGTCGCGGACATGGACATGGACGGTCCCGAGGCGTGGGACGTCACCGTCGGCCTGAGCTCGATCCGCGTGCTGATCATCGACACGGGCGTGGACCAGGGCCACCCCGATCTGAACCTGGGCCCGGGCGCCGACACCACTTCCGACGGCGGGAACGGCGGGCCCGTCAACTCCTTCGATAATCACGGCACGGCCGTCGCCGGGTGCGTCTCCGCGCGGATCAACAACGGGATCGGCACCGTGGGCATCGCCCCCGGCACGCAGTCGTGCTCGGCCCGCACGTTCATCACGGTCAACTCGCAGGGCAACTGGACGAGCGACGCGACCTGGACCGTCAACGCGCTGACCTTCGGCGAGTCCGTCGGCGTGCGCGTGACCAACAACAGCAACTACTACGGCTTCTCGTCCAACGCCATCGCGAACAAGTATCTGACGACGCGCAACGCGGGCATGGTTCACTTCGCCTCGGCGGGCAACGAGGCGAATCCGAACAACGTGACGTATCCCGCGAGTCTGCCGGACGTGAACGCCGTGGCGGCCGTGGGCCCGCAGGGCACGCCCGCGTCGTTCACGAACGGCGGGCCGCAGCTCTTCATCGCGGCCCCGGGGGTGACGGTCGCGAGCACGGACAGGCAGGGTCCGCCGGGCTACGCCGGCGGGGACTACGTCTTCGTCGACGGGACGTCGTTCGCCTCGCCCTACGCGGCGGGCGTGGCGGCGCTCATCCTCTCGTTCAACCCCAACCTGCCGGCGGCGCAGGTGGAGAGCATCCTGGCGACCACGGCGGTCGACCGCGGGAACCCGGGCTTCGACAACGTGTACGGCTTCGGGTTCATCAACGCCGCCGCGGCGCTCGGTGCGACGCCGCCCCCGGGCCTGCCGCAGGCCTTCGCGCTGCTCGCGCCCGCGCAGGGAGCGATGCAGGTCGCTCGGCGTCCGACGTTCACGTGGCAGCAGTCCCTGGGCGCGACGAGCTATCAGATCCAGGTCGATGACAACTCGGACTTCGCGTCTCCGGCGATCAGCACCGCCGCGGGCGCGGGCGTCTACGAGCACACGGGAACCCCGCTCGCCCCGGCGACAGGCTACTTCTGGCGCGTCACGGCGACGAACTCCTTCGGCAGCCGGATCAGCACCCCCGCGGCCGGGATGTTCACGACCATCAGCGTCGCGCCTCAGTCGTTCGCGCTGCTCGCCCCGTCGGACGGAGCGTCGGGCGTGCCGCTGACGCCTTCGTTCTCGTGGCAGGCGGCGCCGCTGGCCGAGAGCTACGTCTTCATGCTCGACAACAACGCCGACTTCTCGAGCCCGCTGGTGAACACGCCCACGCTGTCGACGACCTTCAGCGTGAGCGCTCCGCTTCCATCATTTACTACGTTCTATTGGAAGGTGCTCGCGCAGAACCCGATCGGATCAACGCCTTCGCCGACGGGAAGCTTCACGACCCTGCTCGCGCCGCCCGCGGGCTTCTCGCTTCTGGCGCCCGCCGACGGCGCGTTCGTCCCGACCCGTCGCCCGACCTTCACCTGGGCGCCTTCCGACGGGGCGACGTCGTATCAGATCATCATCGACAACGACCTGAGCCTGCAGACGCCCGTGGTGTCGGAGTCCGGGCTCGCGGGCACGTCGTTCGTCCCGCCGGCGAACGTGCTGGCGGATCAGACGCGCTATTACTGGCGCGTGATCGGCACGAACGCGGCCGGCTCGGTCGAGTCGGCCCCGGCGACTGCGACGTTCGCCGTCATCGTGCCTCCCTGCCCGGGCGACGCCAACAGCGACGGCGAGATCAACTTCGCGGACATCGTGGCGGTCCTCCAGTTCTGGGGCGGCACGGGCCCCGGCGGCGACTCGAACCGCGACGGGCAGGTCAACTTCATCGATATCTCGAACACGCTCGCGTTCTGGGGCGATTCCTGCCGGTAGCGCCCCGCTACCATCGCGACCATGCGATATCGATCACTCTCGCGGCGGTGCCCGGACATCAAGGTTTCGGAGATCGGCTTCGGCTGCTGGACCATGGGGGGCCCCAACTGGTCGCTCTCCAACGGGTCGCCCATCGGCTGGGCCAACGTCGACCAGGCCGAGGTCACCGCCGGCGTCAAGGCCGGGCTCGACGCGGGCGTCAACCACTGGGACAACGCCGACATCTACGGCAACGGCCGGGCTGAACGCTCGCTCGCCGCCAGCTTCCGCGCGCTGGGCGTGCGCCGCTCGGACCAGATCATCGCCACCAAGGTCGGACACTTCTGGGGCACGGCCCCGTACGCCTACGAACCCGCCTTCATCCGCTTCCAGTGCGAGCAGTCGCTGCGCAACCTGCAGACCGAGTACCTCGACATCTACTACTTTCATCACGGGACGTACGTTGGCCCCGGCTACGACGGACAGCCGCGGGACTACCTGCATGAGGCGGCCGGGGTGATGCACCAGCTCGTCAAGGAGGGCAAGGTGCGGGCCGTCGGGCAGAGCGCCTACAGCTTCGACGACTTCGAGCGGTCAGCCCCCGTGCTGAAGCCCGACGTGCTGCAGAACAAGGCGAACATGCGCTACGACGAGTTCATCCGCGCGGGCTCGCGCCTGCAGGCGGTGATGGACCGCGAGGGGTGCACCTTCGTGGCGTTCGGTCCGCTGGACCAGGGAATTCTGCTGGACAAGTTCGATCCGGAGAAGCCGCCCAAGTTCGAGGAGGGCGACTACCGCAACCAGCGGCGCGACTTCTCGCCCGAGACGCTGCGCGACGTCCGCGCGCGGCTGGGGCGGCTGCGCGAACGCTTCGGCGTCAAGGGCTCCCCCGAGGAGGTCGTGGCGGCGCTGGCGTCGATCGCGTGCCGATTCGTGCTGGCGCATCCCAACGTCTGCTCCACGATCCCGGGCTTCCGCAACGAGCGGCAGGCGCGGTGCAACGTCCGGGCCGCGGCCGACGCCCCCATGACGCCCGCGGACGTCGAGTTCTGCCGATCTGTCTTCGCCTGAGGTCCCGGCGTCACGCCGCGTGCAGTTCCTCGCGGATCGCTTCCGCGAGGGTCTCGAGCGTGACGGGCTTGCTGACGCGGCGGCGCCCGCTGTGTCCGCCGGGCATCGCGGGCGAGGCGTAGCCGGTCAGGAAGATGAAGGGGATGTGCTGAGCCGCCAGAACGTCCGCGATGCGCTCCGCGGTCTCGTCGCCCAGGTTGATGTCGAGCAGAGCCGCGTCGGGCCGATCGTGCTCGAGGAGTTCCAGAGCGCGCTGCACGGTCGGCGCGGGCCCGATCACCTTGCAGTGCAGCGTGTCGAGCAAGCGCGCCACCGCCACCGCCGCGAAGTATGTGTCCTCAACCACCAGTACCCGCAGGCCTTCGAGTGTGTTTCGTCCGCTCATCGCGCTGCTCTCGATCAAGCCGAGGTGTTGGCCGCCGGGGGCCTGCGGGCGTCCGGTGGTGCGCCCAGCGGCGCTCGGATCTCACATCGGAATCCGTCGGGATCGTAGATAAGGTCTACCGACGCGCCGAGCTGATATGGCACGCCTTGCGAGATGAATTGGGAACCGAACCCACTCCGAGTCGGGGGTTCTATGGACGGGCCGCCGCGTTCCTGCCACTGCAGCATCAGAAGAACACCCGAGCTGGACCCGGCGGCGGCTGCCCGCGCGGGCTCCACGCGCCACCGGACGTCGACCGATCCGCCCGGCACGCGCAGCGACCCGTGCTTGGAGGCGTTCGTCGCCAGCTCGTAGAGCGTGAGGGCGAGAAGCTCCCCCTCGCGAGCTGTCAGCTTAACGGGGGTCGTATCGATCCTGATGTTGTTGAAGGGCTCGAGCACGCGGGCGCACAGCTCCGCGAGGTCGACGTTCTCCCAGCGGGCGCGCGACAGCACGCCGTGCGCCCGGGCCAGCGCGCCGATGCGGCCCCGGAATGAGGAGGCGAACTGATGGATGTCGGTCGCCGTGTCGAGCGACTGCTCGGTGATGCCGAGCACGGTGGCGAGGTTGTTCTTGACGCGGTGATCGAGCTCGAGCATCAGCAGCCGCTGGCGTTCTTCCGCCAGGTGTCGCTCGGTGACGTCCTGCGCGAGGGAGAGGATGGAGACGATGTTTCCCGATGGATCGCGGAGGACGGAGTTGTACCACTCGGTCCAGCCCACCGAGCCGTCCTTGCGGTTGTTGCGGTTGAGGCAGATGTTGCGGTCGGTGGTGCCGTCGCTGAGCTCGTCCATCGCGGCGCGGACGCGATCGAGGTCCTCCGCGTAGACGAAGTTCCACTCAGCGGGGTGCAGGCCCAGCACGTCGTCCGCGGTCCAGCCGAAGATACGTTCCGCGCCGGCGGACCACATCTTGGTCGCGAAATTCTGGCCCCACTCGATCACCGCCAGGGGCGAGGTGTTCACGTGGGAGTTGAGTCTGTCGAGCGCTTCGCGGAGCTCTTTCTGTGCGCGGAGCTGATGCCCGATATCCGTGACCATCGCGAGCGCGCCGGTGAAGCCGCCCTGATCATCGACGAACGAGTTTGTCGAGACGAGCGCGAGCAGCGGCGCCCCGTCGGCCCGCGTGAACCGGAACTCGTGGCGCGCGGGCACGCCCCGCTCCCGCTCGCTCATGTGCCGGGCCGCCGCGCCAAGCTCGGAGGGGCTCATGAACTCCGTGATGCGTTTGCCCAGCATCACCTCGGGCGTCGTGCCCAGCATCTCTGCCATCTGTCGGTTGGCGTACACCGTCTTCCATTCCCGGTTGACGAGCCAGATTCCTTCCAGGGCCGTCTCCACGATGATCTGGTATCGGCGTGCCTCCATCTCCAGCCGCTGCTCGACCTCCAGCCGCTGCGTCACGTCCTGCTGGATGCTCAGGAAGTGCGTCACGCGGCCTTTCCTGTCGATGATGGGACAGATCGACCAGCTGACCCAGTAGGTGCTGCCGTCCTTCCGGTAGTTGAGCGCCTCTGCGCAGAAAGACGTGCCGCGCGCCAGAGCCCGCCGCAGGTCGTTCATCACCGCGCGGTCGGTGCCCGGCCCCTGCAGGATGCGCGGCGTGACGCCCAGCAGCTCGTTCGGCGTATATCCGGTCATCCGGCACATCGCGTCGTTCACCGCGACGATCCGGGGCCCCGGCGCATCGAGCTGAGAGTCCGTGATCACAACCGCCGAGTCGGTGGTCGCCAGCGTCCGCGCCAGCTCGTTGATCAGGCGGCCCTGCGCCCGCGCCGGCGTCAGCGAGACTTCAACCGCCGCCAGCCCGATCAGAGCCAGCACGCCCAACGCCGCTTCCAGCACGATGAGCGCCGCACTGGGCCACTGGCGGAACTCGCCGCAGCACGCCAGCGCGAGAAGCGCCAGCCCCGCCGTGACAATGCCCAGCCGCCAGTCGCGCGTGCGAGCGGCGAGCGCCGCGGCCCAGAGGGCCGCCCCGACGTGAAGAATCAACAAGACCGTTCCCACGAGCTGGCATGCTAACTGACAATCCCGGCGTCAGTCGTCGCCGTCGTCGTCTTCTCCGACGCCGGAGTCGTCCCGCTCGGCTGCCCACGCAGACTGGATCGCTTCCAGAATCCGCTCATTCACGGGATGCCCGGGCCTCTCGGCGAAGTCGGGCAAGGACTGCACGAGCTCGCGCAGCTCCGTAAAGCGCACTGTGTAGGGATCTCGACCCGGATAGGCGTCGCTCAGCTCCTCCGCGATCCGTTCCACGTCGAGCCAGTGAAAGCCTTTGTCGGGCATTGGTCGATCCATGCGTGTCGCGGCCGGGCAGGCGGTCGTGGAGTTCGCTCAGTCCGCGGGACAGATCGTAGCTCTCAGCCGGGCTGCTTCGTGGGCGACGGTGCGCAGGGCCCGGACGTGCGCGCTCGTCCAGCCCGAGGCCTGGGCGGGGAAGTCGCGGCGGGGCGCGTCGTCTCCCAGGCCGGTGGAGCGGCTGAGGCGCGCCCGATCAAGGATCTGGTCGCGCAGCGCCGCCGGGTCGGCGACGCCCTCAAGGATCCCGACGTGGCCGCCCAGGCTGGCGCCCTCGCCCTTGCCCGAGCCGCCGCCGCCCGCCGTTTCGACCACGAGATCGGAGAAGCCGAACAGTCGCTGCAGCGGCCCCTGGGTGACGCGCACGTTCTGGATGTTCTCGTACGTGATCGTCGTCTCGTAGATGATCCACACGCCTCGGCGGATGCGCATGCTGCGGTCCGAAAGCACGTACCACGTGCTGTCGTAGCGCAGGTAGACCGCGATGTACGCGAAGATGTCCGGCACGATCATCACGATCAGCCAGGGCGCCAGCAGCACCAGCGCCAGGGGGGGCTGGGCCGCCAGCAGCAGCAGCCACGCCACCCCCAGCGCGATGTCGACGATCAGGCACGCCAGCCAGAAGAGAGTCTTGCGATAGCTCAGCCAGCCGTCGCAAGGGCGCAGCGCGACCACCTTCTCGCCGGAAAGCCCCGGCAACTGCGGCGCTTCACGCGGCACGCGGAAGAGCCCGGTCAGGACTCCCCACACGCCTTCGTACACCCACTGCGACGCGGCCCGCGCGACGCTCACGCTCCACGCTCCCCGTCTGCGCCCGCCCGGCCCCGCGCGAGCGCATCATTCACCGCGCGCAGGTCCGACGCGATCTGCCCCAGCAGTTCGAGCGCCTCGTCGCCCGGGCCGTCGAGATCCCCGGCGGCGCCCGCGGGCGGAGCACTCTCTTCGCGCGAGCCGCGCATCTTGGCGTAGAGGAAGTCGCGGAGCGCCTCGTACTCCAGGACGCCTTCGATCTGCATCTCGGGGGTCGCGCTGCCGCTGGCGGTCTGGATCGAGACGGTCGCCAGCCCCATCCAGCGCTGCAGGATGCCGCGCGTGACGTGGATGTCCTGGATACGGCGGTAGGTGAGGTTGATCTCCCGGCGGAAGAGCACGCCCCAGCTCATCGATACCCCGTCGTCATCGAACCTGTAGCGCAGCGTCACGAACTTGCAGTACAGGACGAGCATGGTGATCGGGAAGGCGATCAGCGAGCAGAGAGCGATGAAGCCGTAATAGCGCAGCAGGACGTCGGCGGGCCTGGTGACCTGCCGCGGGTCGAAGCGCTGCGCCTGGCTGTGCGAGCCTTCGTGCATGCTGGTCCGGTCGCCGGCGGCGGACCCGGCGTGCGCCCGCCGCGTGCGATCCTACCAGCGTCCGCGGTTGAGAACGGTTCTCGCTGAGCGCACGAGCGCACGAGCACGCGAGCGGCGCTGAACGCGGCGGTCTACCTGGCGAGAATGGCGCGCAGCGCCTCGGTGAGCGTGGCGTCGCCGTCGGGCGGATAGCTGTGGCCCGTGCGGGGGACGACGCGCAGCTCGACGGGCAGGCCCGCCTTCTTCGCGCGGGCGGCGAAATCGTTGTTCGTGGCGGCGGCGGGGTCGTTCGCGCCGGTGATGACGAACCAGCGCGTGGCGTCCGAGGTCTTCTCGGGCACCGGCGCGACCCCCGCCTCCCAGTGGCCGCACACCGGCACGATCCCCCTGAACATCCCCGGGTGCTTGACGCCCATCATGAAGCTGATGTTGGCGCCCTGGGAGAAGCCCACGAGGACGACGCGCTGGGGGTCGATGTTGTGCTGCTGGCGCGCGTCGCTGATCAGCTTCTGGATGTACCAGTCGGCTTCGTCGCGGAAGGTCCACTGGTAGCCGCCGCCCATGGGGCGTAGCGCGTCGGGGGCGATGAGCACGGCCCCGACGTTCGCCGCCGCGCCCTGCCAGCGCTGCGAGGTCTCGTCGCCCCTCCCGCCCGAGCCGTGCAGCGCGATGATGAGCGGCGCGGGCGTCGCGCGGTCGAAGCCGGGCGGGAGCACGGTGACGGGCTTCGCGGCGTCCGCCAGCGCCTTGAACTGGGCGAAGCGCGCCTCCACCGTCTTGCGCACGATCGCCAGCGCCTCGGCGTAGCCCGGCTCTGACCGGACCGACACGAGGTCCGGATCGTCCTCGAAGCTGGCGATCCCCGCGAACCCGTTGCGGGCGCTGACGAGGAGCCACTTGGCCGACGAAGCCTTGTCGCCCGCGCGGGCGTGGGCGCACGCCGCGTTGAACGCGAAGACGCCTCCCTTGGGGCGGAGCTCGTGCAGCTTCTCCGCCGCGGCGATGGCGAAGGGCCAGTTCTCCTGCGCGACCGCCTCGTTGTAGCGGCGCAGCATGATCTGCTCGAGCTCGTCGGCCCGGGCGGCGCCCGCCAGGAGAACGCTCACGATCAGCGAGGCGATGACACGGAACGTTCGCATCGGTGCAGTCCTCCGCGTTGCAGGGCGTCCTGACGGTCGGGTCAGCGTACATCGCGGCCTCGGACGCCGTGCTCCGTGTGCAGCCCGAGCAGATCCCCGCGTCGAACACTCTTTCGGCGGCGTCCGACCGGAGCGCCGCGCCCGTCAGTGTGGGACTTCCTTGACCGCGTTGCGGTTCCATGCCGGGACGCGGACGACGATGGGTCCGTCGCCCTTGATGTCGCACTGGCACGACAGGCGGCTGTTGCGCTGCAGCCCCGGGGCTTCCTCGACCCGGTCCTCTTCCGCCTCCGACGCCTCGGAAAGGTGCTCCATGCCCTGCTCGATGTAGACGTGGCAGGTCGAGCAGGCACAGACCCCGCCGCAGGCGTGCTCGATGTTGATCCCGTGCTCCATCGCCAGCTCCAGCAGATGCTCCCCCTTGGAGCCCATGAGGTTGTGCTCGGGCTGCTGTCCGCCGGTGAGCCCCTCGGGGTCTTCGAGGATGAAACGGACGGGCACCACGGGCGGGCCGTGATCGTGGTCGTCGGAGTGACGCAGGTGCATGCTCGGGGAATCTCTCGTGGTGCGTGCGAAGCCGGCGGGGGTCGGCGTGTGCGCCGGGGCGGGCGAGTGCATGGTAGCGCAGAGGCGGCTCCCGCCGCGCCGTCCCGCTTCCGCTAGCCTGCACGCTTAGCAATGCCCACGCCCCGCATCAGCCTCATCGCCCCGGCCCACAACGAAGCCGAGAATGTCCAGCGGCTGGTGGAGGAAGTCGGTCGTGCCGGCCCGGGTCTGGCCCGGGCCCTGGGGGGCGAGCCGGGGGATTTCGAGTTCGTGCTCGTCGATGACGGGTCGACGGACGACACGCGGGCTCGCGCCCTGGCGCTCCAGCCCGAGCGGCCCTGGCTGCGGATCATCGCCATGACCCGCACGCCGCCCGGCAAGGGGGGAGGCCAGTCCGCGGCGTTCCACGCCGGGTTCCGCGCCTGCCGGGCCCCGCTCGTCGGCGTGCTCGACGCCGACCTTCAGAACGATCCGGCGGACCTGCTGGCCATGCTCGAGCTGCTGCAGCGACAGAACGCGGACATGGTGCAGGGCGACCGCTCGGCCAACCGGCGCGACAACCTCGTCCGCCGCGTCGGCTCCATCGTCGGACGCAGGTTCCGCGCCTGGATCCTGGGCGACACGATCCGCGATACGGGCTGCTCGCTGAGGCTGCTCAAGCGCGAGATCGCCGTGCAGCTCCCCCTCGAGTTCCGGGGCATGCACCGCTTCATCCCCGTCACGGCGCGGCACCTGGGCTACAAGGTCGTCGAGATGCCCGTCTCGCATCGGCCGCGCGTCGCGGGCGAGACGAAGTACGGCATGGGGGTGCTGACCCGCGCCCTGCCGGGGCTCATCGACTGCTTCGCCGTCCGCTGGATGCGCACGCGGCGCCGCCCGGTTGAGAGCGCCGAGGCGGGCGCCTCCGGTCGCCCCGCGTCGGTGGTCGAGGCGGCGGGCGGGGCGGGGCGGCAGGCGCCGGTCATCGGATCCGCGCACGCCGAGGTCACGGGCGGAGCGGCGCGATGAAATGGGAGCCGGTGCTCGCGATGGCGGCTGTCCTCGCGCTGGGCGTGTGGCTCGTCATGGGCCCGGGGGGGGCGAACTCGGGGCTGCCAGAGCTGAGGCCCGGCGCACGGACGGTCGAACTGCGGCTCGCCCGCGAGAAGGGCGCTCTTGAGATCTACGAGGCGCCCGACGGCGAGCGCAGCTATCGCGTGCTCATGCGCGGCGCCCCGCCCGGGCCAGCCGTCGACGCCGAGGAGTTCGACGCCCTGCTTCCCCCGGGCTTCGCCCAGCGGCTCGCCCCGCACGACTCCTCGTGGCTCTTCAGCCTCTTCAACATCTCAAGTTGGGCTAGCTTCGCGTGGATCGCGGTGGGCTTCGGCGGGCAGATCGTCTTCAGTGGGCGGTTCCTCATCCAGTGGCTGGTCAGCGAGAAAAAGCGCCAGAGCGTGGTGCCCGAGGCCTTCTGGTGGATGAGCCTGCTGGGGGGCGTGCTGCTGTTTGCGTACTTCGTGTGGCGCCGCGACGTCGTGGGCGTGGTGGGGCAGTCGAGCGGGCTTGTGATCTATGCGCGCAACATCAGGCTCATCCACAAGCGCAAGGCCCGCGACCGCCGCCGAGCGCTCAAGGCCGAGCTGGCCAGCGCCGTCGAGCCCTCTCTGGAGGAGCCCCTGCAGGCGCCGCTTTCGCCCTCGATGAGCGAGCTGGATCCCGACCCCCCGGCCGCCCCCGACCGGCCCGCCTGATGCCCGGGGGTCCGCCCCGGGGGAGCGGTCTCTCAGGGGCCGCGGGCAGGGGATGGGCAGAATTGCGTGAACGTCCGGAAAGTTCGTGACGCTGGGCCCCGCTCCGAGCCGACGAAAACAGGATGATGCAGGTCTACCTCGACGGAAAGCTGCTCAGCGGGGCCGGCCAGTCGCTGTCGGCGGCGTTGGAATCCGCGCTCGACGCGGCGGGGGCCGACCGGCTCCTGATCGAAGCCGTGGCCGACGGCGTGCCCGTTCCCGCCGAACACCTCGACGAGCCCCCGGCCAGCGAGCCCTACGCGGGCCGGCTGGAGTTCACCAGCGCCGACGCCTCAGGGCTGGCCCGGGCGACGCTGAGCGACGCCGCCGGCGCGCTGGTGGATCTGAAGCCCTTGCACGAGCTGGCCGCCGACCGCGTGCGCGAGGGGAGGATCCCGGAAGCCATGGCGCTGATCAGCGACGTCCTGATCCGCTGGGGGGAGGTCCGCAGCGCGATCGAGCTGACGTCGCGGACGGCCGGCGCCGCCGGGTACGATGAGGCGGGCTCGCGGGAGCTGAGCGAGGTCATCCGCGATCTGGCGTCGCGTCTGACCGAGATCAAGCGGGCTCTCGGCGCACAGGATTGGTCCAGCCTGAGCGACGTTCTGGCGTATGACATGGACGAGCAGGCCGATCGGCTCAGGAACTGGCTCGACCGCGCGTCGACCGGCTGAGGCGCTCGCCCGAGAGGTGCGTCGCGATGGCCGGACGAGCCGGAGCCCATGAACTGAAGATCGACCGTCTGATGGAAGAGGCCTCGCTGGCCCTCGCCGAGGCCCGCTACACCGACTGCGAGCGCATCGCCCGCGAGGCGCTCGAAGCGGCCCATCTGGCCCGGGACTTCGACCGCCTGGCCCGCGTCGTGCTTCCCCTGCAGGAGGCCCGCCGGCAGAGGCGCCTCGCCGCAGTCGACACCAAGAAGCTCCACCGCCTGTCGACAGCCTCGCAGATCGAGCCCTTCCTCACCGGGACCGAACGCATCGAGCCGGGCTGCTACCTGATCGAGCCGACGCTGGTGGCGATGGACGGCCGGGAGCTCCGCGACCGCGCCCTGGCCGACGGCGTGCTGATCTTCGTCCTGGTCCGCGAGCCTCAGACCAAGCTGGGCCAGTGGCCGCTGGTCGCCGTGGGACCCGCGACGGTGCGGGCCCGCGTGGCGCCGCCCAAGCGCGTGACGATCTCCTGGGTTGAGCAGGCCGGGGAGGCGCTGGGAGACGCGGCCCTGGAACTCGTCGACCCCACCGAGCCCGCCGACGACCGCGTCGATCACCTGATGGACCTGCTGTCCACGGTCGTCGACCACGAGAAGCTGCACCAGGCGCTGCTCCACGCCGCCCAGGAGGCGCACCGCGAGTCGCTCGCCGAGCCCAAGCGCGGCCGGCGACGCGGCGCCAAGCCCGAGCCCGAAGAAGAACTCAGCGCCGAGGAAGAAGAGCTCTGAAAACGAAAAACGCCCGGACGATGCGTCGGGCGTGTCGGGCTCGATGTGCCGAACTCAATGCTCTCGGGGTCCGGGTGTTCCCGGGTGAAGGCGTGGCTTACCAGTCGTCGTGATGGCGGTCGCTGCGCTCGCGCCGCTCGTTCTGATCGCCGATGACGGCTCCGCCCACGCCGCCCGCGATCGCGCCGATGGCCGCGCCCGCACCGGCCGAGCCGGTCAGCGAGCCGATGCCCAGACCCGCGAGCGCGCCGAGGCCGGCGCCGCTGAGGGCGCCCTCTCCAGCGTTGCTGCAGCCGCCCGTGAGGGCCGCCGCGATCACCAGAACCCCGCCCAGCGCCACGCCCACCCGCGAAGAAGGACGCGAGGAACGCTCGTGCGAGAACTTCGTGCCAAACATGGTCGTCGGACTCCTTGGAGGGCGGCGGGTGCGAAAGTGCGAGACGCCGCCCCGTAGATGATTCCACTCTAGCCCAGCCCGGGTTGCGGTTGTCCCTTCATCTCCAACCGCGGGCCCGAATGGGCTATTCACCCCTCGGAAAGCCAGTTGACAGGGTTATACTTCCTCCCGGTCGGGCACCGTCCGGGTCACCATCGGGGCACAGCGAGACAGATGTTCGGCTTTTTCAGCGATCGAAGCTGGCTCGAGGCGGGAGAAAAGGCCCGCATGCTCCACGGACGGTGGCTCACGCGGGCGCTGCAGGCCCCCGCAGGACGCCTCCCCCGGATCCCCACCCGGCGGATGTCCGAGGGCGGGTTTGGGCCGATGATGCGGACGGTGGAGGGTCGCGACTACGCCGAGTTCTGGTGGGAAACCGCCCTGCTGAGGCTGGATGTGCTGGATACGGACGAACCGGCCGATTGAAAGGGTTCTCAACCTGAGGGCGCTTCGGGGACCAGGCCGATGCACGCGGGAGCAGCCATGACCGGGAACCAGCGAGAAACCACCACGCTCAACCGCAAGTGGGTCGCGAAGATGATCATCTTCCTCGCGGCGCTCTTCATCCTGGGCGTCTGGGGCACCGCCGACGCTCTGCTGATCTATCCGCGCCGCGGCGAGCATCACGCCCAGTTCGCGCTCAAGGACTACCTGGAGCGGGTCGACGCGTCGGGCCAGTCGCTCCTCCGCGCGTCGGTCGAGGACCCCGCCGCCGAGATGCAGCGTCTGTCCGCGACCCCGCCCACTGACCCCGTCGACACCGCGAAGCAACAATGGCTGGAATCGCTCTCGCGCATCCACTCGCTGGCGGCGCTCACGGAGCAGAACCGGGCGGCGCTCGCCGCGTCCCCCGGCGCGACCCCCGACACCGTCACGATGTTCAGCAACTCCCGGCAGAAGCTTCAGGACCTCCAGACCCAGCTCGCCAACCAGAACGCCCCCAAGCCGCTGAGCGCGTACGACATCCCGCTGCAGTACCTGTTCATGCTGATCGGCTTCGCCGGCTCGCTGTGGATGGTCTTCTTCCTCTTCCGCTGCGCCGCCACGCGCTTCCAGTACGACCGCGCGGAGAAGCGGCTGTTCCTGCCCGACGGCCGGTCCTTCGTCCCCGCCGACGTCGAGGAGCTCGACAAGCGCGACTGGCACAAGTACTTCATCTACGTGAAGCTCGCCGGCCAGCCCGGCGAGACCAAGCTCGACCTGCTGCGCTACGCGCCGCTGGAAGAGTGGATCCTCGAGATCGAGAAGCTCACCCCCAACTACAAGCCCGAGGAAGAGAGCGCCGCGGCCCCGGCCCCCGACGCGAAACCCGCGGCGGTCGGCCCCGAAGAAGCCGCCGACGTCTCCCGCGCCTGAGAGCCCGCTCCGCGTGAACACGCGCTCACGCGGGCTCCGGCGTTCGCCCCCGACCCGCCGCGGGCGCGCAATCGCGCCGCCCGCCGGACTACCATCAGCCCCCGATGTCGACCCTCGCCGCGGTCATGCTGGGATGCTTCTCCGCCCTGGGCGTCGCGCTGACGCTGCTGGGCCTGCCGGGCATCTGGCTGATGGTGCTCGCGGCGTTGGGCGTCGAAGCGTGGCGGCCTGAGCTGCTCTCCTGGACCGCCATCGGGACGGCCGCGGGGCTGGCGCTGGCGGCGGAGGTGGCGGAGTTTCTCGCGGGAGCGGTGGGGGCCCGCAAGGCGGGCGGCTCGCGCCGCGCCGCGCTCGCCGCCGTGGCGGGAGGCATCGTGGGCGGGCTCGTGGGCACCGTCGCGATCCCCATCCCGGTGGTGGGCACGGTGCTGGGAGCGGCGCTGGGCTCGGGCCTTGCCGCGGCGGTGGGGGAGCTCACCCTGGAAGGCAAGACGCTGCGCGACGTCCGCGCCGTGGGCGTCGGGGCGTTCATAGGCCGCCTGCTCGCCACCGTCATCAAGACGATGTTCGCCGTCGCCACCGCGGCGGTGCTCGTCGTGAGCTCCGCCGTGCCCGGGTGGTGACGGACGCGCTTCAGTGAACCGACACGGGCTCGCCGGGCCTTGGCGTCGCACTGAAGCGTGACGCGTCGGACGAGGGGGCGAATGAGGCGCCGGCGTCGTCGTGCTGGTACCAGGAGATCAGGCCCGGCAGCAGCGTGCCCACCAGCCTGTCGTCCCGCGGCACGACGCGCACCGTGAAGCCCCGCCTGCCGGAGCCGGAGGCGTTGAACTCGCCCGTGAAGGTGTAGATCCCGGCCTCGCCCGGGGCGTCCTCCACCGCGTGCATCTCGACCGTCGCGCCCGCCACCATATCTCCCAGCGAGCTGACCTCGCCGTGATAGAGCTGGACGCGGACCTCGGTGGGTTTCAGGCCGCCCAACGCGACCAGCGCGCGCACGCGGACGGGCGTCCGCACGGGCACCGCCGTGCTGACGTTGCTCTCGACCCGGCGGATGCCGACGTGCGACCACTGCTCGCGGAGGCGCCCGATCTGCGCCGCCAGCCCCCGGGCCGCGTCAAGCTCCTTGGCGGCAAGGCTGCGCGCCACGCCGTGGGCCAGCAGGTAGTACTGCTCGGTGTAGTCGCCCACCATGCGGTTGGTGGAGAAGCGGGGCGTGTACGCGCGGATCGACGCCTTCATGCGCTGGATCCACTTGCGGGGCAGCCCGCTCTCGTCCCGCTGATAGAACTCGGGGAGGATCTGCCGCTCGAGGAGGTCGTAGAGCGCTCGGCTCTCGATCGCGTCCTGCACGCCCGGGTCGTCGTAGCTCTCGCCCTTGCCGATCGAGAAGCCGACGGACGAGTCGTGAGCCTCGTCGTACCACCCGTCGAGGATCGAGAGGTTGATAACGCCGTTCATCGCGGCCTTCATGCCCGACGTGCCGGAGGCCTCCATGCCGCGGCGGGGGGTGTTGAGCCAGATGTCGCAGCCTTGGACGAGCCGGCGCGCCACCTCGATGTCGTAGTCCTCGAGGAAGATCACGCGGTTGAGGTGGTCGCTCTCGGAGGCGAGCTTGACGATCTGGCGAATGAGCTCCTTGCCCGGGCCGTCGGCCGGGTGGGCCTTGCCCGCGATCAGGAGCTGGAGCGGGCGGTCGCTGCGGTTGAAGATGGCGCGGAGGCGCTCAGGGTCCTGCATGAGCAGCGTGCCGCGCTTGTAGGTCGCGAAGCGCCGCGCAAAGCCGATGGTCAGGATGTCGGGGTCGAGGGCCGCCGCCGCCTTCTCGACCTCGTCGTGCCCCAGCCCGCGGGCCCGCATCTGCTTGCGGATGCGTTTGCGGCACCAGGTCACCAGCTTCTCGCGCTGGCGGCAGTGCGTGCGCCACAGCTCCTCGTCGGGCAGCTCGTTGATCGCGTCCCAGATCTCAAAGTCCGTGGGATCGAGCTGCCAGTCGGGGCCCAGGTAGCGGTCAAAGAGCTTCATCAGCGCGGGGCTGATCCACGAGCGCGCGTGCACGCCGTTGGTCACGTGCCCGATGGGGATCTCGGGCTCGGGGACGCCGGGCCAGATGTCCTTCCACATCGTCCTGCTGACGTGCCCGTGCAGCTTCGAGACGGCGTTGGCGTAGTTCGTCGTGCGGATCGCCAGGACCGCCATCGAGAAATACTCGCTCTTGTCAAAGACGTTCGCCCGGCCCAGCGCCAGCAGCCCCTCGGCGTCGAGCCCCAGCCGGGGAAGCATCGGCGCGAAGTACCGCTGGATCAGCTCCGGGGCGAAGCGGTCGATGCCGGCGGGGACGGGCGTGTGCGTGGTGAAGACGTGGGCCGCCGCCGCCGCCCGGTTCGCCTCGTCGAAGCTCGCCGAATGCTGCTCGCGCAGCCGGGCGATGCGTTCCAGGGCCAGGAACGCCGCGTGGCCCTCGTTGATGTGGTAGACGGTGGGCTTCTCGCCCACCTTCTCGAGGGCGCGGACGCCGCCGATGCCCAGCACGATCTCCTGCTGGATGCGCGTCTCGATGTCCCCGCCGTAGAGCGTCCGCGTGATGTCGCGGTCTTCGCGGCGGTTCTCGGGGAAATTCGTGTCCAGCAGGTAGAGCGGCACGCGGCCGGCGTTGCAGCGCCACACGCCGATCGTCACGGGCCTGCCCGGAAGATCGACCGTCACGCGGTACTGCTCGCCCGTGTCCGGGTCGATCAGGCGGTGGATCGGCTGGTTGGGGAAGTCGATGTCCGGGTACGTCTCCTGCTGCCAGCCGTCGGCGTTCAGATACTGATGGAAGTACCCGCAGCGGTACAGCAGCCCCACGGCGCACATGGGCACGCCCAGCTCCGACGCGCTCTTGAGGTGGTCGCCCGCCAGGCAGCCCAGGCCGCCCGAGTAGATCTGGAAGCACTCGGTCAGGCCGAACTCCGCGCAGAAGTAGGCGATGCGCAGCGGCCCCTGCGAGGGGTCGGGGTCCGTCACGCCGTCGTGCACGGCGGAGGCCGCCTCGAGGAACGTCGGGAACTGGCGCTGGAACCAGCTGTTGCGCGTCATGTGCGCGCGGAAGCGCGCGTAGACGCTGTTGAGCTGGTGGAGGAAGCTCTGGTCGTCGGCGGCGCGGTCGAGCACGCTCTGCCGGACCAGCCCCAGCAGCTTGACCGGATTGTGATACGTCTCCTGCCACAGCTCGCGGTCAAGCCGCTTGAACAGCTCGACGGCCTCGGGATGCCACGTCCACCACAGATTGTGCGCCAGCTCCAGCAGGGGCTTGAGCGTCGGGGGCAGATCGGGGACCACCCGGAACGAGCGGATGCGTGCTTGACCTGAGTGCAGCATCGGAGCCTTTCTCTGGACCGCGGGGTAGGGACCGCGCCCGCCGGGAGTCCGCACGGGCTGAAGTTCTCGGACGCGACGCCGCCGCGACCGGCGAATATTGATCGTCCGGCCCGACCGGAGAGTCTATCCCGGGACGGGATTCCGCCGGATCTCCTCCGGATCGTGGCGTGAGCCGTCGCTCAGCGAGCCATGGACGACGGGTCAAAGACGTCATCCACCCACAGGACGGCGCCGCCCGTCACCGCCCGGACGTCGTCGGGAAACGGGCGCATGATGCCGCACGCCCCCGCCAGCCCGGCCAAAAACAGTGCGGCCGCGAGGCACGCCAGGGACCGAGGCCGCGACCGGGGCCTTTTCATGACGGTGATATCGGCGCGCGCCGGGGGGAGCGGTTCAGCAGCGTGCGCAGATCCTCGCGGCAGAGCAGCGCCGTCGCGCCCAGGTACGCCGCTCCGCCCGCCATGACGTCCGCCGAGAGGCGCACCGCGTGAGCCGCCACGCTCACGCCCTCCTCGTGAGGCCACAGCAGCGAGAACCCCGCGAGCGCCAGCAGCATCACGCCGCCGCAGGCCCCGATCCGCGCGAGTGCGCCCAGCGTGCCTGCGTTGAAGATGGGCCCCGCGGGCCCGCCTCCCAGCCGGGCGTCCGCGGCCCGCACGAGCCACACGATCTGCACCACCGCCGCCAGCGACCCGCCCAGCGCGAGGCCCCGCTCGCGCAGGATCCACATCAGCGAGGTCCCGAGCACGAGCCCCAGGACGACCGTCGCGATGCTGATGCGGGTGGGGAGCGACGTGTCGCCCCGGGCGTAGAAGGCGCGGGTCAGAACGTGCGTCAGCGAATACGTCCCCACCAGCGGGGCGTACATGCCCAGGCACTCGGCCATGCGGCGTGTGTCCTCCGCGTCGACGGCGCCGCCCTGATACACGACCGCCGTCAGATCGCGCGATACCCAGATCAGTCCGAGCGTCGCGGGCACGCCCATGAAGAGCGCCAGGCGGATGCTGCGGCGCAGCGTCGCGGCGAAGGCGGCGGGCTCGTCCGCCAGCCGCGCCAGCGTGGGGAACACCGCCGTCGCCAGCGCGATGCCGAAGATCCCCAGCGGGAACTGATAGAGCCTCTGGGCGTTATAGAGCGCCGCGCCGGCCGCCTCGTCCAGCGGGTAGGGGTGCCCCGAGATCGTGGGCCCCTGATAGAGGGGCCAGGCGACGATCACCCAGCTCTCGATCAGTGTCGCGATCTGGATCGTCCCCAGCCCCAGCACGACGGGCACCATCCGCCGGAACATCCGCCGCGCCGGGACCGCGGCCCCTTCCAGGTCCCGCGTCCAGTGCACGGTCCCCCGCAGATCGCGCAGGCACCACAAGACCTGCAGAACTCCCGCCAGACTCACGGCCGCGGCCACCGCCAGCGCCACCGTCTCCGCCGGCGCCCCCAGCGCATAGGCGCTCCCCGCCGCGGCGACGATCATGCACAGGTTCAGGATGATGGGCGCCCCCGCCTGAGCCGCGAAGCGCCCGTGCGTCTGCAGCATGCCGCCTAGCGCCGCCGTGATGCACACCAGCGGCATGTAGGGCAGCATCGCCGCCAGCAGGACCAGCGCCCGCCGGCCGTCCTCGGGCACGTCCGCGAGCCAGAGCAGCGCCAGCAGCCCCAGCTCAAGAACGAGCACGACGCCGCCCAGCCCCGCCGCCATCACGCCCACGGTGAGCGACGCGAAGCGGTGCGCCAGCGTCGGATCGTTCTTGAGGAGCCCCGCGTATTCCGGGATCAGGCTCGCCGAGAGCGCACCCTCGCCAAAGAGCCTGCGGAACGTGTTGGGGAACTGGAACGCGATGCCGAACGCCGTCCCCAGCCCCGAGACGCCCAGGATCCGCACGATCACCGCGTCGCGCACGAGCCCCAGCACGCGGCTGACGAGGGTCAGCCCCGCGAACGTCCGCGCGTGCTTCAGGAATGATGTGCCGCCGCCGTCGCTCACGCCTGTTTCATCGGACCTTCAAGGCTCCCGGCCCGAGCGCCGGCCCGGCCCCGCAGCACGTGACCAAGCAGCAGCATCCCCGCCGTCGCGAGCGCGACGCCCAGCGCGTTCGCCGCCGCGTCGTCCAGGCCCGCGTGGCGGTTGATGAACGGGATGAGCTGCAGCGCCTCGTCGACGGCGCTATATGCCAGAGAGACCGCCCCGCTGATCAGGACGGGCCGTTTCTCCAGTCGCGGGCCGAAGAAGCCGCACATGATGAACACCGCCGTCCACGAGCCGAAGACCACGACGTGGATGATGAGGTCCGGCCGCGGGATGTCCGCCTTGATCTCCAGCTTGGGCCAGTGCGTCAGCGCGAAGATCAGGCACGCGTAGGGCCAGAAGAACCAGCGGACCAGCCGCGCGGGCGGGAGGATCATGCCCCGCGCTCGGCCCGGGCCGCCGACGCCGGACGGGCGGCCCGCGTCGTGACCTGCGGTTCACCCGCGGCGGGCCCCGTCGCGCGCCGCGCCAGCAGCGCGTCCCATTCCGCGATGACCGCCTGGGCCAGCTTTTCGTAGTCGGCCGCGCCCGGACAGCCCGGCGCATACTCGTAGATGGTCTGCCCGAAGCTCGGGCACTCGGCGAGCTTGATGTTCCGCCGCACCGCCGGGCGATACACGCGGGCCCCGCGCCACGGCACCTCCTGCTGCCGCGCCTCGTCGAAGAAGCGCTGGATGTCCGCGACGACCTCGCGGGCGTGCTTGGTGGTCTCTTCGTGCATGCACAGGATGACGCCCGAGACCCGCAGCCGGGGGTTCACCTCCGCCCCAACGAGGCTGACCGTCTCAAGCAGCTTGCCGACTCCCTGGAGCGCCAGGAAATGCGCCTGCATCGGGACGATGACCTCGCGGGCCGCCGCCAGCGCGTTCAGCGTCAGCAGCCCCAGCGAAGGCGGGCAGTCGATGAGCACGAACTCGAACCGCCCCCGCACGGCTTCGAGCGCCGCCGACAGCCGCGCCACCCGGTCGGGCAGCGCCGCGAGCTCGCTCTCGGCCGCCGCCAGGTCCGTCACCGCCGGCAGCAGCCAGAGCCGCGGCCTCGTCTCGATCAGCGCCTCAGCGATCCGCGCCGGCTCCAGCAGAACGTCGTAGACCGAGCGCTCCACCTTCGACGTGTCCACCCCCAGGTGCAGCGAGGCGTGCGCCTGCGGGTCCAGGTCGATCAGCAGCGTGTCGCGCCCCGCCGCGGCCAGCCCGGCCGCGAGGTTCACGGTCGTCGTCGTCTTCCCTACGCCGCCTTTTTGGTTCATCAGAGCCATCACGCGCGTCAGCCCGTGCGCGGCGGGCGGGCCCGATGAAACTCCGCTCATAGGGGCTGGAACGTCGGAATCCGGCATCGAGGTCGGAGTGTACCGGTCTGAGCGGCGGGGCAGGATCTGCCGGGAGAACCGCCTGCAAGGTCGGGCGGGAGAGCGGTCTGCCCCGATCCTCGCAAGCGGGGGTCAACGCCCAGCGGCTGGGGGTCGATGACAGGAGACTTGATTGCTAGACGAGAGGGGTGCCCGCTTGAAAGTGAGGAAGGACCTGTCCGCTCGGGAAGTCGACGAACTTCAGCAGATGCTCATGCGACGCCTGGGCGACAGCTCGGTCCCGACGCTGCCCGAAGTCGCCGTGAAGGTTGTCCAGCTGGTGGGCAACCCCAACTCGTCGTTCCGCGATTTCACCGAGGTCGTCCAGACCGACCAGGCGCTGACGGGCCGCCTGCTCCGCACCGCCAACTCGGCTCTCTTCGCCCAGCGTGCCCCGGTCACCCAGCTGCAGCGCGCCATGGTGCTGCTGGGGCTGGACCGGCTCAAGGCGATGGCCCTGGGCTTCCACCTCAGCCAGGCCGCCGCCAAGGACAACGGCGATGACCTGTTCCGCCGCGTCTGGTCGCTCTCGCTCTTCAGGGCCTGGGTCGCGTTCCGACTGACGGAGTTCTTCGACCGCCGCATCACCGGCGAGGCGTTCATCGTGGGGCTCATGCTCGACGCGGGCGTCCCCATGATGCGCAAGCTCGCGGGCGAGGCCTACAGCAAGGCGGTCAACCACGCGGACCTCCCCGCCAAGCAGCACCTGTGCGAGCTGCGCGAGCTGCCATTCACCCACGTCGACGTCATCGGCGCGCTGCTGCGCATGTGGAAGATCCCGCCGCTGCTCGCCAAGCCCATCGGGCTGCACCATCAGTCCCCCGAGTCCATGAACCCGCAGGACGCCGACTCGGTCCTGCACTCCGTGGCGTACTTCGTCGGGTCGCTGCAGCTGGATCCCAACGAGCACCCGGCCCCGACCAACGCCGCCGCCGCCGTCGCCAAGCGGCTCTTCGGCCTCGAGTCCGACGACCTCGTCAAGACCTTCAAGAACGCCGCCGCGGACTACCGCGCCTCGCGCGAGCTCTTCAGCGAGGTCCTCGACGCCGACACGACGGTCGAGGCGATCCTCGCGCGGGCCAACACCGAGCTCAACGGCGCCGTCGAGAACTTCGTCGAGGATTCGATCACCGCCGCCCCACCCGCCCTGCGCTTCGAGTGCGACGGGCTCGTGCTGGAGATGGTCCCCGGCGCGGCCCGGCGCGTCACGGTGTTCATCGCCGACGCCGCCGGGAACCGGCTCCTCTCGGAAGAGATCGACCCGGCCGGCAAGTCCAGCGACGAGCTGGCCCGCATGCTCATGCTCGAGGAAGCCCCCGCCGACACGGTCGAGCGCGTGGTCGAGCAGCTCCGGGGCCTGGCCGCCTGATCCCGGCGTTCTCCGCCCGGGTCGATACCGGTGCCCGGCGCGTGTAGGGTGACGCCGCGTGCCCGGCGTCCTCGACAACGCGATCGTCCTCCGCGTCTGGGACTATTCCGAGACGTCGCAGACCGCCTCGCTGCTCTCCCGCGAGCACGGCGTGGTCCGCGTCCTGGCCAAGGGCGCGCGCCGACCCGCCTCCAAGTTCGGCGGGGGGCTCGAGCCCGTCACGCTGGGCGAGGCCTCGCTCATCATCAAGCCCGCCACGGAGCTCGCCTCGCTCATCGAGTGGGACCTCCGCGAGATCTTCTGGCCCGTCCGCCGCGAGCTGCGCTGCCACTACGCCGGGCTCTACATCGCCGACCTGCTGCATCACACCGTGCTGGCGGGCGATGCGCATCCGCGCCTCTTCGACGCCACGCTCGAAGCGCTGCGTCGGCTGACGCCCGGCGAGCCCGTCGAAGGACCGCTGCTCCTGCTTCAGTGGGATCTCCTGACCGAGATCGGGTACCGCCCAAGGCTCGCCCCGCCCGACGCATCAACATCCGGCGCGTCCGACGCATCAGCCGCGCCGGGCGCCGACCGGGCGGGCCGACCCTCCGCGTCGACCGTGCGTTTCGACCCGACAGCGGGCGGCGTCATCAGCGACGATGATGCCCACGCGCCCGGAGCCTCCTGGCAGGTCCGCCGGGACACCGTCGACGTGCTGGCCCGCCTCGATTCCGAGCGTGCCGCGGCCCTGGATGCCGGGAACCCGTCCGTCGTTCGGGCATCGCGACTGCTGGCCGCCTACCTGCGATCAGTCATGGACCGAGAGCTGCCCACGAGGCATCTGGTCTTCGGTCCGCAAGGCCCGCGAAAGACGCGATGAGTGAACCCTAACAAACTGTGAGATCGTCATGAATGGATGCCCGCCCACTGGTGGGCTGGTGAAACGATCACTAACATTTCTCCTCGTGAGAAACGAGTAACCGGTCAACTGCCGGCCGCTCGACAGAGGGTGCAGACGTGAACAGCGAAGCGCGACTCGAATCCGACATCAAACCGGTCACGGCGCGCACGCACGATCGGGTCACGGGCGTGGACATCCGCGTGGATCGCGCGGGCGCCGGTCGGCCCCTCGCCGTGCTGAACGGACTGCTGGGGCTGAACCAGCACTGGTTCCCCTGCCTGAGTCGCTGGGTGAACAAGGCGGAGTGCTTCGTCCTCCAGCCGCCGCTGCTTGAGATGAGGGGCCCGGGCTGCAGCGTCGACGGCGTGACCCGCCTGACCGTCAGCGTGCTCGAGACCCTCGTCGATCAGCCCGCCGTGCTCGTCGGCAACTCGCTGGGCGGGCACGTGGCGCTACGCATCGCGATGGAGAGGCCCGACCTCGTGCGCGCCCTGGTCCTCGTCGGGTCGTCCGGGCTCTTCGAGCGCGGCTTCGAGCGCGGCGTCGAGCACAACCCCAGCCGCACCTGGCTCGAACGCAAGATCCGCGAGCTCTTCCACGATCCCGCCCGCATGTGGCCCGGCATGGTCGAGGAGGCCTACGCCGAGCTCTCGCGCCGCTCCGCCGCCCGCGCCCTCGTCAAGCTCGGACGCAGCGCCAAGAACGATCATCTTGGTGAAAAGCTGGCGGGCCTCCGCACACCCGCGCTTCTGGTCTGGGGAAGGGAGGACATCGTCACTCCCCCCGAGGTCGCCGAGCAGTTCCACGTGCTCCTCCCCAACAGCAAGCTCGTCTGGCTCGACCGCTGCGGCCACGCCCCGCAGATCGAGCGCCCCGACGAGCTCTCGGCCGCCATCGCCGACTATCTCGACGAGCTGGACCTCGCGGATCGCATCACTCTCGTCCCGGGCGCCTCGCGCGCCGGCGCCGCGTAACCGCCCATGAGCCTCGCCGCGTCCGCCTCGGTGTCTCCGGCCCCGCCCAGAGCCCGACGCGCCCCACGCCGCTGGACCGCGCTCGTCGGCGCCGGGCTCACGCTCCGCCTGCTCAGCCGCGCACGCAAGCTCTCCGGCGAATCCTGGTGGGCCCGCCACGCCGGCGACATCCAGCGCCGGCAGCTCCGCCGCCTGCTGATCAGGGCCGCGGACACCGAGTTCGGCCGGCGCCACGGCTTCGGCGCCGTCGCCTCGCGCACCGACCACGACATGGTCCGCGCCCTGCGCGACGCCGTCCCGCTCGCCGACTACGAGGCCTTCCGACCGCTCATGCAGCGTATGCGCGAGGGCGCCGAGCCCGACGTCACCTGGCCCGGCATCGTCCGCGACTGGGCCCAGACCAGCGGCACCACCGGCGGCCAGAAGTACATCCCCGTCTCCGCCCAGATGATGCGCAGCAACTACCGCGCCGCCCTCGACATCTTCGCTCACGCCATGCGCTTCGGCGTCGACCTCCCCACGCTGACCAGCGGCCGGCTGCTCTTTCTGGGAGGTTCCACTTCGCTCGACGTCAGCCCGAAGGGCATCCGCACGGGCGACCTCTCGGGCCTCGTCACACCGCTGATCCGCTGGCCCCTCACGGAGGTCTACTCGCCCGGCGCCGAGATCGCCCTGATGGACCACTGGCCCAGCAAGATCGCCGCCATGGCCCGCCAGTCCATCGGGCAGGATGTGCGCATGGTCAGCAGCATGGCCTCCTGGTCGCTCGTCCTCTTCCAGCGCGTCGTCGAGCTCGCCCGCGCCGAGGGCCGGCCCGCCGCCTCGCTCCGCGACATCTGGCCCGACCTCACGCTCTTCGTCCACGGCGGGGTCAAGTACGCGCCCTTCGACCCGCGCGTGCGCGAGGTCTGGTCGGGCGATCCGACCGTCGACATCCCGCACCGGCTCGAGGTCTACCCCGCCAGCGAGGGATTCATCGCCGTGCAGGACCGCGCGGGCGACCCCGGCCTCCGCCTGCACACCGACCTCGAGGTCTTCTACGAGTTCGTCCCGCTCGAAGAGATCGACAGCCCCGACGCCCGCGCCTTCACGTGCGACGAGGTGGAGCCCGGGCAGCGCTACGTCGTCACCATGACCACCTGCGCCGGCCTCTGGCGCTACGTGATCGGCGACGTCGTGATGTTCGACACCATCCCCCCCGACGGGCCGCCGCGCCTGCGCATCGTGGGCCGGCATCGTCACTTCATCAACGCTTTCGGCGAGAACCTCATCGTCGAGGACATCGAGCGCGGCGTGGTCGCCGCCCGACAGGCCGCCGGCGCACGCATCGAGGAGTTCACCGCGGCCCCGGTCTATCCGGCCGAGGGCCGCCGGAGCGGGCTCGAGCTTGTCGTTGAATGGGCCGGCCCACGCGATGAGAAAACCCTGAGAAGCTTCGCCGACGAGTTCGACGCCGCCCTCCGCACCGCCAACGTCGACTACGACACCAAGCGCACGGGCGACCTGGGCATGGCCCCGCCCGACGTCACCCCGGTCGAGCCCGGCACGTTCCACCGCTGGATGGCCTCCCGAGGCCGTCTGGGCGGGCAGAACAAGGTGCCCCGCTGCGCCAACCACCGCGACTATGTCGAGGGACTGCTGCGGACCGCGGCAGAAGGACCGACCTGACCGGCGCTCCGGGCATGCCAATCTCGCGGCTCGGCGCGTAACCGATCGGATCTGATCCCTATCAAAGACTGCTCGCCCGCTACCATGCGGGATGTTTGACATCCGCGGAGTCCTGCCTGATGAATGATCGATCGAGCGTCCGCCCCGTGGGCGGAACCCTCGCCGCCGCGCGCGCCACGCTGGACCAGTGCGCCCGCTTCCTCGACGGGCTGCGGCCCGACGCGTACGCCACGCCCAGCGAAGTCATCAAAGGCTCCACCATCGGGCAGCACGTCCGGCACACCCTCGATCACTTCGCCGCAGCGCTCACCGCGCCCGTCGGGGGCGTCATCGACTACGACCATCGGGAACGCGACACCCCCGTCGAGCGCGCCGCCGGCGCCGCCCTCTCGCTTGTCGCGGACCTGACCGGCAGGCTGCTCGACCTCGACGAGCATCATCTGGACCGGCCCGTCCGCGTCCGCCTGATGCTCTCGGGCGAGGGCGACGCCGCCGAGCACACCTCGACGCTGGGGCGCGAGCTGGCCTTCGCGATGCACCACGCCATGCACCATCACGCGATGATCGCCGCCATCGCCCGGGAAAAGGGGGTCAACCCTCCCTCGGACTTCGGCAAGGCCCCCTCTACAATCCATCACGAGCGCGCGACCCTGACGATCCGCGGCTGAGCCGTCCGTTCGGCGATCCCCGCATGTGCACGATCTCGATCATTCCCTTGCCGGGCGGCGGGCTGCGAGCGGCGATCAGCCGCGACGAGCTGCGGTCCCGCGGGCCCGCCCTCCCGCCGCGCCTCTTCGAGCCCGAGCCGGGCGTCAGCGCCCTGTGGCCCGTCGACTCGCAGGCGGGCGGCACGTGGGTCGCGGTCAGCGCCCGGGGCGTCGTGTTCGCGCTGCTCAACGGCAACCCGCGGGGCGGCGCCGCTCCGGGCCGGCGCTCGCGGGGTCTGCTCATCCCCATGCTCGCGGGGCTGCCCGATCCCCGCCTCGCGATGGAGCATCTGCAGGCCATCGCCCTCGACGATTTCGCGCCGTTCCGCCTCGTCGCCGCCTCGGCGGACCTCGTGCTCGACGCCACCTGGGACGGCCGGGAGCTTGGCCGGGGGCAGAACGAGCAGCCGCCCGCATGCTTTGTCAGCTCAGGACTGGGAGATGAGCTGGTCACGCCCCGCCTCACGCTCTTCGAGCAGTGGTTCGAGCGCCACGCCTTCGAGCCCGCCGCACAGGACGCCTTCCACGACCACCGCTGGCCCGATCGGCCCGACATCTCCGTGCGCATGGAGCGGCCCGAGGCACGCACCGTCTCCGTCACGACCATCGAGCTGCCGCCGCCGGGTGAATCCCCCGGTCAGGCGGTGATGATCTACCGTGATGACGCGGGCCCGCGCCGCGCCGAGCTCTCCCTGTCGCGGCCGCCGGCTCAGCACTCGACGGTACGCTCGTCCACCCGGCTCGGGGCCCCGTCGGCCTCCCCGGGACGCGGACGGGTGCGATGCTGAATGGCTGGGCCGGCCTGCTGAAGTTCCTCAAGGCGCGGTGGCTCTGGCTCTACGTCGCGCTCTTGGTCTTCTCGAACGTGGTCGCGTGGCGCCGGCTCCCGACCGCGCCGCAGACTCCCCCCGGCGCGCAGCGCTTCGAGCTCGCCCTGCCGCGCATGACCGACGCCGGCCCGCTCGCCGGTCGCCACGAGCCCTACCGCATGTCGGTCGTCTCGTGGAAGGCGGCCCAGGCCCCGCCGCTCGACAGCGTGCTCGCCCGCGCGTGGACCTCCGTGCGCGACCGGCTCGGCGCCGGCCCGGGGCCCCGCCCGCCCATCATCCTGCTCCACGGCTGCCCGTCCGGGGGCGGCGCCGACTTCGAGACCTTCGCCCCGCTCCTCGCCGCCGCCGGCTACGACGTCTACGCGCCGGACCTGCCCAGCTCCGGCGCCTCGGGCCGCGACGCGCCCAGCTACTCCGTTGCCGCGTCGGGCCGCCTCGTCCTCGCCGCGATGCAGCAGCTCGGCATCCCGCGGGCCCACGTGCTCGGATGGTCCCAGGGCGGCGGCGCCGGGCTCGTGATGGCCTCGCTCGCACCGGACAAGGTCGCTTCGCTCACGCTGCTCGCCTCCATCGGCACGCAGGAGACCGAGGGCTCGGGCAGCTACTTCTTCGAGCACTTCAAGTACCGCGTGGGCCACACGCTGCTCGTCGCGCTCCCCGAGGTTCTCCCGCACTTCGGCCTGCTCGGCTCCCGCGCCACGCGCTGGACGCTCCTCCGCCCTTTCCTCGACAGCGACCTCCGCCCCATGCGCTCCCTCATGGAGTCGCTCCGCACCCCCACGCTCATCCTGCACGGACGCCACGACTTCCTCGTCCCAGCCTGGGGCGCCGAAGAGCACGCCCGGCGCATCGTCCCCTCCTCGCTCGTCATGCTCGACGCGGACCATTTCATCCCGCTCGGGCCGCCCATGGGCAAGCTCGAAGCCCTGACCGACGGCGCCGCCCACACGCTCGCGTTCATCGCCCAGCACGACGAGCCGGGCGGGCCGCTCGTGCGCAGCGCCGCCATCCTCTGCCCGCCCGAAGCGCACATCACAAAGAAGCTCGGCGGCGTCGAGATCACCCACGGCACGCCCTGGTGGGCCATCATCGGGCTCATCTTCGCCGCCACCATGGTCAGCGAAGACCTCACGACCATCACCGTCGGCCTGCTCATCGCCAGCCAGTCCATCGACTGGGGCGTGGGCCTGCTGGGCTGCCTGATCGCCATCTTTCTGGGCGATCTGTCGCTGTGGCTCCTGGGCCGCATTCTCGGGCGCCGCGTGCTGAGCCTGCCCTTCATCCGCGGCGCCATCACCGAGAAGAGCCTCGTCAAATGGGGCGAGGTCCTCGACAAGCACACGGGCAAGGCGGTCATGCTCTCGCGCTTCCTCCCCGGCACGCGCCTGCCCACGTTCGTCGCCGCGGGCATCCTCTCGCGCCGCTCGCACATCTTCTTCATGTGGGTCGCGCTGGCCGCGTTCCTCTGGACGCCCTTCCTGCTCGCCATCACCATCATCGTCGGGCCCAGCGTGCTCGAGGTCTTCAAGTCCGTGTTCCACGGCCCGTGGGCGATCGTCGCCGCCATCATCGTCATGTTCCTCGTGCTGCGCCTCGTCGGCTACGAGACGACCGAGATGGGCCGCGACCGCCTGAAGGCCGACCTCCGCCGCTTCATCACCCCCGAGTTCTGGCCCGCGTGGATCTTCTATCTGCCCTTCGTCCCGGGCTTCCTCTGGATGGCCCTGCGCCGCGGGCTCATGACCTTCTCGTGCGCCAATCCCGGCGTCCCCGCCGGCGGCGGACTCATCGGCGAATCCAAGTCCGAACTCCTTCAGGGCCTCGAGCGCGGCGGCGCACGCGACCACGTCCTGCCGCACATCCTCGTCCGAGGCGGCGTCCCCGCCGAAGAACGCGCCGCCAGGGCCCTCGCCGCCGTCGCCGGCACCCCCGAGCTCGGCGGCTACCCCGTCATCCTCAAGCCCGACCAGGGGTTCCGGGGCTACGGCGTAAAGCTCGCCCGCAACGAGGACGACGTCATCGAATACTTCCGCGTCATGACGCGCGACGTCATCGTCCAGCGCTATCACCCAGGCCCCGGGGAGCTGGGCGTCCTCTGGGCACGCGTCCCGCGCGATCAGGGCCCCGTCGACTCCTGGCCGGGCGAGGTCTTCTCCGCTACGGGGAAGGACTTCCCTTTCGTCACGGGCGACGGCAAGCACACCCTCGAACTGCTCATCTGGAACCACCCGCGTCTGCGCATGCAGGCCGACGTCTTCACCACCCGCATGAGCGACCGCCTCGACTCCGTCCCCGCCGCGGGCGAGCGCGTCTCGCTGGGGATCGCGGGCAATCACTGCCAGGGCACCAAGTTCTACGACGCCATGCCCGCCATCACCCCCGCCCTCGCTGAACGCATCGACGCCATCGCCCGCTCCTACCGCGGCGCGGGCGGCGGAGCGCTCGACTTCGGCCGCTTCGACCTCCGCTTCACCAGCCCCGAGGAGCTCGCCCGCGGCGCGGGCTTCGCCATCGTCGAGCTCAACGGCACGTCCAGCGAATCGACCAGCATGTACGACCCCGCCAAGAGCGTGTGGTGGACGTACGGGCTGCTCTACCGGCACTGGGCAAGACTCTTCAGGATCGGCGCCGCGCGACGCCGCCAGGGGGCCCGCCCCATGAGCCTCGGAGCGCTCGTCGCCGCGTGGCGCGCCCACCGCCGGAACCGCCCGGGCCCGCTCGTCTCCGACTGAGCGCCGGGAGATTGACTCCGGCGTCCGGGCTGCAGACGATGATCCCGGTTCGGTCGAGGGCGAAGCCATGAACGTGCAGATGGAACTCAGCCGCATCCTGATCCGCGAAACGAATGACTATCAGATCATCGAGCTGCGAGAGGTCGACGGCGACCGCACCTTCCCCATCGTCATAGGGCTGCCCGAAGCGCAGGCCATCGAGCGCCGGCTCCGCGGCATCGAGATCAAGCGCCCGCAGACCCACGAGCTGCTCGCCAACATGATCGAGGCCTTCGGCGCCGAGCTGCAGTCCATCACCATCAACGACCTCAGCGAGCACACCTTCTTCGCCACCCTCGACATCAGGCAGGCCGACGGAAAGATCATGCGCCTCGACTCCCGGCCCAGCGACGCCATCGCCGTCGGAATCGCCAAGAGCGTGCCCATCTTCGTCGCCGAGCACGTGCTCACCGAGGCGCAGAGCGAGGCCTGAGCCCCCGCCCGGCCGCGAGCGCGGCGGCGAGCGCGCCCCCACGCCCCCCGACGCCCCGGTCCCTACCATCTGCCCCCGGATGACCTGCAGCGAGCCACCCTTTCTCACCAGCGACGTCCCGGGCGTGGGAGGCCAGCTCCGACAGCGGGACACGGATTTCTTCGTCGAAGAGATCCCGCTCTACGAGCCCGCCGGGCAGGGCGAGCACATCTACCTCTTCGTCGAGAAGCGCGGCCTGTCGACCTCGCAGCTCGTCCACCTCATCGCCCGGCACTTCGGCGTCCGCCCCTCCGCCGTCGGCTACGCGGGGATGAAGGACAAGCACGCCGTCACCCGCCAGATCATCAGCGTCCACACGCCGCGACGCACGCACGCCGACTTCCCCATGCTCGAGAACGAGCGCGTCACCGTGCTCAACGCCTCCATGCACGCCAACAAGCTCAGGCTGGGCCACCTGAGGGGCAATCGCTTCGTCGTCCGCATCCGCGGCGTGGACATGTCCAAAGCCGTCCCCGCCCTCCGCGTCCTCCGCACGCTCGAAACCATGGGCGTCCCCAACTTCGCCGGAGAGCAGCGCTTCGGCTCGCGCCAGAACAACCACCGCCTGGGCCTCGCCCTCATCCGCAAAGAGTGGCGCCCCCTCCTCGACGAGCTGCTGGGCCCGGACCCCGCCTTCCCGCACATCAACGCGGACGCCCGCGCGCTCTACGCCCAGCGCCAGT